>CAVRHG010000010.1:0-88232 GCA_963720845.1 uncultured Actinomycetota bacterium | reverse complement strand
CCGGTAACCAACGAAGCCGGACAGGCGCCCTGCGCGGCGCGCACGGTCCTCGTCGCGCAGGCAGCTGATCGATGTTGCCGGTGTTCCGGTGCTCACCCGCGCGCGCCTGGTGCTCGACTGTTGCGACGTGCTGCCGCCGGACTCCGCGCTCGCTGTCGCCGACGCCGCGCTGGCCCGCAATCTCACGACATCCACCGCTCGACGCCGCGCTACGTCGCCGCCGGACCCGGTCACGAACCGCCGAGCGGGTCGCCGAGCTGGTCGTCGACCGGGCCGATCCGCTCGCCGCGAACTGGTTCGAGTCGAGCTCGCGATGGTGGCTGCTGGAAGCAGGGCTGCCCCGACCCCGCCTGCAGGTGCCGTTCAGCGACAAACGAGGTCACGTCGCGAAGGTGAGCATGCTGATCGGTCGCGTGGTCGGCGAGGCCGACGGCGCGGGCAAGTACGACGACCCCGGCGCGCTCTTCGCCGAGAAGCTCCGCGAAGACTGGCTACGCGACGTGCACCGGGTCGAGGTCGTGCGGTGGGTGCCTGATCCTCCGGCCACTACCCGGCCCGAACAGGGGCGTTTTCCTGCCCCACGATCAGGCCAGCTCAGGGTCACCCGATCGTCCGGCGCCTATCCCCCTGCGGCGCCCTCGATTTCTCCCGCACGATCAGCTCCCGCAGCCAGCTGTACCAGCCCGCGAGCCCCTCGCCCCGCGTCGCCGACACCTCCAGCACCGCCACGCCCGGACGTGCGCGCCGGGCCGCGGCGACGCAGGCGGCCACGTCGAAGTCGACGTACGGCAGGAGGTCGACCTTGTTGAGCAGCACCAGGTCCGCGGTCCGGAACATGTGCGGGTACTTCAGCGGCTTGTCCGCCCCCTCGGTCACGGACATGATCACGACGCGGGCGCGCTCGCCGAGGTCGAACAGCGCCGGGCACACGAGGTTGCCGACGTTCTCGATGAACACCACCGAACCGACGGCCGCGGGCCAGCGCCGGCAGCGCCCGCGCCACCATCTCCGCGTCCAGGTGGCAACCCGCCCCGGTGTTGATCTGCACGACGCGGGCGCCCGCGGCGCCGATCCGCTCGGCGTCGAGCACCGTCTCCTGGTCGCCCTCCAGCACCGACACCGGCAGGTCCAGCTCCCGGACGGTCCGCTCCAGCAGCGTCGTCTTGCCCGATCCGGGCGAGCTCATCAGATTGAGCGCGACGATCCCCCGCCGCGCGAGCCACTCCCGGTTGACGGTGGCCAGCCCGTCGTTCTTGGCGAGCACGTCGATCTCGAGCGGCACGGTCCGGGCCACCCCGACGACGACGTCCGCGTGGCCGTGCGCGTCGTCGTGGGCGTGCTCGTGACCGTGCTCGCCGCCCTGCCCGACGACGACAGCCTCCCCGGCGCACCCGCACGTCCCGCACATCAGGCCGCCACCTCCACCGATCGGATCCGCAGCTCACGCCCGCGCAGCAGCTCGACGTCCGCGCTGCCGCACGGGCACAGCACCAGCACCTCGTCCGAGTCGAACTCGGTGCCGCAGCCCCGGCACGACACCCGCCCGTGCGGCTCGTCGATCTCCAGCTCCGCGCCGTCCAGGGGGGTGCCGGCCGTCACCAGGTCGAAGCAGAACCGGACGGCGTCGGGCACCACCCCGGACAGCCGTCCGATCGAGAGGTACACCCGCGACACCGGCGTGTCCGGCATCCGCTCCACCACCGCCGCGACGATGCTCTCGGTGATCGCCAGCTCGTGCACGTCAACAGATCCTGGGCAGCGGATCGCCCACGAGCAGGTCCACGATCCGGGTGCCGCCGAACGACGTGCGCAGCAGCACCAGGCCGGGCGGGTCGTCGCGCACCGCCCCGATCCGCGCGGCGCCCTCCCCGAGGGGCAGCGACCGCAGCGCGGCCAGCGCGTCGTCGGCCCGATCCGCAGCGACGACCGCCACCAGACGTCCCTCGCACGCCACGTACAGCGGGTCGATCCCGAGCAGCTCCGACGCACCGTTGACCTCGGGCCGCACCGGCACTGCGCGCTCGTCCAGCACGACCGCGACCTGCGAGGCCACCGCGACCTCGTTGCAGATCGTCGCCACCCCCCCGCGGGTGGCGTCGCGCAGCAGCCGAACCCCGTCCGGCACGGCGTCGAGCAGCGCCGCCGTCAGCTCGTGCAGCGGCGCGGTGTCCGAGACGATGTCGGCCTCGATGTCCAGCTCGCCGCGGGCGAGCATGACCGTGATGCCGTGGTCCCCGATCGGGCCCGAGACCAGCACGACGTCCCCCGGCTGCGCGGCGGCGGCGGACAGCGTCGCCGGCCGGTCCAGCAGCCCGACGCCCGCCGTCGTGATGTAGCAACCGTCCGCCTTGCCCCGCTCGACGACCTTCGTGTCACCGGTGACGATCTGCACCCCGGCCCGGGTGGCCGCGGCGGCCATCGAGGCGACGATGCGCTGCAGGTCGGCGACCGGGAACCCCTCCTCGAGGATGAACCCGCACGACAGGTACAGCGGTCGCGCCCCGCACATCGCCAGGTCGTTGACGGTGCCGTTCACGGCGAGGTCGCCGATGTCGCCGCCCGGGAAGAACAGCGGCGAGACGACGAACGAGTCCGTGGTGAACGCGAGCCGGCCGGCGGCGGTCGTCAGCGTCGCGCCGTCTTCCAGGGGTTCGAGCAGCGGGTTGCGGAAGGCGTCGAGGAACACGGCCTCGATCAGGGTGTGGGTCGCCTTCCCGCCCGCCCCGTGCGAGAGCGTGATCCGCTCCTCGCGGATCCTGCGGCTTGCGCGCCCGGGCCCTCGCGATCCGCTCCAGCACCTGCTCCTCGCGGGTCAGGTGCTCGGCGCCGGCGTGCGCGCGGACCGCCTCCTCCGCCCAACCGGCCGATGTCGTCATGCCCGGGTCGCCTCCTTCACGCGTTCCCGGCTGAACCGGCCGAAGTTGTAGTACGCCGCGCAGGCACCCTCGCTGGAGACCATGCACGTCCCGATCGGGGTCTCCGGCGTGCACGCGGTGCCGAACACCTTGCACTCCCACGGCCGCAGCACGCCCTTGAGCACCTCGCCGCACTGGCACGCCTTGGGATCGGCGACCCGCACACCGGGCACCGCGAAGATCCGCTCGGCGTCGAACCCTGCGTACTTCTCGCGCACCCGCAGCGCCGACTGTGCGATGAAGCCGAGGCCGCGCCACTCGAAGTGCGGCCGCAGCTCCATCACCTCGCCGATCACCTGCAGCGCCTTGAGGTTCCCGTCCCACGGCACGACGCGGGCGTACTGGTTCTCGATCTCGCAGCGGTTCTCGTGGAGCTGCAGGAGCAGCTGGTACACCGACTGCAGGATGTCCAGGGGCTCGAACCCCGCGCACACCAACGGCTTGCCGTACTCGCGCGCGATGAACTCGTACGGCCGGCACCCGATGATCGTCGACACGTGCCCGGGCCCGATGAAGCCGTCGAGCCGCAGGTCCGGCGAGTCCAGGATCGCCTTGATCGCCGGGATGATCGTCACGTGGTTGCAGAAGATCGAGAAGTTGTCGAGGCCCTCGGCCGCGGCGCGCAGCACCGTCATCGCCGTCGACGGCGCGGTGGTCTCGAACCCGATCGCCATGAACACGACGCGCTTGTCGGGGTTCTTGCGCGCGACCTTCAGCGCGTCCAGCGGCGAGTAGACCATCCGGATGTCCGCGCCCGCGGCCTTGGAGTCGAAGAACGACCCGCGGCCGCCGGGGACGCGCAGCATGTCGCCGAAGGTCGTGAGGATGACGTCGTCGTGCTCCGCGATGGCGATGGCGTCGTCGACCCGGCCCATCGGGATCACGCAGACCGGGCAGCCGGGGCCGTGCACCAGCGAGACGGTCTCGGGCAGGTAGTCCTCCAGCCCGTGCTTGTAGATCGTGTGCGTGTGGCCCCCGCACACCTCCATGAACTTGTAGCGCCGGCCCGGCTCGCACAGCGCGGCGATCCGCGTGGCGAGCGCGCGGGCCGTCCCGGCGTCGCGGAACTCGTCGACGTATTTCATGGGACGAACCTCATCTGATGTCCCCTCACGTGATGTCACTGTCTGCGAGGGCCGCCAGTTCGTCGGTGTAGGCGTCACCGACCCCGGTCAGCCATTCCAGGGACGCCTTCGCCTCGCGTTCGTCGATCTTGGAGAGGGCGAAGCCGACGTGGATGAGGATCCAGTCGCCGGGGACGAGCGGCTCGTCCTCCAGCAGACCGATGTTCACCACACGTTTGACGCCCTCGACGCTGACCATCGCCAGATCCTCGCGATCGGCGAGGATCTCGACGATCTCGCCGGGGATCCCCAGGCACATGCTTACCGTCCCTACATCGAGCGGATCTTGCGGTATCGCTTGGCGTCAGGCGTCTGGGTGGCGGCGACCGCCACCGCCACCACGATCGCGGCCACCAGCAGCAACTTGATCATCTTGAACCTCCTCATCGAGCAGGTCGCCGACCAGGTCGACGACCGCCTGCGCCGCTCGGTCGACGACCGCGGCCACCGGTTCGGACAGTCCGATTCCCTCGTCGACGGACGCGGGCTCGCAGCCGACGACGAGCACCCGGTCGACCGGTCGCTCGACGCCGACGCCGTGCGCCAGCTGGTCCAGCATCGTCAGGACGGCCCCGGGTTCCATGCCGTGCGCATCGAACCGGGCGGCCTCGTCCGACGGGCCGTCCAGGTCGTGTTCGAGCAGGGAGAGCGTGCCGGGCGGGTGACCCTGGCGGACCGCGTCGACGAGGACGAGCACGCGGTACCCGTCGAGCAGGCGGTAGGCCAGGTGCATGCCGCGGATGCCGATGTCGGCGACCTCGACGCCGGCCGGCAGGTCACGCCCGACGAGCCGGCGCGCCACCTCGACCCCGAACCCGTCGTCGGAGAGGAAGACGTTGCCGACACCGGCGACGAGGACGCGGTTCATTGCCAGAACCCGGTCATGCCAGCACCTCGATCTCGTCGGGGTGGAAGTAGCGGAACCGGCCGTGCGCGACCTGCAGCTCCGCGGCCGGGTCGCCGTCGACGGAGACCGCGACGTGCACCTCGCCGTCGACGTCGTGCAGCACAGCGTGCACCGTGGCCGGGAGGCCGTCGAGGAAGCGGTCCTGGATGTCGCCGCCCGGACGCGGCCGCAGCAGTACCCGACTGCCCTTGGCGACCGGCGTGCCGCCGACGAGGACGGCGTCGGTCTCGGGATCGACGGAGGTGTCGGCGCCGGGATCCCACCAGGGCACGTCGGTGTCGAAGACCGGGTCGTGAACGGGGACGTCGGCCGGAGCGGCCGGCTGCAGTGTGCGGATCGCCCCGTGCAGGCGCTCCCAGATCTCCGGGGGCATCGCGTCCACGGCGTCGACGACCGCGGCCGCGCGCGGGTCCGTGGCCCGCGCCTCCGCCTTCTCCTCGTCGGTGAGCACCAGCGTGCGCAGGCTGAGGATCTCGTCGATCTCGGTGCCGTCGAACAGGTCCGTCGGGCTCTCCGGAGCCAGCTGCGGGTGGTCCGCGAGGATGATCGGGCTCAAGAGCAGCAGGTCCGCGCGCCCCTCCGGCCCGGCGAGCACCGGCCAGGTGTGCCGGTTGTCCAGCTCGCGGGTCGCGGGAAGGGCCCACTCGGGCGGGTCGGTGGCCGAGAGGAACGCGCCGGCGGTGACGGCGACCAGGGTGTGCGCGGCGATGAGCGACGTCCGCAGGGCGACCTCGCGCGGGGCGCCGTCGGGGCAGGCGGAGTCGTTGACGACATCGATGCGCAGGCGCAGGACGTCGTACGGCCCGGGCAGCGGGTCCGCGGAGACGACGAGCCGCCCGTTCAGCGGCAGGCAACGCCGCTCGACGCGGCCGCCGTTGACGGGCTCGACGGTGTGCTCCGCGGGGAGCGCGAAGGGCACGGTGTGCGCGCCCGGCCCGTCGACGGGGAGCGACGCGTCCACCTCCCGTGGCACGCCCTCCTCCCAGGGAAAGTGCCGCTCGTCGCCGTCGACCAGCTCGTCGACGGAAAGGCCGTCGGTGTCGTGCACGGACCGGGCGCGCAGCTGCAGGAACCGCAGTCGCAGGTGCAGGACGGCGCCGGTGCGGCGTTCGAGCAGGACCTCGGTGCGGGAGCGGTCCGGCTCGTCGGGGAACCCGGGCGGGGTGAGGACGCCGAACTGCCACCGCAGGCGGTTCTTCTGCGCCGAGGCGCGGTAGGGGTAGAGCAGGTAGCCCTCGAAGAGCACGGCGTCGGCGACGCGGGCGGCCTCGTCGCGGGCGGCGGCGAGGGCGGCCGGGGCCGGGGTCGTCACGGCGCCTCCTTCAGCAGCCGCTCCACCGTGTCGTCCCACGTCGGCAGCACCCGCTCCGAGCGGTACGCGCGCAGTGCCTCGAGGGTGTCGCGACGCAGCCGCACCCAACCGGCGTCCGGGAAGTGGGCGTCCATCGCCGCCCGCCACACCGCCACCGGCAGCCGGAACGTCGCCTCCTCGTGCCACGGCACCAGCTCGACCTGCACTCGGTCCGGCGCACCGGTGAAGACCGTGCCGGAGAACAGCAACAGCACCGGCACGTCCCCGCCGTCCAGGCCGTGGAGGTACTTCGTCGCGGCGATGTCGAGGTCGTAGGTCAGCGGGACCACCAGCGGCACCGTGGTCGACCCGGTGAACCCCGGCACCATGGTGGCGACGGTGGCGAGCTGCAGCGGGTTGAGCGTCTCGCCCCAGCGGGCGGGCTCGCCGAACAGGTCGCTCAGCCGTGCGGCCTCGTCGGCCGTGTACCGGCGGCGCCGCGGCTCGATCCGGATCTGCGTCCGCAGGGCGACGGTGTGGACGGGACGGTCCGCGCTGATCCCGAGGTCGAGCTGAACGGTCGGCCCGGCCGCGTACGGCTCGGGCCGCGCCCCCGCGCAGGTGAACCTCAGCACGGCGCCGTCCCACCCCGGGCGATGCTCACCATGCGACCGCCCCCTGCCGCAGCTCCGCGAAGAAGGCGTCGATCGCTGTCCACGCCTCGGTACCGCCGTCGAACCCCTTCCAGTGCAGGCGCACCAGCCCGACCAGCCGGTAGCAGGCATCGATCGGGACGAGCAGGGCCTCAGCCCGGCCGCCCCGCCCGGCGTCGTCGCGGCGCACCAGCAGGGCCTCGACGTCCGGCTCCATCAGTCCGGCGAGCGCGGACATCCCCACCCCGTCCGCCCACGCCGCGAGCGACAGCTCGCTCTCGGTCGCCCCCGCCGGGCTCGGATAGCAGGCGACGACTGCTCGGCGGATCGAGTTGACCAGGAAGAACGCCATCCCGACCGGCACCTGCAGCTCGTCCCACTGCGTGTCGGACAGCACAAACCCGGTATCGTACAGGTACCGGTCCGGCACTCTCCGATACCTCAGCCCCGGCTCGCTGAACAGCACCCCGCACGGCGTGCACGCGCACAGCAGCCGCCGCTCCGCGGGCTCGACGAGGTGCGGATGCTCCGCGGCCACCGGCGTCGCGCACAGCTCGCACCGTTCCTGCGGCGGCGCCTGCGGGCCGTCGGGCTCACGCAGGAAGCGCCGCAGGGATCGGGTCACCGGACGACCTCCGCCGGTGGGCGTACACCAATCTGCAACAGCGGCGGCTCGGCCGCCGCCCGGTCGAACACGACCCCCGCGGTATCCGGTGCCGCCTCCGCCACCGCCGCCTCGACCACGTCCCGGACCGTGTCGACCCCGCAGCCGCCCGGGATCCGCACGCGCACCATGCCGTCGCCGTCGACGCCGGTCAGCTCGATCCCGACGCCGTGGCTGCCGAGGCGCCGCCGCGCCGTGTCCAGCGCGTACCGCAGCCGCGTCGCGAGCTCCACCGGGTGCAGGTCGTGCAGCGCCAGCAGGCCGCCGAGCAGCGGGTTCGCCGCCACCCGGCGCTGCAGGTCCGCGCCGCCCGCGGCGTCCAACGTCGCCATGAGCTGCTCGAGCCCGGCCCCGTAGAACTGCATCAGCCGCCGCACCAGCTCCTCCGCGGCCGCCCGGGCCGGCTCGCCCGCGTGCGCGGCGATGTCGTCGAGGAGCGCCTCGATGCCGGCGGCCAGCTCCTGCGGATCCCGAGGCGCGTTCACGCGACCTCAGATCACGTTCAAGGTGGCGGGCGAGTGCATCTTGTGGATCGGCTTCCCGTTCCCAAGGTACATGTGGACGCCGCAGGGCAGGCACGGGTCGAAGCTGCGGACCGCCCGCATGATGTCGATGCCCTTGAACTGATCCTGGCCGTTCTCCTCGAAGATCGGCGTGTTCTGCACGGCGTCCTCGTACGGGCCGGGGGTGCCGTAGCTGTCGCGGACGCTGCCGTTCCACGGCGTCGGCGGGTACGGGTGGTAGTTCGCGATCTTCCCCTTGCGGATCACCATGTGGTGGCTCAGCACACCGCGGACGGCCTCGGTGAACCCGCAGCTCACGGCCTCGTCCGGCACCTTGAACTTCTTCCAGGTCTTGCTGTTGCCGGCCCGCACCTCGGCGAGGGCCTGCTCGACGAAGTGCAGCGCGACCCCCGCCGCGTAGGCCTGGAAGTACGTCCGGGCCCGGTTGCGCTCGATCGCGTTGGACAGCGGCCTGCCCTGCTTGTCCGTCGGCGGCGTCCACTCGAAGCTCACCTCGGGGCGCAGCACGGTGCGCGGCAGGTTGATCTGCACGCTGTGCCCGGTGGAGACCACGAAGCCGCCACAGTTCACGAGCCCGCCCAGCGCCGTCGCCCAGAGCCGGGCCAGCGGGCCGCCGCCGGTGTCCAGCGGCAGGTGGTCCGTGCCGTCGAACCAGCGCGGCGACATCGTCCAGCTGTACTTGTCGTCGAAGTCGCGCTTCTGCGGGGCCGGGATCGTGGTCTGGTTCCAGGGGTGGCGCCGGTCGACCGGGTTGCCGAGCGGGTCGTGCGTCACGAACGTCTCCTGGTCCTCCCAGTCCCGGTAGAACGAGGAGCCCAGCAGGATCCGGATGCCCAGGTTGATCGTCACGAGGTCGTTCGTGACGAGCTTGCCGTCGACCACCACGCCGGGGCTGACGAACATCTTCCGGCCCCAGTCGGTCATGTGCCGGTAGTCGAAGTCGCAGTGGTCGGGGTCGTTGAGCGAGCCCCAGCAGCCCAGCAGCACGCGGCGGCGGCCGACCTCCTCGTAGCCGGGCAGCGCCTCGTAGAAGAAGTCGAACAGGTCGTCGTGCATCGGCACGACGCGCTTCATGAACTCCACGTAGCGCATCAGCCGGGTGTAGTAGTCGGTGAAGAGCTGGACGGTCGCGACCGTGCCGACCCCGCCCGGGTAGAGCGTCGACGGGTGGACGTGCCGGCCCTCCATCAGGCAGAACATCTCCCGCGTGTACCGGCTGACCTGCAGTGCCTCGCGGTAGAACTCGCCGGTGAACGGGTTGAGCGCCCGCATGATGTCGCCGATGGTCTTGTAGCCGTGGTCCGCGGCGTGCGGCGACTCGGTACGGTTGGCCTGCTCGAGCACGCCCGGGTTGGTCTCGGCGACCATCTTCTCGCAGTAGTCGACCCCGACCAGGTTCTCCTGGAAGATGTTGTGGTCGAACATGTACTCGGCCGCCTCGCCGAGGTTGATGATCCACTCACCGAGGTGCGGCGGAGCGACCCCGTAGGCCATGTTCTGGTTGTAGACCGAGCACGTGGCGTGGTTGTCACCGCAGATCCCGCAGATCCGGCTGGTGATGAAGTGCGCGTCCCGCGGGTCCTTGCCCTTCATGAAGATCGAGTAGCCGCGGAAGATCGACGACGTGCTGTGGCACTCGGCGACGCGCCGGTTCCCGAAGTCGATCTTCGCGTAGATGCCGAGACTGCCCACGATCCGGGTGATCGGGTCCCAGGCCATCTCGACGAGCTGGGTCTTCTCGGTGTCGGTCGTGCGCGGCGCCGTGGCGGTCATCGGGGGCTCCTCACCAGGTCTTCGTGAAGCCGGTCTTGAGCTCGGAGCCCTTGCTGCGCCAGCGTGGCTCGGTGTCGACGGTCTTCATCGTGATGTTCCGCAGGCGGCGGATGAGCTTGCCGTAGGCCCCGCTCGCGGCCCCCGAGACGGTGCTCCCCGGCGGGGCGTCCATGAACGGCATGAACTTGTCCGGGAAGCCGGGCATCGTGCAGCCGATACAGATCCCGCCGACGTTCGGGCAGCCGCCCACGCCGTTGATCCACCCCCGCTTGGGCACGTTGCACTTCACGACCGGGCCCCAGCAGCCGAGCTTGACGATGCACGTCGGCTGGCCGTACTCGGTGGCGAAGTCGCCCTGCTCGTAGTAGCCGCCGCGGTCGCAGCCCTCGTGCACGGTCGCGCCGAAGAGCCACGTCGGCCGGCCCGCGTCGTCCAGCGGGATCATCGGGGCGGCGCCGGTGGCCTGGTAGAGCAGGTAGAGGATGGTCTCCGAGAGGTTGTCGGGGTGCACCGGGCAGCCCGGCACGTTGACGATCGGAATGCCCGCCTTGCTCTTCCAGCCCCAGCCCAGGTAGTCGGCGACGCCCATGGCGCCGGTCGGGTTGCCGGCCATCGCGTGGATGCCGCCGTACGTCGCGCACGTGCCCACTGCGAGCACGACGAGCGCCTTCGGGGCCAGCCGGTCGAGCCACTCGCTGGTGGTCATGGGCTGCCCGGTCTCGGGGTTGTTGCCGAAGCCGCACCAGTAGCCCTCGGACTTGATCGCCTCGTTCGGGATCGACCCCTCGACGACGAGCACGAACGGCTCCAGCTCGCCGCGGTCGGCCTTGAAGAACCACTCGATGAACGTGTCCGCGCCCTTGTCCGGCCCGCACTCGAAGTCGATCAGCGGCCAGTGCACGGCGATCTTCGGCAGGCCGGGCAGCGCCCCGAGCGCGATCTCCTCGATGCTCGGCTGGGTCGCCGCCGTCAACGACACGGAGTCGCCGTCGCAGCTCAACCCCGCGTTGATCCAGAGAATGTGGACGGTGGGCGCCTCGGTACCGGCAGTGGTCGACATGGCCGTCGCCTCCTCGGCACACCCCTCGGCACGCCAAGTTCGTCTCGTGGTGGGAGAAGATTCTTTTGTAACGCCCCTCGCGGAGGGCGGTAAGTGGACCGCGCCACTACCGACTCGCCGACGGTGCGCCGTCCCGGAGCGGTGCGGCACAGCGGCGCATGGGGCAGAGTGCTCCTGCGCGGGCACCCGCGGGTGGGCGGCGGCGGGAGGGCAATGGAGCGATCCGCTCTCCGGCAGCTCGCCGCCATCGCCGCCGTGCAGGTGCTGGTCATGGCGACGTGGTTCTCGGCGTCCGCCGTCGTCCCCGCGCTCCGCGCCGAGTGGCACCTGACCGCGGCCGGCGCCGTGTGGCTGACGGCCTCGGTCCAGCTCGGCTTCGTCACCGGCGCCGTGACGGCGGCCGTGCTCAACCTCGCCGACCGCGTCCCCGCGCACCGGCTCGTCGCCGTGTGCGCGCTCGTCGCGGCCGCGGCGACGGCCTGCGTCGCCGCGTTCGCCGGCGGCCTCGCGGTGGCGGTTCCGCTGCGGTTCCTCACCGGCGTCGCCCTCGCCGGGGTCTACCCGACCGGCCTGAAGCTCATGACGTCGTGGTTCGACCGCGGACGCGGCTTCGCCCTCGGCGTGCTGGTCGGTGCCCTGACGCTGGGCAGCTCGCTCCCCCAGCTGATCAGCGCGTTCGGCGCGCTGCCGTGGCGGGCGGTGCTGCTGGTGGCCGCGGCGAGCGCCGCGGCGGGCGGGCTGCTCGCGGCGCGGGTCGTCCGCCCCGGCCCGCTGGCCGCGCCCGCCCCGCCGTTCCGGCCGCGGTACGCGCTGACCCTGTTCCGCGAGCGGGGGCCGCGGCTGGCCAACCTCGGCTACTTCGGGCACATGTGGGAGCTGTACGCGATGTGGACGTGGCTGCCCGCCTACCTCGCCGCGAGCACCGCGACGACCGGTGCGCCGCTGCCCGTCGGTGTGCTCGCCTTCCTCGCGATCGGTGTGGCGGGGGTCGCCGGGTGCCTGGTCGGCGGCTGGCTGGGCGACCGGGTCGGGCGAGCTCGGCTGGCGGCACTGGCGATGGCGGTCAGCGGCACCTGTTGCGTGCTGGCCGCGTTCGCGTTCGGCGGCCCGCCGCTCATCGTGCTGGCGCTGGTGTTCGTCTGGGGTGCGGCCGTGATCGCCGACTCCGGGCTGTTCTCGGCGTGCACCTCCCAGGTCGTGGATCCGCGCTACACCGGCACCGCACTGACCACCCAGACCGCGATCGGCTTCCTGCTCACGATCGTCACGATCCAGGCGACGCCGCTGATCGCCGAGCGCGCGGGGTGGCCGGCAGCGGTCGCGCTGCTCGCGCTGGGCCCCGCCGCGGGAGCAGTGGCGATGCTGCGGTTGGACCGGCACATGGCGCCCGCCACTCCCTGACGGCACGGGCAGCCCACGTGATCCAGGGTGCGGTGTCCACTTGCGCCGGTCGGCGCACAGGGGTGGCCGCGACGCGGTCCCGGCGGCAGAGTCGGGCACATGACTGCACCCGTACCCCCGCGGTCCGGCATCCGACGCAGCCGGTCCGGTGCCGTCCTCGGTGGTGTCTGTGCCGGAGTGGCCCGCTCGGCGGGCCTCGACCCGCTGCTGCTGCGGATCGCGGTGGTCGCCGTCACCCTGCTGACCGGTGGTGCGGGGCTGCTGGCCTACCTCGCGGCGTGGGTGCTCATCCCGCGCGAGGAGCCGTCGGCCGCCGACGAGCAGGCACTGGGCGCGGCCGCATCGGCCCGGGTCGACATCCGTGCTGCCTGGTCGGCCGCGGGGAGGAACCTCCGGTCGCTGGCGGGCGAGCTGCGCAGGCCGCAGTCCGACGCTCCGGAAAGAGGAGGCGCGCAGACGTCGACGGCAGCCCCGGTACCGCCGGCGGCCCCGGTCGTGGGCGCGCCCGACCCGGGTGCCGCGACCGGCGGCGAGACCTCGGTTGATCCGCCAATCGGCGCCGTCCCGTCCCCCCGCTCACCGCTGGATGCCGCCGACGACGCCGCGACCGCCCTGGGCGAGCGCCTGCGCGCCCCCGAGGTGCAGGCCGAGGCGCGGCGCGCGGCCGCCAGCGTGACGCAGGCCCTGGCCGCCAGCGTCGACGAGGTCGGCAGGCGGGTCCGCCGCGACCGCACGCCGCCGACCCCCGGGCCGGATCAGGCGCCCGGGTCGGACCAGGGGTAGCCCCGCGCCGTCACGCCCGCGCCCTCCCGCCCGCAGGGGCCGATCGCCCCGGATCCGGTGACCAACGCCCCCTGCGCGCCGCGGGGTCCCGGCACAACCCTGGGATCGGCAACGTGATGGACGTGAGGCCGGAGGCGACCGGAAAGATGACCCGCAACAGCGATCTCGTGACGGCGGTGGAGGACTCCTTGGCGGCGCCGTCGGTGCACAACACCCAACCCTGGCAATGGCGGTTCGGGCGCAACGACGTCGAGCTGCACGCCGACCGCGGCCGCCAGCTCACCGGCACCGACCCCGACGGCCGCGATCTCATGCTGAGCTGTGGCGCCGCGCTGCACCACCTGCGCGTGGCGCTCGCGGCGCGTGGCCTCGGCTGCATCGTCGCCTATCCCGACCCGGGGAACGGCGACCACCTCGCCACGGTCACCCCGACCTCGGGCCCGGCCGACCCGGTCGCCGCCGCGCTGTACAGCCAGATCGATCGCCGGCACACCGAGCGCCGCCGGATGAGCCACCGCCCGGTGCCGGCGGAGCTGCTCGCCGAACTCGCCGAGCAGGCCCGCCACGCCGGAGCGGACCTCGTGCCCGTCGCCGACGCCGCGACCCGCGAGCGGCTCGTCGCCGCCTTCCGCGAGGCGGCGGCGCGCCAGCGGTTCGCGCCGGGCTACGCCGCCGAGCTGCAGCTCTGGACCCGGCGCGCGGCCGGCACCCAGGACGGCATCGGGGCGGGCAACATCGCGACACCGCTGGAGAACGGGTTTCCGCTGCGTACCTTCCCCGGGCAGGCACAGCTCACCCAGCCCCGCCCGGCGGCCGGATCCGCCACCCCCGCCACCGACGAGGTCGCGGACGCCGCCGAGCTGATGGTGATCGTCACCGAGGGCGACACCACGGCGGACCGCCTAGGCGCCGGCGAGGCGCTCAGCGCGGTGCTGCTGCACGCGGCGCGGCACCGGCTGGCCACGACGCCGCTCAGCCAGGCCACCGAAGTGGCGCAGTCTCGCGACGCGATCGGCCAAGCGCTGCAGACCGCGCGGCAGCCACAGATCCTCGTACGGGTCGGCTGGCCTGCCACGGCCGCGGGGGAGCTCCCGGCCACCCCGCGGCGCGACCTGCGGTCGGTGCTGCTGCCCTCCTGAGCACCTGGAGTTCCTAGAGGTCGTGGGACTCGTCGTAGCCGAGGTCGCCGCCGTCCGGGTCCACCGGACGGCCGGTGCCGCGGTACGAGGAGGTGCGGCGACGGGCGAGGGGAATGCGCAATGCCGTCTTGACCTCGTGCGCGAGGTCGTACCCGTAGTCGTCCGAATCCTCCGGCTCAGGTGTCATCGTTCGTCTCCCCTTCACGCAACGTGACCACCGCCCTTCGGACGGTGCACGAGAGATCGTCGCCCGCTCGGGCCGTGGGGGGCAAGTCCGTTCCTCCGAGTGGGGATGGCCCCGTCGGGATGAACGCCCCGACCTCGATCGGTCAGCCTCTGCGCATCGACGCGACGCGCGTCACACTCGGCGGCGACCGGTGCGGCGACCTGCCGCCCGCCGACCGGCAAGGAGGCCCCCCGTGACCGCCACCGTGCTCCCGGTCCTGCTCGTCCAGGCGCCCACCGCACCGCCGGCCTCGGGTGCCCGGCTGATCATCGCTGCGCTGGTCGGCATCGCGCTGATCGTCGTGCTCATCACCCGGTTCAAGGTGCACCCGTTCCTCGCGCTGACCATCGGCTCGCTCGTGGTCGCCGGTATAGCCGGGCTCGCCGTTGCGGCGGCCATCACCAGCTACCTCAAGGGCTTCGGCGACACCGCCGCCGGCGTCGGCACACTGATCGCGCTGGGCGCCATGTTCGGCAAGCTGCTCGCCGACTCCGGCGGCGGCGACCAGATCGCCGACACCATCATCGGCCGCTCCAGCACCCGTACCCTGCCCTGGGCGATGGCGCTGGTCGGCGCTCTCATCGGGCTGCCGATGTTCTTCGAGATCGGCCTCGTGCTGCTGATGCCGATCATCTTCCTGGTCGCCCGCCGCTCCGGCCTGTCGCTGATCAAGGTCGGCATTCCCGCGCTGGCCGGCCTGTCGGTGATGCACGGCCTGGTGCCGCCACACCCCGGCCCGCTGGTCGCCATCGCCGCGCTGAACGCGAACCTCGGCATCACGCTCGCCTTCGGCGTGGCCATCGCGATCCCGACCGTGGCGATCGCCGGCCCGCTGTTCGCCCGCTACGCCGCCCGCTGGGTGGACGTCCCCGCCCCGCACCTGTTCGACGACGAACCCGACCGCGGACACACCGCCGGCGGTAGCCCCGATCCCGACGGGCCGTCGGGTGGCACCGGCGCGGCCACCGCGGTCGAGCGCCGCACGGTCCGCCGCCCGACCTTCACGACGACGCTGCTCACCGTGCTGCTACCGGTGGTGCTGATGATGGGCAAGGCCCTGGCCGACATCTTCATCGCGGACAAGGCCAACCCGGTGCGCAGCGTCCTCGACTTCCTCGGCACCCCGCTGATCGCCCTGCTCATCGCCGTCGTCGTGGCCATGTTCACCCTCGGCCGCGGCGCCGGGATGGACACCCGCGGCATCGCCGGCTCGCTCGAGCAGTCCCTGCCCCCGATCGCCGGCATCCTGCTGATCGTCGCCGCGGGCGGCGGGTTCAAGCAGACCCTCATCGACACCAAGATCGCCGACCTCATCGCCAGCTTCGTGACCGGCGGCGCCGCCACGGTCCTGCTGGTGGGCTGGTTCGTCGCGGTGCTGATCCGCCTGGCCACCGGCTCGGCCACCGTCGCCACGGTCACCGCCTCGGGCATCCTCGCCCCGCTGGTCACCACTCTCGACCCCACCCACACCTCGCTCCTGGTCCTCGCCATCGGCGCCGGTTCGCTGTTCTTCTCCCACGTGAACGACGCCGGATTCTGGCTGGTCAAGGAGTACTTCGGGCTCACGGTCGGGCAGACGATCAAGACCTGGTCGATCATGGAGACGATCATCTCGGTCGTCGGTCTGATCTTCGTGCTACTACTGGGACTGGTGGTCTGAGCCGGTCGAGACGAGCAGTCACCGCGGGCGGTCGAACTCCCCGCGCTTCACGCCCTCGACGAACGCGTCCCACTCCGGTGCGGTGAACACGAGGACCGGACCGTCGGGGTCACGGGAGTTGCGCAGCGGCACGTCGTCGCCCACGAAGCACACCTCGACGCAGTTGTTGAACTGGCTTCTACTGCTCTTTCGCCATCCGGTGTCGGCTCGGAAGGATGGGGGTTCGCGATTCACAGGGTCTCCGACCTCCGCCTCGCGACGTCGGTATCGCATACAGTCGATTGCCTATTGCTCAGCAAACGAAGCCTAGGTTGCGTCAACGAACGGGTGTGCCCGTCATCCGGGTGAGCGCAACCCGACGGCTGCCCACCCGGCCTAACGGTCTGCACTGCCGTTCAGAGCCTGTCAATCGCCCGCTTCACGTACGCAGAGAGGTCATGCGGTGACGCAGCGCGCTTCTCGAGCTCGGTGAACAGGCGCCCGTGGTTCGCGGTCACCTCCAGCTCGTCCTGGAAGATGGCGTCGCCGCGGCGCTGCTCGATGTAGACGACGTCCGGGTCGTTCGTGCCGGAGAAGCGCAGCAGCACGAACGGCCCGCGCAGGCCGACGTGCTCGCCCAACGCCAGCGGGATGATCCGGATCTCGACGTTCGGCCGCGCCGCAGCCTCCAGGAGATGCTCCAGCTGTGCTCGCATCACCGCCCGGCCACCGATCGCCCGCAGCAGCACGGACTCGTCGACGATGAAGGACAGCGTCGGCGGGTCCGGACGGTCCAGCACCTCCTGGCGCACCCGGCGGGAGCTGACGAACCGCTCCGCCCGCTCGGCACCGACGCCGTGGACGCCCATGACGGTGCGGGCGTAGTCCTCCGTCTGCAGCAGCCCGGGGACGACGAGCAGCTCGATCGATCCGATCCACGTGGCGGAGTGCTCGTAGTCGAAGAACCGCAGCGCGTCCGGGGAGAACACGTCGCCGAACGCGGCGAACGGGGACCGGGCGCGCCGGGAGCGGCGGGCGAGGTCGACCAGCCCGTCCACGATCCCGGAATCGGTGACGCCGTAGTAGGCGAGCAGTGCGCGCAGGTCCGTCACGCTGATGGAGACCGAGCCGTTGTCGATCCGGGTGACCTTGGACGGCGACCAGTCCAGCGCGTCCGCGACCTGCTTCTGCGTCACGATGTGCGGCGGACGGAGACGGCGCAGCTCCGCCAGGAGCTGCCGGCGCAGCGCGGATGCGTTGTCCACTCCGCCTCCACATGCGACACGTGGTCGACCGCCCACCGATCCCACACTATGACGGTTGCCGGATGACGGCTAGCAGTACCGATACTGTCACTGTGCGTGTACCGGGCTGCATCCGCCACCCGAACTCGCCGGTAGACCAGGCACCACCAGCACACGCCGTGCACTCCGCGCCGCCCGGTCTGCACGTTGCAGATCAGAACTCTCGGTGTAGCGTGACTCTCCGTGATGCCACGTCAGGGTGAAACCCTCCGCCGCCCAGCGGTCCGCGTTCCGGCGCCCGGGTCGCTGCCCGTGGCGAATCGGGGCTGGTAAGGAGCGTCCGCGGGCTCCGTCCGCCGGCACCTCGGGTCCGCGGACGGGGTCGACCGAGCCCGTGGGCCGCCGACTCCTCATCCCGTCCTCGCCCAATCGTGTCCTGTAGATCAGCGCCGCCGCGAAGCAAGGCGGTGATCCACAGGTGGACTGACTAGACTGAGCCCGGGTGACCGGGCCCATGGAGGCCTTCCGGTCACACCTCGCCCGCCGTCCGGCCTGGACGCGCCACGGGACGTCGCACGAGGAACGGAAGACCTCATCAGTATGGGCCCCACCCCGGACAGCCGCACGCCGCAACGACGCACCGTGTTCATCGGCGTACTGGCCGCGGTCATCGTGGCGATGCTCGCCGTTCTGACCGTCGTTCTCCTCAACGGGCAGGAGGCACAGAACGGGGGCGTGACGGCGCCGTCGAGTGCCGCGCCCGTCGCCGCGCAGCCGCCCCTCTACGTCAGCCCCGACGGGCGCGACACCGCCGACGGGGCCACCCCCACGACGCCGCTGGCGACGATCCAGGCGGCGCTGGAGAAGGCGACCCCGGGCACCACGATCAATCTCGCACCCGGCGTCTACCACGAGCAGCCGACCACCGTGCGCGACGGCGCCCCCGGCGCGCCGATCACGATCAAGGGCCCGGAGACCGGGACGGACCGGGCGGGCCGATACCAGGCCGTGCTGTACGGCACCGGCCGGATCTTCAGCATCGACCACAGCTGGATCACCCTCGACGGTTTCACCATCGACGGGCAGGAGCAGCTGGGAGGTGTCCCGTTCCCCACGGACCTGCGCACGATCGACGCCTGGAAGCGGAGCATCCAGGACCGGGTCGAGGACGGCCGGCTGGTCTACATCGGCTCGTCGGAGCAGTCGCGCGACATCACCGGGATCACGATCAACAACATGTTCCTCAACGGTGCGGGCGGCGAATGCGTGCGGCTGCGCAACAACGCCCACGACAACACGATCAGCAACTCGGTGATCCAGTACTGCGGGATGTACGGCAAGGGCGACGGCGCCGACCGGGCCGTCTACCACAACGGTGAGGGCGTCTACATCGGCACCAGCCCGCAGTCGGACGAACAGCCGATGCACGACGACGACACGAGCTCGAACAACGTCGTCACCCGCAACATCATCAGGCCGTTCGGGTCGGAGTGCTTCAACATCAAGGAGAACGCGCACGACAACGTGTTCGAGGACAACGTGTGCAGCGGCAACGCCGAGTCCGTGGAGTTCGAGGGCAGCAACGTCGAGCTGCGCGGCTACGGCAACATCGTGCGCAACAACCAGATCTCGGACAGCGCGGGCTACACGATCAAGATCCAGAACGACGGCAAGGAGTACGACCGCGGCGGCAACGTCGTCGAGAACAACAAGCTCTCCGGTGCGGCCGCCGAGACCTTCAAGATCAAGTCGAAGGCGACTCAGGGCCGGTTCTGCGGCAACAACGTCGTCGCGTCCGGCGCCCTGTTCAACGGTGACTCCGAAGGCGAGACCCCGGCCGGCGTCACCTCCCCCTGCTGACCCGCTGCGGGCGGCTCACGCGTCGTCCTGATCCGCCCGGGTCGCCCGCGGCGCGCTACCGTTGACCGGTGGGTTCGGTCGTCGGCGACGTCTCCCCTGCCCGCGCGGTCGCCGACCGCATGGCCGCGGCGGCACGCGCCTGGCTCGACACCCTGGACGCCGCCCAGCGCGCGGTAGCCGTCGGCGCGGTCCCGGCGGACGACGCGTCGGACACCGAGCGGCGGCGCTGGTTCTACACCCCCACGGACCACGGTGGGCTCACCATGCACGCCCAGCGGCCCGCCCAGCAGCGGGCGGCGATGCAGCTGGTCGGGAGCGGCCTGTCGACACCCGGGTACGTCACCGTCGCAACCACGATGAGCCTGGAGAACGTCCTCGACCACGCCGAAGGGTTCGTGACGCTCTTCGACCGCGAGCGCGGCCGGGACCCCGGCCTCTACTACCTGCGGGTGTTCGGCGAGCCGGGCGGCGCGGCACCGTGGGGCTGGCGGTTCGGCGGCCACCACGTGTCGCTGAACAACCTCGTGGTCGACGGCACGCTCGTCGCCACCACCCCGTGCTTCCTGGGCGCGGACCCGGCCGTGTCGCCGCTGCTCGGTGGTGGCGTCCACCGGCCGCTCGCCCGGGTCGAGGACCTGGCCCGCGAGCTGGTCCGGTCGCTGAGCCCGGAACTCGCGGCCCGAGCCGTGCTGCTGGACCGCGCCCCGTCCGACTGCGTCACCGCGAACCGCACGTCCGTGGCCGAGGGCGACCGCGTCGTCCCGCTCGCGGGCATCTTCCGCGACGAGCGCTTCCCCGACGACGTCGAGCAGGCGAAGCTCCAGGCGCTGAGCGACGCGATCGACGCCAGCACGGGCTACGCGGACGCGGATCACGCCGCGCTCGAGTACACCGCCGTGCCGAAGGGGCTGCCGGCGTCCGCGCTGGACCCCGGCCAGCGCGAGATGCTGCGCGCGCTGCTCGCGACCTACCTCGACCGCGTCCCGGCCGAGGTCTCCCCCTCGGCCGCTACTCCGACGACGAGACGCTCGACGCCGTCCACGTCGCCTGGGCCGGCCCGACCGAGCCCTGCGCGCCGCACTACTACCGCCTGCAGGGGCCGCGGCTGCTGGTCGAGTGGGACAACACCCAGCGCGGGGCGAACCACGCGCACTCGGTGTGGCGCGACCCGACGGCCGACTTCGGCCTGGACGTCCTCGCCGCCCACCGCGCCGCCCACCACTGAATCCCCCGGTTCGGGCGCCGCGTTGCCGTCCGCCGCAACCGGCTCTTATGGTCACGTGATGCGCGTCGACGACGACGGCCCCTCCGCAGTCGCACCGGCCGCGGAGGGATTCGCGCTGGGCACCGCCGTCGCGGACATGTACGCCGACCTGCGGGTGAGCACGCTCCTGCACCGCCTGCTCGCCCACAGCCGCGAGCTCCTGGGCACCGTCGCCGGCAGCATCTCACTCGTCGAGACCAGGCACGGCCGGTACGACAAGATCGCCGAGAACGGCGTCTCCTGCCGCCTCGGCGGCAGCTTCCCGCTGGACGAGGGCGCCACCGGGCAGGCCGTCGCCCGGCGCATGCCCGTGGTCATCGACGACTACAGCGCGGTGCGCGGGAGCCACCTGCCGCCCGGCCACCCGATCGGTCGCGGTGCCGCGACCGCCGTGCCGTCGTGGTGGCGGGGTGAGGTGATCGGGGTCAACGTCGCGTTCGCCGGGCGGCGTCGCCGGTTCACCACCGCCGAGGTCGACGCCTTCGAACTGCTCACCCAGAGCGTCGCGTCCGCCGTCGTCACAGCGGGGGCCGCCGTACCGTCGCTCGCCGGCCTCCTCCGCGAGCACGGCCGGATCGGCGCGAGCCAACCGGCTCCCCTGACCCCTCGGGAGACCGAGGTGCTGCGCCTGCTCGCCGACGGCCTCTCCGACCGGAAGATCGCGGCCCGCCTGGGCATCTCGGCGAAGACCGTCGAGAAGCACGTCGGCGCCGTGCTGCGCAAGACCGGAGCCATGAGCCGAACCGCCGCGGTCGTGCACGCTCTGTGCCGGGGCTGGCTCGCGGACCTTCCAGGCGTCCGCCACCGGTAGTGGGGGAAGTTCCCCATACAACCCTAGGCAACTTCGTGGGTTTACTGACCTGGCCGCGGACGTCGTGCCGACGGGAAACACGACCCTCGACGGTGAGGAGCGCTCTGTGCCCATCGTGTCCACGAAGGAGATCCTCGACCGCGCCTTCGCCGACAGGTACGGCGTCGCAGCCTTCAACATCCTGGACGACCTGACAATCGACGCCGTTCTCGCCGCCGCGGAGGAGGAGCGCGCGCCGGTCATCCTGCAGACGTCGGTCAAGACCGTCCGAGCCTATGGGCGCGACCGCCTGATCAGCGTGTTCCGGGCGATGGCGCAGGACACCACGGTGCCGGTCGCGGTGCACCTCGACCACTGCCCGTACCGGGACGTGATCACGGAGTGCCTCGACGCGGGCTGGAACTCCGTGCTGTTCGACGCCCACGAGCTCGACGTCGCCGACAACCTCGCGCAGACCATCGAGGTCGTCGCCGAGGCCGGCGAGCACGGCGCCGCCGTCGAGGGCGAGATCGAGGGCATCGAGGGCATAGGAAGGACGACATCGGCTCCGACGAGGCATCCAAACTGCAGAGCCTGGAGACCGCCGTCGACTTCATCCGCAGGACCGGTGTCGACGTCTTCGCTCCCGCGATCGGCATGGGACCCGCCCACGCTCTTCGCCCACCAGCGCGCCACCGTCGTCGCGACCGCCCGCGAGCACATCGCGCTCTTCGGCGGCTCGGGCAAGGCCTGGTGACGGCGCCTCCCCGACAAGGAGTTCCAGTGTGACCGACTCACTGGCGCGCACCGAGCGTGTCGTGCGCACGATCGCGCAGACGGCGGTCAACCCGGACACCATCGTGTACGTCCCCGAGTACGACCCGATCATGCGCAAGGACGCGCCGCGTGACGACGAGGTGTCATCCACGGCGAGCCGGGCCAGGAGCGCCGGCAGCTCGCCGCCGCCGACGACATGGCGCCGGCCGAGGTGTCGATCCGCGTCTTCTGATCCGGACCTGTCCCAAGATCACCCGGAAGGGTCCCTCAGGTTGGTCCGTGGACCGCCGATGATCCAGGCATGGCCCTCACCCAGCCCGGCAGCGCCGCCGGCGGGGCGGTCGACGCCCCCCGGCGGCCCGAACCCGCCGTCTCCCAGCCCACCGTCCCGCAGCCCAGCGACGCCGAGCGCCTGCTCGACGCCGTGCGCCGCGGCCTCGTCCCGGGCGACCCGGTCGCCCGCCTGCTCGCCGGCTGGGTCGGCGGTGGTCGATCGCCGGTCGCGGGCGTCCACTGCTGATCGATCAGCACGCGACACCCGCGGGGGGCGATCACCGGCTGGTCAGGACAGCGCCCTCTCCAGCTGCCGTGACAGCAGCGCCACGAACGCCGCCGGCTCCGCCAGTTCCCCGCCCTCGGCCAGCAGCGCCATGCCGTGCAGCAGCCGGGTCGTGTCGCCCGGCCCCGGGTCGTCCGGCCGCTGCGCGTGGGCGTCTCGCAGCGACGTCACGAGCGCGTGGCGCGGGTTCAGCTCGAGGATCCGCTTCACCTTCGGTGGTTCCTGGCCCATCGCCCGGTACATCTTCTCCAGCGTCGGGGTCAGGTCGCCCGGGTCGCCGACCAGCACCGCAGCCGACTCGGTCAACCGGTGCGACAGCCGGACCTCCTTGACGTCGTCCGCCAGCGCGGACGCCATCCACGTCAGCAGGGCCTCGAATGCCTTCTTCGTGTCGTCGTCCACGTCGTCGCCGCCGAGGTCCACCTCGCCCGTGGCGATCGAGGTCAGCTCCTTGTCCTCGAAGGACGGCACCGCCCCGACCCACACCTCGTCCACCGGATCGGTCAGCAGCAGCACCTCGTAGCCCTTGGCGCGGAACGCCTCCATGTGCGGCGAGCTCTCCAGCGCCGCCCGCGAGTCCCCCGTGGCGTAGTAGATCGCGTCCTGGCCCTCGGGCATGCGGGCGAGGTAGTCGCGCAGCGTCGTCGGCGTCGACAGGTCGTGCGTCGAGGAGAACGAGCAGATCTCCAGGATCGCCTTCTGGTTCTCGTGGTCGGAGAGCAGGCCCTCCTTGACGGCCCGGCCCAGCTCGGACCAGAACGTCGCGTACTTCTCCGGCTCCTTCTCCTGCATGGTCTTGACGGTCGAGAGCACCTTCCTGACCAGGCGCTTGCGGATCAGCTGGATCTGGCGGTCCTGTTGGAGGATCTCGCGGGAGATGTTGAGCGACAGGTCGTTCGCGTCGACGACGCCCTTGACGAACCGGAGGTACTCGGGGACGAGCGCCTCGCAGTCGTCCATGATGAACACACGCTTGACGTAGAGCTGCACGCCGCGCTTGGCCTCGCGCCAGAACAGGTCCATCGGCGCGTGGCTCGGCAGGAACAGCAGGGCCTGATACTCGAACGTGCCCTCGGCCGCCAGCCGGATCGTCTCCAACGGCTCGCGCCAGTCGTGGCTGACGTGGCGGTAGAACTCGGCGTACTCCTCGTCCGAGACGTCCTTCTGCGTACGTGCCCACAGCGCCTTGCGCGAGTTGACGGTCTCGGGCTCACCCTCTCCGGCACCGTCTTCCTTCTCGGGGGCAGCCATCCGGATCGGCCAGGTGATGAAGTCCGAGTAGCGCTTCACGGTCGCCCGGACCGTCGCCGGGTTCGCGAAGTCGTGCAGCTCGTCGTCGGTGTCTTCCGGCTTGAGGTGCAGGGTGACGGCGGTGCCCTGGGGGGCGTCCGGGGCCTCGGCGATGGTGTAGGTGCCCTCGCCCGTCGACTCCCAGCGCACGCCCGCGTGGCCGCCGGCCTTACGGGTGACCAGCTCGACGCGATCGGCGACCATGAAGCTCGAGTAGAAGCCGACGCCGAACTGGCCGATCAGCTCCGCGCTCGCCTCCTCCGACGCCCCGCCCGCTTCCCGGGCCTGGCGCAGCTGCGCCAGCATCTCGGCGGTGCCCGACTTTGCGATGGTGCCGATGAGCTCGACGACCTCGTCGCGGGTCATCCCGATGCCGTTGTCGCGCACGGTCAGGCTGCGCTGCTCGGAGTCGATCTCCAGGCCGATGTGCAGGTCCGACGTGTCGACCTCGAGGTCCTTGTCCCGGTAGGCGGCCAGCCGGAGCTTGTCCAGGGCGTCCGAGGAGTTGGAGATCAGCTCGCGCAGGAACACGTCCTTCGTCGAATAGATCGAGTGAATCATCAGATGGAGCAGCTGGCGAGCCTCCGCCTGGAACTCGATCGTCTCGGTCGACATCGCAATAGTGCCTTTCCACGCTCACGGAACCGGTGCATCGGACACGATAGGGGGCCGGCGTAGGACGACGGCGATCACGAACGGTGTGCCGAGCGTGGAGTGCACGTCCACCGCGAGTTTCCCCCTGACCATCGCATCGTGCCGGAGCCCGGCGGCGTCGGGCAACGTCCGGGTGCCGGTCCTTGACGACCGCCGGGGCGATGCGGCTCACTCGGGCTCCGAGGAGGGAGTCCCGATGCAGGGTTTCCGCTACGCCCAGCTTCCGGCGCGGATCGTGTTCGGCGCAGGGGCGGCCCGTACGCACATGTCGGGCGAGGTCGAGCAGCTCGGCGCCACGCGCGTCCTCGTGCTCGCCTCCACCCGGCTCGGCGAACGGGTCGCGGCGGTCACCGCGCCGCTGGGCGACCGGGTGGCCGGCATGTTCACCGCGGTCCGCGAGCACGTCCCGCTGCCCACGGCCGAGGCCGCCCGCGCCGCGGCGAAGGAGGTCGACGCCGACGCGCTGCTCGCGATCGGCGGCGGCTCGACCGTCGGGGCCGCGAAGGCCGTCGCGCTGACCGTGCGCCTGCCGATCGTCGCCGTGCCGACCACCTACGCGGGCTCGGAGGTCACCCCCGTGTGGGGGCTGACCGAGAACGGCCGCAAGACCACCGGCACGGACCACGCCGTGCTGCCCCAGGTCGTCGTCTACGACCCGGAGCTGGTCGCCTCCCTCCCCGCCGACCTGGTCGCGGCGAGCGGGTTCAACGCCATGGCGCATACGGTGGAGGCGATGTGGGCGCCGCGGCGCAACCCGGTGAGCACCGCCGTCGCCGGCGAGGCGATCGCGCGGCTGGCCGCCGGCCTGCGCACGGGCGATCCGCCGAGCTGCTGTGCGGGGCGTGGCTGGGGGCGTCGGCATTCGCCGTCACCGGGGCCGGGCTCCACCACAAACTCTCCCACGTGCTCGGCGGCACGTTCGACCTTCCGCACGCCCGCACCCACGCCGTCGTGCTCCCGCACGTGCTGGCGTTCACCGCGCCGGGTGCCCCCGACGCGGTCACCCGGGTCGCGCGGGCGCTGGGTGTGGACGACGCCGTGACCGGGCTGCGGGCCCTGGCCGACGCACACGGCATCCCCCGCGGGCTGCGCGCGCTCGGGATGCCCGAGGACGGGATCGACCAGGCCGCCGCGCTCGCCGCGCCGGCGGTGCCGGACGACAACCCCGTCCCGGTGGGGGACGGGGCGCTGCTGCGCCTGGTCCGGGCGGCATGGGGCGGAGAAGACCGGTGACCGTCATCCGGAACGGGTACCCCCGGCGGAAGGAGGTCCCACGATGACTCTTGCGGACAAGATGAACAACAAGGCGCGGGAGCTGCGCGGCCGGGTCAAGCGGAACGCGGGCGAGGTGACCGGTGACCGGCGCCTGCAGGCCGAGGGCGCGGCCGAGGAGCGAGGCAGCCACCTGCGGCAGGCCGGGGAGAAGCTGAAGGACGCGTTCCTCGGGTCCGGTTCGCGCCGGCGCCCCCGCTACTGACCCCTCCACGCCTCGTCATGGCCGGCGGCGCCGCCGTCGGCGCGATCACCTGGTACGCGGGTCGGCCGGCTGAACAGCGCCACCTCAGCTGCGGACAACGGTGATCGCAGCACCGCTGGAGGAACCGCTCCGCCGCGCCGAGGACGCCGCGGTCCTCGACACCATCTCGGGCGGCGGCCTCGAGCTGCGGGTTGGGTGCGAGCGCCGCTCTGATCGTCGTGAGCGTGAGGTAGGGGTCGGTCGCACGACCGTGACGTGACGGTCGGAGCGATCACGCTGCATCATCACCGTCGCCGGGGCGCCGTGATTGATCGCGCGACCGTTCGACGACGCTCATAGTGATCAACAGGCGACGAGCGCGGGGCTCGACCACGGCGACTGACCGCTCTACGGTGCCCGGATGGCCGACGAGCTGGTGCACCGCGATGTGGCGGACGGCGTCGCCACCGTCACGCTCGACTCACCCCGCAACCGCAACGCGCTGTCCGCGCAGGTCCGCGTCGAGCTGCAGCACCACCTCGACGCGGCGATCGCGGACCCGGCCGTTCGGGTGATCGTCCTGCGCCACACCGGTCCGGTCTTCTGCTCCGGAATGGACATGCGGGAGTCCCGCGGCGCGGTGATAGGCGCGCAGGGCGTCCAGGAGTTCCCCGCGATCCTGCGCACGCTCCTGACCGCTCCGAAGCCGGTGGTGGCCCGGGTCGGCGGCCCGGCCCGGGCCGGGGGATCGGGCTGCTCGCGGCCTGCGACATCGCGGTAGCCGTCGACACCGCCACCTTCGCCTTCACCGAGGTCCGCCTCGGCGTGGTCCCCGCTGTCATCGCCGTCGCCGTGCTTCCCCGGCTGCTCCCCCACGCCGCGCGCGAGCTGTTCCTCACCGGCGAGACGGTCGACGCCGGGCGCGCCGCGGACGTCGGGCTCGTCAACAGCGCTGTGCCCGCCGACCGGGTCGACGCCGAGGTGACCCGCTACGTCGAGCTGCTCCGGCTGGGCGCGCCGGGCGCACTGGCCGCGACGAAGGCCCTGATGCAGCGTCCCGAACTCGATTCTGCGTTCGCCGCGATGCAGCAGCTCTCGGCGCGCCACTTCGCCTCGGCCGAGGGCCAGGAGGGCATGGCCGCCTTCGCCGAGAAGCGGCCGCCGAACTGGGTGCTGCCGCGGTAGTGCGGGGTCACGCCTTCGCGGCACCGGTGTCGCGCGTGTCCAGCCCGGCGAGCGCGAAGGCCCGGGCAGGCAACCCGGTCGGCTCGGTCAGGATCCGGAGGTCGACGCCGCGGGCCCGCGCGTGCTCGAGGACCTCGAGGAGCAGCCCGATGCCCGCACTCGGCAGGTAGGTGGTCGGCCGCAGGTCGAGCGTCAGCCGTCCACCCTCGGGAAGCACCGCCACCCGCCCGAACAGCTCCGCGCGGACGGCCTCGACAGTGGCCAGGTCCAGCTCGCCCGGCACTGCGACGACCCGCCCACCTGCCACCGGTTCTGCCGCGGCAACCGGAGCACGATCGCGCTCCGCGCCGCCCGTCGGCATCCCCAGGCGGAACCGCACCGTCGTGCCCGTGGCGCCGCGCTCGAACGACACCTCGTCTGCCAGGTGCCGCACGAACTCGACACCCCGCCCCCGGAACCCCGGGTCCGCGGGCGGGGGCCGCCACGACCCCCAGTCCTGCACGACCACCTCCAGCGACCCGTCGCCGCAGCGCGCGACCTCGTAGTACCAGTCGCCGGACGCGCCGTCGCGGTATGCATGCTCGACCGCGTTCGCCGCGGCCTCGCCCATCGCGAGGAGCAGGTCGTCGGACAGGTCGTCGCCGAGCCCGGCGGAGGTCGCCCAGCGGCGGACCGTCCGGCGCACCACGGCCAGCTGGGCCGGATGCGCCAGCATCCGGTCCCGCAGTGGGGCCGGGATCAGGCGCGCGGCGATGACGGCGATGTCGTCCGCGGCGTGGCCGTGCTCGGCGAGGTCGTCGAGCACGGCGGGGACCAGCGCGACCGGGAGGCCGCTGCCGTGGCGGCGCACCGCGTCGACGAGGCGGTCCAGGCCCTCGTCGATGACCTCGCCACGGCGCTCGACGAGCCCGTCGGTGTAGAGGACCAGCGTCGCGCCGGGCTCGAGGTCCGCGACGCCCTCGGTGTACGGCGCGCGGCCGGTGAGCCCCAGCACGGGGCCGTGCCCGTCGCCGTCGAGGAGGCGGACCCCATCGGTGTCGGCGAGCAGCGGCGGCGGGTGCCCGGCGCGCGCCCAGCAGACCCGGCCCGCGGCCCAGTCGAGCGTCACGCACGCGGCGGTCGACGCGCGCGTCCCGGGAACCCGTGCGGCGAACCGGTCGAGCAGCTCCAGCGCCGCGGCGGGCGCGTGCCCTTGCAGCAGGGCGGCGGCCAGCGCGCTGCGCAGCTGTCCCATGACGGCGGCCGCGGCGGCGCCCTGCCCGACGACGTCCCCCACCGCGATCGCGACGCGGTGCTCGTCGAGCTCGATGACGTCGTACCAGTCACCGCCCGCCTGGACGCCCTCGGCGCCGGGCAGGTAGCGGGCGTCCAGCGCGAGGCGCGGGAGCTGGGGCAGCTGCTGCGGAAGCAGGCTGCGCTGCAGGGTCTCGGCGACCTGGTGCTCCGCGCGGTAGAGCCGGGCCCGGTCCAGGGCCTGGGCACACTGCTCGGACAGGGCCTGGAGCGTGGCCCGCTCCGTCCTGTCGAACCGCCGGGGCGCGCGGAACCCCACGGCGATCGCACCGATCCGCCGGCCGGCGGCGACGAGCGCGAGGGCGAACCCGGCCCGGAACCCGAGGCCGGTGATGTCGTCGACCACGGTGGGGTGGGTGGCCCGGATCAGTTCGAGGTCGTCCATCCACAGCGGATCCCGCTCCCGGAACGCGACGGCGACCGGGAGGTCCGCGTGCAGCGGGATGGCCGGGAAGCGCGCCCGCACCTCGTCGTCGACGCCGGAGTGGGCCAGCGGGACCAGGACGGCGGTGCTCAGCTCGTAGATTCCGACCGAACAGTCGCCGAGCAGGTGCTGCAGGTGGGTGACGGTCACCGCCGCCACCTCGGCCGGTGTCGTCGCGGCGGAGAGCTCGGCGGTGACGCGCTGCAGCACGCCGAGCCGGGTGGCGGCCGCCCGCTCGTCCGCGAGGAGCAGCGCGGTGTCCAGCGCCGACGCGGCGCGCCCGGCGACCTCCTCCATCAGCGCGCGGTCGTCGTCGTCGTAGCGGGGGGAGTCGCCGCGCCGGAGCAGCGCCAGCACGCCGAGCACCCGGCCGCGGGCGGACAGCGGCACGAGCAGGGCCGACCGCACGGCGATCCGGCGGTACGGCGCAAGCTGATCGGGCAGCCCGTCCGCGGCCGACCAGCCCGGCGATGCCACCACCGGCACGTCCGCGATCAGCCGCGGGCGCCCGGTGGTCACCACCTCGCGGACCGTCGGCGACTCCGGGTCGATCCCGGCCACCGCGGCCTCCGCGTCGACGTCGACCGCCGCGATCCCGTCCGGGCGCAGCCGTCCGTCGTCGTCGCACCGGAGCACGCAGCACAGGTCCGCGAGGCGCGCGTCGATCACCAACCGCGCCAGCCGGGCCAGCCGCCGCGTGGGGTCGGGCTCACGCTCCAGCCCCGCACCGAACCGCGCGAGCAGGGTCTGGCGCTCGGACTCCCGGTAGCGCGCGTTGATGTCTGTGCAGCTGCCGACCCACCCCTCCGTGGGCCCGATCGGCACGGCTCGCTCCAGCAGCCACCGGTACACGCCGTCCGCGCGGCGGAGGCGGAACTCGACCTCCCAGCCCCGGCCCGCCGCCATCGCGGCGGCCACCGCCTCGCGGTAGCGCTGCTGGTCCTGCGGGTGCAGGCCGGCCTGCCAGTCCGCGCCCGCCTCGCCTGCGGTACGGCCGGTGAACTGCCGCCAGCCCGCGTTCACGAACACCCGCGCCCCGTCCGGGCCGGCCACCCAGATCAGCGCCGGAGCGAGGTCGGCGATGGCGGTGAACCGCGCCTCGGCCTCGCGGCGCGCCCGGCCCAGCTGCAGGTGCGCACCCACGCGGGCGAGCAGCTCCGCCGCGGAGAACGGCTTGACGAGGTAGTCGTCGGCCCCCGCCGCGAGGCCCTCGACCGCCGCCTCCTGCCCCGCACGCGCCGACAGCAGCAGGACCGGGACGCGGGCGGTCCGGGGGTCGGCGCGCACCGCCGCCAGCAGCTCCATCCCGTCGAGGCCGGGCATCATCACGTCACTGACGATGAGGTCGGGTGGGTCGTCCCGAACGGCCGCGAGCGCCGCGGCGCCGTCGCTCACCGCACGCACCATGTAGCGCGGCCGGAGCAGCCGGGTCAGGTACTCGCGCATGTCGGCGTTGTCGTCGGCGACGAGCACCCGCCCCCGAGTGGCGCCAACCGGCGCGGCGGGAAGCTCGGGCTCGCCGTCGGGCAGCCAGCGCAGCGCCTCGGCGACGAACGGTTCGACGGCCGCAGGTCCGCGCTCCGTGGGGGTGGGCGCGACCCGGTCGGGCGGCAGGTGATCGTGTCCCAACGGCAGCAGGGCCTGGAACGTCGACCCCCGGTGGAGCGCGCTGTCGACGGCGATCGTGCCGCCGTGCAGGCCGATCAGCTCGCGGACCACGGCCAGCCCGATCCCGCTGCCCTCACCCGACCGCGCCTTCGCCCGCTCCACCCGGTGGAACCGCTCGAACAGGCGCGGCACCTCATCAGCCGGCACGCCGGTGCCGGTGTCGGCGACGGTGAGCGCCACCGTCCGCTCCTGCGCGCGCAGCGCGATGGTGATCCGGCCCTCGAACGTGAACTTGAGCGCGTTGGACAGCAGGTTGAGGACGATCTTCTCCCACATGTCCCGGTCGACGTACACCGGTTCCGGCAGCGGCCCGACGTCGACCACGTAGTCGATCCCCGCCCGGTCGACCGCCGAGCGGAACACGCTCGCCAGCTCGGCGGTGTACGCGGCGAGGTCGACCGGCTCGAAGTGCGCCTCGACCCGGCCCGCCTGCAGGCGCGAGAAGTCCAGCAGGGAGTTGACGAGCTTGCCGAGCCGCAGCGCGTTGCGGTGGATGACGTCGAGCTCCTGGCGCAACCGCGGGTCGGCCGCGACGGCGGGCGCGGCGCGCAGCTCGGCGACCGGGCCCATGATCAGCGTCAGCGGGGTGCGGAACTCGTGGCTGACGTTCGAGAAGAAGTCGGTCTTGGCGCGGTCCAGCTCGGCGAGCGCCTCGGCCCGCCGCCGTTCGGCCTCATAGGCCAGCGCATCGGTCACGGCCGTGGCGAGCTGGTCCGCCACCAGGTCGAAAAAGGACCGGTGGACCGCGTCGAGCTCGCGGTACGGGTTCACCCCGGCCACGAGCACGCCGGCCGGCTTGACCTGCCCCGCGACGACGACCGGCAGGACGACGGCGTCGGTGGGTGCCGCCGGCCCGGTGACGCAGGCGTCGACCGCCTCCACCGCCCCGTCGACGAACCCCCGGACGACCTCGGCCGCCCCCGTCCCGGCGACCCGCCACACCGGACCGGCGCCGGCCGGGCCGTGCAGGGTGCGCGGCGCCACGGCGCTGCCGACCGTCACGCCGTGCGCGGCCACCAGCCGCATGCTCTCGTCGGGGGACCGGAGGTAGGCCGCCACGAAGGGCACCTCCGCCCGGTGCCGGGCCAGCACGCCGACCACCGCGCGGCTCGCCTCCTCCGCGGTGCCCACCGAGACGGTCGAAAGCTCGCCGAGGTCGCGCAGCACCTGCAGCCGCCGCTCCCCCACCACGCGCGTCGTGGTGTCGCTGACGGCGACGAAGACCCCGCCGATCCCGCCGCTCTCGTCCTGGATCGGGGAGTAGGAGAACGTCCAGTACGTCTCCTCCAGGTAGCCGTGCCGGCGCAGGAACAACAGCTGGTCCTCGGAGAACGTGGCGCCCTCGCCGGCGAGCACCGACTCGGCCATCGGACCGAGCTCGGACCACGCCTCCGCCCACACCTGCGACGCCCGCCTGCCCAGGGCGTCGGGGTGCTTGTCCCCCATCGCCGGGACGTACGCGTCGTTGTAGAAGACCGTCAGCTCGCGGCCCCACCACACGTGCATCGGGAACCGCGACGACATGCAGATCGACAGCGCCGTCTGCAGGCTCTGGGGCCATCCAGGCGCGGGGCCCACGGGAGTGCCCGACCAGTCGTGGGCCCGCACGCGCGCCGCCATCCCGTCGTCGGTCCCCGGGGGGAGCCGGGCCGGCTGCGTCACGTCGCGCACCCACTCACCCTGCCACGTCGCCCGATCGTGTCCGTCGCACCCTCACTGTCCGCGCGGCGGAGCGCGACCCCCCGTGAGCGGCGGCAGAGGGTACCGGGGCAGCCCGAGGCGCCGGGCGGCCGCCACCGCCTCGCGCGCGACCGGACGTCGAGCTTGCCGCGCGGTACGCCCGCCACCCCGAGCTCGCGCAGCCGGCCGCGCACGACGGCGGCGACGGCGCGGGCCTCCAGCTCGTCGAGCAGCGCGAGCGCGGCCAGCAGGTCGTCGGCGGATCCGTTGTCCCACAGGGCCAGCACCCGCTCGTACGGCTGCTGCACGAGGTCTGGCGCGACGGCGGGTGGCGGGGCGTCGACCGGCTGCACACCGGCAGCGCCGAGCCGGCGCACCCACCGGCGCAGCTGGTCGCCGCCGGTGGTGGGAACGTCGACCAGTACCGCCAGGAGCGGTGCGTCGAGCCGGGTGTCGGGGCGGCGCAGGATCCACGCCTGCTCGGCCAGCGCCGCGGCGGCCGGGGCGAGCAGGCCGGGCAGGTCGAGCTTCGCCGCCAGCCGCCAGAGCTCGTCGAGGTGCGGGTTCTCCGCAGGCGCGTCGCGCCGCGCGGCGAGCAACCCGAGCACGAGGTGCGACCACAGCCGGCCCATGGGAATGTCCCCGGACGCCAGCACGTCGAGCGCGTCCTGCTCGGCCTCCCGCCACCGGCCCTGGAACAGCCGCAATCGGGCCTGCACTCCGCGCTGCCACATGTTGCAGATCGGGATCTGGCGTTCCTCGCTGAACCGCAGCGCGTCGGCGAGGATGTCGTCGGCCTGCGCGAACCGCCCCTGCTCGACCTCGTGGTTGGCGAGGTGGCTCATCGGCACGGTCGCCAGCTCGTCTCGCCGCAGCCGCAGCCCGTCGTCGCGGGCCGCGAGCAGGTCGGACCGCGCCGCGTGGTCACCCCCGTGCAGCCGGACCAGGGCCACACCGATCGACGCGGCGGTGTGCAAGGCGGCATCGCCCAGCTCGTCGGCCATCCACTGCGCCTCTTGGCCCGCCTACAGGCCCTTGGCCAGGTCGCCCCACGACGCGGCGAGGTAGGCGCGGTTGGCGAGGGCGTAGCCGAAAGCGTGGGGCTCGCCGGCCTCGGACAGGACCGAGATCGCCGCGTCGTCCTGCCGCTGGGCGGTCCAGCGGTCGGCCGCGTACCACGTGAAGAGGGAGAGGGCGCGGTGACCCGCTCCCACCGCGACGACGTCCCCGAGCCCGCGGCGCAGCTCCAGTGCCTGCGTGCGGGCGGCGATCGCCCCGTCGAGCCGGTCGGTGAGGTAGAGCTCCTCGGACAGGAGTTCGAGCACGCCCGCGCGCCTGCCGGGATCGTCCTGCCCGAGGTGGCGCAGCGCGAGCTCGTAGAACGCCACGGCCTCGCGGTGCGCGCCGGACCGGGCGGCGTCGGAGGCGGCAGCCGGTGCATACCGCACGATCCGCGGGACGTCCGCCGCGGCCGCGGCGTGGTGGGCGAGCACGCTGGCGTCCCCGCCGACCGCCTCCAGCGCCTCGATCATCCGTGCGTGCAGGGCCGGTTCCGCGCCCAGTGCCACCGCGCCGAGCACGGCCGAACGCGCGATCTCGTGCCGGAACGCGACACCCCGCCCGCGGCGGTCGAGCAGCCCGGTGGCGCCGAGCCCCTCGACGGTCGCCGTCGGCACGTCCAGGAACCGCACGAGGTCCAGGGTCGCCTCGTCGCCCCAGTGCAGATCCTCGACGACCAGGGCGCACGACCGGCACTGCAGCGCGTCCAGCACGGCGGCGAAGATCTCGTGCTGCGCGCTCGCCTCCCGCAGGACCGCCGTCACCTCGGGCCCGAGCTCGTGGGCGACGTCGCGGAGCGGGCCGAGCGGACGCGGTGTGCTCAGCGGATCGCACATGCCCCACAGCACCGGCACCGGCGCCTGGGCGGCGAACTCGCGGAGCAGGACGGTCTTGCCGATCCCGGCCTCGCCGGCGAGGAGCACGACCGAGCCCCGACCCGCGGCCGCGCGGCGGGCACGGTCGCGGAGCACGTCGACGGGATGGTTGCGCTCGAGAAGCCGCACGCGCCGAATTGTAGAAATCAACGTCTGCCGGGGACAGACCGTCGTCCACCCGGGCCGCGGGGCCTTGGTATTGTTATACCGAGATCGACGTGTGAGGGCCCCATGATCGAGTTGAAGTCGCCCGCAGAGATCGAACGGATGCGCACCACCGGGCAGTTCGTCGCCAAGATCCTCGCCGAGCTCAGCGAACTCGCCGACGCGGGCGTCAACCTCCTCGACCTGGAACACCACGTCCGCAGCCGGATCCGCCGACGCGGGGCACGATCCTGCTATGGGACTACGCCCCGGCCTTCGGCAACGGCCCGTTCCGCAACGTCACCTGCCTGTCGGTCAACGACGCGGTGCTCCATGGACTGCCCCACGACTACGCGCTGCGCGACGGGGACACCATCAGCATGGACCTCGCGGTCGGGATCGACGGCTGGGTCGCGGACGCCGCCCGCACCGTCATCGTGGGCACCCCGGCCGACGATGACGTGCGGCTCCTCCGCGCGACCGAGGAAGCGCTCACCGTCGGCATCGAGGCCGCGAGGCCGGGCAACCGGCTGGGCGATGTCTCAGAGCCTGTTGGCGAACTGATCATGGGTCGCTGACGTCGCCGGTGCCGCGCATCAGAAAGATCATGGTTGCGTCTGGCGTGTCGCGCCGGGCGTAGGAGAGGATTCCTCCTATGATTGTCTACCCTGCCTCGGCCGAGAAGGCCACGTGCCCGGTTGCCGGCTGCGTGTGCGCCCAGCGGGCGCCCCGGTATCCCTCGGACATGTCCGACGGGGAGTGGGAGGTGCTGGGTCTGCAGGTGCGGGCGGTGATGGCCGAGTTGCGGCGGGGTCCGGGCGGTCGTCCGATGACCCACCGGCTACGGGTGGTGGTGGACGCGATCCGCTACCTGGTCCGCTACGGGGTGGAGTGGCGGGCGCTGCCGGCGGACTTTCCGCCGTGGCAGGCGGCGTACGCGTTCTTCGAGCGGTGGGCCGCCCGCGGGTTGCCCCAGCGGGTGGTCGACCGGCTGCCGGGCGCTGCGGGTGGGCGCCGGGCGCGCCGAAACCCCGACCGCCGCGGTGATCGACTCCCAGTCGGTCAAGGCCGCGGACACGGTCGGGGCCGCTACCAGCGGATTCGATGGCGAGAAGAAGATCAAGGGCCGCAAACGGCACGTCGCCGTGGACAGCAATGGCTGGCTGCTGGCCGTGCTGGTCACCGCCGCCAACGTGCAGGACCGCGACGCCGGTCACCGGCTGGTGGCGCTGCTGCGGGAACGGTTCTCCACGATCACGCTCGTGTGGGCCGACGGCCGGTACGCCGGGCGGCTGGTCGCCTGGGCCGCGACCGTGCTGGCCCTGACCGTCACCATCGTCAAACGCACCGACCAGGTCAGCGGGTTCGTCGTGCTTCCCCGCCGGTGGGTCGTAGAACGAAGCTTTGGGCTGGCTCAACCGCCACGGCCAGCCCTGGGTGACGTGGGCGGTGATCCGCGCGGTGACGGCGGTGCGGGCCTGTGCGCTGGGGTCTATCGGGCACCTGTCGCATGATGGTGGCCCACCGACACCGGGCCGCGTGCGATCGCTCGGCGTGTCGGACAGATCCGTGGCTGCGTGGGTCCCTACGTTCGCGCGGTGATCTTGCCGCGGTCGTGCGCCGCGGTGTTGGAACTGTTCCGGCCGGTGTTCCAGCGTCGGGGCACGTTCGTGGTGTTCACCGTTCTGGCCACCGCGCTGGTCGCCGCGACCGGGCGGCGCTCGGTGGTCGGGATGCTGGCCGGGCACGATGGCCCAGCAGATCTCGTTCCATGCCGCGTGTCGGTTCTTCTCCTCGGCGGTGTGGGACATCGACCAGATGGGATTGATCGCCGCCCGGCTGATCGTGACCCGGCTGCTGACACCGGCGAGCCGGTCACGGTGGTGATCGACGACACCCTGTTCAAGCGCTGGGGCCGCCAGGTCCATCACGCGTTCTGGACCCACGACGGCGCCGCCCAGGGCAGCAAGAAGATCGCCCGGGGGAACCGGTGGGTGATCGCCGGGATCGTGGTCCGGTTGCCGTTGTGCACCGCACCGGTGTGCCTGCCGGTGCTGATGCGGCTGTGGGCCGGCAAGGCCACCACCACCCCGGTGGAGTTGGCCGCCCAGCTGCTGGCGCTGATCACCGCCGCGTTCCCGGACCGGGACGTGCACGGGGTGGGGGACGCCGCCTACCACGGCAGGCCGCTGCTGGTGCCCGGGATAACATGGACGACCCGCTACCGGCCAACGCCTGCCTGTTCGACACCGCGCCGCCGCGCACCGGCCGACGCGGGCGTCCGGCGCTGAAGGGCCGCAAGCTGCGCCGGCCCGCCGCCCTGGCCACCGACGCGGCCTGGTAGCGCGAGCAGTGTGTACCGGTACGCGCGCACCGAGACCGTGCACCTGGCCCAGCGCGCGTGCCTCTGGTACGCGCTTCGGCAACACCGACGCCTGGTCCGCGACTACGAGCGGCGTCCCGAGCACCACGAGGCCATGCTGCTCTGGGCCACCACCATGATCATGACCCGGCAGTTGGTCCACCAGCGCAGTGGGGAGCCGCCCCGGCCGCGCTGGGGCGCCGAACGCCGCATGCCGCTGGCTCAGAAAGATCCACAAGCGGCATGAAACCGTTCGCCAACAGGCTCTCGGCGGCGATCGAGGCGGTCGCCACCGACTACGGCTACCCGATCAACACGGAGTTCGGCGGCCACGGGCTCGGACGAACGATGCACGAGGATCCCCACGTCCCCAACAAGGGCCGCGCCGGCCGCGGCCTCACGCTCCGAGCGGGCATGACCTTGGCGCTCGAACCCTGGTTCGCCCGCACGACCGACCGGATCGTCTTCGACCCCGATGGCTGGACCATCCGCTCGGCCGACGGCTCGCGCACCGCCCACTCCGAGCACACGATCACATCACCGAAGACGGCCCCCTGGTGCTCACCCAACGCCTTCCGCACCAGGCGGACTCGGCCTCGGCGTGAGCTCGGCTCACTCGCCGAGATCGGGGACTGCCGCGCCCGGTTTCCGACCCCCGAATCCCTCGCCTCCCTGGCCGGGGTCTACGAACACGCCCGCACCCGCAGGGGCTGCAGGGCCCGGACCACCACGCGAGGAGAGACCTTCCTACGGCCAGCTCGCTCACCCGCCGGGGCGACCCACGCCGACGACGTCCTCCACACGGTCGATCAGCCGGACCAGCTTTCGGTAGTCAGCTTCCCCCAGGCGCGCTCGGGTCTCGCCCTCCAACTCCAGGACCCGGGCACCCGCCGCAGACAACGCGGCCCGGCCGTCGGCGGTGAGTAATCGCACGCCCATCCGCATGGCAGTGCATTCCGACGCGGCCTGCGTCGGGCACAGCCAGCACGTTCACCACATGTCACCCTCACCGGTCCGCCGCCCCACCGCGAGGCGCTGCGGGACGTCCACTCCGAACACGACCAAGCCCGACGTGTGCGGCGTCGCGGCCAGCCCCGGTACTGAGCGTGATTGGGAGACCCGAGTGCAGCTCCAGGTGGTACTATCGAACGTGTGTTCGAAGATGTGGTTGCCGGGTCCCGCGAGGGCTGCCACCTGCCCGTCGACGACCTCGACGGAGTGCTGGAGCGGCTGCTGGCCGGCGCCGACGCCGACGCCGATCTTGACACTGATCTTCACGCGGTCCCCGACTGCCCGCCGGAGGAGCAGGGCGATGCCTGGTCGGACGGGCTGGTGCTGGCCTACGGCAGTTGTGCGCCATCGGGATGGCTGGCGCTGGATCTGGACTCGGTCACCGCGGATCCGGCCCGATTGTCGGACGACACGCTGATCGAGGCGATGATCGGGTTCGACCGGGTCGGCTCGTGGGCGGCGGCGCGGCAGGCGCGGCTGCTCGACGAGCTGGCCCGCCGCCGGCCCACCGACACCGCGCCCTACTCGGCGCGGTCGGCGGGTGTGGGCAGCGAGTACGCCCCCGACGAGGTCGGGGTCGCGCTGCACCTGTCCCGGGGCAGCGCGTGTGCCCGGATCGGGTTGGCGCGGCGGCTGCTGTCGACGCTGCCCGCCACCCATGCGTTGTGGGAGTCCGGGCGGATCGACACCGCCAAGGCCCGCGCGGTCGACGACGCCACCGTGGTGTTGTCCGACGAGCTCGCCCAGGCGGTGGAGGCGCGGGTGCTGTCCCGCGCCCCGGAGCAGACCCTGGCCCAGCTCAAGGCCGCGCTGGCGCGTGCGGTGCTCTCCGCAGATCCCGAGGGGGCCGAGCAGCGCCACCAGGAAGCGCGCCGGGACCGCCGGGTGGTGGTCACCGCCGAGCCCGACGGGATGGGCACGTTGTGGGCGATGCTCACCGCGACCGATGCCGCGGGGGCGTTCACGTGGCTGACCCGGCTGGCCCGCGGTCTGGGTTCGGAGGATCCCCGTTCGCTCGACGCCCGCCGCGCCGATATCCTCGCCGCCCTGCTCAACGGACGCCTGCTCCACGACACCGACACCGACACCGACACCGACCCGCTCTGGCACGGCTCCCGGCGAGGGTGAGGCCGGCGCCGAACGGGTCGACGGGGCCGACGGGGCGAGCGGCGCGGGCCGCCCGATCCGGCCGGTGACCCCGGGCAAGCCGCTGATCCAGGTCGTTATCCCGCACTCCACGTTGATCGGGGCCGACGACCAGCCCGCCGAACTCGTCGGCCACGGCCCGATCCCCGCCTCCCTCGCCCGCGAGGTGGCCGCGGACGGGGTGTGGCGCCGGCTGGTCACCGACCCGCTGTCGGGAACCCTGCTCGACCACGGCCGCACCACCTACCACCCACCCGCCGGGCTCGCCGACCACGTCCGCGCCCGGGACGCCCACTGCAGGTTCCCCGGCTGCCGCAGACGGGCCGCCGACGCCGAACTCGACCACCTCACCGCCTGGTCCGACGGCGGCACCACCAGCGAACCCAACCTCGCCGCCTGCTGCACCACCCACCACCGGCTCAAGACACACGCCGAGGGCTGGCACGTCCACGCCCACCCCGACGGTCGGCTGACCTGGACCACCCCCACCGGGCACCGGCACACCACCGAGCCCCACGACTACCGACCCGAACCCGTGTGCACGGTTCCATCACCAGAACCCGAGCCGTCCCCACCGGCACCCGACGGCGCCGACCCGGACCCACCTCCGTTCTGACGCACGGCGGTCCCGGGTACTGCCGACCCGTCAGGTTCCGCAGTACGTGACGTACGGGGCGCAGCCTGCGGGCGCCTGCCGCGAGTAGTCGTCCAGGCCGGGCCGCTGCGCGTACGGATCGGAGACGATTTCCACGAGCCGGCGGAACGGGGCCAGGTCGCCGGCGGTGGCCGCCGCCAGCGCCTCCTCGACGAGGTGGTTGCGCGGGATGTAGATGGGGTTCACCCGGTTCATGGCCGCCACCACGGCGGCCCGGTCCGCAGGCAGCAGCGCCTCGCGGCGGGTGGCCCAGGCGTCGAACGGCTCGGGCTCGTCGAACAGGGACCGCGCGGTACCGGCCGCGAGCGAGCGGAAGAACGTGGTGAAGTCGACGTGCTGCGTGCGCAGGAGCTCCCGCAGGTCCGTGGCCAGGACCGGGTCCGGCGCGGGAAGCCCGAGCTTCGCGGCCATCCCTCCCGCCCAGTGCCGGGAGTACGTCTCGGCGAACGAGGTCAGCACGGCCGTCGCGGCCTCCACCGCCGCATCGAGGTTCTCGTCGATCAGGGGCAGCAGCGTCTCGCCGAGACGCGCCAGGTTCCACTGGGCGATGGCGGGCTGGTTGCCGTAGGCGTAGCGGCCGGTGTGGTCGATGGAGCTGAACACCGTGGCCGGGTCGAAGACGTCCAGGAACGCACAGGGTCCGTAGTCGATGGTCTCGCCGGAGATCGTCGTGTTGTCGGTGTTCATCACGCCGTGCACGAAGCCGACGAGCATCCACCGCGCCACCAGCCCGGCCTGGGCCTCAACCACTCGGCGGTACAGCTCCAGGTACCGGTTCGGGGCGCTGGCGGCGTCGGGATGGTGGCGGGCGATGGCGTGATCGGCCAATGCGCGCAGGACGTCCCGATCGCCCGACGCGGCCGCGTACTGGAAGGTGCCCACCCGCAGGTGGCTCGCCGCGACCCGGCAGAGCACCGCGCCGGGCAGCATCGTCTCCCGCACGACCTGCTCGCCCGTGGCCACGACGGCCAGCGCCCGCGTCGTCGGGATCCCGAGGGCGTGCATCGCCTCGCCGACCAGGTACTCCCGCAGCATCGGACCCACCGCGGCCAGGCCGTCGCCCCCGCGGGCGAACGGCGTGCGCCCCGATCCCTTGAGGTGCACGTCCCGGCGCCGGCCGCGGACGTCGATCACCTCACCGAGCAGCAGCGCGCGGCCGTCGCCGAGGCGCGGCACGTATGTGCCGAACTGGTGGCCCGCGTACGCCTGCGCCACCGGTGTCACCCTGTCCGGCACCCCGTGGCCGACCAGCAGCGACACCCACGCCGGCTCCCGCAACGCCGCGGCGTCGACGCCCAGCTCGGCGGCCAGCTCCTCGTTGAGCACCAGCAGCTCGGGCGCCGGGACCGGCACGGCCGTCCACGGCACCGACATGCTCGGCACCTGGCGTGCGTAGGAGTCGTCGAACTCGAACAGCGTCCGCGCCAGCGTCACGCCCCCAGGCTACGGACCGAACCCGGGTTCGGGCCGCGTCACCCGGCCCGCGATCGGGCTTGCCGCCGAACGGGCAGCGGTGTTGAGCAGCCGGACGCCCCACCGGCTGCGGGGATGGGCGATGCGCGGCGTGCCGGGCGGGAGCTTCTGCGCCTTCCGCACGTACGGCCGCATCACCGACTCGTAGGCGGCGAACGCGTGGTGCCGGACCGGCGATGCCCGCTCCGGTGACGAGCACTCTGCGGGAGGCCATGCGAGTCTCCAAGGCGATCGGGGAGCGTCGGTACCCCTCATTCTGCGGTGAGCGCTGCTAGCCTCGGACGGTGACCGTCGTCACGCCCGCGGTGGCACCCCGACCCGCGCGGATGATCCGATGAGCAGCCGCATCGTCGTCACCGGGGGAGCGGGTTTCCTCGGCACGCTGTTGGCCCGACGGCTCCTCGGCGAGCCGGTCGTGCTCGGCGGTGCCCCGTCGGCGCCCGTGGCCGAGCTGGTCCTGGTCGACCTGGCCGCGCCGCCTCCCGACCTTCGCACCGACGGCCGCGTGCGGTCCGTAACGGGTCAGCTGGGCGCCGCGCTGGCCGAGCTGGGCGAGGTCGATGCCGTATTCCACCTGGCGGGGGTGGTCAGTGGTGCGGCCGAGGCGGACTTCGACCTGGGCATGCACACCAACGTCGACGGGACGCGCGCCGCGCTCGAGTACGGCCGCCGACACGCGGTACCACCACTGGTGATCTTCACCAGCTCGCTGGCCGTGTTCGGCAGCGATCCCGCCATCGGCCCCGTGGGGAACGTCGACGACGACACCCTTCCGCGGCCGCAGTCCAGCTACGGGATCCAGAAGTTCATCGGCGAGCAGCTGGTCGCCGACTACACGCGCAAGGGGTTCCTGCGCGGGCGATCGGCGCGGCTCATGACGGTGTCGGTGCGGCCCGGCCGCCCCAACGCCGCAGCATCGGGCTTCCTGTCCGGGATCATCCGCGAACCCCTCGCCGGCGAGCGCGCCCGATGCCCGGTCGACCCGGATACCCCCGTGGCGCTGTCGTCGCCCCGGCGCACGATCGAGGGGATCCTGCGCGCGGCCGCGGTCGACGACGCCACCTGGGGCAGCCGCACCGCCATGAACCTCCCCGCCCTCTCCACCACCCCACGTGAGATGGCGCGCGCCCTCGACCGAGTCGCGGGCGCGGGGACCGGTGACCGCATCGACTGGGTCGACGATCCGGTCGTCCGGGCCATCGTCGGAAGCTGGCCGGCCCGGTTCCACACACCGCGGGCGCAGCGGCTCGGCCTTCGCGCGGACACCTCGTTCGACGACATCGTGCGCGACTACCTCGCCGACAACCCCGGGGCGACCGTCGCCTGAGGTCTCAGCCGGTGTCGTGCGGGTTCGTCGGCGCAGCGGCGAGCGCGAGGTCGTGGGCGGTCTCCCCGCGGAGAACCTGCAGGTGCAATGCTCGGTGCTCGGTGCGCGCGGCGGCGCTGGCCGCGGCGAGGTCGACACAGGAGCGCAGTGGCCGCCCGTCGGCACTGGTGAGCAGGTCGCCGGGGCGCAGCCCGGAGGCGTCGGCGGGGCTGTCGGCTTCGACCTGTTCGACGAGCAGCCCGGACCGGTCGGACAGGCCGACCGCGGTGCGGGCCCGCCGGGCGCGGTGGGCAGGCGTGACGGTGAAGCCGCTCGGGTGGCCGGCATGCTCGTGCTCGAATCCGATGAGCAGTCTGCGCAGCAGCGCGGCGAGCTGGGCGCGCTCCGGGTCGGTCAGCGCGGACAGCAGGACGTCCTCGTTGGCCAGGTGGCGGGGCGCGACCTGGTCGAACAGGGCGGCACCGGCTGCGGTGAGGGTGACGACCACACCGCGGCCGTCGTCGCTGCTCGGTCGGCGGGTGACCGCACCCTTGGCCTCGAGCCGTCCCAGCCGGACGCTCACCGTGCCCGACGTCAGGCCGAGCCGCGCCATCAGGTCGCTCTGCGGCAGGGCGTAGGGCTCACCGGCGCGCCGCAGCGCGGCGATCACCGTGAAGTCGGCGAGGGTGAGATCGTAGTGCGCGAACAGCGCGGCCAGCTCCTCGTCCATGCGGGTGCGCACCCGGGAGAGCCGGGTCAGGACCTCGATCGGCGCCACGTTCAGGTCGGGGCGCTCGGCGTGCCACTCGGCCACGATGCGGTCCACGGAGTCGGCCAACGCCGGGCCGCCGTCAACCGCGGCCGGCGCCTCCCCTGCGCGGCGGCGTAGACGGGGCGGTCGTCGCGGCACTGCTGGACGGTACCGCTCGCCCACAGCGAAACCCAAGAAGACATGTCAACAAGTCTTGCGCACCTCACTTGGGCTCAAGCAAACTGCGACCATGACCACCACGACACCGGTCACGATCGCCGTGCTCGGTACCGGCGACGTCGGGTCGGCACTCGCCACCGGCTGGGCCCGAGCGGGCCACCATGTGATCCTCGGAAGCCGCCGGCCCGACAGCGACCGCATCCGTCGCGCCGTCGCTGACATCGGCGCCCGTGAGGCCGCCGACCACGCCGACGCCGCCCGTCGCGCCGACGTCACCGTCGTCGCCGTGCCCGGAGACCAGGTCGACTCCCTCGTCACCGCCCTCGGCGACGCACTGCGCGGACGCACTGCGATCGACGCCACGAACTCCATGAGCCCAGGCGCCGACACGCTGCACCACGTCAACGCCCTGACGACCGCGGGCGCCACCACCTACCGCGCGTTCAACACCACCGGCTGGGAGCAGATGGCGCAGCCGAGGTTCGGCCCGCAACGCGCCGACATGCCCTACAGCGGCCCGGACGGCAGCGAACGGCACGTCGTCGACCGCCTCGTCGACGACCTCGGATTCCGCGCGATCTGGCTCGGCGACGGCCCCGACGCGCACGCCCTCACCGACGCGCTCGCCCGGCTGTGGTTCCAGCTCGCCTTCCGCCAGGGCTGGGGGCGGCGCCTCGCCTGGAAGATGCTCACCGACGCCGACGAGTGACCGGCCGCTCCCGCTCCGCCACTCGGTCCATGTCACCAACGACTTCCGTTCACCGCGAAGTCGTCCCACAAGCCGGGTCGATGGACCGATACTCAGGGCGTGATAAGGGAAAACTTCCGGGAGTACCTGGACCACCTGCTGCGTGACGGCTTCAGCGTCCGGCACGACGAGCACCTCTCCGACCCCGACCTCATCGACCCGGGTGGCGATCCGGTCGAGACCTGGCGTGAGGACTACCCCTACGACGAGCGGCTCGACCGCGACGTCTACGAGGAGCAGAAGTACCAGCTGCAGATCGAGCTGCTGAAGTTCCAGTACTGGGCGCAGGACGCGGGCACCAAGCACCTGATCCTCTTCGAGGGCCGTGACGCCGCCGGCAAGGGGGGCACGATCAAGCGGTTCATGGAGCACCTCAACCCGCGTGCCGCCCGCGTCGTCGCACTGACGAAGCCGACGGAGACCGAGCGCGGCCAATGGTACTTCCACCGCTACGTCACCCAGCTCCCGACCGCCGGGGAGATCGTGCTCTTCGACCGGTCCTGGTACAACCGCGCCGGCGTCGAGCGGGTGATGGGCTTCTGCACGGACCACGAGTACGAGACCTTCCTGCGGCAGGCTCCCCTGTTCGAGGAGATGCTGGTGGAAAGCGGCTTCTCGCTCACCAAGCTGTGGTTCTCGGTCACCCACTCCGAACAGCGCACCCGGTTCGCGATCCGGCAGATCGACCCGGTGCGCCGGTGGAAGCTCTCCCCCATGGACATCGAGTCCCTGGACCGGTGGGACGACTACACCGCCGCCAAGGAAGCCATGATCGAGCACACCGACACCGACAACGCCCAGTGGACGTCGATCAAGAGCAACGACAAGAAGCGCGCCCGCATCAACGCGATGCGCTTCTTCCTGAACAAGTTCGAGTACGAGGGCAAGGACCCGGCCGTGGTCTACCCGGCGGACCCCCTGCTCGTGCAGCGAGGACGAGACTCGATCAAGGATTGACCGAGCCCGTCACGGGATCGGCGGCCGCCCTCTCCGCGGCGGCATAGCCGCTCCGCCGGACCTCGGCGTGCGCTCCCCCACGTCCGGTCAGCGCCGCAGGAAGTCCAGGAATGCGGCGTTGACCTCCTCGGGGTGCGTCCATCCGATGTTGTGCGGTCCGTCGGCGACCTCCACGACGGTGAGGTCGGCGATGAGCTTCTCGTCGCGGAGCCGGGCCGCGGTGACCTCGAAGGGCAGGATGCGGTCGGCGGCGCCGTGCACGACCAGCGTCGGCACGTCGATCTTGGGCAGGTCGCCACGGAAGTCGGTCAGCCACGTGTCGACGCACGCATAGGTGGCGTACGGTCCCGCCCCGGCCGCGACCTGGAAGCTCGCGCGCAAGGCCGCGTCGCTGATGCGGTCCGGCGCGAGGACGTCCGTGTTGTAGAAATTGGCGAAGAAGTCGTCGAAATAGGCGTAGCGATCGGCGAGGACCGCCGACTTGATGCCCTCGAACACCTCGCCCGGGACGCCCTGGGGATTGTCGGCGGTCTGCAGCAGGAACGGCGGGATCACCCCGAACAGCGCGGCCTTGCTCACCCCGGCCGAACCGTAGGTACCCAGGTAGCGGGTCACCTCGCCGGTCCCCATCGAGAACCCGGCGAGCACGACGTCGTCGAGCGCGAGATGGTCGAGGAGTGCCTTGAGGTCGGCGGCGAACGTGTCGTAGTCGAAACCGGTCGTCGGCTGGCTGGAGGAGCCGAAACCGCGCCGGTCGTAGCTGATGCAGCGGTAGCCGGCACCGAGCAGCGCGCGTTCCTGGCGCTCCCATGAGTTGCCGTTGAGCGGGTAGCCGTGGATGAGGACGATCGGCTGGCCGGACCCGTGGTCGTTGAAGTGGATCCGGATGTCCTGGCCGTTCTCTTCCCCGACAGTCACGAAGGGCATGGTGTTCCTCCCGGTGAGGTGGTGTGTCGCCAGGCTGGCGCGGACGTCCGCCCCAGCCTTGTCCAGGGAGGCGCCGACGTCTACCGGACCGCGGTGGACAGAACGTTAACGATCTTGCGGAACGACGTCAGCGCAGCGTCGCGACGGCGTCCATGGTCAGCCGGCCCTCGTGGTCCTGGGCCCACAGGCGAACGGTGCCGTCGTCGCCCGGCGCACCGTTGACCTGGAACGGATGCAGGTCGAACGTCGGACGCACCGCTCGGAACCCGAAGGTGGCGACGTCGGCATCCGGCGCGTTGCGCCGGAACAGGTCCAGGAGCAGCGTGGCGAGCAGCGGCCCGTGGACGATGAGACCGGGATAGCCCTCGACCTCGGTGACGTGGCGGCGGTCGTAGTGGATGCGGTGGCCGTTGAAGGTCAGCGCCGAGTAACGGAACAGCAGGACGGCGTCCGGGACGATCGTCCGCTGCCACAGGGCGCCCGACGCCGCAGCCGTGGGCGGCGGCTCCATCTCGCCGGGCCGCTTCTCCGCGCGGTAGACGATGTCGTGGTGTTCCACCAGCGCCGGGTCGCCCGCGCCGTTGCTGCGCACCTCGTGCCGCACCGTCACGAACACCAGCGGGCCGGACCGTCCCTCCTTCGGGACGACGTTCTCGATGGTGGACGTGCGCACGACCTCGTCACCGACGCGCAGCGGGCTGCGGAAGTCGAACCGGCCCCCGGCCCACATGCGGCGCGGCAGCGGAACCGGGGGAAGCAACCCGCCGCGCTCGGCGTGGCCGTCCGGCCCGAGCTCGGACTGCCGGTGCAGCGGCAGGAAGTAGAGCCAGTGCCAGAGCGGCGGCAGTGGGGTGCCGGGCGGAACGGGCTCGGCCGGGTAATCCAGCGTCGCCTGCAGGGCGGCCACCGGGAGGGGCCCCACCACATCGCGTGTCGTCTCCACCCGCCCGATCCAGGCGGTCAGATCGACCTCGTCCCCGGCCCGGTTCATCGCCATGGCGTGTTGCCTCCTCGTCGCGGCCGCGCTTGACGGCACCCAGCCTGACCACCGAGCTCGTGAAGACCATCGCGAGCGCCTCCACGCCATGGAATGCTCACAGCAGCGCAGGCGTCTACCGAGGGCGCCGGTCCCGTTCTCGCACCGGCACAGAGTCCGTCGAGAACAGCGAGGAGCGGACATGCACCCTCTCGTGACCACCACCCGGCTGACGCTGCGCGACTGGTCCACCGACGACGCCGCGGCCGCGCTGGCGATCTACGGCTCTGCCGAGGTCGCCCGCTGGCTCACCCCGGCGCTGGACCGCATCCCCGACGTCGCCGCGATGCGATCCATGCTGCAGCGCTGGCAACAGGAACAGCCGGACCTGGTTCCGCCACAGGGGCGCTGGGCGATCCAGCGCAACGACGGCGCAGTCATCGGAGGCGTCGGCATCCGGCTCCTCCCACCCGTTGCCGAGGACCTCGAGCTGAGCTGGCAGCTCAACCCCGACGAATGGGGCAAGGGCTACGCCACCGAAGCCGCCCGCGCATTGATCACCTGGGCCTTCACCCAGGACATCGACGAGCTCTTCGCGGTCGCCCGACCGAGCAACAGCCGGGCGATTGCGACGGTGAAGAAGCTCGGCATGCAATGGGTCGGCGAAACCACCAAGTACTACGGCCTCAACCTGCAGGTCTACCGAATCCGACCCAACGATCTATGAAGGTTGACACCGGCTGCGGAACGGGCACGGAGGGACGGGGCCTGCCTGGGCTGCGGATCGGGATCCTCGGCGCCGCGCGCATCGCCGAGCTGGCGATCGTGAAACCGGCCCACGCCACCGGAACCCGGCTCGTCACCGTGGCAGCCCGCGACCGGCGCCGCGCCGAGGCGTTCGCCGCCGGACACGGCGTCGAGCGGGCGACCGACTCCTACGCCGACGTCCTGGCCGATCCCGAGGTCCGGGTCGTCTACAACCCTCTGCCCAACGCGTTCCACGGGTTCCACTACCTGTTCCACCCGGTGATGCAGCGGCTGTTCGCCCTCCTCGACTGCGGCGAGCTGGGCGAGCTCCAGCGTGTCGATGCGCTACATCTACCAGCTCGAGGCGTTCATCGCGGCGCTGCGTGGCGGGACGCCCATGCCGACCGGCCCGGACGACGCCGTGGCCACCGCACAGCTGATCGACGAGTGCTTCCGCGCGGCAGGACTGCCCCTGCGGCCCCGGACGACCCACCCTCGGAGACCACGATGAGAATCGGCCTGATCGGGCTGGGCCGGATCGGCGCCTTCCACGCCGAGACGCTGTCGACGCTGCCCTCCGTGAGCTCGCTCGTGGTGACGGACGCAGTCCCGGCAGCGCGAGCACCGATCCCTGCCTGTTCGTGAAGCACTGGGTCGCGCAGCCGCAAGCGCCCGACACGCGCTCGAGAAGGCCAGATAGGGATACCGGACGATACGGGCGGTTCGGGATCGGCCATCATCGTCCCATCCCGGGCTCGGCGGGTTCGAGCTCGAAGGCGGCGTCGCCGATCCAGATCCGCAGGCCGGCGCCGTCGTCGGTGATGTAGCCGTCTTCCTCCTCGCCCAGCTCGCGCAGCGCTCCGAGGGCGAGTGCGCTGATCTCGACGTACCCGCCGCCGCGGTCACGCGGGCGGTACTCCGAGGCGAGCCGCGCGGTGCGGCACTCGGTGGCCAGCCACCGTGCACTCTCCTCGCCGACGTTCCCGCTCCAGGCCGCCACCGATGCAGTATGCGGCCCGGTTGCCTCGGCGGGCTGGTTCCTCAGGGCCGCAGGGGTGGAGGCTGCTGCGCCGGGGAGCCGGCCAGCACCACGACCCCGGCGACCGCCAGGGCGAGCCCGGCGGTCATCGCTGCCCACCACCCGGGTCGTACGGAGTCGCCCAGCAGGACGATCCCGGCCAGCCCCGGGACGGTGACCTCGGCGACGATCAGAATCGCGGTCGCCCGGGCCACACTCGCGCGCTCGAGGGCCAGGGAGTAGGCGACCAGACCGACCACCCCGAAGACGATCACCAGGTAGAGCGGCGGCGCTCCGAGCAGACCGACGGGGCTCTCGCCGACGGTGAGGTGAACCGCGCGGACGGCCACGGAGCTGCCGCCGAAGCCCAGCCCGGCGACGAGGGCCAGTGGCCAGGCGGCTCCGGCCCGCCAGGCTGCGACAAGAGCCACCACGAGCACGATCGCCGCCGCACCGAGCGCGAGCTCGGCCAACGAGGACGCGCCGGCAAGTCGCTCCGGGCCGGCGCTGGCGGCGACCAGCACGAGCCCGGCGACGCACGCAGCGCAGGCCAGCCTGTCGACCCGGCGCAACGCCGATCCGTACACGATCCGCGCGCCGACGGCGGTCAGCGCGATCGCTCCGCCGAGAACGGCCTGAACGACGAAGACGGGGAGGTAGCGCAGCGCAACGACGGTGGCCGCCCAACCGAGGCCGTCGACGACGAGGCCCCCGACATAGCGCGGCTGTGTCACGAGCCATCGGCCCCGGGTCACGTGTCGGGTCGCGTCGGACTCGAGCAACCCTGCGACGCTGTTCAAGACCGTTGCGGTGAGGGCGAATACCCATCCGATCACCATCGAGCGTCCGACGCCGTCGCCTCCACGACCGGGAGGCTACTGAGGTCGCCGGTCCGATCGGCTTCTGCCGGATCACCGGGATCCGCATGGCGGATGCCGACGTGGAATTCTCGGGCGGGCGCCGCGCGGTGAGCGCAGTTCCGCCCGCGGGGGCACCGACGAGCCGAGGTGGTCATGGAAGGGGCGAACGCCCGGCGTACCGCGCACCTGTTCAAGGTCGCGATGCTGGTGAAGGGCATCGACGGTGCTGCGGAGCTGATCGCCGCGATGGTCTTGCTGCTCGTGTCGACGGCCACCGTGCACAGGCTGGCCGCCGACGTACTCGCCCGCGACCTCCTCGGATCGGCGGACGGCCGGCTGGCCCGGCACGTCGTCACGATCACCGACGGGTTCGCAACGGGCAACCGCACGTTCGCCGTCGTCTACCTCGCCCTGCACGGCGTCGTGAAGCTCGCACTGGTCCTGGCGTTGCTGCGGAAATGGGTGCCGGCCTACCCGGTGGCGATCGCCGTGCTCGGCGCATTCGTCGTCTACGAGGTGTACCGGGCCACCCGCACCGGATCCCTCCTGCTGCCGGTCCTCGCCGCACTCGACATCGCGATCATCGCCGTGATCGTGCGGGAGTACCGGCTCCTGCGGCGAGACCGTCCCGAGGTGAAAGGAGCACGCTGACCGCCCGAGCCGATCGGTCCGGGCGCCAGGATGGTGATGCTCACCCCGCGCCGCGCATGGTCACTCCGCGTCCGCCTCCCACGGGACGATCACGATCGCCGAGCTGTCGATCCGCCCGGGCCCGCCGGTCAACGGCCTCGACGGGCACCACTGAACAGCGACAACGCATGAGCAGACTCGAACCAGCACACGACTCTGCACGGCGACTTCACCTCGGGCGGCACCCGCGCTAGAGTCCGCCGATCTCCCCATGATCATCAGCCGTCGCGGGTCCAGCGCCGGTCGACCGCGGTCTTGTCTCCGCCCCGAGGAAGGGCTGTCATGGTCTCCCCCGCGAATCGGTGGCTGGTTGCCACCGTCACTGCTGTTCTCGCCGCCGTGGCCGGTTGCTCGGCGATCACGGGCGGGTCAGCGGGCAGCGCGGCCAGCGCGGGCGGTGGCGGTGGCGGTGCTTGCGGATCCGAGTCGGGCTTCTGCATCACCGGCGCGGCGGCGGTGCAGGGGACCGCCCGCACGCTCAACCTCAGCACCTGCGCCGCCTATGCGAAGGGCGAATCGCCCGGTGGTGGTCTTCTACTACCAGGTTTGCTGGGCGAGGAGATCGGCGGCCGGGAAGTCTCAGCGGCCAACGAGATACGCGGGTACGCCGGACCCGGGTACCTACGAGAAGGACATGCTCAAATCGGTGGCAGGCGTCATCGACATCTCCATCGACAACACCCCCTACCAGCCCGCCGAGGACACCACAGCGCAGGCGGTGATCAACGCGAACGGATCGGGCAGCTTCACCTTCACCAACCTCGAGGAAGGCGAGCAGGGCAACTCCACCACCCCGAAAGGCGTGATCAGCGGCAGCTTCACCTGGACCTGCAGCGACTGACGGCTGCCTTGTGAGGCAGCGGCCGCTCGGTCGCCAGCGCCCCGGCCGCATCTCCGGTCTTCCCACCGAGCGACCGGGCAGGGATGGCTGCCCCTTCGGGCAGCGCTGGGGTGTCAGACCCCGGCGCTGCTGAACAATCCGTGATCAACGGATCTCGGCTGGGGGGCCATGTGGATGTGACGAGGGGAGAGACTGAGCGCTGCGCAGGGCCCGCCGCTCCCGATCGGCGCAACCGCAGCGGTACCAGCCCGGAAATCCCGTCAGCGGACTCCCCCGGCCGGCCGGTCCTGCGCCCGCTGTCGCCCGGCCATGTGCTCGGCGTACAACGCCTCGTCGGCAACGCGGCGACCATGGCGATGGTCTCCCGCCTCGCCCGCCCTCCGCGGCCGCCGGCCAGCAAGCGCTCGGGCCCGGCGCCCGGTCCATCGGGGTCCGGCGCCGGCACACCGTCCGCTGACCGCGCCGCCGACCCCACCGTCGCGGCGCCGGAGCCGACGGCCGGGGCGTCCGGCGCCCCGACGACGACGTCCACCGGGCCGCCACCCGGTGCCCCGGCCCCGACGACGTCGACCGACCCACCTGCCGGTGCCCCGACGACAACGTCCGCCGGGCCCGGCCAGGGCGGACCGCTCAGGTTCCTCGCCCCCGCACCGGTACCAACCGGGCTCGACCGGGGCACCACCGGCACCACCGAGCGTTCCCGATGTGCCGGCACCGGTCGTGGCCGGGCCCGCCGTGCAGGGTGGTGGCACTACCGGTGACGTCACGCTCGAGGCCGCCGGTGCCACCGATCCCCGCCAGGCCGACCAGTGGGCCACGGCCGGTGCCGCCGCGCTGGACGTCACCGCGCCGGCCACTGCGGCCCCGACCGCGCCGCCGCTGGCCGGGGCGCTGCGCCCGACGGCGGGCTTGGGGGAGCTCCCGCAGCTCTCCGTGCCCGCCGCGCCCGCCCTGCCCGCCCCCGGCGCCGTCCCGACGGCGCCGGGCGACGTGGCCGCAGCGCTCGACGCGAACATGGGCGCGGCGCTCCGCGCGAAGGTCGGGGGCATCCTCGGCCGGGCCGGAACAGCCAGCAGCGCCCACGTCGGCGAGATCACCGCCGCGCGGGCCGCCGCCGACACCGGCCGGGCGAGGATCGTGGCGGACGCCGCCGCCCAGAACACCGCTGCACAGGCCGGTGACCAGGAGATAGTCCGATTGCGCACCGGCTGGGGAGCGCAGCGCAGCGGGATCGTCGCCGAGCACAGGAGCGGGCTGGACGCCGAGTCGGCCCGGACCCGCGACGAGGCCACCCGCACCATCAGCGAGGCCAACGCCCAGGCCAAGGCCAAGGCGGACGAGGAAGAACGAGCCTAGGCCGACGGCGGCGGGCGGGCCTCGTCCGGCTGGTGGGGAAAGATCAAGGCGGCGGGCAGCGCCGTGGCCGGGGCCGTCCGCGGCGTCGCCTCGTCGGTGGTGTCGGCCATCAGCAGCCTCGTCGCCGCGGCACGGCAGCGGGTCGTCGGGATGATCACGCAGTTCGCCGGCGCCGTCCGGCGCCGGGTACAGGCGGCCGCCCAGGCGATCTCCACGTTCGGCAAGCGGGTGTGGTCGGCGATGACCACGGCGGTCCGCAACGCGCAGGCTGCGGTGGCCCGGCTGGCGGCCCGCGCCGCCGAGCTGGGCAGGAACCTCTGGGACTCGGTCAAGGCGCGGCTCGCGAAGGCCTGGGACGCGCTCAAGGGCGCCGCGCTGGCGGCGTACAACGCCCTGAAGGACGTCGTCGGCACGATCGCCACGGCGCTCGGGAAGCTGCAGCAGATCATCAAGATCCTCAAGAGCGGCCTGCTGGAGAAGCTGTTCGAGGCGGTCAAGGACCCCAAGAAGCTCGCCAAGCCGATCGTCGACCGGGCCGCGCCGCTCGTGGGCCAGGTGCCCGGCAAGGCGGACGCGATGGCCCGGGAGGAGGGAGCGAAGGCGGGGACGCCGCCGCCCGGCCCGGCTGTGCAGCGCCTCACCGTCCAGCGCGCCGGTCCGGTACCCAAGACCGTGGGCGACCAGGCGGGGGAACTGCTCCTTGAAGGGCACATCCGCCAGCCCGACCCCGACATCCCGGCCGCACCGGCCGGGGAGGGCTTCTGGAGCGGGGTCTGGCGGCACCTCAAGGCCACCGGGAACCACTTCCTGGCCAACTGCGAGACGACGCTGATCAATGTCGTCTGGCAGCTCCTGACCTTCTACCCGGTGCTGCTGCAGGAGGGGCCGAAGCTCTGGGAGGAGTGCAAGGGCGTCATCTACGGAGGAGGCGGTATCGACCGCTTCGACCACGTCCTGATATGGAGGTCGGGTTGTCAAGTGGGCAGGGTGAAGCGGTGTCCACGACCGTCGCCGTGGACACCGCTTCGGTGTCCGGATGCCGCTGGTGGTGGCGAGCGTGTCGGTGATCGACGCGTCGTCAGTCTGATATGCGCGGGTTGGTTACCGCAGGACGGATTGTTCGGCTGGTGAGCGGTTCCGCGGTCTAGACATCGAGCGTGTTCCCCTGGCGGGGTTGCTCATAGGGCGTTCGCGGGTCGCTCGCCGGGCGCTGCCGTCACCACCTGGTGCTCATCCGGGCGTCGTGGTCCCCGCTTCCTCCGTCTGGGCGATCACTTCTCGGTGCGTGGGAGGTGTCAGCATGCAGCGCCCGCAGCGCAGCGAGGACGAACGATGTGTGCGACACGAGGTCGCACAGCGCAAGTGAACGCATCGGATTGGGGGTCGGCTGATGCCGAAGGTGTAGGTCCGAGCCAGTGCTCAAGGCTCGTCCCCGTCCTGGCGGGCGTCGTGGGTAACCGCGGGGTCCGAAGCCCAGGGTGAAGCCCAAGGGCCCTCGTTCCATCCGGGGGTCACAGGCGAGGGGAAGACCGGACGGGTGAAGCACGTAAACCCTCGCTGATGTCCCGTTATCGTCCACCCCCGGTCAGATGGGATGGTTTAGCGGGGTATAGGACTGGCCGCTGGAGAAGGCGGCAGGTGCCGGCTGGAGAATGTCGACTGGCCGGGAGAGCACCACCGTCCCGGGATAAAGAGGGCACCCACCCCGGCCGAATCTTGTGCGTGCGGAACGTGGAAACCCCGTCAGGGTCCGGGCTGTTACCCGGTAGGCCGACCGTGAGGAGAGCGGAATTCCCGGCGGGAACAGGATGCCCAAGAAGCAAATGCCGGTGGCCGAAAGGCGACAGGAAACCACGGGCGATACGGCTACCCCTCCAAGTGGCCGCCCGTGGATAACTGGCCGGATACCGGACTTGTGGGCCGGACCCGAAAGGGTTGCTGACGTGGGCAGGTGAGCCTTTGAAGGACCAGTGCAGGTGACTGCCGGAACCGAGGGACAAGTTGGACACATGACGGGATACTCTTTCTCCACCCCAGCGGTGGCGACGGGAACCTGGAACGTGAACGGACCCGAGGACGCGACACCCGACTGGGACGCCATCGACTGGCGCGCTCACGAGGGCCGCGTACGGCGGCTGCGGCGAAGGATCTTCAAGGCGACGCAGGAGCAGGACTGGGCGCAGGTTCGGTCCCTGCAGAAGATGATGCTGCGATCCTGGTCGAACACGCTGCTCAGCGTGCGCCAGGCGACGCAGCGCAATGCCGGCCGCACGACCGCCGGGGTGGACGAGGAGATCGCGCTGACTCCCGCCCGCAGGATGGAGGTGGCGGTGCGCGTGCACCACACCATCTCCTCCTGGCAACCCCTGCCGGTCAAGCGGGTGTACATACCAAAGGCCAACGGAAAGCAGCGCCCACTCGGCATTCCCGTGATCATGGATCGGTGCCATCAAGGGCGGGTCCGCAACGCGTTGGAACCCGAATGGTTGTGAGCACGAACGTGGGAGGTAGACCAAGAGGGTGATGGCAGGTCTGCTGGCCTGCGGTGCTGAACGAGGAGATGGAGGGGGTCTGGTCCTCCGGTGTCGCCCTGCGGGGGGAGGCATCAAACCACCCCGAGGTGCGTTAGTTAGCGACTGTCGTGCTGAGCGTCGTGGGAAAAGGCGCGGCGAAGGACCGCGTCAGGTATGGGTCGAGAAGATGAGCGATGGGTGTCAAGCCCTCTGCCGTTGACGTGTCGAAAGGTTCGTAGGTGACTTCAAAACCGAGGCAGCCATTCAGTCTCGGGATGAGCCTGGGGGATACCCGTGTACTGCCCAGGTGGGGTCCGGCATACAGGCAGCATGATCTCGATCTGGGCTCTCGTTTGGAACGTGCGAAGGCGCGCCTCGAGACCGCCGCCGGGGTGACCGGGGTGGTGTGGGAGAACCCTGAGCGGCAGAAACCGCGAGGGGCAGAGTACCGGCGTGGGCGCGCTGGCGGACTCGCCTGTAGTAGCTGTGATCCGCCTGCGTATCGCAGTGGGTTGGGGAGCGAAGGGGCGGGGTCGTCCAGGCTGATGAATGGGACCAACCGGAAGGGAGGAGTCGCATGAGTGAGCCAAGGTTGCCAGGCAAGTCGCATGACATCCCCAAGCGGCTGATCTGGGCTGCGTGGTTGAAAGTGAAGAGTAACGGTGGAGCGGCCGGGGCCGACGGCGTGACGATCGAGCAGTTTGAGGTGAGGTTGGCAGACAACCTTTACCGGCTGTGGAACCGCATGACGTCGGGGTCGTATTTCCCCGGTCCGGTCCGGGCGGTGGAAATCCCCAAGAAAGGGGGAACCAGGGTGCTGGGCATACCCAACGTGATCGACAGGGTGGCGCAGTCTGCGGCGGTGCTGGCGCTGGAGCCGAACGTGGAGAAGGTGTTCCACAACGATTCCTACGGCTATCGCCCGGGGCGCTCCCCGGTTGACGCGGTGCGGGTGTGCCGGAAGCGGTGCTTCCAGAAGGACTGGGTCGTCGACATGGACGTCAAGGCCTTCTTCGACTCCGTGCCATGGGATCTGATGCTCAAGGCGGTGGCGCGCCACACGACCCAGCGATGGGTCATGTTGTATGTGGAGCGCTGGCTAAAAGCGCCGATGCTCAGGCCCGATGGCACCCTGGCCGACCGGACCAAGGGCACTCCCCAGGGCGGCCCGATTTCCCCGTTGATCGCCAACATCTTCCTGCATTACGGCTTCGACCTGTGGATGATCCGGGAGTTCCCGGGTGTGCAGTTCGAGCGGTTCGCAGACGATGTGGTGGTCCATTGCGTGACCGAACGCCAAGCCCACCAGGTGCGGGAGGCGATCGGCCGTCGGCTCGCCGATGTTGGGCTGCTGTTGCATCCCGACAAGACGCGCATCGTGTACTGCAAGGACTACAAGCGGCATCTGGACTATGACCAGGTGACGTTTACGTTCTGTGGGTACGAGTTTCGTCCCCGCAAGGCATACGACAAGGTCCGCAAGCGCTCCTTCACGGGGTTCCTGCCGGCCGTGGCACCGGGGAAGCTGACCGACATCAGCCGCAAGGTTGCTTCGATGCGGCTGCACCGACGCACGAACACGACACTGGAGGTCCTCGCACGGGAAGTGAATCCGGTCCTGCGGGGCTGGCTGAACTACTTCACCGAGTTCTACCCGAGCGCGGTGAGCCCGATCGGCAGGCGCATGGATCGCCATCTGATGCGCTGGGCGAGGAAGAAGTACAAGCGGCTGGAACACAGCGACAGACGAGCAAAAGCATGGTTGAGTGGGGTCCGGAAGCGGGCGCCTGACTTGTTCGTGCACTGGTCGTTGCGTTACACGGTCTGAACAACTGGACGGCAGGAGCCGGATGAATCGAGAGGTTCACGTCCGGTGTGCGCCGTGAGGCGCTTCGTTGTATCCCCGACGCAGTCGGGATGAACTCGGAGGGAGGTTCTTGGGTCGCCTGACTTACCTGGACGGGAAACCGGAAGGGGAAAATAGCATGTCAGGGAAGCGGTGGCCGTCTGGAGGCGTCCAGGGCGGGGTGCCGCAAGACCCGCGCGATATGGCCAAGGCTGGATTGCTTGAAGCCCAATCCCCAACGATGAAAGTGCGCATCCGTCGGAATGACGCCCGTAACCGACGGCGTGCCATGCTCGGGCATGAACCGTGAGACCGGGCAACCTCCGTGGCGCGCGGTGCCGTCCAACGAGGACGGTCAAGGGGATGAGTGGGCGGCCTACGTCGTGTTCGATACGTACAACGAAGACGTACCGCGGGATCACCTAAAGGGCGCGAGCTCCACGGTGACGGAGCGCCAATAGTAGTCGGTGCGCCATGAGGCGCACTGTTGTATCGCCCGCGCAGCGGGCAGGGACGAGAGGAGATGTCTCTGGATCTGATGGCTGACCTGGTCCCGAAAGGGTAGCCGGGGAAAACAGCATGCCAGGAAACCGGCGGCTCACGCCCAGGCGTACGGGGTGGCGTGCCGGGAGATCCGCACGATATGGCGAAAGCCTGATTGCCTGAAGCCTAGTCTCCAGAAGGTGCAATATGGCGCCTGCCGGAAAGACGCCTGAAACCGGTACCGGCCCCTGCGGTGGGTTGGCGACTAGCCCGCTGCAATCCTCCGGGGCGCAGGAGCGATGCCCTGTCAGGGCATTCAAGGAGACGGACGGGACGCCTAAGTCGTGCTCGATACGTACAGCAGTGTGAACATGGGATCGCCTAAGGGACGCGAGTCCTATGGCGACGGAGTGCCCACAGTAATCGCCGGGGTAACGTCCGGCCAATCTGGAGACCGCTAATGACGGTCCACAGGGTGAAGGGGCACAGGCGATGAACGAGAAGGAACCATGAGGGATGCGGAATGCAGACAGCCGAAGTGGTACTTGGCGTTCTCCGCGAGCGCGGCAGGAAGGGCCTGCCGCTCACGCAGCTTTACCGGCAGATGTTCAACAAGGATCTGTACCTGCTGGCCTACGGGAACATCTACTCCAACCAGGGAGCGATGACACCCGGAGCCAGCGCAGAAACCGCCGACGGCATGTCCGAGGGCAAGATCGACCAGATCATCGAGGCGATACGGCACGAGCGGTACCGGTTCTCCCCGGCCCGCCGCGTCTATATTCCCAAGAAGAACGGGAAACTCCGCCCCCTCGGCCTGCCGTCATGGTCCGACAAGCTGGTCGGCGAAGTGGTCCGCCTCCTGCTGGAGGCGATCTACGAGCCGCGGTTCTCGGGCCGGTCACACGGGTTCCGGAAAGGACGCGGATGTCACACCGCGCTGCGGGAGATCCGCGAGACCTGGACGGGCACCACATGGTTTATCGAGGGTGACATCTCCGACTGCTACGGGTCTTTCGACCACGAGATCCTTCTCGGGATACTGGCGGAGAAAATCCACGACCAGCGGTTCCTGCGGCTTATCCGCCACATGCTCAAAGCCGGGTACCTGGAAGACTGGGACCACCATGACACGCTCAGCGGCGTTCCGCAGGGCGGGGTGGTCTCCCCAATCCTCAGCAACATCTACCTGGACAAGCTCGACACGTTCGTCGAGCAGGAACTGATCCCGCAGTACACGCGGGGAGCACTGCGCGCCGCCAATCCCGCCTACCGGCAGGTGGACGCCCTGCTCAGGAGGGCACGGCGGCGCGGCGACCGCGCAGAGGCCCGCCGCCTGGCAGGCACATGCGCAGCTCCCCTCCACCGACCCGATGGACCCCGGCTACCGCCGCCTCCGGTACGTGAGGTACGCGGATGACCATTTGCTGGGATTCATCGGGCCCAAGGCCGAAGCCGAACAGATCAAGGCCAAGCTGACCCAATTCCTCCGGGAGACCCTCGGACTGGAACTCAACCCGGCCAAGACCCTGATCACCCATGCCCGCACCCAGCGGGCGCGGTTCCTCGGCTATGACATCACCGTCCAGCACTCCAGCACGAAGATCACCAGGAACCGGAGATCGGTCAACGGGAGAATCGCGCTGCGGGTGCCCCCGGACGTGGTCAAGGCCCAGTGCGCCCGCTACCGGTGCCACGGCAAGCCGTGGCACCGGTCCCGGCTGCAGAACCTGGACGACTACGACATCGTCCGGGTCTACGCAGCCGAATACCGGGGCGTCGTGAACTACTACCTGCTCGCCCAGGACGTCTGGCGGCTGCGCACGCTGCGCTGGCACGCCGAGACATCGATGCTGAAGACGCTGGCCGTCAAGCACCAGTCCACCGTCTCCAAGATGGCCGCCCGCCACCGGGCGAAGGTCATCACCGGCGACGGTCCCAGGACCTGCTTCGAGGCCAGGCGGAAGCGGAAGGGCAAGCCGGACCTGGTAGCACGATTCGGCGGGATCATCCTGCGGCAAGACCGGCGGGCGGTCATCACCGACCCCGCCCCGGTCCCGGTTCGCGTCCCCCGCAAGGAGTTGCTCATGCGGCTCCGTCAACGGGAATGCGAGTTGTGCGAGGCCGGTACCACGGTGGCAGTTCACCAGGTCACCGGCCTCAAAGAGCTCGGAAAACCGGGACCGGGCCAGCCCACGTGGGCCGCCCTCATGGCCAAGATGCGGCGCAAGACGCTCATCGTCTGCGCGCCGTGCCATGACTGGATCCACGCCAACCCGGTCGCGCACGCGGCATAAATCGCTGGAGAGCCCGGTGCCTGGAAAGCGGGCACGCCGGGTTCGGAGGGAGGCTGCACGGAAAAGGCCCGCATCCATACGGAATACGGGACCTCGCCGTGCAGCCCACCCTACCAGGAGTAACGACCTGCCAGGGAGTCCGGGAAAGCCGGAAACAGGGCAAAGTGGCGCAGGTGATCACGATGCTCAGCAAGGGAGGTCTGCGTAATGCAGAGTGCTGAAACTGTACTGAGTGTCATCCGGGAACGCGGCAGAAAGGGTCTGCCGTTGGAAAGGCTGTACCGGCAGTTGTTCAACAAGGAACTGTTTCTGCTGGCCTATGGGCGCATCTACTCGAATAAGGGTGCGATGACGCCGGGGGTCACCAGGGAAACCGCGGACGGCATGTCACTGGCAAAGATCGATACGATCATCGGGGCGTTGCGCTCTGAGTCGTACCGGTGGTCACCGGCCAGACGGGTGTACATCCCGAAGAAGAACGGGAAGAAACGCCCGCTGGGGATGCCGCCATGGTCGGATAAGCTGGTCGCCGAAGTGGTCCGCATGCTCCTCGATGCGTACTACGACGTCCAGTTCTCCGACCGATCTCACGGGTTCCGCACCGGTCGAGGTTGCCACACCGCGCTGGATGAGGTGGTCTCGGTCTGGAAAGGAAGCCACTGGTTCGTCGAAGGGGACCTCGCCGACTATTTCGGGAGCCTTGATCACCAGATCATGGTCTCGACGTTGGCGGTCAAGATCCACGATGGCCGGTTCCTGCAGCTCATCAATCGGATGCTCCAAGCCGGGTATTTGGAGGATTGGCGGTGGAATGCGACGCTCAGCGGTGCGCCGCAGGGTGGGATCGCCTCTCCTGTTCTGTCAAATATCTACCTGGACCGATTTGATCGGTTCGTTGAACAGCAGTTGATACCGGAATATACCCGAGGCGACAGACGTCGGACGGAACCGAGATACCATCGCGTCGAAAGTCAGATCGCGAAGGCGAAACGGCACGGCGACCGGGACACGCTGCGGGCGCTTCGGCGTTTGCGCCGTACCCTGCCGAGTCAGGACCCTAACGATCCCGGCTATCGGCGGCTTCGGTATGTGCGCTACTGCGACGATTTTCTCCTCGGGTTCGCCGGTCCGCGGCGCGAAGCGGAGGAGATCAAGTCGAAGATCGGTGCGTTCTTGCGCGATGAACTCAAACTCGAACTGTCCGAACCCAAGACCTTGATCACTCACGCCACCAGCCAGGCGGCGCGGTTCCTCGGCTACGAGATCAAGACACAGCACGCTGACTCGAAGATCACCCGGAACCGTCGGGCGGTCAACGGTGCGATCGGCTTGTTTGTGCCACGGGATATCATTCGGGAACGGTGCGCCCGCTATATGGGTAAGGGAAAACCCGCGCTACGCGGCCCGTTGCTCCACGACGACGATTACACGCTCGTTGCGAAGTATGGGTCGGAATACCGTGGGTTCGTCCAGTATTATCTGCTCGCCCAGGATGTGTTCCGCCTGGAGAAGCTGCGCTGGGTCATGGAGACATCGATGCTCAAGACCCTGGCCGGGAAGCACAAGTCCACCGTCGCGAAGATGGCCCGCCGGTACAAGGCGAGCATCGACACCGCCGACGGGCCCAGGACCTGTTTCCAGGTCACGGTGCAACGCGATCACGGTAAGAAACCATTGGTCGCTCGCTTCGGCGGGATACCACTCAGGCGCAAACGCACCGCTGTCGTGACCGATGTCAAGCCGATCATGGCCACCGTCAAACGCAACGAGCTGATCCATCGGCTCCTAGCCGGACGGTGTGAGTTATGCGAGGGAAGGATCGGGCTGCAAGTCCATCACATCCGCAAACTCGCTGATCTCAACAAGCCAGGTCGGCCAGAACGGCCACCATGGGTGCACCTGATGGCTATGCGTAAGCGCAAGACCCTCGTGGTCTGCGAAACATGCCACCAGAACATCCATGCCGGACGGGCCACAACCACCACCCGGAAATGAACACTGGAGAGCGGTATGCGTCGAAAGGCGCACGTACCGTTCGGGAAGGGGCTGACGGAAAAGGACCCGAACCACGGGCACCTCGCCGGCGGCCTACTTCACTCGGCGGGCGGGTACGGGAAACGGACCCGGGGCAACCCGGACACCGCGCCCGTGCCCGACCCCACCGCGACGACACACCGGGATCATGTCCGACCAGCGATCACTGCTGGTCAGCGACCCAGGCACGACTTCTGGCACCCCGCACCATGCCCGCAACCCTGCAAAAGATCATCGCGGAGTGGCGCAACCGGATCGAGACGCGGGGCGGGGTCGAGGCCGGCGCCCTTGAGGATCGTCCAGACTACGGCGAGCAGTGTGCTGAGCCGTCGAGCCGTGGCAGCGTGCATCGCAGGCCGCGAGCAAAGTCGCGGTGACGACGACGATGTTGCGGAAGACGCGGACGCGGGAGTGCTGGCGGCCGGCCGCCTCGTGCCCGATCTGGACGACCTTGCTCAACAGGATCCCCTTCGCCGTGGCGTCCTTCATCGACACGAGCTTGAGCGCTGCGCAGCGTCGTGGGTCGTTGCGGTGCAGACCGATGTCAGTTCTGGCGATCGCCTCGGGGACCTCCGCGTCGACCTCCTCGTCGGAGTAGAGCACACCAACTCCGCCTCGGCCCGGTGGAGGTTGTGGAACGCCGTCTCGACGCAGTCGCCGTTCCACCATCCGGCGATCCGGCGGTGCCGGGGTTCGAGCCCGGGTGCCGCCTTCTCGGCGACGCACAACAGCTCCTCGGTCCCGCCGTGAAGCTCGTTCGCCTCGGCGGCCGGCAGTGGCCGCTGATTGCCCCGGGCCCTGATCGTGCGCAACCGGACCCGGTTGGCTGCCGCCGCTCCGAGCACTTCCTGCACCCAGATCCGGCCGCCGCGCAGCGACGAGCCGACCCTGTTTGCGGCGGGTATCGTGCCGTCGACGTCCGCGAACACCGGTTCCTGCGGCAGAGCGGTCAGCATCACCGATCGTCCCCTCCAGAACCCGCTCCGCCCGAGGATGCCGCGGCGCACCGGGCAGATCGATCGGGCCAGCCCGACACCCGGCGCCCCTTCCCCCCGCAGAGCGGAGGTGCAGGCCCTACCACCCGGAATCGTTGAACCCCTCGACGTGTGCCGCCGTGCTTGGAGATGTGGCATCCGACGACCACCGGACCGGCGACGGTCCCGGCTGCCGGGTCACCCAGCTCCCCGACCGATCACAGGACACCCATGTCGACCCCAGACAACGATGATGCGTTCCATCCGGCACCTCAGGCAGACCCGGCTCCATCACGCAGACGTCGAAGAGGCGTGAGCATCGTCAGCCGCCCCCACGGTCGCCGCCGTACGACCCGCGAACGACGCACCGGGGCAAGGGCGGCCACGGAGAGGCGCAGGTGGCTTCCGGTGTCCCTCGCCGCGGTCGTCTCGGTGCTGATGGTGACCGGAGTGGCGCTGGCACTACGTCCGGCCGCGCAGACCTCGATGCTCGAGGTCACCGACCGCGGTTCCGCGTCTGCTGCGGGCGGCGCGGGCTCCGGCGCGCCGGCACCGGCCCGGCCGGGCGAGTCCGTCGCACCGTCCGCGGTGGCCGGGCCGGCTGCGGGCGACGTCTCGCCGGACGGCGAGGCCGGCGCGGTGGAGGCCGGAGTCGCCGGTTCCCGCGGCGGCCGGGCCGGTCCGGCCGCATCGGGCACCGTGCCCGGCCTCGTCGCGGCGTCGGGCGACGGTGGCGCGACCCGTGGTCGGCAGGTACCGGCAGCCGCACCGCAGGCGCCGGTGCCGAATGCCCGCTCCACGGCCGTCGCGCCACCGGGTCCCCTCACCGGTGCCTCCGGTCACGACGGCCACGACCCGGGACCTGCCGCGCCGGTCGGCGGTGAGGAAGGCTCGGGAAGTCCCGGAACACCGATCGACATCGACTTCATTGAGCAGTTCGGCGGGCCGCCGCCGGACGTGTTCCTGGCCGCGGTGGACGAGCGTTGCGTTGAACGCGGCCTGCGTCCCGGTTGTGTGACCGTGAGCCTCGTGCCGGATCGCCGGGATCCCAGCTGCAAGGTCGTGGACTCGGTTCCCTCCGTGTCCGGTCAGAAGGTCAAGGTGGGGACGCATTTCACCTTCGAGGTCCGGTGCAACGACGGGACGAACGATCTCGACGACGGAGCCGATCCGTCGCCGGGCGGTGGATCCCCATGACCGCCACCCGCGGCGGAGCCCCTCCGTCCCCGGGGCCCAGGACCGCCGCGCCGGCGACCGAGCCGCCGCGGTCGGTTGCGCCTCTGCCCGGCTCGACCCCGCTCGGTGCCGATCGGGGCGACGCCGACATCGGCGAGGCCCTGCCGCGTGTGCTCACCGTCGCCGGCACGATCGTCGCACCGACGACACTAGTGACCGCCCTGCTGTTCTACTTCGGCCGGCTGCACGCCACCGGCCTCTTCCGCCATCTCCGCGTGCCCGCCACGGTGTTCGAGCTGTCGCTCCAGGACTATCTCGTGCGGAGCGCAGACGGCCTCTTCGTGCCGTTGGTCGTAGTCGCAGGAGCGCTGATGGCGTCGGTCTGGGCGGGAGCGCTGGTCGTCCGCACGGTTCCCGGCGTCCGGCGACGAGTGATCTCGCGCCGGCTGTCGCCCGTCCTCGGGCTCACCGGTCTGGTCATGGTCGTGGCGGCCACGGCCGACATGGCTGGGTCACCGATGTTCGCGTCGCGTCCGGAGGTGCCGGGGCTGTGCCTCGCGGTCGGCGCGCTGATGACGGCCGCGGGTGTCCGCCCGGCACTGCGGCGTGTCCGCAGGCCTGTCGCGCTGCTCGTGACGGAGTGGGGCGCGACGTTCCTCGTGGTGGCGATCGGCCTGTTCTGGTCGGTCGGGGAGTACGCCGTCAACGTCGGGCAGACCCGCGGGCGGCAGATCACCGAGAGCCTGACGACGACGCCGGACGCAGTGGTGTTCAGCGAGAAGAACCTCGAGATCTCCGCCCCGGGTGTCGTCGAGACGACGTGTGCCGACCCGGACGCCGCCTACCGCTACCGCGTCGACGGTCTGAAGCTCGTCTTCCAGTCCAGCGGCCAGTACCTGTTCCTGCCCGCGGGCTGGACGCGGTCACAGGGATCCGCGCTGGTCATACCGCGCACCGACTCGCTGCGCCTGGAGTTCGCCGCACCCGGATCCGCGCAACCCCGCACCTGCTGAGCGGGCGGCGTTCGGGGCAGAGTGGCCAGGTGCGCAACGACGACCCCCGGCAGGCCGTGGCGTTTCACGACATGACGAAGTATTACCCGCTCAGCGACACCGCGCCGGGCGATGAGCGCATCGGCATCGGCGACCCGGCGACGCGTACGGAGGCGATCTGGCAGAAGGACTTGGACATCAAGCCGTTGCTGTACAAGATCTACGAGACAATGCCGTCGATCGCCCTGACGCGCGACCTGCCGGACACCGGCCGGCGCTCGAGGCCGTCGCCGCGACGGGAGCCGCCGAAGCAGGGGTGTCACCCGTGGTTCCCGACCGGGCGCTGCTCGGTCGGCTCGGCCTGCTGACCAACGGCACGCTCGACCGCACCTGGACCACCCGCGACGGCCAAGTGCACCACTACCGGACGGCCGGCGGTACCGGTGCCCAGTACCACCTCGAGCTGTACTTCGTCTGCACCGATCTCGCCGACCTGGGTGCCGGTGTGTACCACTACTCCGCGATCGACCACAGCCTGCGCCTGCTGCGCTCGGGCGACCACCGCGCGACGCTGGTCGAGGCGACCGGGAACGAACCGTCGATCGCCGCCGCGCCCGTGGTCTTGGCCATGACCAGCACCTTCTGGCGCAACGCGTGGCGCTACCGGGATCGCGCCTACCGGCACACCTACTGGGACGCCGGCACGTCGCTCTCGCACATCCTCGCGGTCGCGGCCTCGGCGCACGTCGCGGCCACGCTGCTGTTCGCCTACGCCTACGCCGACCCGCCGGTCGACGCGCTGCTTGGCGTCGACGGCGTGCGCGAGTCCACGGTGGCGCTCGTCGCGCTCGGCGGCGCCGACGCCCGACCGCCACGTGCGCCGGCCCTGCCGCGGCTCGACCTTCCGACCAGGCGGCTGTCGTCGGCGGAGGTCACCTTCCACGCGATCACCGACATCCACCTCGCCTCGTCCCTGTCGACCCCGACCGAGGCGGCCCAGTGGCGGTCGCGCCGGTGGACCCGGCCGGCTGCGCAGCCGACCGGCGAGCTGACCGACCTGCGCCCGATGCCCGGCGACCGGCTCGATCCGCGCCCGGTGGAGCAGATCATTCTCCGCCGCCGCTCGACCCGGAACTACGACACGGACGTGGAGATCCCATTCGAGGCGTTCTCCACCCTGCTGGAGCGCTCGTGTTTCGCAGTTTTTGTTGATCAAGTCCCGGCGGCGGCCCAGGCGGCGATGACGGCCCGGGTTTCTTGCGGGGTCGCCTGCTCAGGGCATGGACCGCGAAATCTGGCGGCGATGATGACACGGCGGAGCTTGACGGCCATGTCGTCGTAGGACGGTTCGGTCTTCGTGGTGTACCAGCGGGCCCGGGTCCGGTGACCGGTCACGTCGTCGGGGGCGTGCCCGTGCAGGGCGTACCAGACGGTGACCATGCTGAAGCAGATCAGCCCGAAGGGAACCGTCCGTTCGACGGCGCGGCGGGTCCGATTGCGGGCCTCACCCACACCCACGATCTGGCGGGCGTCGGCGAAGGCCTGCTCGATCCCCCACCGTGCGGCGTAGCGGGCCACCAGATCCTCCGCGGAAGAGTCCAGATCGGTGGTGACCAACGGGAGCCCGTAACCGCGGTCGTCACGGCTCCGGGTCCGGGGCTTGTCGTCGCGCACCAGAATCACGCGCACGGTTCGGCTGCGGAACGATCCGTACCACAAGCAGGTCCGTTCGGTGATCTGCACGGCGTCGGTGCGCCCGTAGCGACGGACCCGGGTGGCGCGCCACCGCGCCCCGGCTGTGGCGTCGGCAGCCAGGTCGGTCGGGGTGCCCAACCGGGCGCCGCGGGTGCGTGGCCGGCCCGAGCGCCCGGTGCGGGGCGGTGGCAGCTCGTGCAGCACCGAGGTGACCTTCAGCCGGCTGGTCCAGGTGATCCGGGCGTCGACATCGCGCAGGCGTTCCCCGACGTAGGCGGCGTCCCCGACCACGTGCACCGTCCGGTCGGGGTAGCGGGTGGCGATCAACTCGGCCAGCACTCGGGCGTGCGCGATCTTCCCGGTATGCCGGGGCCGCCACAGCCGGGCCAGCACCGGCAGACACACCGGGCGCGACAGAAACGACAGCTGCACCACGATCCCGGCCACGACCCAGCAGTTGCCGAACCCGATCGGTTTCGGGCCCTTCGCCGCGCCGTCGTGATGCCACGCCACCCCGAAGACCTTCTTCCCGGAACGCTTGAACAGCGTGTCGTCGACCGCGACCGTCAGCGGCGATCCGGCTGGCAAGAGGTGGGTCACGATGAGGTCGGCCAGGGCCAATCCGAGCGCGTCTGCCGACCAGCGGGCGGTGGTGAACAATCGGTGTGCGCGGCTGTGATGCCACACCTGCTCCAGCCCGGCGCCGGTGAGCATCCCACACACCGTTCGGCGGCGGGTCTGCGCGATCAGGCCAACAACCAGCCCGACGAACGTCTGGAATGTCGGTGCGGTGAAGCATGGCCGGAACTCGGCCAGCACACCGGCCAGCGAGCCCGGTGCGGTGGGGCCGGGAGGCATCGACGGATCACTCTCACGAGGACGGTGAACGAGCGGTCGATGCTGTCCTCCTCACCCTCCAAGATCCACGACCCACACGTCACCGGCGTGTCGACGCGACCCACGGACCGGCGACAGCGCCAGAAAACTGCGAAACACGAGGGAGCGTGTGGGTGCCGAGAACCCTGTCACCTCATGCGGCCTGCACGTACTCGTGGATGAGGCCGCCGAGTCGGTCTCGTCGTAGCGGTCGGATGGCCGGCTCGGAGTGTGGCGGTGTGTCGTCTGCAGGCGGGTGCTGATGCAGTGATCGGTGCGGCCGGTGCCCGTTGTAATGCTGTGCATACTCGCGCAGCACTGCGGCGAGGTGGTGTGGTCCGGTGATCAGGAGGTGGTCGAGGCATTCGCGGCGCAGTGTGCCGATGAAGCGTTCGGCGATCGCGTTCGCCCGGTGCCCGGATCGGAGTGCGGATGATCCGGATGTCGGCGCCGGCGAAGACCGCGTCGAACGCGGCGGTGAACTTGCTGTCGCGGTCGCGGATCAAGAACCGGAACCGGTCGGAGCGGTCGCCGAGGTCTATGAGCAGGTTGCGGGCCTGTTGGGTGACCCAGGCGCCGGTGGGGTGGGCGGTGATCCCGGCGATGTGCACGCGGCGACGCCCGTGTTCGATCACGATCAGGATGTAGAGGCGGCGCAGGAAGACCGTGTCGACGTGGGCGAAGTCGATAGCGAGGATCGCGTGGGCCTGCGCGGACAGGAACTGGCGCCAGGTCGGCCCGGACCGTCGTGGAACGGGATCGATACCCGCGGCCTTGAGGATGGTCCACACGGTCGATGCGGCGATCGGGTGGCCGAGGCCGGCCAGTTCTCCCTGGATGCGTCTGTAGCCCCAGCCGGGATTCTCTCGGGCCATCCGCAACACCAGGACCCGGATCGGCGGTGATGTTGGTGGTCGGCCTGGTCGTCGGCGCGGGTAGGTCCAGTGGCGCGCAACGAGGTGCGCGTGCCAACGCAGCAGGGTTCTGGGTGAGACCAGTCGCAGTTGGCGGAGCGGGGGAGGGAGCAGTCTGCTCAGCGCGCTGAGGACGGCGCGGTCGAGCCACGACATCCTTGGGTGGAGGTTGTTTCGCCGCAGTACGGCGACCTCATGACGCAGCACGAGGATCTCGACGTCCTTGGCCGCGTCGGAGCGGGCGAGCAGCTCCAGCCAGCTCAGCACGCGGATAAGCGTCAGATAGGCGAGTCGGAAGGCCACACCGGACGATGATGCTGCCCTGGCCTGGTGGATGATGTTGAAGGTGGCGGCCGCGAAAGCGCTGGTCAGAGTTCATGACACGGTTCTCGGCACCCACAAGACCATGGGCAGCGGGGGAAAATTACCGCTCACCCGAGTATGACGACTGTGTAGCCGCCGAACACCTGCCCGTCCTGGCTGGCAGTGACGCGATAAACGTGCGCCTGCCCCGGTGCCGGAGGGGTGTCGCTCGTCGTCAGCTGCACCTGCTGGTCGTCACCGGTGACGTCGTGGGTCGGCGCGAGGGCGCCGCCACCCGGTCCGCCGCCGATGGACGTCGGCGCGGAGAGCGAGACGGCCCCGGTGGCTGCTGCCTGGGCCGGGAAAAGGCCCCTGGTGCCGGTGCGCAGCTGCAGCCACGACATGTCGTGCGGAGCAGCTCGCGCGACGGTGACCTGCGCCGAGTCGCCGTAGAGCGGCCCCACCTTCAGGGTGAGCGGCGGCACCGGCGACGGCAGCACCCGGGGTGCGCCCGCGCCGACGAGCTCGCGGGCCCCCGGTGCCGGCACGACGTGGATGTTGCGTTGGGCGATGTGCCGGTTCAGCGCCGCGTCCCAGGGTGGGGTGCCCAACCCGTCGCTGGTCTCGTCCCAGACGCGGACAACGAGGCACTCGTGGCCGCCGTTGACGAAGGTCGGTACCCAGGCGGTCGGGCACTTGGCCACGGCGTGGGAGCGGCCACTGCCGCGGGCTCCGAGCGATAAGGACGTCGCCCCGATCAAGTGCGCCCCGGACGGGCCGATGCCCAGGGTCGGGTCGCACCAGTAGAACTCCACCACCACGGCGGGTGCGGCAGAGACCCCGAAGTTCCACACGTGCGCGTAGAGGGTGTTGGGCCGGCCCGCCAGCGCGGTCTGCCCGAGCTCGGGCGGCCTCGGAGGGGCGAGCGCGGGATCGACGTCGGCCAGCAACAGGATGTCGGGGCTCTCCCAGAACGGGCCGACGACGGGACGGGCGCCGAGGTCTCCGGGGTTGGCCCGCATGAAGAGGAAAGGCAGGTACAGGTCTCCGCGGTCACCTGGCCACTGGTTCCATGGCGGATTGCCGAAGTCGCACGGGTCGAGCACACCGCCGGGCAGGCGACCGGTCGATGTCCCGCAGTGGCGACCAGGACGCCGGGGGTTGCGCCAACCGATCGTCGTGCCGCCGTCGTGATAGCCCTGACTGCCGCCCGGGGACGGCGCCGGGTCCTGACATCCGCATCCGTCCGGGTGCCCGTGTCCGTGGCATCCGCGCTCCGGACACCGGCCGCAGCACCGGCAGCGACCACAGCCGCCGTCGCAGCCTCCGCCGCACTGACAGCTGCGCCGGGGACGACAGCCACAGTCACTCCCGTGGCCGCCGGCACCGGAGCCGCTACCGCCCTCGCCGGAGCCACCGCCCCCGCCGGTGTCGCCACCCTCGCCGCTGCCGCCGGCGCCACCGTCGTTGCCGGGGCAGCGGCGATGCTTCGAGCCTTCCGTCTGGAACGTCGGCCTGGTTCCCCAGGCGGCCGCGGCCGCCTGCCACGTGTCGCTCATCGTGGCTCTCCTGACGGGATCTCGGACGGTTCCTCGGGCGCCTCGGCGACAATTCCGATGATCACCGGCGGTGGCGGCGGGTCGACATAGCGCAGCTGCATCGGCTCGGTGCCGCGCTTCCAGCGGGGCCCTTCGAGGTAGGGCGCCGCGACGGGCAAGGCGTAGTTCGTACCGAGGTCGGTCTTGCCCGAGGCGTTGCCGCGGATCCAGTCCCAGGTGAGGTAGGCGTAGGCGCGGTCGGCGTCCAGGTTGAACTGCGTTGCGTACTCGGTCGGGTTGACGAGGCGGCCGATGAGGTAGGCGGAGAACGGCACCGGGTCGCCCAGCGGGCTGACGCGGCGCCGGGCCTTCCCGATGAGGTCCTCGTTGGCCAGGTCGGTCTGCCACGGTGTTTGGGCGTGCTCGTAGAAATGGCGCGCGTTCTCGTTGACCCCGGCGTCGGTGCGGAAGAACACCGCATCGGGCGTCGTACCCTCCGGGTAGGGCCCGGGGCGCATCGGCTTGTAGGCGGTATTGGGCCCGTCCGGGTCGCAGGCCCGCGGCAGGTAGGTCTCGGTCGGCGTCCGGATCGGGGTGGCGGCACTGAATCCGTTCAGCACGATGTCTCCTGCCGATTGCGCGGCGGCGTCGAGCAGGCTGGTCTCGGGGTAGGCCCACGGCCGGTGGAACTCCCAGGCATCCGGCTGGTCACCGTTCGCGTGGAAGCGCATCGCCGGGTAGTACGGCATGTTCGGATCCCGCCCGCTGTGGCTGACGATCACCCCTTCGTTGCGGTCGAGCGCCGCGAACGGGTCGATGGCGTCCGCGAGGGCGGCGAGGAAGGCGCCGTCGACGGTGCCGCCGAGGGTGATGAGGGGGAGGTCGATCTCGTTGGGCCACTTGAGCTCGCCATTGTCGGGGTAGCGGGCCTCGGCGTGCGGCATGAGGAGACCGGTGTGGGCGAGCACGTCATGGGTCTTCGTCGCGATGTCCCACATCTTGAGCGCGACTTCGTACAGCCCCGCGCGCACCGGGTAGGTGAGCGGACTCAGTGCCATCTTGACCAGATCGCCGAGCAGCTTGAGGACGGCGGCGCCCTCCTTGATGATCCACTGGATCAGCGCCACGAAGACGTCGCAGACGTCCTCGACGGGGTTGTCGCCGTTCACGCCCGAGAAGTCCGGCGGTTGGAAGAGGTTCGTGAAGTCGGATGCGGGCGGGACGATGATGAAGTCCGGCACGCGCGGCTTGGGCAGCTCCCAGCCGCCGTTGAAGAACCGCTTGTAGGCGGTGATCATCAGCCGGTAGGCGGTGCCCACCTCCCATGGCAGCGGGAACCCGGTTGGCACGTCGAACGGCGGGGGCGGGGCGATGCCGTCCAGCAGCTCCTGGAACGGCCGGTCCAGGCCGTGGCCAGTGACGGACCGGACGATCTGGGTGAGTTTGCCGGAGTCGATCGCGGTCTGGTAGGCGCTGCCCTGGTAGATCCGCGGATGCGGGTGGGGGTCGGCGTAGGTCTCGATAAGCGCGGCGACGATGGCGTTGCAGGCGAAAGCGGGAAGCTCGCCGTCGACATCCAGCTGGGCCTTGCGGGTGTCGGGATCGTCGGACAGCGGCGACGGCCGTTCGGCGCCGTTGGGCTCATCCGGCGTCAGCTGCACCTCGAACCACAGTGCTGACGACGACAGCTCCGGGTAGTCGTCGGTGCGACCCCAGGGGTCCTGCGGGATGGTGCCACTAGGCCCGGACTGCGCGTAGTTCCAGGCATCGATGTGGTTCTCGATGAGGTGGTGGCGCACGGGGTGAGTGCGGAAGGGGCCGCCGCACTGCTCGTTGACGAACGTGTGGGCGATAGTGTCGGTGCCGACGTGGACCACCCAGCCCATCGCGAGGGCGAGCAGTTGCTCGAACCGTTCCTCGCCGGCTTCGGTCCCGTCCTGCTGCGCCTCGGCCTGGCGCACGAGCGCCTGGCAGATCGCCGAGGTTCGCCGGTAGTGCAACATGTCGCTCCAGAGGAACGTGTCCTCCGACCAGCCCTTGGCGACGCACGTGTTCATGCGATCCCAGATGTCGATCCAGGTCGTGATCTCCTGGACGCCGACCGTCTCGAGCGCGTTCAGCAGCTGCTCGACAACTTCCTTGAACTCGTTGAGGATACCACCAGTGAGGTCGTCGGCGATCTCACCGACGACCTCGACGAAGGGGCCGACGGTCTTGTTCCAGACCTTCACGAAGTCGTCCCAGATCTTCTGCAGCCTGATGACCAGCCGCAGAATTCCGGCAAAGGTGCTGCTGACCTCGTCGAGGATCACCAACAGCGGTTCCCAGTCCTCTTCCTTGGCAAAATCGAAAAAGAAGTAGACCGCAAGGGCTAGCATGATGTCGTCGCTGACCGGGCCGAGGACCTCGTTGTTCCAGTCCATCGAGAAGAAGAATAGGTCCGGCCCGATCGCCCCGACCGCGGTGTACTTCGGCCACTTGCGCATCACCTCGCCGCAGAACGCGGGGCTGTAGCCTGCGATGGCGTCACCGCCTCCGCCCAGGTCCGGCCAGTCGGTGAAGTCACCGTCGGCTAGCAGATCGGCAACACGACGCGCGGTGTACAGGTGGGTGAAGTGACCGGGCATGGCGACGTCCCTGGGGTCGGCCGAGCGACAGGTACGAGGGGAAGAGGCCCGAGCCGTGAGGAAATACATGCCGGAGCAGATTCGCCCCTGCTCACCCGGATCAAGGATCCGCGCGGGCGGACTGCAAGATCGGCAGAACCCGGCAGATTCTCGGAGGACTTCTTCCGGTTGTGAATCTTACGGGGTCGGTCGTTGATATCGCAAGCCGCCATCGTCAAATACTTGGGATCGGAGCTGATTTCTACGCCTTTGGGGAAGTACTCGCGGACGATGCGGTTGAGGTTCTCGTTGCTGCCGCGTTCCCACGGTGTGAGGTTCCAGAACTCGGCCGCAGATGCTGACCTGCGGGTTTCAGGCTGCGCATTCGTACTCGTTGATCAGTCCTCCCAGTACTGGGCGGTGTCTGATCCGGTCGTGATGACGGTCCGGGGTGGGTGATCGGGGCGCGGCGGGACACGTTGCAGTGCTCGGTGCGGCCGGCGGCCGTTGTAGTGGGCGCCGAACTGGGCGAGGACGGTCCGCAGGTGCCGTTCGCCGAGGATCAGGATGCGGTCGGTGAGTTCGGTTCTGGCGTGTGGGTGCCAGAAATGCTGCACACATCACGCGACCTGCTGATACTCGTGGAGCAGTCCGCCGAGTCGGTCCCGCCGTCGGACGGTGTTCGCCTCGCTCGTCGTCCGCTCGGGGAGCGGTCGCAGGGGAGCGGCCTGACCGAGTGTCCGGTGTGGCCGATGGCTGTTGTAGTGCTGCTGGTACTCGCCGAGCACCGTGGTGGCGTGTCTCTGGTTGATGATCAGGGTGCGGTCGAGGAGCTCACGGCGGACGCTGCCGATGAACCGTTCGGCGATCGCATTGGCCCGCGGCGCCCGCACCGGCGTCTTGATGATGCGGATGTCGGCGGCGGTGAACACCGCGTCGAACGCGGCGGTGAACTTGGCGTCGCGATCGCGGATCAGGAACCGGAAGCGACCGGCGGCGTCGTCGAGGTCCATGAGCAGGTTGCGGGCCTGTTGGGTCAGCCAGGCGCCGGTCGGGTGCGCGGTGACCCCCAGGATGTGTACCCGGCGGGTGGCATGCTCGATGACGAAGAATGCGTACAGCCGGTGCAGGGCGATGGTGTCGAGGTGAAACAAGTCGCAGGCCAGGATCGCCTGTGCCTGCGCTTGGAGGAACTGCGACCAGGTCGGACCGGGCCGCCGTGGTGAGGGGTCAATCCCGGCGCGATGCAGGATGGTCCAGACGGTGGAGGCGCCGATCTGGTGGCCGAGGCCGGCCAGCTCGCCATGGAGGCGTCGATATCCCCAGGTGGGGTTCTCGGCGGCCAGGCGGACGACGAGGGCGCGCAGGCCGGTGGGGATAGCGGGCCGGCCGGGTCCGGTCGGTGTCGTTGTCCAGCGGCGGGCAACCAGTTGGCGGTGCCAGCGCAGGATCGTGGCCGGAGTGACGAGCAGACCGAGGCGGCGGCGGACGGGGAGCAGTCGGGTGAGGGCTGCGATCAGGGCGCGGTCGGTCCACGTCGTCCGCGGGCGCGGCGCGCGTCGTCGGAGTACGGCGAGTTCGTGGCGCAGGACCAGGATCTCGATGTCCTTGGTGGTGTCGGATCGGGTGCGCAGCACCATCCAGCCCAACAACTTGGAGAACATCAGGTAGATCAGTCGCAGCGCCACCAGCGGATCATGCCGGGCCACCTGTCGCAGACGAACGGGCAGGCCACGGGCTGTGTGCACAGTTTCGGGCACCCACAGGGCAGTAGCCACGGTCAGGTGACTACGAGGCCCTCTCATGCGCAGCGTTGTCCAGGTGCTCCAGCATCGTTCTGACTCCGAGTGTTAGCGCAGCATTCCAGGCGTCCCCGTGCATCTGCGGCGAGACGCTCGAGTGTGACAAACTGCATGTCGCAATCATTTCGGTGACGAACGCCCGTCGGAACGCATCGGCATCGTCTCGCGTTATTCCCATCCCGACATGAAGCTGCACGTGTTCGAGAAATCTTGCGGCCAGATCATTCTCGCGGAACTCCACGAGGTCGCGGATTGCCTTGCCGAGATGTTTAGCCTGAAGTGAGTCCGACCTTCCGAACATGGCTCTGAGCGAGGGGCGAATCTCGAAGAGTCGCGTGTAGAATCGTTCGGCGAAACCACTGTCAGTCGCCATCATGGTCGTGTAGTCGGTTTCGATACAACGTCTGAGAACATCGGGAAGGCCGCCCTTGGAGACCAGGCAGAGTTCCTCGCTTGCCACTTCCGCAGACTCCATGCGGTCGGCAGGATGTCGAGCCAGCATCTTGCCGAGCAGGAACGCGAGAGCGGGAGACTCCTCCACCCATCGCGGTGATCCGTCCGGCTCGAAGTGCCCTCGCGGATTATGGAAGAAGGCCTCTTTTGCTCCCAGGTCCTGAAGGCAGGAGATGCTCACGGGCCTGCGCCCGAGTAGAAGCTCCAGGCCCAACAAACCCAGGTAGTACTGGCCGTGTGCGTCCATCTCCTGCCGTGCGGTGGGGAGTCTTCCTTCGTATACCTCCGGGGTGAGCATCTCGAGCACGTCCCGACTCACGACCTGGTCGTTGCCCAAAGTCAGGCTGCGCGCCAGATGTGCTTCGATGCGGATTGGGCTCAACCGGACCTCGCCGTCATCGTCGACGAAGATGCTCAAGGGGGACAGCGCCCCGAGTGGTACGCCCCGTTTGTGTGCTTCACTCTGGGCCCGAGAAACTCTGGCCAGCAGTGCGGCGACAGTGACAGGGTCGAGGCGGCCCTGATGCTCCTCGAGCTTGTCGTGCAGCGTCGGCCATTCGGCGTACTCCATCACGACGGCTTCGATCTCGGAGTTGCCGACAACCCTTTGCACATGCACGAACGACGTGTCGCGAAGTTTCTGGCGCGCCTCGTCAGCTACTTCTAGAGTGCGTCGGACGCGCTTGCGCAGAGCAGTGGTGGGAACCACCTTTATCGCGACGTGTTCGTCGTCGAGGTGTCCGCCGTAGACCAGGGCGAACTCTCCGGTATGAACCGGTTCCTCCGATTCCAGCGTGAACCGGCCACGGTTGGAGAAGATGCTCCTCAGCTGCTGGGGGATATCGGCTCGCTCGTCGTCGGTGAAGCCCTGCGTGATGCTCCTGTCGTCCGACGGATCGTCGTCGGTATCCTGATCGGAAAAATTCTCACGGGATATGCGATCGCAAATGTCGACGATGGCGCGATCGACGGAGTCGGCTTCGCTGAGCGCGCGGTTCGCTTCGCGCCCGGCGATGATCTCGCCGTCGCCTGGCCAGTGCACCAGTTGCAGGTCGCGCAGTCCGGGCACCGCGTTCCAGGAGCAGGGCTCGACAAGAACCGGCAGGAGCTTCAGTTGTCCGTTCTTGTGCGCCTTGAGAAGAATCGGAAGCTCAAAGCGCCGGGCTGTTCCGTTCTTCTTGAGGTACTCGTCAGTCAAGAGCAGTAGCGCGCACTTCGCATGGTCGACGGCCTCCGAGATCGTCTGCTTCCAGTTTGCACCGGCTGGGATCGAGTCGCGATCCACGAAAAGGGTGCGATCGGAGACGACCGACTCGAGATGCTGAACGAAGCGGTCTCGCCAATTGGCGTTTGCTCTGCTATAGGCAATGAAGAGTCCCTCACGCCTCGCCTCGACCACGTTGACGACTCCTTACGGTAGCAACTACAGTACTCGTATTCGCGCTCGGCTGCCTTGTCGAATTCGGCTCTTTTTGAGGAGCCCGGTGCCGGGGTCGGCGTCGTGCGGACTCCGTGAGCGGTTGGGCGGACGCTCTGGACCGCGTGGGGCTCACCGAGTCCCGAGTGGCCGTCCTGCGACACAGCACCCACCCTCGGCGTCCTCCCACCAGCTCTCTCACAGGAGGATGGTTGACCTCCTGCTGATACACCCAGCCCGTCTTTCGCGACTTACGCCCAGCTTCTGCGCCGGCACGAGCTCGCCCGCCGGCATCCGGCGCCGCCACTGCGACCGCCGGTCAGAATCAATAAACAGGATTGTCGGAGGCGAGCACAAGGTCAATGCCGAATTTTGGTGAAGGCCGACGCCGCAGCGACGATGTCCTGTCGCGGGCTCGTGCCGGGAGGATGGCTCGGTGTCTGTGCTGGTGATGTGATGTGTCCTCGGTCTCGACGGACGCTGGCCTGCTGTATTGCTCCCATCCCCGTTGTCTCTTCATTGCTGAGGTTGTCCCGTTGCTCGTGGAACTTGAGGTGGCGGTCCCGCCTCGCGGCAGGCATCGGGCGAACCGCTAAGAACACCACGAGGAAGGGGACCGCCGTGCGCAAGAACTACGGAAGCGGGGGATCGACACGAGCCTGTAGGGTTCCAGAACTCTGCCACGGTGTCTGATCAGGCTTTTCAGGCTGCGGGTTTGTACTGGTTGATCAGCCCTCCGAGGACTGGTCGACGGCGGATCCTGCCCAGGACTGGCTCGGGGACAGGCGATTCCGGGCGCGGTGGACGCAGCTGGAGGGCTCGATGCGGGCGCTGCGTGTTGTAGCGTGTTCGCCCACGACCATGCTCGCGACTTCGGTGTCGTCAGCCGAACCGCCTCCACGCCGGAAGTCGGCGTCGACGCGAGCCAGCGCGCCGGTGGCCAGGGCGGTCTCGGCCTCGCCGGGAGGTAGCGTGGCCCGCACCAGCACCGACCGGCGCCGATGCAGATCCAACCCGACGATCTGCCGTCCTCGGGACTGTACTTGCGGTACTTCCGTGCCCAGCCGATCCAAGGCGAGCCGCCGCAGCGTCACCGCGCAGTCGATGGGCCGGCCCGCGGCCTCCAGCACGCGCATGAGCAGCTCGAGGCGATCGTCGTAGTTCGCCGTCCGCTCCTCGAGGATATTGAGCCCGCCCAGGCACTGGGCGGCCACTTCGATCACCTGCTGAGGACGTTGCTGTCGTCGCAGCAACGCCAGCCCGGCGAGCTTCCAGCCCAGGACCAGCGCGGGCGGGCCGACTCCTGCAGCGAGGGCGGCCAGCGCGCCGCTGCTGCCGAAGGTGGTGAGGGCACCGGCTGTGCCAAGGGCGCCTGCGGCGACACCCGCCGCCGCGTCGCTGACGCCGCTGCTCTGCTCGTCATCGGTCACGGCCGCCATCTTGGCGAGCGACGCTTCGGCGCCATGCGCCAGGTCGCCGAGCCCGACCAACACCACCCCGGGGGTCGTCGCCCGCGTCGAGGGCGGTTCGCGCAGTGCGGCGGGAGGAGGACCGGGTGAAGGGAGTGGCGCCGGCTGCGCGGCTGAGCGCTCGCACGTACAACGTGATCGATCTGAGGATCACGTGTTCCCCCTCAAGGTCGGATCACGCTCGTCGTCCACACACGTGCACTCGTCGCGCCATCCGGGACGATAGGTATCAGCCTGCTGCCCGGCATATGGCCTAGCCAAACCCCGTTCACCGCGTGAGGCGGCCCATTGACCGCAGTCGAGTCACGTGAGGGCAACGCACGACCCAATACTTCTCAACCGCGCAGCTGGCCCATGGCTGTTGCGCGCGAACGCTCCCCATACGTTCTGCTTCCGGAGTTGATGCTGGAATGACCCGACTTACCCGTCTCTGCCGCGCCGTGGGCGTAGGACTCGCCGTGGCCACGGCGACCCTGTCCATGACGCAGGTGGCCAACGCCAAGCCGGCTCCGCCAACCTTGGCCCCGCCGACCCTCCCTGCTGATTCGCCCATCGTGGCGCCCACCGGTAGCCAGCTCTTCCTGATCGGCCACGCCAAAGGCGTACAGATCTACACGTGCAACGGCGCCGGGAGCTGGGGATCGTCCGTCCCCCGAGCGGACCTGGTCGACGACGCAGGAAACCTCGTCGTGAAGCACTCTCAAGGGCCCACGTGGACGGCCGTGGCGGACAGCAGCGTCTTCAAGGGCGCCAAGGCTGCCAGCATGGACAGCCCCGCTCCTGCACGCGATATCCCCTGGTTGCTGCTGTCCAAGGCGCCCGATTCCCCTCCTTCCCCTCCCGGCGGCCTCCTGACTGACACAACGTCCATCCAGCGGGTCAACACTCAGGGCGGGACCGCCCCTCCCACCGCCGAGTGCAAGGCGCAGACGGCCGGCAAGGTGAAGGAGGTCCCCTACAAGGCGGACTATTACTTCTACAAGTAGAACTCGCGCCTGATCGGGCGCATCGACCTGTCGAATGGCCACTCCCGGATCGTCCGGGAGTGGTCATTCCTGTTGTGCACGTGCGACCGGGTCCATGCCGGCCCGTCTGCGGCGCGGGGTGCCGCGGTTGCCGTCGCTGACGGGGCTGCGACGATTCGAGGCGGACGATCAGAGGGGCGGCCATGGCCATGATCACCATATATGGGCGAGTCAATGAGGTGATCTCATTCCGCTGCGTAGTTCGATCCCAGCCATCAGGAGACGTGGGGCTGCGCCGCGTCGTGGGCCGCTGGGTGGGAAGACCTACCGCCGGCGAGCCGATGATCGTCCCGGTGGTCCTCGCCTTCTGACCGGGGCGCCTCACTGCCCACCGCACGGCCGCGACCGTGCCGGGCGGTCCCGCGGCGTCATATCTGCGGGCCGGGAGAACTGCGGCCGTGTGGGGGCTCCCCCGGCGTAGCCGCGCTGTTACCGTCCCGGCCGTGCGCTCACCTGCGGCAATGCCATGGGCCCCGGGGCCGTGACCGCCCCCCACAGGGCCCGGCTGCTCGTCTCGGGCGCGGCCGCGGCAGCCATCGCGACGGACGTCCCCCTGGCCCTGCTCACGGCCGTGCTCGTCGGCGGGCGGGGCGGGAGCCCTGCGGCAGCGTACGGGTCGGCCGCGTTCGGCGCGGCCGGCCTTGCGGTCGGGCTCCTCGTGCTCGCCCGCGCGGGCGCCGTGGCACGGACCGACGCGGCGCGCGGTCGGGCACTGTGCATTCGCTGCTGCGTCTGGGCGCTGGTCGCGGTGCTCGCGGTTTTCATCGTCGGCTACATGACCCGGGCCGCTGCGCCGATATGGGGGAGCACGGTGGCTGGCCTCCTGCTCATCGCGCTGGTCGGTCTGGCGGCCCAGCAGCGAGTCCTACTGCAGGTCCAAGCTGCCCGGTGACGTACTCCAGGTGCTCGGCGCCCTCGCCGTAGTCGTCGGACTCGCGTCGTCCTCACGACCGGTGTCCTCGCCGTCGCGGCCGGCGGGCAGATCGAGGTGGCCGCGGGGCGCCTCGCCGCGCGCCAGCGCCGGCCGCCCCAGCCCGGCTGAAGGCTGTGGGTGCCGAGAACTCGGTCACGTCATGCTGCACGTACTCGTGTAGAAGGCCGCCGAGCCGGTCTCGTCGCAGCGGCCGAACAGTCGCGTTGGCGGGCGGGGGAGTGCGGCCGGCCGGCGGCTGCTGATCGAGCGATCGGTGCGGGCGGTGGGTGTTGTAGCTGCGCCACGAGGCGCAGCGTTGTATCGCTCGCGTAGCGGGCAGGGACGAGAGGAGATGTCTCGGGATCTGATGGCTGACCCGGATCCGAAAGGTGAACGGGGAAAATAGCATGCCAGGAAACCGGCGGTCGTGTCCAGGCGTCGAGAGCGGCGCGCCGGGGGATCCGCGTGATATGGCGAAAGCTGGATTGCCTGAATCCCAGTCTCAGACCTCCGGAACTTGGGTGAAGATCGCGGTTGAGGTCGGCCCGGGCGCTCAGGCTGTTTTGATCTTGTAGGTGATGGGGCGGTTGTCGCCGGGTATGCGCGGTGGGGTGGCGTTGAGTTCGTCGAGTAGCAGCCGCAGCGCTCTCGTGATCTTGGGTGTGGGGGGTGGGTCGAGCGCCACGGTGATCGACTTCGGTGTGTAGGTGATTCGTCCGCCGAGGTGGAGCAGGTGGCGCAGGGTGGCGCGGTACTCGTCGTTGTCGGCCAGGTAGGCGTTGAGTCGGTCGGCCAGCCACTGCTCGGCGTTGAACGCCAGCAGCCGCAGCACCATCTGCAGGCTGCGCCGCTGGGTGCGCAGGATGGCGCGTTGCGCGTTGGGGTCGAGCTGGTTGGCGGGGATCTTCGCGGGAATGGTCTTGAGCTGGCTTTTCGCGCTGGCCAGGGCCGCTTCGGCGGTGTCGATCGCGGTCTGGGCGGCCGGGATCGCGGTGTTGATCTCGGCGACCGGGCGGTCGGAGCGCAGCAGCCGGGTCAGCGCGCGTTGCGCGTCGGCCAGGGTGGTCTCGGCGCGTTTGACCGCGTCGCGGGCCTGTTTGCGGGCCGGGTTGTCGATCGGTGTGGTGTCCGGTGCGAGGTCGGCGTCGTAGTGGCACAGCCAGTCCATGCCGTGATGCGCGGTGAGGTACTTGAACACGTTCTCGATCCGCCACCGGCAGCGCAGCCACGCCAGCAACGCCGCCGCCGGGGCGGTGAGATCGCTGGTCAGTACCTGCAGCACCGGCTTGTCGTGCTCGAGCAAGGTGAGCTGGCGGGCCGGGCCGTAGTCCTTGATGGTGATCATCTCGTCGGCCAGGGTCACGGCCTCCGTGCGGCCGGCGCCATCGACACGCCAGTACCGGCGCGGGACGGCGGTGGTGTCGGCGAGCGTGCCGCGCCGGTAGGTGATCCAGTCCACGTCGTGGTCGCGGCAGTGGGTGAACACCTGCGCATACGACCCGCCCCGGTCGAACCCGAGCATGATCTTCGCATCCGCGGTGACCCTGCGCAGCTCGCTCAGCGCGGCGGGCAGGGTCTTGGTCAACCCCGACGGTGGTCCGGACACGAAGCACACCGCGCGGCCGTGGTAGTCGGTGACCAGGGTGTCGGCCAGGCCTTTCTGGGCGTGCCGGCGTTTGGTGTTGTAGCCCTTGCCCACCGGTTTCGCGCCCTCGTAGGGCACGAAGTGGTCATCGACGAAGTACAGGCCCAGCAGCGGCGCCTCCGCGTTGAGCATCGCTCGGGCCAGGTCGGCCTGCAGCGCCAGCGGGTCACACGCCTCGGCGAGCTCACCCAGCCGGGGCCGCAGGGTGCGCAGCTCGGGCAGCCGCACCAGCCCGGCCAGCGGCCCGATCTGGTCACGGAGCAGGTGTTTGGTGGCCTCCACCGACCCGACACCCAGGGCGAACGCCACGCTGGTGGCGGTCAACAGGGCTACATCGTCGCACCGCCGCGACCGCGTGGGCGCCGGGCCCGCGCCGGTCAGCGGGGCGAACACCGCCGCCGCGCCGACCCGGTCGTAGAACGCGTGCAACAACATCGCCCCGGCGTAGCGGCTGTCCACCCCGGCCTCGGCCAGCCGCGACGACCCCGCGACGGCCCCACCCAGCCCGTCGCCGGGCTCGACGACGGCCGGCTCGGCCGCAACGGGCTCGGGCAGCTCGCGATCGGCGACACCGGGACCGGCGACACCGGGACCGGCGACACCGGGACCGGCGAGGTCGGTGTCGGCGAGGTCGGTGTCGGCGAGGTCGGTGTCGGCGGGGAACTCGTCCTGCACCGGCTCGGGCACCCGCCGACCGGCGCCGACCAGCCGACTGATCATGGAATCGGACACCTGCAGTCGGCGCGCGATCTCCTGGCCGCTCACGCCCTGTTCCGACCACCGCCGCACCTGCTGCCGCTGCGCGCCGGTCAGCTTCACCGGCCGGCCCTGCACCTTGACCAACCCGGCCGAGCCCTGCTCGCGGGCGGTCATGCGCAGCGTGGACAGGTAGTTCGGGTGCACCTCGAAGGCCTGCGCGACGGCCTTGACCGACTGCCCGGCCTGGGTCAGCGCCACCATCGCCAGCCGGCGCATCCCGATATCGGCGACCGGGAACCGGAACAGCACCCGTCGCCCCGACAGCACCACCGCCTCACCCTGATGGGTCATCAGCCGCAGCGGCTCGGGACCGGACATCCCCTCCAGCGCCAGTTCCGTCGTCGAGGGCACGGGCAGAACCTATCGCACACCCCGGCGAATCTCAGCTGTTTTTGGGAACAACTCGATCACAAAAATGGCAGATCAAGGCGCAGGCCGCCAGCCGATTCCGGAGGTCTGAGTCTCCAGAAGGTGCAAAAGCACACCTGCCGGAAAGACGCCCGAAACCGGTACCGGCCCCTGTGGCAGGGTCACTACAGACCTGCCGCAATCCTCTGGGGCGCAGGAGCGATGCCCTGTCCGGGTATTGAAGGAGATGAACGGGACGCCTAAGTCACGCTGATACATGCAACGCTGATGAACGTGGGATCGCCTACGGGGCGCGAGCCCTATGGCGACAGAGTGCCCGTAGTAGTCGGTGCGCCATGAGGTGCACTGCTGTATCGCTCGCGCAGCGGGCAGGGACGAGAGGAGATGTCTCTGGATCTGATGGCTGACCCGGTCTCGAAAGGGTAGCCCGGGGAAAACAGCATGCCAGGAAACCGGCGGCTCACGCCCAGGCGTACGGGGTGGCGTGCCGGGAGATCCGCACGATATGGCGAAAGCCTGATTGCCTGAAGCCTAGTCTCCAGAAGGTGCAATGCGGCGCCTGCCGGAAAGACGCCTGAAACCGGTACCGGCCCCTGCGGCGGGTTGGCGACTAGCCCGCTGCAATCCTCCGGGGCGCAGGAGCGATGCCCTGTCAGGGCATTCAAGGAGACGGACGGGACGCCTAAGTCGTGCTCGATACGTACAGCAGTGTGAACATGGGATCGCCTAAGGGACGCGAGTCCTATGGCGACGGAGTGCCCACAGTAATCGCCGGGGTAACGTCCGGCCAATCTGGAGACCGCTAATGACGGTCCACAGGGTGAAGGGGCACAGGCGATGAGCGAGAAGGAACCATGAGGGATGCGCAATGCAGACAGCCGAAGTGGTACTTGGCGTTCTCCGCGAGCGCGGCAGGAAGGGCCTGCCGCTCACGCAGCTCTACCGGCAGATGTTCAACAAGGATCTGTACCTGCTGGCCTACGGGAACATCTACTCCAACCAGGGAGCGATGACACCCGGAGCCAGCGCAGAAACCGCCGACGGCATGTCCGAGGGCAAGATCGACCAGATCATCGAGGCGATACGGCACGAGCGGTACCGGTTCTCCCCGGCCCGCCGCGTCTATATTCCCAAGAAGAACGGGAAACTCCGCCCCCTCGGCCTGCCGTCATGGTCCGACAAGCTGGTCGGCGAAGTGATCCGCCTCCTGCTGGAGGCGATCTACGAGCCACGGTTCTCGGACCGGTCACACGGGTTCCGGAAAGGACGCGGATGTCACACCGCACTGCGGGAGATCCGCGAGACCTGGACGGGCACCACATGGTTTATCGAGGGTGACATCTCCGACTGCTACGGGTCTTTCGACCACGAGATCCTTCTCGGGATACTGGCGGAGAAAATCCACGACCAGCGGTTCCTGCGGCTTATCCGCCACATGCTCAAAGCCGGGTACCTGGAAGACTGGGATCACCATGACACGCTCAGCGGCGTTCCGCAGGGCGGGGGTGCGACGCGAGGTCGCACGGTAGTGAGTGGATGCACCAAGGGAGGTTCGATGTTGTTGATGGTGTAGTCCCCGATCAGTGTCCATGGATCGGTCCTCGCCCCGACGTGCGTTGCTGGTAACGGCAGGGTTCGGAGCTCGGGGGAAAGCCGGAGGGCTCCTGTTCCATCCGGGAGCCACGGGCGAGAGGAAGACCGGAAGGGTGAACGACCTTGAACCCTCGATGACGTCTCGTGACTGCGGTTCCTCGTGATGGGTTGTGTGAGCGGGGTTGGTAGGGGCTGGCCGTCGGGAAGCGGCAGATGTTGGCTGGGACAAGCCTTTCTGGCCAAGAGGACACCATTGCCCCCGGGACAAAGAGGGCACCCGACCCGGTCGGGTCTCACACGTGCGGAACGCGGAAACCCTGGCTGGGGTCCAGGAGGCGGTACTGCCTGCCTGGTAGGCCGACCGTGAGGGAGGCGTAGATCCCCAGCGGGACAGGATGGTCCAACAAGCGAAGGCCGGCAGCCGAAAGGCAGCAGGAAACCAGGACAGAAGCCGTTGACCTCCAACGGTGTCGTGGATAACTGGCCGGATACGGGACGAAAGTGCCCGGCCCGCAAGGGAGCTGACGTGGACCAGGTGAGCCTGTGAACGAAACCTGATGACGATGCTGGAACCGGAGGACAAGTTGGACACCAAGACGGAAACCGTCGAGGTGAACGGACCTGCGGACGAACCCCTGGACTGGGACACTATTGATTGGCGTGGGGTCGAGGAGGACGTACGGCGTCTGAGGCAGAGGATCTTCACGGCGAGTCAGGCAGGGGACCTGAAGAAGGTCCGGAATTTGCAGAAGTTGTTGCTCCGGTCCCGCGCTAACACGCTGGTCAGCGTGCGGCGGGTGACCGAGGACAACACCGGCCGCAAGACGGCGGGCATCGACGGACAGGTCATCACGACCTCGTTCGGCAAAGCCGCGTTGGTCGACTGGATGTGCCAGCAGACCGAGCCGTGGCAGGCCCAGCCCGTCAAGCGGGTGTTCATCCCGAAATCGAACGGCAAACAGCGTCCACTCGGGATCCCAGTGATGGTGGATCGCGTGCTGCAAGCGCGGGTGAAGAACGCGCTGGAACCGGAGTGGTTGTGAGCACGAACGTGGGAGGTAGACCAAGAGGGTGATGGCAGGTCTGCTGGCCTGCGGTGCTGAACGAGGAGATGGAGGGGGTCTGGTCCTCCGGTGTCGCCCTGCGGGGGGAGGCATCAAACCACCCCGAGGTGCGTTAGTTAGCGACTGTCGTGCTGAGCGTCGTGGGAAAAGGCGCGGCGAAGGACCGCGTCAGGTGTGGGTCGAGAAGATGAGCGATGGGTGTCAAGCCCTCTGTCGTTGACGTGTCGAAAGGTTCGTAGGTGACTTCAAAACCGAGGCAGCCATTCAGTCTCGGGATGAGCCTGGGGGATACCCGTGTACTGCCCAGGTGGGGTCCGGCATACAGGCAGCATGATCTCGATCTGGGCTCTCGTTTGGAACGTGCGAAGGCGCGCCTCGAGACCGCCGCCGGGGTGACCGGGGTGGTGTGGGAGAACCCTGAGCGGCAGAAACCGCGAGGGGCAGAGTACCGGCGTGGGCGCGCTGGCGGACTCGCCTGTAGTAGCTGTGATCCGCCTGCGTATCGCAGTGGGTTGGGGAGCGAAGGGGCGGGGTCGTCCAGGCTGATGAATGGGACCAACCGGAAGGGAGGAGTCGCATGAGTGAGCCAAGGTTGCCAGGCAAGTCGCATGACATCCCCAAGCGGCTGATCTGGGCTGCGTGGTTGAAAGTGAAGAGTAACGGTGGAGCGGCCGGGGCCGACGGCGTGACGATCGAGCAGTTTGAGGTGAGGTTGGCAGACAACCTTTACCGGCTGTGGAACCGCATGACGTCGGGGTCGTATTTCCCCGGTCCGGTCCGGGCGGTGGAAATCCCCAAGAAAGGGGGAACCAGGGTGCTGGGCATACCCAACGTGATCGACAGGGTGGCGCAGTCTGCGGCGGTGCTGGCGCTGGAGCCGAACGTGGAGAAGGTGTTCCACAACGATTCCTACGGCTATCGCCCGGGGCGCTCCCCGGTTGACGCGGTGCGGGTGTGCCGGAAGCGGTGCTTCCAGAAGGACTGGGTCGTCGACATGGACGTCAAGGCCTTCTTCGACTCCGTGCCATGGGATCTGATGCTCAAGGCGGTGGCGCGCCACACGACCCAGCGATGGGTCATGTTGTATGTGGAGCGCTGGCTAAAAGCGCCGATGCTCAGGCCCGATGGCACCCTGGCCGACCGGACCAAGGGCACTCCCCAGGGCGGCCCGATTTCTCCGTTGATCGCCAACATCTTCCTGCATTACGGCTTCGACCTGTGGATGATCCGGGAGTTCCCGGGTGTGCAGTTCGAGCGGTTCGCAGACGATGTGGTGGTCCATTGCGTGACCGAACGCCAAGCCCACCAGGTGCGGGAGGCGATCGGCCGTCGGCTCGCCGATGTTGGGCTGCTGTTGCATCCCGACAAGACGCGCATCGTGTACTGCAAGGACTATAAGCGGCATCTGGACTATGACCAGGTGACGTTTACGTTCTGTGGGTACGAGTTTCGTCCCCGCAAGGCCTACGACAAGGTCCGCAAGCGCTCCTTCACGGGGTTCCTGCCGGCCGTGGCACCGGGGAAGCTGACCGACATCAGCCGCAAGGTTGCTTCGATGCGGCTGCACCGACGCACGAACACGACACTGGAGGTCCTCGCACGGGAAGTGAATCCGGTCCTGCGGGGCTGGCTGAACTACTTCACCGAGTTCTACCCGAGCGCGGTGAGCCCGATCGGCAGGCGCATGGATCGCCATCTGATGCGCTGGGCGAGGAAGAAGTACAAGCGGCTGGAACACAGCGACAGACGAGCAAAAGCATGGTTGAGTGGGGTCCGGAAGCGGGCGCCTGACTTGTTCGTGCACTGGTCGTTGCGTTACACGGTCTGAACAACTGGACGGCAGGAGCCGGATGAATCGAGAGGTTCACGTCCGGATCTGTGGGGGCCCGGGGGTGCGATTCCCCCGGGCTACCCGGCGAGGCGCGGTTCGAGCCGAAGTCGTACGGGTTTCGGCCGGGCCGTGGCTGCCATGACGCGATCGAGGCGGTTTATCAGGTGGTCAAGGGGCGCAACCCCAAACGCCTGTGGGCCTTGGACGCGGACTTGGCGGCGGCGTTCGACCGCATCGATCACGATCATCTTCTGGGTTGTCTCGGTTCGTTTCCCGCGCGGGGACTGATCCGGGACTGGCTCAAGGCCGGTGTGATGGACAAAGGTCGTTTCGCTCCAACAGAAGCGGGGACGCCGCAAGGTGGCGTTATCAGTCCCGTCTTGCTGAACGTCGCGTTGCATGGGATGGAAACGGCCGCGGGAGTCAGGTACTTCCACCGCAGTCGAGGTGGGCTGGAAACAGCGCCTGACTGCCCGGTGCTGGTCCGCTACGCGGACGACGCTGTGGCCCTGTGTCACAGTCGCGAGCAGGCGGAACAGGTCAAGGCGCGGTTGGCCGAGTGGTTGGCGCCGAGGGGCTTGGTCTTCAACGAGGACAAGACAAACATTGTTCACCTCGAGGAGGCCGGGTTCGATTTCCTCGGGTTCAACGTCCGCCGCTACCACGGCAGACTGGTCTTGATCAAACCCAGCCGGGAGGCCGTGAGACGCATCCGGATACGGCTGCGCACCGAGATGCGTGCCCTGCGCGGAGGAAACGCCGCATCGGTGCTCAAGAAGCTCACCCCGATCATTCGGGGGTGGGCGGCCTACTACCGGACCGAGGTGTCGAGCGAGGTGTTCTCCGCGCTCGACGACTACATGTGGAAACTGACCTACCGGTGGGCACGACACGCACATCCGAACAAGTCTCGGTGGTGGGTCGTGGACCGCTACTACGGTCAGTTCAACCCGACCAAGCGCAACCGGTGGGTGTTCGGCGACCGGGACACCGGCGCTTACCTGCCCAAGTTCGCTTGGACCAAGATCGTCCGACACGCGATGGTCACCGGAATCGCCTCTCCCGATGACCCGGCGCTGACCGACTACTGGCGTCAGCGCCGCCGCAAGCAGCCACCCCCGCCGCTGAGCGCCCCGGTCCGATACCTCCTCGGTGTCCAACAAGGACGGTGCGCTGGATGCGGTGGATTGCTGCTGCATGCGGATCAACACCCGCAAAGCCCGCAGGAGTGGGAACAGTGGGTGCGCGTCACTCTGGTGGCGATCCGCAAGCAACACATCGCCACCACCAGACGGGACGGCACGGACGATCTCCGTCTCA
>CAVRHG010000009.1:0-7056 GCA_963720845.1 uncultured Actinomycetota bacterium | reverse complement strand
GCCGGCCACGCTGCGGCGGTCACCAGCGCGCGCACCGCTGCGGCGGAGCGGCTGGCCGACGGGACCACCGCCGAGCTGGCCGGGCTGGCCATGGCGGACGCGCGACTGCTCGTCGCCGTCACCCCCCGTTCGGCGAGCCCGGGTGCTCCCGACGCACTGAATGTCGGCGACACGTCCCTCGCGGCGGGCGCGGACGGCGTCGACGAGGTCGAGCTACGGCTGGTCGCCCACCCGGGCGCGACGCCGCAACCGGTGCACAAAGGCGCGTCGGGCGGTGAGCTGTCGCGCGTGATGCTCGCCCTCGAGGTGGCGCTGGCCGGCGCGGACCCGGTGCCGACCATGGTCTTCGACGAGGTCGACGCCGGTGTGGGCGGCCGGGCGGCGGTGGAGATCGGTCGCCGGTTGGCCCGCCTGGCCGTCCGGCACCAGGTGGTGGTCGTGACGCACCTGCCGCAGGTCGCGGCGTACGCCGACCGTCACCTGCTCGTCGACAAGGCTCGGGCGGGCGACGGCCCGGCCCGCAGCCGGGTCCGCACGTTGGACGAGGGCGAGCGGGTCGGCGAGCTGGCGCGGATGCTCGCGGGGCTGGACGAGACGGACACCGGCCGTGCGCACGCGGAGGAGCTGCTGGCGGCGGCGCGGGCGCACCGCGACGCGGACCGGACGGACGGAGTCGACGGCGGAGCCACCGGCGGCCGGGCGGGTCGCCGGAGCAGGCGGGGTACGGCCCCGGTCCCGGCCTGACGCCTCCCGGTGAATCGCGCCTGCTCCCGCCGTCGCCCCGCCCCTGACCGGTCGGCGCTTCGCGCAGAAGCGCTGTGCCGATGACGCGCTCGCCAGCGCGTTCGTCCCTGGCCTGGCTGCCCGGCTTCGTGCTCCTTTCGGCCGTCTGGGGCTCCAGCTTCGCGCTGATCAAGATCGCGCTGGAGGCGGGCGTCGCGCCGCCCTGGGTCGCTTTCGCGCGGTGTGCCCTCGGGGCGCTGACCCTGTTGGTGATCTGCCTGCTGACGCGCACCCCGCTGCCCCGCGAGCGGGCGACCTGGGGCCATGCGGCGGTCGTCGCCGGGCTGGCCAACACCGTGCCGTTCGTGCTGCTGGCCTACGGCGAGCAGCACGTCGACTCGGTCCTGGCCGGGCTGATCAACGCGACCACCCCCTTGATGACCCTGCTGTTCGTCCCGCTCTTGGTGCCCACCGAGCGGATCACCCCGCGCCGGCTGGCCGGGCTGCTGATCGGGTTCACCGGCGTGCTGTGCGTTCTCGGGGTGTGGCGCGGCGTCGCGGGCGCGACCGTCGCGGGCACGCTGGCATGCCTCGGCTCCACAGCGAGCTACGGCGCCACGTTCGCGTACATGCAGCGCTTCTTCGCCGGCCGGAGCGGCTCGGCCGCGGCGCTGTCCGCCGCCCAGCTCGTCTGCGCGAGCGTCGAGCTCGCGGTCGTCGCGCCCGTGCTCGCCGGCCTGCCGCACTGGCCCGGCGTCCCGGCCGCCGTCGCGCTGCTGGCACTCGGTGCGCTCGGCACGGGCTTGGCGTACGTGCTCAACCTCGGAGTCGTCCGGGCCGCTGGACCGACCGTCGCCTCGACGGTCACCTACGTCATCCCGGTGTGGTCGACGACCATCGGGGCCGTGCTGCTGGCCGAACCGGTCGGCTGGAACACGGTCGTCGGGGGTGTCGTCGTGGTCGCCGGGGTCGTGATCACCCGCCTCCCCGACCGAGCCTGACAGGGTGGTTGCGCACCGGGTCCCGCCGCGCGGTCACGCTCCGGTGATCTTCGGCGCGCCTTGCCGGGCGCTCACGGCCCCGGATGTCACAGTGCGTGCATGAAGCTCTCCGGACTGTTGCATCGCACCCGGTCCGAGCTGCCCGGAGTCAGTGGCGTCGCACGGGTCGACCGGCACACCGGCGCACTGCTGCGGCGGTTGCGGCCCGGCGACGTCGCGGTGCTCGACCAGCTCGATCTGGACCGGGCGACCGCCGACGCGCTGGTCGCCGCGGACGTGGTGGCGGTCGTCAACGCGGCCCCCTCGATCTCCGGGCGCTTCCCCAACCTGGGGCCGCAGATCCTCGTCGACGCCGGAATCCCGCTGGTCGACGCGGTCGGTGCCGAGGTGCTGCACGCCGTCAAGGACGGCGTACGGGTGCGCCTGCACGACGGGGTGGTCTACGCAGGGGAGCAGGTACTCGCCGAGGGTGTCGCACAGACCGCGGACTCGGTGGCCGATGCGCTCGTCGAGGCCAAGTCGGGGCTGGCTCACCAGTTGGAGGCGTTCGCGGCCAACACGATCGAGTTCATGCGGCGCGAGCGGGGGATGCTCCTCGACGGGGTCGGTGTTCCGGACGCGGAGGTGGATCTGGTCGACCGCCAGGTGGTCGTCGTCGCCGCCGGCTACGACCACGTTGCCGACCTGGCCCGGTTGCGCAGGTTCATCCGGGAGCACCGGCCCCGGCTGATCGGGGTCGGTGCGGGAGCCGACGCCCTGCTCGCCGCGGGCCACCGGCCCGACCTCATCGTCGGCAACCCCGCCGAGGTGTCGGAGGAGGCGCTGACCTGCGGCGTGGACGTCGTCGTCCCGGCCTTCACCGACGGCCACGCACCCGGCCTGCACCGCGTGCAGGACCTCGGCGCCGGCGCGGTCACGTTCCCCAGCTCGGCCAACCCGGAGGACCTGGCGCTGCTCCTGGCCCACCACCACGGAGCATGCATGATCATCACGGTGGGGCTGTCGGCCACCATGGGCGAGTTCCTGGACCGCGGGCGCTCGGGGAGCAACGCCTCGACGTTCCTCACCCGGCTGCAGACCGGGGGGACGGTCGTCGACGCGCGGGTGGTCGCCGCGCTGCACCGCACCCGGATCTCGGGCTGGCTCGTGGCGCTCCTGCTCGTCTCGGCCGCGTCTGCGGTCGTCGCCGCGCTGCTGGTGTCGGCGGCCGGTGACGGTGTGCTGGCATGGGTGCAGCAGGGCGCGACCACGGCCATCGAGCTCGTCCGGGGCGGTGTGAAGTGATCTCTCTGCGCTATCACGCGGTGTCGATCGCCGCGGTGTTCCTGGCGCTGGCCATGGGAGTCGTGCTCGGGGCGAGCGGGGTCTCGGACCGGGTGCTCTCTGCCGTGTCGAGCCAGCGGGACGACCTGGGCGTGCAGGTGACCCGGCTGTCCGCCGAGCGGGACGCGCTGGCCGCGCGGGACCGGGCGGCCGACGAGTTCGCCTCCCGGGTGGGGCCCGCCGCGGTCCGCGGGCTGCTGGCCGGACAGACGGTCGCGCTCGTGGTCGCGGGCGCCGACACGCAGGATCGGGACGCCGCCACCGGCCTGATCGAACAGGCCGGCGGGACGGTCACGGGCCAGGTGGAGCTGACCGACGCCGTCGGCGACCCGGCCAGGGCGGACCAGTTGCGCGAGCTGACCTCCCAGCTGCTGCCGACCGGCGCCCAGCTGCCGGCGGCGTCGGACACGGGCAGCCTGGTGGGGGGCCTGCTCGGTGGCGTCCTGCTGGCCCGCGACGGCGTGGCCAAGGTGAGCCACAACGACGCGGACTCGGTGCTCACCGGCCTCACCAGCGCCGGGTTCGTCCGCCCCGGGACGCTGCCCGGAGCGGCGAACCTCGTGCTCGTGCTCACCGGCGGAGCACAGGACGGGGTGGACGCCGCCGACTCCGCGGCGGTCTACGCGCGGCTCGCCGCCCAGCTCGACCTCGCGGGCGCAGGCGCGGTGCTGGCCGGGCGCAGCGGATCGGCAGGCGCGACGGGCGCGGTCGGCGTCGCGCGCGCGGACCCGGGCGTGGTGGCGCGGCTCTCGACGGTGGACGACCTGCAGTCCGGCGCGGGCCGGGTGGCGGCCGTGCTGGCGCTGCACGAGCAGCTCGACGGGCGCGCGGGCAGCTACGGCACGGGTTCGAGCGCGGCGTCCGGCTCCGCCCCTGCCGTGCCCGGCACCTGACGAAGGTGCCCCCCGTCGGCAAAGGTGCCGACTTGCGGGTGCCCGCCGCGGGGGTGGGACGTGAGGCTGTACGCTGAAGACCCGTGCAGCAACGCGCCACGCGTCATCTGTTCGTCACCGGAGGCGTCGCTTCCTCCCTCGGCAAGGGTCTGACGGCATCCAGTCTCGGCCAGCTCCTCACCGCCCGCGGGCTGCGGGTCACGATGCAGAAGCTGGACCCGTACCTCAATGTCGATCCCGGGACGATGAACCCGTTCCAGCACGGTGAGGTGTTCGTCACCGAGGACGGGGCGGAGACCGACCTCGACGTCGGCCACTACGAGCGGTTCCTCGACCGGAACCTGCACGGGCGGGCGAACGTCACCACGGGCCAGGTCTACTCGTCGGTGATCGCCAAGGAGCGCCGCGGCGAGTACCTGGGCGACACCGTGCAGGTCATCCCGCACATCACCAACGAGATCAAGGACCGCATCCTCGCGATGTCCGCCCCTGACGACGACGGGGTCACGCCGGACGTCGTCGTCACCGAGGTGGGCGGCACGGTCGGCGACATCGAGTCGCTGCCGTTCCTGGAGGCGGCCCGGCAGGTCCGCCACGACGTCGGCCGGGACAACTGCTTCTTCCTGCACGTCTCGCTGGTGCCGTTCCTCGCGCCGTCCGGGGAGCTGAAGACCAAGCCGACCCAGCACTCCGTCGCCGCCCTGCGCAACATCGGTATCCAGCCCGACGCGCTGGTGCTGCGGGCGGACCGGGAGATCCCGGACGGGCTCAAGCGCAAGATCTCCCTCATGTGCGACGTGGACCGGGACGGGGTCGCCGCCGCGCCCGACGCGCCGTCGATCTACGACATCCCCCGGGTGCTGCACCGTGAGGGGCTCGACGCCTACGTCGTGCGCAGGCTCGGGCTGCCGTTCCGCGACGTCGACTGGACGGTGTGGGGGGACCTGCTCGAGCGCGTGCACGACCCGGACGAGACGGTGACGGTCGCGCTCGTCGGCAAGTACGTCGACCTGCCCGACGCCTACCTGTCGGTCACCGAGGCGCTGCGTGCGGGCGGGTTCGCGCACCGGGCGAGGGTGGAGATTCGCTGGGTCCGGTCCGACGATTGCGAGACCCCGGCCGGTGCCGCGACCGCCCTCGACGGGGTGGACGCGGTGCTCGTCCCCGGCGGGTTCGGCGTGCGCGGCATCGAGGGCAAGATCGGCGCGATCCGGCACGCCCGGACCCGCGGCGTGCCGGCCCTTGGCCTGTGCCTGGGCCTGCAGTGCATGGTCATCGAGGCGGCCCGGAGCCTCGCCGGGCTCGACGGCGCCAACTCGACCGAGTTCGACCCCGCCGCACCGCACCCGGTCATCTCGACCATGGCCGAGCAGGTCGACGTCGTCGCCGGCGAGCGCGACATGGGCGGCACCATGCGGCTGGGTGCCTACCCGGCGCTGCTCGCGAAGGGCTCGGTGACGGCGGCGGCCTACGGCGTGCGCGAGATCTCGGAGCGGCACCGGCACCGCTACGAGGTCAACAACGCCTATCGTGACCGGCTGGTCGCCGCCGGTCTCGTGGTCAGTGGGACGCTGCCCGACGGTTCGCTGGTCGAGTTCGTCGAACTGCCCGCCGACGTCCATCCGTTCTTCGTCGGCACCCAGGCCCACCCGGAGCTCAAGAGCCGGCCCACGCGCCCGCACCCGCTGTTCGCGGCGTTCGTCCGCGCGGCGATCGACTACCGCGCGGCGGACCGGTTGCCGGTCGAGCTGCATCGTGAGCGGGCGACGGTCGGTTCGGGTACAGGGGCCCAGTGAGCATGTCTTCGGTCGCCCCGCAGGTCTCCGCGCCCCGCCACGACTTCGCCGTCGTCTCCTCCGACGACATCTACACAGGCAAGGTGCTCGCGGTGCGCCGCGACCACGTCCGCATGCCGGCAGGCGGCGCGTCCGTCCGCGAGATCATGGAACACGCCGGTGCCGTGGCGATCGCGGCGCTGGACGCGGACGACCGGCTGATGATGATCTACCAGTACCGGCACGCTCTCGAGCGGCGCCTCTGGGAGATGCCGGCGGGCCTGCTGGACGTCGCCGGCGAGGACGCGGTGGAGACGGCCCGGCGCGAGCTGGCCGAGGAAGTCGGTCTCGCGGCGGACGAGTGGTCCGTGCTGATCGACGTCGCGCCCTCGCCGGGCTTCTCGGACGAGAGCGTGCGGGTGTTCCTGGCGACCGGCCTGCACGACGTCGGCCGGCCCGACCTCGGCGCGGACGACGAGGAGGCGGACCTCGAGACTCACTGGATCCCCCTGGCGGACGCCGTCGCCATGGTCTTCGAGGGTTCGATCGTCAACTCCAGCTGCGTCGCGGCCGTGCTGGCGGTGCACGCCGTACGGACTGGTGCGGCGACGACCCGCCCGGTCGACGCGCCGTGGCCCGACCGGCCGACGCGGTTCGCGGCCCGGAAGGCTTGACGCCCGGCCACACAGAGTCGGTCCGGCTGGGACACACCCGGCCGTCACGGACGGAGCGGCCGACCGTTCCCGTCGGTCGGTCGACCGGCGAGGATGACGATGCCGTCGATGAACGCCCAGATCACGCCGATGCCGAAGAACAATGTGAGCAGCAGCTGGGCGATGCCGATCCCGGTGTGCCCGGCGTAGAGGCGCCCGATGCCGATCGGGAGGAAGAGCTGCAGCAGCCCGGCGACGACCTTGGACCGGTCCGAGTACGGGAACCCGCTCACCGGGTCGCGGCCGTACGGGGCCTGCGGGTCGTAGTCGCCGTACGGGACGGGGTAGCCGGCGGTGCCGGGCTGCGGTGCGCGGCCAGGCCAGGCGGGCGGCGGAAGGCCGGCCGGGTAGCCGCCCGTCGGGTACTGGACTGCCGGGAACGGGCCTGTCGGGAACGGGCCTGTCGGGTACTGACCTGTCGGGAACGGGGCCGGCGGGAACGGGCCCGTCGGGTGCGGACCGGACGCCGGAGGCAGATCGTCGAACAGCCGGTCCAGGTCGTGGGCGGTGCGCGCGGCGTACGCCGCCGTCATCCGCTCCTCGAACTCCTCCGGGTTCAACCTGCCCTGCGCGAAGTGGTCGCCGAGCGCCGTGACCGCCTGCTCCCGCTCGGCGTTACCGATGCGGA
>CAVRHG010000008.1:0-33216 GCA_963720845.1 uncultured Actinomycetota bacterium | reverse complement strand
ATTGGTAGTCAGGGGCGCCGGTACCGCTGCGCGGCCCGGTTTCCCCATCCCCCTTTCAATCCGTACGTGCGGTTGTCGGGCTCGAAATTGAGTGCGCGCACCGGCTCACCGATGATGTCGCTGGTCACGTTTCTCAAAGCCGCCCTACGATCCCGGACGGTCGGATTTCCCGAGTCCGGTTCTGACCTGGGTTCTGCACACCATTTATCAGAGAACAGGCCTGCCCACGCGTGCGGAAGCTTAAGCGCTGACCCGCATGCACCCCTCGCGCCGGTGGTTTGCCTGTCTCCTCGCCGCGGAGACCAGGACCCAACTCGGGTGATGGTCGATGGTAGGCGGGTAGTGCACCGGCCAGGTGGTTTCCCTGCTGGCCTCGACGTTCGCCGCCCTGGTCGTCCGCCCGAGGGGAGGTTGGACCGGGTGGTCCCGGCCATGTCCTCCCGTGTTCCCGGCTCGTTGGCCACCCAGTGCCCAGGGCCCCTTTGCCCGCCGAGGGTGCTACCCCCGGTCGGGACGACCTCACGGGTCGCCTGGGAGGGCATTACCCCTCCGTCATCGCTCCTACGGACCCATGCGCCAGACCAAAACCCTCCGCCCGCCTCGGATCCCTCCTTGTGCGCGCGGTCTTTGCAGGTTGCTGTCAGCCCCTGCTGGGAGATGGCCCTTCCCGACGTTATCTCTGCGACCCTTGCGCCGGTGCTCGGACCCATACCCCGCCACGCTCCTCGGCTGCACTTGTCCGTTCCTTGACCGAGGACACCGGTCTCACCCCACGGGAAACAGGTTCGACGCGCAGGTTTACCCCCACACAGCAACTTCGGTGGGGAGCCGTATATCGAGATTGTGGTTGTGACGAGGCTGCAGGACTCGCGCCCGGAGGCACTACGGCCCGCGTGCTTGCTCCCTCCAAAGAGGCTCTCGACGCCCCGCTCAGCCCGCCGCGTCTCCACGACGAACCGGGGCCTGCTACCCGGCGCTCCGGCGCCTACCCGGACGGGACTCCCACCCGCTGGCTTCGTCCAGCTCTCAGGACGCAACACGCAGCCAGCCTACGGTGGTGGGAGAGTGGGCCCATGGAGGTCACCCACTTCGGACACTCGTGCGTGCTGCTCGACACCGGTGCGGCCCGGCTGCTGATCGACCCGGGGAACTTCTCGACGGACTTCGAGAACCTGACCGGCCTGGACGCCGTACTCGTCACCCACCAGCACCCGGACCACCTCGACCTCGAGCGCCTCCCCGCGCTGCTGCGGGCGAACCCGGACGCGCGGCTGATCGTGGACAGCGGGACGGCGGGGCAGCTCGGCGGCGCCGAGGTCGCGGTGGACCACGAGACCGTCGAGCCGGGCGCCACGCTCAGCGTCGCCGGAGCGCGCGTCGAGGTGCTCGGGGGGCGGCACGCCGTGATCCACCCCGACATCCCGGTGATCCCGAACAACGCCTACCTGGTGGACGGCACGCACCTGCACCCCGGCGACGCCCTCACGGTCGTGCCGACCGAACCACTCGAGGTGCTGTTCCTGCCGACGGCAGCGCCCTGGCAGAAGCTGTCGGACGCCGTGACCTACCTGCGCGCGGTCGCCCCGCGCACCGCGGTGCCGATCCACCAGGGCATCCTCGCCGTGCCGGGCATGTACTACGGCCACTTCGAGCGCCTGGGCCCGGAGAAGACCACGGTCCAGGTTCTGGACCCGGCCACCCCCACCACGCTGTAGCCCGGCAAGGCCCATCGGCCGCCACGTTCGCCGCCGTGAAGGTGCGCGCCCGTGCACCCGCGAGTCGCCACCTTTGCCGGCGCGAGTCGCTACCTTTGCCGGCGCGAGTCGGCAGGTTCGCCGGCGCGAGTCGCCACCTTTCTCAGGCTGCGAGCGCGACATCCGCGATCGACGAATAGGTCGCGCCCGTCGCCCCGTGTCCGAGCACCAGGTCGACCGCACGGAGCACGGCGTCGCGACGCTCGGGGCGGCGGAGGTCGTCGCCGCACACCGCGATCCGGACCACCCCACTCCTGCGGCCGGCCCGGGACGCTCGGGCGACCAGCAGCGCGGCGGACATGGTCTCGGGCACACGAGGAGCGCCCTCGAAACCGAGCAGCCGTGCGCGTGCGAGCCCCGGGGTGGGGCCCGTGAACAGGTGCACGCCCACCGCGGCGCCGCACACCGCGAACCCGCGCGCAGCGAGGGCCGTCAGCGTGCCGACAGAGGCGCGCCAGTCCGGCGGGGCGAAGGCGACGAGCTCCAGGCCGGCACGCTCCGTGACCCACCGTGCCGCAGCGAGACGCAGCGTCGCCTCGTGGGCGGGAAGTGCCGAGAACTCCGCGCGCCGGATCCGGTGCTGCGGACCGAGGGGACGCCGGCTGTGGTCGTAGCCGTGCAGGACGAGCGCGTCCCCGCCGCTCTGCCGCTCCCGCAGCCAACCCGCGCGGCGCGACCTCGGCGCCAGCGGCCCTTCCGGACCGACCGGACGAACCAGCAGCGACAGCGGGACGCACCGCGCGGCGAGAGTGTCGGCGAACGACTCGAGGCCGGCAACGTCCTCGTCGGCGGTCAGCGAGACGATCAGTCGTGTAACCACGCGTCCATCTCAGCCGCCGTGTCGGAACGGCAACCCTCGTCCACGTGAGCGGGGCGTGACGGGTACCGGAACACGGGGGCCGCCCATCCACGACTCGCGGCGGCAAAGGTGCCGACTCGCGCACGGACATCCGCCGGCACGATCCTCCCGTCGCCGGGTTGCCAGCCCGGCGACGGGCGCTGTGGGTCAGCCGTAGCGCTTGAGCTCGTGGAAGAAGTCGTCGACGACGCGGAGCTCCCCGGAGCGGGCGATCTCGTCGTAGACGTACTTGCCGACGGCGAGATCGAGCACGCCGAGACCGAAGGGGGAGAACACCACAGGACGGTCCGTGGGGACGGTGACCCGCCCGGCCATGACGTCGTCGAGAGTGCCGGCCAGGAAGTCCCGGTTGCCGGTGCGCTGCTCGACCAGGTGCGGCGAGGTGTTCGCCTTCAGGCAGTGCTCGACGTCGTCGACGATGTTGGTCGAGGCGAGCAGGATCTCCGGGGCGAGGTCGCGCAGCGACACGTGCAGCACCATCGGGTTGTGGTCGAACCACGACACGTCGTGGACGTGCGGCTCGCCGGCGATCGTGGCGAAGACGACCAGATCGCTGGACCGGATCAGCGCCTCGGCGCTGTCGTGCACGACGACCTGCCCCCCGGTGCCGGTGTGGTCGAGGTAGCCGCGGAAGCCGGTGGCGCTGTCCGCGGACAGGTCGAACACGTGGGTTTCGTCGAACGTCCAGCCGGTGCCGGTGAGGAAGGTGTGGATGTAGCGGGCGATCAGTCCGACCCCGAAGAACCCGACCCGGGTAGGCCGTTGACGGCCCGGGCGAGTCGGTCGGCGGCCAGCGCCGCGGACGCCGCGGTCCGCGTGGCGCTGATGATCGAGCTTTCCAGGACCGCGAACGGGTAGCCGGTGTCGTGGTCGTTGAGGATCAGCACCGCCGAGGCCCGGGGGATCCCGGCCGCCACGTTCTCCGGGAAGCTGGAGATCCACTTGATGCCGTCCACCTGCACCTGCCCGCCGATCGACGCGGGCAGGGCGATGATCCGGGCGGACGGGCGGTCCGGGAAGCGCAGGAAGTACGACGGCGGGTTCACCGAGTCGCCAGCGCCGTGCCACCGGTAGGTGGCCTCGACCAGCTCGGTGATCTCCTTCTCCCGGCCCTGCAGGGCCTGCTGAACCTGCACCCCGGAGATCACGGAGAACGGCGGCACGACGGGCGACTCCGCCGGGGAGGGGCTCGTGGCGGTCATCGGATCACCGCGATCGTCGGCGAGCAGTCGGCCAGGTCGACCGGGTCGGCCATCCCGACCAGCACCTCACGAGGCCCGTCGTAGGCCTCGCGGCTGTGCGCGGTGCGGATGTTGTCCACCAGAAGCAGGTCACCTGCCTGCCACGCCTCGCGGGCCGTGGTGGCCTCGTTGATCCCGTTGATCATCTCCACGATGTCCTCACCGATCGGGTCACCGTTGCCGAAGCGGGTGTTGAACGGCAGCCCGTCCTCGCCGTAGACCTCGACCAGGTACTCGCGCACGTCCTCGGCGAGCGTCCACTGGTTGAGGAAGGCGATCTGGTTGAACCAGCACGGCTGCCCGGTCACCGGGTGCCGCACGATCGCGCTGCGCCGCTGCCGGGTGCGCAGCCCACCGTCGGACTGCCAGGCGAACTCGATGCCGTTGGCCCGGCAGTAGCGCTCCACCGCGGCGCGATCGCCGGTGCCGAACGCCTCGGTCCAATCCGCCCCGATCTCCTCGCCGTACGTGCGGGTGAGCATCCAGCCCTCCCGCGCGAACCGGTCAACCAGCGGCCGCGGCAGGCTGTTGAGCACGGTCGGCGAGTCGGCCACCGCCGTCGCCCCGCCCTCGGCGGGCGCGGTGAGGCAGGCGAACATCATCGTGCCCGGGAACTGCAGCGTGTAGCTCAGCTCGTGGTGCATGCACATCTGCTGGTTGGCCGGCCACTTCGTCGAGGAGTACACGCCCTCGGCGTAGGTCTGCCGCGGGGCGAACGCCTCCCGCTCGGCCATCAGACCGGAGCCGGCCAGCGCGCGGAAGACCGCACCGACCCCGGCCGCGTCACGCAGGCCGAGCCCCCGGACCAGAAGCGCGCCGTGCTCGAGCACGGTGGCGCGTAGCGCGTCCCGGTGCGCCGCGGCCCACCGGGCCGGGTCGCCGGCGGCCGTGACCGGCAGGAGCGGTGGCCTGCGGGGCGCCTGAAGCACCGTGAACGGGGAGGCGGAGACGGAGGACGACATGGAGATGTCCTTTCGATCGATCGGGCCGGTGACTACCGGGAGGGAGCGGCGAGCGCAGCGTGCAGGACGGCCTCGGCCGCCTCGGCCGGTCGGGTGCGGAGGAAGTAGTGGCCGCCGTCGGCGAGCTCGTGCAGGTCGACCTCGTCGCTCAGCAGCCGCCACTCGTGGTGGCGCCGGGCGAAGTCGGCCGTGCTCGGGTCGTCCGCGGCGACGACGACGGTGATCGGCGCCGCCAGCTTCGTCGCGGGCGGCGTGTCGAGCGCGCCGAGGAAGTGGCGGTGGGCCGACAGGCAGTCGTGCCGGTAGGCGGCGCCGACGTGCCCGGCGCGCTGCGCGTCCAGCTCCCCGAGGGCGGTGTAGCCGCCGTCGGCGGCGAGCCGCGCGGCGATGTCGGTGTCGGTCAGCCCGGACAGCTCCGCCATCGCAGCACGCCGGCGGTCGGCGTCACCGAGCAGCTGCGCACCCAGGAACACCCGCCGCACCGGCACCCCTCGGGCCTCGAGGGCGCGGGCCGTCGCGACGGCCAGGGCCGTGCCCGAGGAGTGGCCCCACAGCAGGACGTCCGTCAGCCCGCGGCGGGCGATCTCCGCCACGACCTGCTCGACGACCTGGTCGATCGACGCGAACGCCTCGCTCTCACCGGTCAAAGGTCGTGCCCGGGCAGCTCGACGGCGTACACCGCCACGCGGCCCCGCAGCGCCCGGGCCATCGGCTGGAAGTTCACCGCGTTCCCACCTGCGTACGGGAAGCAGATCAACGCACCGGCCGGTGCACCGTCGGGCTCCGCGAGCGCCTGCAACAACCCCGGAGGCGACTCGACGACACCAGCGGCCGGCCCGGACCGGCCGTCGATCAACGCGGCCAGGTCGGCCAGCACCGGGTACCGGGTGACGTCCTTGAGCGAGACCGTCTTCTTCAGCGCGATCGCCAGCTTCACCGCCGACAACGACGAACCACCGCGGTCGAAGAAGTGATCGAGCCGGCCGATCTGATCCTCCGCGACGCCGAGCACGGTGGCGTAGGCGGCCGCCAGCCGTTGCTCGGTCGCGGTGCGCGGCGGATCCCCGTCCGCGACGAGCTCCAGCTCGGCGGCGAGCGCGGTCAACGCCTTCACGTCGATCTTGCCGTTTCCCGTGAGCGGCAGCTTGTCCCGCCGGTGGAACGCCACCGGCACCATGTAGTGCGGCAGGGAGTGGCCCAACCGCTCCCGCAGCACCTCGACCTCGATCTCCTGCACGCCCGCGTAGAAGGCCACCAGGTACATGCTGCGGTCGGGCCGCTCGGCCACCACGACCGCCGCGTCGTCGACACCCGGCACTCGCGCCAGCGCGTTGTCGATCTCCCCGATCTCGATCCGGAAACCGGAGATCTTGACCTGCGAGTCGCGCCTGCCGAGGAACTCCAGCTTGCCGTCGGGCAGCCAGCGTCCGTAGTCGCCGCCCTTGTACAGCCGCGCCCCCGGCCGGTGCGGGTCGCTCAGGTAGACCGCCCGGGTCCGCTCGGGGTCGTTGATGTATCCGCGGCCCACGCACACCCCGGAGAAGCAGATCAGACCCGGGGCGCCCAACGGCACCGGCACCAGGTTCTCGTCGACCACGTACACCGCCACGTTCTGCACCGCGGGCCCCAGCGGGACCCGGTCACCCTCGGGTGCTCGGTGCATCACCTCGTGGTTCGTGTCGTCCGACGTCTCGGTCAACCCGTAGGCGTTGACCAGCGTGATCCCGCGGTCGGCCAAAGAGAACTGCTGCACAGCGAAGAACCGCTGCACCAGCTCCTTCTTCAATGCCTCACCGGTGGCCGACACGCAGGCCAGGTCCGGCAGATCACGCGGATGCTGCTCCAGGTACGACAGCACCGCCTCCAGGTAGGACGGCACCACCTGCAGCACGTTCACCCGACCGTCGACGATCGTGTCGACGAACCGTTCCACGTCGAGGATGACGTCCTGCTCGACGAGCACCGTCCGCCCACCCACCAGCAGCGACGACACCAACTGCCACAGCGAGATGTCGAAGCACTGGGGAGCGATCTGGGCGACCACCGCCCCCTCGCCCACCCCAAGGTCGTTGATCTTGGCGTGGAGGTGGTTGAGCATCCCCGCCTGCTCACACATCGCCCCCTTCGGCTCGCCCGTGGAACCGGAGGTGAAGTAGATGTAGGCCAGCTGGTCCGATCCGACGGCGACACCCAGGTCCCCGTCGGCGTGGTCCTCCGCGTAGGCGTCGTCGACCAGCAGCACCCGGGCCCCGGGCGTCCAATCCATCGCCTTGTCCAGCGTGGTGGTGCTCCCGGTCTCGGTCAGTACCAGCCCGCACTCCGCCCGGGTCAGCGTCTTCGCGATCCGGTCTGCCGGGAAGTGCGGCTCGATCGGCAGGTACACCCCGCCCGCCTTGAACACCGCGAGCACCGACGCCATCCAGTCCAGGTTGCGCTCGGTGACCACCGCCACCACACCCTCGCGTTGCAGCCCCCGGGCCAGGAGCGCCCGACCCAGACGGTTGGCCCGCGCGTTCAGCTCCCGGTAGCTCCACGCCCGCCCCCGGTGCACCGCGGCCACCGCGTCCGGGTGCGCCGCCACCCGCTCCTCGAACAGCTCGTGGAACCGCCGATCCGGCAGCTCCCGGCATGGACCCGCCAACCCCTCCAGCTGGAACCGGAGCTCCTCGGCCGACAGCAGGGTCTGCCCATGGTGATCCGCGTCGGGGTCGCCTGCGATCAGCCCCAGTGCGGTCAGGTGGTAACCGGCGATCCGAGCGGCGGCGTCGGCGTCGAGCACCTCGGTCCGGTACCGCAACCGCAACGCCGGCGCGCCGCCCTCGTCCACCACCCCCACGCGGAGCACCGCGCCGTCGGTCAGGTCACCGTCGCCTGCCGGGTCGAACACCGTCGTGGACGACGGCCCCGCCACCCCCAGCTCGTGCCGCAGGTCGTCGACCGCGACATCCGCGTGGTCCAGCAGCTCCCGCTCCGCCCGGGCCGCCTCGTCCACGACACTGCGCCACGGGCCCGGCTCGGTGGTCAACCGGCACGGCAACACCCGGCCCCCCGGGGCGACATACCCGGTCACCACGTCCCGCTCGCCCGACAACGCCGCCAGGACCACTGCGTGCACGGCCAACAAGACCGCACCCGGCCCCCGCAGCGCCGCAACTCCGGCCTCCGGCACCGCCGTCGTGCACTCGCCGACTCCCGGCCGCGGCTCCAGGGTCCATCGCGGGATCACGGTCGACCCACCGGCGACCAGCACGCCCTGCCAGTACTCCCGGACGGCCTTCGCAGGCATTCCCATCAATCCTTTTCCTCCGTGCGTCAGTCGTGCTAGTTGCCGGACCGCGTGCTGGTCGACGTGGTCGATTTCGTCGTCGGTGCGTCGTCCGCGGTCTCGCGGCTCGTGCTCGTGGTCGGCGCCGGCGAGGTGGTCCGCCGCGACGTCGTGGTCCCTCGCGACGTCGTCGCGGCAGTCGATGCTGGCTTGCGCGCCGCGGTCGCCGTCGGCGCTGCACCCCACGACGTGCGGCGCGGCGTCGCAGCGACGGAACGGGATCGGGTGGGCGACGAGCCGGTCGTGGCCGTCGGGGTCGGGTCGACGGCACTCGGAGCTTCGTCAGGTACCGCGTCATCGGTGGCGTCATCGGTGGCGCCGTCGTCCGTCACGGGGCCGTCGGTCGCGACCGCGGGGAGCATCGGAGCGGCCACCGCCGCCCTGGACGGCATCGGCACCCCCACAACCACCGCCACCCCACCGGACAGCGCCAGCACGATCAAGCTCGCCAAGGCGGTGGAGGCGGCAACCCGCGCAAGACGGCGCCCCGGCCGCCGGGCGAGGTCAGGTCGCTCCATCCGGTCGGTGTCTGCCAGTCGGGAGCATTCGGCGACCGGCGGGGTCCGGTCCTTGTCGACGACGAGGACATCACGCAGGTCGCCGATGCTGTCGAAGATCTCGATGGCCGGGTTCCCGCCCCAGTTGCCGTGCGGGGCGATCTCCTCGCCCTTCATGAGGAACGAGTCGGGTGCGAGCACCGCGCCGTCGCCCATCGACACGCCGTAGTGCACGAAGGCACCGACGCCGAGGGTGCAGCCGGCACCGAGGACGGTGCGGTCGGACTTGAAGGCGCCGTCCTCCTGGGAGTGGCACTGGATCACGCTGCCGGCGTTGAGCGTGCAGTTGTCGCCGATGGCGGTGAACGTCCGCTCGGTCAGGAAGCAGCCGTCGTCGAAGACCCTGCGCCCGATACGCACACCCAGCAGCCGCCAGAGCACGTTCTTGAACGGGGTGCCGTCGAAGAGCCTGAAGTACGTCTCCGACGGCACCTTCCAGGCGCGTTCGTGGCGCCAGAAGGCGCGGGCGTAGATCGAGCATCCCGACGGTGCCACCATCTGGAGGCGATCGACGGTCCGCTCGACCGAGACGAAGAAGACGACGGTGAACAGCAGGCCGGCCACGGTGAACGGCAGGAACGACACCGCACCCCATGCCTGGTAGAGGTTCGCCGCTCCCAGGGACAGCATCGTGAGTCCGAACAGGTGAACCCAGCGGGTCACCAGACGCAGCGCGAGGGTGACGGCGTTGTGCCTGTTCTTGGCCCGCAGCCGGCGGCGGAGCTCGTCGGGGTCCTGGACGTCGAGATTGCTGTCGCGCGCGACCGTCCGAGGGATCTCGAAGCTGGGCGAGCCCAGCAGACCCACGCCCTCTCGGACCTCCCCCTCGATCGGGACCAGGACCTTCGTTCCGAGCAGGCAGTTGTCGCCGGTGCGGCCTTGGGCGGGGTAGGCGATGTGGTTGCCGAGGAAGTTGTCGCGCCCGATCGACACGTCCGACACGCGGAAGGACGTGCTGGAGAAGTCGGCGTTGAGGAGCGACAGCCCGTCGGCCACCACGGTCCCGCTGCCGACCGAGCTCAGGTACGGGTTCTCGTGCTGCACCGCCATGCCGAAGTTGGACCCCGTCTGCACGACCGGGGTGAGCTTGTAGCCCAGGGACCGCAGGTAGCCGACGATGTAGGAGCTGTCGCCGAACAGTTCGGTGAAGAACTTGCGGTTGGTCAGCCGCACGATCAGCCGATGCACCCAGTAGTGGAAGCCGTAGAGCCGGTACACCCTGCCGGGCGCGATGGTCAGGTTGAGCAGCCGCGGGACCGTGACGACGAAGACGAGGCCGACCAGGGTGAGGCCGAGGAACAGCACGGCCGACGCGACCAGGCACTCGGCGTAGAACTCCCAGGTCTGGAAGGCCGCCGAGCCCGAGTCCACCAACTGGGCCAGCAGCGGAACCTCGACGAACAGCACGCGCAGGGCCGCGAACCCTAGCGGCAGGGACACCACCAGCACGTTCACCAGCTGCACGAGCGTGAAGACGACTCTCCGCACCGCGCTGCGGGGAGCGTGCGCGACCGTCCGGTAGTCGACCTCGGTGCGCTCGGCAGGCGAACCGTGCCAGTGCTCGCCTGCCGGCACCGCCTGCCCGCTGTGCAGTGACGACGTGTGGCCCAGCTGAGCCCCGTCGCCCATCGACGTCCCGATGTCGAGAACCGTCTTCTCGCCGACGAAGACATCCTTGCCCAGGGTGACCGGACCGGTCTGGATCACGCCGTCGTGGGCCCGGTAGCAGCTGAGGAACGATTCCTTGCGGATCACCGTGCCGGCACCGATCGTGAGCAGATCCGTGCAGACGGGCACGTTCCGGGAGAAGATCGCGACACCCCGCCCGACCTTCGCGCCCAGGGCCCGCAGGTAGAACACGTAGAGCGGCGACCCGACGAACAGCGCCAGCGGGCTCGCCCGGACGAGGACCTTGACCAGCCAGAACCGGAGGTAGGCCAGGCTCCACACCCGGATCTGGCGCGGCCGCCACCGGCCGACCAGCACCCACTTCGCCACGATCGGGAGCGCACACAGCCCGACGAAGCTCCCGGAGGCGAACAACACCGACCGCCGGTAGAGGTCCCACCATGTGAGCCCCTCGGAGACCCAGTCGAAGCCGCGCACGGCGACCAGGGAGGCGACCGAGGAGTACGCAACGAAGATCAGGAACTGCAACACCCCGCACAGGACGTACAGCGGCCTGCCGACCGGCGCTTCCGCCTCCGGCGCCGGGACCCTCACCGTGACCGGAGCAGGCCGGTCCGGGGCGGCCGCGGCATCCCGGGCCGGCGACGGCGCGACAACCGGAGCCGGCGCGGCGGCGGGCGGTGCGACGGACGCGAACGCGGTAGCCAGACGATCGGCCGTCGGGTGCCGGTACACATCCTTGATCGACACCGACGGCAGGTCGTCCCGCTTGCGCGCCCGGGCACAGAACCGCGCCATCACCATCGAGTCCGCACCCAGGTCGTCGAAGAAGTGCGCATCGACCGACACCTGCTCCACGTCCAACACCCCCGCCAACACCTCGGCCAATGCCGCCGCCACAGGGACGGGCGCGGGTACCGCGGCCAGGACGGGCATGGCGGGCGCCGCAGGCGGGACGGCCACAGGCACCCGAGCGGTCACCGGCTCCATCGGCACGGTCGGCGGAACGGCCACAGGTACGCGGGCGGTCACCAACGAGTCGGGCACACGGGCCGGGGCGGGCGGCGCAGTGGCAGGTCTGGGCAGAGCGGCCGTCAGGTCGTCGCCTGGAATTGCCACTGGGTGAACTCCTTGAACCGGTTTGCGACGACGTGGCGAGGGGGCGCCGCCTCCGCCGCTCGTTGGCAGTCAGGCAAACTGCGAGGCGTCTTCCAGCTCGTTCGTGCAGAGGACGTCCGTGCCGTAGAGGTCGGCCACCCAGTTGCTCTGGTAGATGGTGTCGAGGTAGCGCTCGCCGAGGTCGGGGGCGATGGCCACCGCGGTCATGCCGTCCAGCTCGTGCACGTCCAGCCAGCTCATGGCACCGCTGACCACCGTGCCGGTGGACCCGCCGAACAGGAACCCACGGCGCGCCAGCCGGTGGCAGGTGCGGATGGTGTCGGCCTCCTCGACGGAGATCACCTCGTCGATGCAGGACGGGTCGAGCAGCGGCGGGCGCACGTTCATGCCCAGGCCCGGGATCATCCGCCGGGCTGCGGGAGCCCCGAAGCTGACCGAACCGACGGCGTCGACCGCGACGATCCGCACCGACGGCCGCCGCTGCTTGAACCAACGGGCGCAGCCCATCAGTGTCCCGGTGGTACCGGCTCCGACGAACAGTACGTCCAGGTCCGGGAACTGCCGGGCGATCGCCGGCGCCGTGGCGCGATAGTGCGCCTTCCAGGCGTTGGCATTGGTGTACTGGTTGATCCAGACGTACCGGTCGTCGTCGGCGCACAGCTCCCTGATGAAGTTCATTCGCGCTCCGAGCAGACCGCCCACCGGATCCGGCTCGGTGACGATGTGTACCTGCGCACCCAGTGCCTCCATCAGCAGCCGGGTCGCCAGGTTGCACCGCGAGTCGGTGACGCAGAGGAATCGGTAGCCGCGGCTCGCGGCAATCATGCTCAACGCCACGCCCAGATTCCCCGACGAGGACTCCACGATGAATGCACCCGGCCGCAGCAGGCCCTCCCGCTCGGCGGCCTCCACCATCGCGGTCGCGGCTTTCAACTTGACGGAGCCGGCGAAGTTGAAGCCTTCGCACTTCAGGAGAAGAGAATAATCGAGAATCGACCGGAGGTCGACGTACAGCCCATCCTCGTTGAATTCGTCCGGGCTGGAAATTACCGGCATTACGCCCCCCAAGTACAGTTGGACTTCGACTGCTCAGCCCGACTGGGTCGAGACCGTGTACCGCGATGGCCAGCCCGGTCTCCCGCCGGGTTGCCGATCGAGCGTTACGGGAGCGTCGAAGTACGTCTACAGCGAGATCTCAGATGCGTCCGGCTGGGTCCGGGGTGGAGCGCGACCGCACGCCGCTGCTCGCACCAACTCCGGGGAATGGAGCTCGCTAAGGGCCGCCGACACCTGTGGCGAACAGATTCGGGCCGAGATCGTCGAGCTGGATCACGCGGTGTCCCCTTCGCATTCGCGTGGCGCCGCGCGCACTCTCCGCGCGACGGTGAAGCTCGTTGCTACAGGTTGTCCGGCCATGCCGTCCCTACGCACCGCTGCGGTGCGCGTCCCCCGACCCTGCCGTCCGATGAGCCCTTCCCCGGCTCTCGGCCATTGGCAACGGGGCCGTCACCTCTCGGCAACAACCCGCTGTGTCATCGCATGATCGCAGGAGGCCGTTTCCGGAATCCTCGGACATCACTCGAACGTCGCAACGACAATTGATTGTTCCATTAGCCGGGGTGAGTCTGGCGCTCCAGTAATGGTTGCTCGACCAATCCCGTCAATGGGATGTTCGGTACGTCTTGAGCGCTGAACGGTCGATCAGACCCAACGGCGACCGGTGAGGCGCTCGTAGGCCTCGATATAGCGGGCGCGGGTGGCGGCGACGATCTCCGGAGGCACCTCAGGGCCCGGCGGCGTGCGGTCCCAGTCCAGCGTCGCCGACCAGTCGCGCACGAACTGCTTGTCGAACGAGGGCTGCGGCCTGCCGGGCGCCCAGCGCTGTGCAGGCCAGAACCGGGACGAGTCCGGCGTCAGCACCTCGTCGGCCAGCACGATCTCCCCGGTCGCCGGGTCGTGGCCGAACTCCAGCTTCGTGTCGGCGACGAGGATCCCGTTCGCCGCTGCCGTCTCGGCACCGCGCGCGTAGACCGCCAGGGTCAGGTCCCGGAGTCGGCCGGCGGTCTGCGCGCCCACCAGATCCTCGACCTCCGCGAACGTCATGGCTTCGTCGTGCTGACCGAGCGGTGCCTTCGTCGACGGGGTGAAGATCGGCTCGGGTAGCTGCGATCCGTCGACGAGGCCGGGCGGCAGCGTCACCCCGGAGACCGCGCCGGTCTTCTCGAAGTCCTTCAGTCCGCCCCCGGTGAGGTAGCCGCGCGCGACGCACTCCACCGGCAGCATCTCGAGCCGTCGGCAGCGCATCGCCCGCCCGGCGAACTCCGCCGGGACGTCGTCGCCCGAGATCACGTGGTTCGGCACGAGGTCGCCGAGCCGGTCGAACCACCACAGCGAGAGCCGGGTGAGCACCGCGCCCTTGTCCGGGATCGGGGTCGGCAGCACCACGTCGTAGATCGAGACCCGGTCGGACGCCACGAGCACGAGGTCGTGCCCGTCCGCGTAAACGTCGCGCACCTTGCCCGAATGCAGCAGCTTCACAAGATCTCTCCCGGGGTGTACGCCGCCGCCTCGGGATGGGCGTCCGTGATCTCCACGACCCGGGCGACGACCACCGCGACCTGCGCCGACGCCGCACCGGTGAACGACAGCGGATCCGCGAGCAGGCCGTCGAGGGCACCCGGCGCCAGCCCCAGCCGCTCGTCGCCCTGCAGGCGGGTGACCAGGTCGTTGTCGGTCTGCCCCTTCTCCCGCATCGCGAGCGCGACCCCGACGGCGTGCTCCTTGATCACCTCGTGTGCGGTCTCCCGGCCGACCCCGGCCCGGACCGCGGCCATCAGTACGGCCGTCGTCGCGAGGAACGGCAGGTACCGGTCCAGCTCGCGGGCGATCACCGCCGGGTAGGCGCCGAACTCGTCCAGCACCGTCAGCGCCGTCTCGTACAGGCCGTCGAGCGCGAAGAACGCGTCGGGCAGCGCGACGCGGCGGACCACCGAATCCGACACGTCGCCCTCGTTCCACTGTGCCCCGGCCAGCTCCCCCGCCATCCCGGCATAGCCGCGCAGCAGCACGAGCAGGCCGTTGATCCGCTCCGCGGAGCGCGAGTTCATCTTGTGCGGCATCGCCGACGAGCCGACCTGCCCGGGCTTGAACCCCTCGGTCGCCAGCTCCGCACCGGCCATCAGGCGGATCGTCACGGCGAGCGACGACGGCGCGGCGGCGAGCTGGACGAGCGCGGTGAGCACGTCGAAGTCCAGCGACCGCGGGTAGACCTGCCCGACGCTGGTGAACACCCCCGCAAAGCCGAGGTGGGCCGCGACGCGCTCCTCCAGGTCGGCGAGCCTGCCCGCAGCCGAAGGATCACCCGGCCCGCCGAGCAGGTCCAGCATGTCCTGCGCCGTCCCGACCGGGCCCTTGATCCCGCGCAGCGGGTACCGGCCGCGCAGGTCCTCCAGCCGGGCGTAGGCGACGAGCAGCTCGTCCGCCGCCGTCGCGAACCGCTTGCCCAGCGTGGTGGCCTGCGCGGCGACGTTGTGACTGCGCCCTGTCAGCACCAGCGCGGCGTGCTCCGCCGCGCGGCGGGCGAGGCGGGCGAGCAGCGCCACCGTCCGGTCCCGGACGTGCTCCAGGGAGAGCCGGATCTGCAGCTGCTCGACGTTCTCGGTGAGATCGCGGCTGGTCATCCCCTTGTGCACGTGCTCGTGCCCGGCCAGCGCGCAGAACTCCTCGATCCGCGCCTTGACGTCGTGGCGGGCGACCCGCTCGCGCGCCGCGATCGAGGCGAGGTCGACCTGCTCGACGACCCGCTCGTAGTCCGCGATCGCCTGCTCGGGGACGTCGACGCCCAGGTCGCGCTGCGCCCGCAGCACCGCGATCCACAGCCGCCGCTCCAGCACGATCTTGTTCTCCGGCGACCACAGCGCGACGAGCTCGGGGCTGGCGTACCGCGCGGCGAGAACGTTGGGGATCACGTGACCCAACCCTACGTTGCGAGGTCGGCGAGCAGCGCGGCGCGGGCGGCGGCGCGGGGGTCCGGATCCGCCTCGATGAGGCTGTTCACGACGGTGCCGTCGACGACGGCGACGAGCCGATGGAGCGCGGCGGCACCGAGCCGGTACCCGGCCCGACCGAGGATCGCCAGCAGCAGCGTGTCGAACTCCGTGCGCGTCGCCCGCATCAACGGCGCCAGGTAGGGCCGCCTGCCGGTGGCGACCAGCCGCTCGTAGCGCAGGAGCACGGCGTCGAGGCCCGCGCTGCGCGAGTCCGGCCCGAGCAGCTGGTCCAGCACCAGCTCGACCAGCGCCGACGGCGGGGCGTCGGGCGGCAGCGCGTCCAGGTCCGCCCGGACCTCGTCGAGCTCGTCTCGGCAGGTGCGTTCGGCGGCGGCGGTGACGAGGTCGTCGAGGGAGGCGAAGTAGTACGTGGTGGACGCGAGCGGCAGCCCCGCGTTCTCGGCGACGGCCCGGTGCCGCACGGCCTCGAACCCGCCGGTGCGCAGCAGGTCGGCCGCGGCGCCGACCAGCAGCGCGCGCCTGCGCTCGCCCTTCTCCGTGGCCACCCCACCAGTGTCCCGCTCCCGGTCCGCACGGGCTGTGCGCACCCCAGCCGGCTCGTGCACACCATGAAGCTAGAGCCGGGGGGCGAGGTAGGCGGCCACGGCGTCGAGCCGGCCCTCGAACGGCACCGCGTCCCCCGAGCGGGAGGCGCGGGACGAGACCACGACCGTGCCGCCCGATGCCGTGGGTGCGGTCCGGGCGCCGTCCGGCGGCTCCGTGACCGGGCCTGGTGGCAGGTAGGTGACCGTCAGGATCCCCCCGTCCACCTCCAGCGCGAGCCCCCGCTCGCCGCCGGGCCGGCACTCCAGTGTGGTCGCGGCCTCGGGAGCGCCGACGACCTCGGGCAGCGCCTGCTCGACGAGCGCCCGCAGCGCCGGATCCTGCCGGTCCGCGCAGTCGCCGGTGCCGGGGCCGAGCGGGGCGCCGATCGGCGACACCGCCGCAGCGGCCGGACCGGCTGCCGGCAGGGGCTCGCCGGCCGAGGGGGCGAGCGGCGAGCCGGCGGCGGGGCGCCGCAGCCTCCGGGGCGGCCGCTCGCGCCGCGCCCTCCGATCCCGCGCCCGAACCCGACGCGGCCGCGTCCGCCGCTTGCCCGGACGCCGCCGTCACCGTCGCGTCGGGCGGACCGCCCAGCCCGGCCACCACCCCCACGCCGACCACCGCCAGCACCGCCAACGCGGCCCCGGCCACCGCCGAGCGCCGCCGCCGGGTGATCCGGCGCGACGTGGCCACCACCTGCGTGGCGTCGAACCCCGGCGGCGGTGCGCCGGACGCCGCGTCGCGGAACAGCGCCGCGATGCGCGCCTCGTCCGCCTCTGGGTTCTCCTGCATCCCCGTCCCCCGATCAGCCTGCCGGTCGCAGGTCGTCCAGCGCGTCGCCGAGCGCGGCGCGCAGCGCGGCCAGCCCGTGCGCCGTCTGGCTCTTCACGGTGCCGGCCGAGCACCCGAGCGCCTCTGCCGTCGCCGCGACGTCCAGCCCCTCGAGGAACCGCAGCACCAGCACCGCGCGCTGACGCGGCGGCACGGCGCGCAGGCCGTCGACCAGGACGTGCCGGGTGGCCACACCGTCCGCGAGCCCTTCGACCACTCCTTCCGGTGAGGTCTCCGTCGCGCGTTCCCGCCGCCACGGCCGCCGCGACTCGTCGACCACCGTCCGCACCAGCGTCCGCCGCATCCACGCGTCGAGCGCCGCCCGGTCCCGGATCCGGCGCCAGTTCCGGTGCAGGGCGACGAACGCCGCCTGTGCGTGGTCGTCAGCGCGGTGCCAGTCGCCGCACAGGAGGTACGCCGTGCGTCGGACGGCGTCGCGGCGCGCGCGGAAGTACGCGTCGAACTCCTGCTCGGCGTCGGCCACCCCACCAGGACGGGCGGACCGGCCCTCCCGGTTGCCGGGGGCCTGCGACATCACCCGATAAGAGTAGTTCCGTGACCGATCCGTGACCCGGGAGGGTCGGAGGGCTCCTCGCATGGTTGGATTGCCCCGATGCGCCCCGCTCGTTCCCGCCGGTCGTCTTCGGACGCTCCGATCGACCTGCGTTCGGACACCGTGACGCGGCCGACGAAGCGGATGCGCGAGGCGATGGCGGCCGCCGAGGTCGACGACGACGTCCTCGGGCGGGACCCCACGATGCGCGAGCTCGAGACCCGCGTCGCCGGGCTGCTCGGCACGGACGATGCGCTGTGGACGCCGAGCGGCTCGATGGGCAACCTCATCGCGTTGATGAGCCACCTGGGCCGCGGCGACGCCTTCCTCGCTCCCGCCGGCGCCCACGTCCTCGACGCGGAGCTGGGCACCGCCGCGTGGTTGGCCGGTGGGATGCCGCGGCCGCTGCCGCACGACGCCGGGCCGGGCAAGGTCTCCCCCGAGGCCGTCCGGCGGGCGGCCGGTAGCGCCGGCCCCTACTACGCGCTGCGCACCACCCTGCTGTGCGTAGAGAACACCCACAACGCGGCGGGCGGCACCATCACCGCCCCGGACGAGCACGCCGCCGTGGCCGCCGCCGCACGTGCGGCCGGTCTGCGGGTGCACCTCGACGGCGCGCGGCTGTGGCACGCCGCCGTCGCACTCGGCGTCCCCCCGGCGACGTTGACGGTCGGCGTGGACACGGTCCAGGTCTGCTTCAGCAAGGGGCTCGGCGCCCCGGTCGGCTCCGCCGTGGCCGGGTCCACCGAGTTCGTGCAGGAGGCGCGGCGGCTGCGCAAGATGCTCGGCGGCGGGGTCCGGCAGGGCGGCGTTCTCGCCGCAGCGGCACTGGTCGGGCTGGACCGCATGGAGCGGCTGGCCGACGATCACGCGAAGGCGCGGATGCTCGCCGGCGGCCTGCGTGAGCGAGGCTGGTCCGTCGGCACCCCGGAGACCAACATCGTGCTGATCCCGGTCGCGGACCTGGGCGGCACGCTGCGCCGTTTCGCCGACGCGGGGGTGCTGGCCAGCAGCATGGCCGGCAAGGTCCGGCTGATGCCGCACGCGGACGTCACCGAGGCCGACATCGCGGCGGCACTGGAGCGGATCGGCCCGGTGGACCCGACGCCGACGGTCGAGCGGATGGGGCTGACCGGCCCCGGCCTGGGCCGGCCGACGCAGCGCTCCGGTCGCCCTCCGGTGCGTCGAGCCGGGCGCTGATCGTCGCGGGCCGGCTCCGCGCCGCAGGCTGGTGCCCCTACGCCAGCCAGCCCGCGAGCCGGTCCAGCGCCCCGCGGACGTCGTCGGCTGCGCCGGCGAACGAGAACCGCACCCATCGGTGCCCGTCGACCGGGTCGAAGTCGACGCCCGGCGCGAGCGCGACCCCGGTCTCGGCGAGCAGCCGGTAGGTCCAGGCCATCGTGTCGTCGGTGAGGTGCGCGACGTCGGCGTAGACGTAGAAGGCGCCGTCGGCGGGGGCGAGCCGCTCGATGCCGAGGCGACCCAGGCCGTCGAGCAGCAGCGCGCGGTTGGCCGCGTACCGGGCCACGTGTCCGTTCGCCTCGGCGTAGCCCTCGGGGGTGAAGGCGGCGACGGCGGCGTGCTGGGCGAGCGCGGGCGGGCAGATCGTGAAGTTGCCGGTCAGCCGGTCGACGGCGCGGCGCAGCCGCTCGGGGACGAGCAGCCAGCCCAGCCGCCAGCCGGTCATCGAGAAGTACTTGGAGAAGGAGTTGACGACGACCGCCTCCCGCGAGGTCGTCCAGGCGCAGGACGTCGCGGGGGCACCCGGGTAGGAGATCCCGTGGTAGATCTCATCGCTGATCAGCTGGATCCCGGCGCGCTCGCAGTGGGCGGCCAGCGCGGCCAGCTCGTCCGGCGGCAGCACGGTGCCCGTCGGGTTGGCCGGGCTGGCGACGATCAGCCCGTCGATCCCGTCGAGGTCCTCCAGCATCGCGACGGTGGGCTGGTGGCGGGTCTCCGGGCCGCACGGCAGCACGACGACCTCGCAGCCCAACGCAGTGAGAATGTTGCGGTAGCAGGGATAGCCGGGGCGGGCCATCGCGACGCGGTCGCCGACGTCGAAGGCCGCGAGGAAGGCGAGCAGGAAGCCGCCGGACGAGCCGGTGGTCAGCACCACGTCGTCCGCGGTGACCGGCAGGCCGTAGGTGTGGCCGTAGTGCGCGGCGACGCCGGCCCGCAGCTCGGGCAGCCCCAGCGCGACGGTGTAGCCGAGCACGTCGCGCTCCAGCGCGTCGGCGGCCGCGCGGCGGACGGGCCGGGGCGCGGGCGTGGAGGGCTGGCCGGCGGAGAGGTTGATCAGGTCGCCGTGGGTGCGCTGCCGCTCGCCCGCGGCGGCCCAGACGTCCATGACGTGGAAGGGCGGGATCGCGGCGCGGGCGGATTCGTGCAGGGACGCGACGGTTCGGCTCACCCCTCGACCCTAAGCGTGTCCTGTAGATCAACGCCGTAGCGGAAACTTCCGCCCGGCGAAGCGTGTTCCGGACGGCCGAGGCCTCCTACGCTCGCGGCTCACCGGGCACGTCGAGCTCGAACCGATAGGTCGGCACGGGCAGCTGCGCCGGTTCCGTCTCCATCGCTTCTCCTGAAGGGTTCGGCGGGATGATGGCTCGGGAGTCGCGATGGACCGCACCGGACGAGGCGGCGGTCGGCCGGCTTCTCGATGCCGCCGACGACGCGCCGATGCGTGGCGACCTGCCCGCGGCGGCCGAGCTGCGGTCGTTGCTCGTGCGGCCCGCTACCGATGTGCAGCTGCTGGTTCCGCTGGAGCGAGTGCTGCTCTCGGGCGACGGACTCGACATGCAGCTCGTGCACGATCGCGGGGCGTCGCTGGCCGCGGTGGCCTGCGCTCTGCTGCCTGACGACCCGGCATCCGGGATACGGCTGGGGGTTGGAGGCGCACTACCTGTTCGCCGGGATGAGCGAACTCCCGCAGACGTTCACCGCGCGGTATGACCTCCACGTGCTGGCACCCCCCTGGGCGCGGTCCTCATCGCCTGCTGCCGCGGCGCGGAGGCGGCCGGGGACCTGGCGCTGGCCGAGGACCTGGCCAGCGCGGAGACCTCGAGGCGGCCGGGCCGCCGATCACCTGGCGACCCAGCTCGACGACCTGAACCGGACCTGACCGGCATCGCTGCGCAGGAATCGGGTGCGGGCGAGCGCGCCGTCGTATGTCACGCCTATCGACGGGCCGCCGATCCGGAGGCGCTGCTCGAGACCGGCGCGCTACGTACGGAGGCGGCCCTCGCCGCCTACCGCACCGTGATCGCGCTGGGGCACCCGGAGTTCGGCCCTCGGGCGATGGTCAACGTCGGCTTCGTGCTGTTCAACCACCAGGACGACCCGGCAGGCGCCGAGGAGGCGTTCCGGGCTGCGATCGCGTCCGACCATCCGGTCCAGGCGCCGTTGGCGTTGCAGAACCTGGTGGCGATGCGGGCGGTCCAGACCGCCGGCGGCACCGTCGAATCGGTCGACGACGACGTGAACGTGGCGGACGGACGCGGGCCCGGCCGTCTGAAGTGGCGCTTCTGGCTACCTCGCTGAGGAGGGCCCCGGGGAACCGGGTCAGCCGACCGCGGGAACCGCGACCTGCCCCTCGGCGGCGCGCAGCGCGATGTCGGTGCGGTGGTGCGAGCCGAGCAGCCGGACTCCCGCCAGCCGCTGGTAGGCGTCGTCCCGCGCGGCGGCCAGGTCCGTGCCCGTGCCCACGACCGACAGCACCCGGCCGCCCGCGGAGACCACCGCGCCGTCGTCACGACGGCGGGTGCCCGCGTGCAGCACGCCCTCGCGCTCCGCACCCGTCACGACGTCACCCAGCCGCGGGGTGCCCGGGTAGTTGCTGGCAGCGACGACCACCGTGACCGCGGCGCCCTCGCTCCACTCCAGCGGCGGCTGCTGCGCCAGCGTTCCCGCCGCGACCGCGTGCAGGAGCCCGGCCAGCGGCGTCCGCAGCAGCGGGAGGACGACCTGGGTCTCGGGGTCGCCGAACCGGCAGTTGAACTCGACGACCTGCGTGCCGGTCGACGTCAGCGCCAGACCGGCGTAGAGCAGGCCGGAGAACGGCGCGCCGCGGGCGACCAGCTCCGCCGCGACGGGCGCCACGATCTGCGTCACGATCTCGTCGACCAGACCCGGCGGCGCCCACGGCAACGGTGCGTAGGCGCCCATGCCGCCGGTGTTGGGCCCGGTGTCGTCGTCGCCGACCCGCTTGAAGTCCTGCGCGGGTAGCAGCGGCACCACCGTCAGGCCGTCCACCAGGCAGAACAGCGACACCTCCGGGCCGTCGAGGTACGACTCGAGCAGGACCGGGTGCCCGTCGTCCAGCAGCCGCATCGCGTGGGCCCGCGCGGCGTCGAGGTCGTCGGTGACGACCACGCCCTTGCCCGCAGCCAGGCCGTCGTCCTTGACGACGTAGGGGGCGCTGAAGCGGGCGAGCTCGGCGTCGAGGTGGGCCGGGTTGTCGACGGTCACCGCTGCGGCGGTGCGGACGCCGGCGGCGGCCATGACGTCCTTGGCGAATGTCTTGGAGCCCTCGATCCGGGCCGCCTCGGCGCTCGGCCCGAAGCAGACGATCCCGGCGGCCCGCACGGCGTCGGCGACCCCGGCGACGAGCGGCACCTCGGGCCCGATCACCACCAGATCGGCCTCCCACGCCTTCGCCCCGGCTGCGACGGCCTGCGGGTCGAGCACGTCCAGCCCGTGCTGCTCGGCGACCGCGGCGGTGCCCGCGTTGCCGGGGGCGCAGGCCAGCGCGATGACGGAGGGGTCCTGCGCCAGGGCGAGGACGATAGCGTGCTCACGAGCACCGGAGCCGACGACCAGGACGCGCACGGTCCCCGAGCCTAGAGCCCGCCGGCCCACGCCGTCCGTGGGGCCGGAGTTCATCGAACCGACGCCCGTCCGCCACCGCCTCGCCGCCCCCTCCCGGGACCCTCACGACATGACGGCTCACCGCCCGCTCGTCATCGGCCACCGCGGCGCATCCGGGTACCGCCCCGAGCACACGCTGGCCTCCTACGAGCTGGCCGCGCGGCTGGGCGCCGACTACCTCGAACCGGACCTCGTCGCCACGGCGGACGACGTGCTCGTCGCGCGACACGAGGCGGAGCTGGGCGGGACCACCGACATCGCGAAGCGTCCCGAGTTCGCCGACCGGCGCACCACCCGGGTCGTCGACGGCACACCGCGCATCGGATGGTTCGTCGACGACCTCACCGCTGCCGAGCTGCGCACCCTCCGCGCGGTCGAGCGGCTGCCGGCGCTGCGACCGGCGAACACGCGCTACGACCGGTGCTTCCCGGTGCCGACGTTCGCCGAGATCCTCGACCTGCGTGTACGGCTGTCCCGGGAGCTGGGTCGGACGATCGGCGTCTACCCCGAGACGAAGACCCCCGGATACTTCGCCGACCGCGGGGTTCCGCTCGAACCCGCGCTGGCCGACGCGCTGCGTGACGCCGGCCTCGACCACCCGGGCGCACCGGTGTTCGTCCAGTCCTTCGACACCGCGAGCCTGCACATGCTGCGCACGGAGTTATCGGTGCCGTTGGTGCACCTCGTCGACGGCGACGCGCCGCACCTCGTGGCGCCCGAGCACCTCGCCGCCATCGCCGGGTTCGCCGACGCCGTGGGCGTCCACAAGAGCCTGGTGATCCCCCGCCTCGCCGACGGGACGCTGGGCGCTCCCGGCCCGCTCGTCGACGATGCGCACGCCGCGGGGCTCGCCGTGCACGCCTTCACGTTCCGCGACGAGAACGTCTTCCTGCCCACGAACCTGCGCAGCGGTCCGGCCGACGCCGACCGCGGCGACGGCCGCGCCGAGTGCGTCGCCTTCCTCGACGCGGGCGTGGACGGGCTGTTCGCGGACCACCCGGACACCGCCGTCGCCGCCCGCGACCTCGTGACGGCTCAGACGATGCGGCGGTCCTCGTAGCACCAGCGCCACTCCTCGCCCGGCTCGAACGAGCGCATCACCGGGTGCCCCGTCTCGCCGTGGTGGATGGTGGCGTGGCGATGCGGGCTCGAGTCGCAGCACGCGACGTGCCCGCAGTCCAGGCACAGCCGCAGATGGGCCCAGACGGTGCTCCCGATCGCCGTGCAGTCGGTGCAGGCGTCCGTACTGTCCGGTTCGGGTGTCGTCCAGGAGCGATCGTCGTACTCGGTGGTGTGTGCGCAGCTCATCGTCGTCAATCATTGTCCTCGTGACAGCGCTCTGCAGAACCACCCAGGGCATCGGCACCACGGCGGACGGAGGCCTCTCGACGTGAGCACCGAGCTGACCCTCATCGCGCTCGTTCTCGGCTCGCTCGCGGTCACGGCCCTGTGCCGCCGCTACGGGCTCCCGGCCCCCCTCGTCCTCGTCGTCGCCGGCCTGCTCGCCTCGCTGGCGCCCGGCGTCGTCGAGGTGACGTTCGACCCGAACGTCGTGATGCTGGTGGTGCTGACCCCGCTGCTGTACTCCGCGGGCCTCGGGTCCTCCTACGCGGGCATCCGCGCGAACCTGCGGCCGATCGGGCTGCTCGCTGTCGGGCTCGTCGCGTTCACCACCGTCGTCGTCGGGTTCGTCGCCTGGTGGGTGGTGCCGGGCCTGACGCTCCCGGCGGGGCTGGTGCTCGGCGCGATCGTGGCGCCGCCCGACGCCGTGTCGGCGCTGACCGTGGGCAGGCGGCTCGGGCTGCCGCGGCGCCTGATGACCATCCTCAACGGCGAGAGCCTGGGCAACGACGCGACGGCGCTGACGCTGTTCCGGGTGTTCGTCGCGGTCGCTGCCGGAACGGGCGCGACCGTGCTGGGCGGCGTCGAGATGTTCGTGCTCGCCGCCGTCGGGGGCGTCGTCGTGGGGTTCGTCGTGGGCTGGGTGGTGCACCGCATCCGTCGCAAGCTCGACGACCCGCAGGTCGAGAGCGCGCTCGGGCTCGTGGTGCCGTTCGGCGTGTACCTGCTCGCGGAGAGCCTGCGCAGCTCCGGGGTGCTCGCGGTCGTCGTGGCCGGCATCTACCTCGGCTACCGCTCACCGGAGACCGGCTACGCCACGCGCCTGCAGGACCAGGCCGTCTGGCAGGCGAGCGACACGATCCTCGAGTCGGTCGTCTTCGCGCTGATCGGGCTGCAGGCCACCGCGATCGTGGTCGCCGCGGGCGCGGGTGTCGACCTGATCGGCTACGGGTTGATCGTGACGGCAGCGGCGGTCCTGGCGCGCCCGGTGTGGGTGTTCCCGGCGACCTACCTGCCGCGGGCGCTGTTCCGGGGCATGCGCAAGAACGACCCGTACCCGCCCTGGCAGGTGCCCGCGGTGATCTCCTGGACGGGGATGCGGGGCGTGGTCACGCTCGCCGCCGCGTTCGTCATCCCACCCACGGTCCCCGAGCGCGAGACGCTGGTCTTCCTCGCGTTCTTCGTCACGGTCGCCACCCTCCTGCTGCACGGGCTGACCCTGCCCATGGTGATCCGCCTGCTCGGGGTTCGGGAGACGGTGTCGATAACGGACGTTCTCGCCGAGGCGCAAGCCCAGCAGGCCGCGGCGCAGGCGGGGATCGCCCGGCTGGACGAGCTGACCGCGGACGACTCCGAGGACAGCCCGGCGGGCCATGCCGCGATGAAGCTCCGCCACATGACGCAGATGCGAGCCAACAGCGCGTGGGAGCAGCTGGGCAGGCCGGAGGCCGAGACCGGGGAGGCGCCGAGCACGGTCTACCGGCGCCTGCGCCGCGAGATGTTGCGCACGACGCGATCCGAGTTCGTCGCGCAGCGCGACGCCGGCGAGATCGACGACGACGTGCTGCGCCGGGTGATGCGCGAGCTCGACCTCGAGGAGGCGACCCTGGACCGCGATGCCGCCGAGTGACCCGTCGTCGGTCGTGTTCCTCACCCGAGGCCAGCTCCAGTCGGCGGTGGGCGACGCCTCGACGCGGATCCCGGACCGGCTTGCGCGGCCCGCGCACTGGCGGTCAGCGTGGGAGGAAGTCGAGCAGCAGTGAGGCCGTCGCGGCCGGTCGCTCCGCCTGCGGGAAGTGCCCCGTCCCGAGGAGCAGCTCGGACCGCAGGTCCGGGCCGCCCCAGCGCCGGGACGCCCCGGCGGTGTTCGCGGTCAGGTACGGGTCGTCCGCGCCGTGCACCTGCAGCACCGGCACCGCCGGCGGGCGGTTCACGGCCGCGGCGAACCGGCGGCCCTCGGCCCGCACCTGGGACCGGACGGCCCAGCGGTAGTACTCGAGCGCGGAGTGCGCCACGCCGGCCACCTGCATCGCGCGCCGGTTGCCCTCGACACTGACGGTGAAGTCGTCGGTGTCGATCCAGGCCGCCCCGGCCCGCTGCCGCATGAGTCGCTCGACGTGCGCGCTCTCGTCGGTCCGCAGCCACCGCTCGGGCCGGCGCGGCACCTGCGCGGCGAGCACGCGGCCCCGTCCACCCATCAGGGCCCGGCCCTGCCCGGCCGGGTCGCGCACGACCGCGCGCCGAACGGCGAGGGGGTGCGGTGCGCCGAGCACCGCGAGGGCGGCGACGACGCGGGGGTGCAGCGCGGTGACCGTCCATCCGATCATGCCGCCCCAGCCGTGGCCGACGATCCGGGCGGAGGGTTCGCCGAGTGCGCGGATCAGGCCGGCGACGTCGCCAGCGAGCGTCCACAGGTCGTAGCCGCGCGGGGGCTTGTCCGAGTCGCCGTAGCCGCGCAGATCCACGGCGACGGCGTGGAACCCCGCGTCCGCGAGGACGGGCAGCTGGCGACGCCAGGTCCACCAGAACTCGGGGAAGCCGTGCAGGAGCACGACGAGCGGGGCACCCGGGTCGCCGCACTCCGCGAGGTGCAGGCGGATGCCGTTCGCGGAGACCTCACGGTGCTGCCACGGCCCGGGGAGCCGGACCGACGAGGCGTCGGGGGACGGCCGGCCACCTCGCCGCAGCACCGCTTCAGGGTCCGGTCAGCGCGCCGACGCGCTGCTCGGGGCATCCAGCTCGGGGGGCCCGTCGGAACGGCCCAGGTGCTGCAACATGTCGGCCGACTCGCGGAGGCTCTCGATCGTCCGCTCCGGCTTGCGGATCCTGCGGACCTTCCGGTAGCCGAGGAACCCGAACAGCGCGGCAACCAGAACCATCAGGACGAAGACGATGGCGAACGCCACCCACCGGAGGAACCAGAGGGAGAGCAGCTCGGCCAGGGCGAAGAAGAAGTAGAAGAGGCTGAACAGTCCGATCGCACCGGCGACGGCGAAGAACACGCTGCCGGTGACACCCTTGCGGATCTCGGCCGTGACCTCGGACTTCGCCAGCTCGACCTCGGCGCGCACGAGATTGCTCAGCTGCGTGGTGACATCGGTGACCAGCGCGCCGATCGACTTGCCGTCCGCGCGCGGCGCCGTCTCGGGCGCGAGCGGGATCGAGGGGAGCACGGGCGGGACGTCCGCCCCGCTGGGGCTGGTCGGGCTGGCCACCGCAGTCCTCCTGCACGAACCTGACGGAGATCTTGACGTAGATCGGGCCGCCATCGTGCCACGTCCGCCCCGTCGCCGCCCCACCCGGACCGCGCGCGTCCCCGCGAGTCGGCACCTTTGCCGCCGTGAGTCGGCACGTCGCCGCCGCGAGTCGGGTCAATCCGTCGGGCGGCCGCGCAGGCGCTTGACCGCCCCGCGCCGGGCCTTGGCCTCCAGGCGGCGCCGCTTCGCGCCAGCCGTGGGGCGGGTCGGACGCCGAGGCGGCGGGTCGGGGGCCAGCGCCGAACGCAGCGTCTCCGCCAGGCGCTCGCGGGCGGCCTCCCGGTTGCGCAGTTGGCTGCGGTGCTCCGACGCGACCACCGTGAGCACACCATCGACGAGCCGGGGCGCCAGCCGCCGCTCCGCCCGCTCGCGCAGGTGCGGAGGGAACGAGGGCGAGCGGGCGAGGTCGAACGACAGCTCGACGCGCGAGTCGGCCGTGTTCACACCCTGCCCGCCGGGCCCGGACGAACGGGAGAACCGCCAGTGCAGCTCGCGTGCGGGCAGCACCAGCGGTCCCCGGATCGAAAGATCACCCTCGGTCACAGGACCGAGGTTATTTGTTCAGTCCTCCGACTTGCCCTTGTCGAGTCCGGTGGAGATCAGGTTCATCACCGACGAGTCGGCCAGCGTCGTGACGTCACCGACCTCGCGGTTCTCCGCGATGTCGCGCAGCAGCCGACGCATGATCTTGCCGGAGCGGGTCTTCGGCAGCTCCTCGACGACCAGGATCTGACGCGGCTTGGCGATCGGGCCGATCTCCTTGGCGACGTGGTCCCGTAGCTCCTTGAGCACTGCCTCGCTCGTCGACTCGTCGTACGCGGCGTTGCCCCGGAGGATGACGAAGGCGACGATCGCCTGGCCGGTGGTTGCGTCCGTGGCGCCGACGACCGCCGCCTCGGCCACCGTCGGGTGGCTGACCAGCGCCGACTCGATCTCCGTCGTCGAGATCCGGTGCCCGGAGACGTTCATGACGTCGTCCACGCGCCCGAGCAGCCAGATCGCACCGTCGCTGTCGTACTTCGCGCCGTCACCCGCGAAGTAGTAGCCCTGATCGGCGTACCGGCTCCAGTACGTGTCCTTGTAGCGTTCCTCGTCGCGCCAGATACCGCGCAGCATCGCCGGCCACGGCTTGTCGAGGACGAGGTAGCCGCCGCCGCTCGGGCCGACCGGCTCCGCCTCCTCGGTGACGATCTCGGCGCCGATACCGGGCAGCGGGCGCATAGCGGAGCCCGGCTTGCAGTTGGTGACGCCCGGCAGCGGGGCGATCATGATGGCGCCGGTCTCGGTCTGCCACCAGGTGTCGACGATCGGGCACTTGTTGTGGCCGATGTTCTCCCGGTACCACATCCAGGCCTCCGGGTTGATCGGCTCGCCCACGCTGCCGAGCACGCGCAGCGACGACAGGTCGTACTTGTCCGGGATCTCCTTGCCCCACTTCATGAACGTGCGGATCAGCGTCGGGGCGGTGTAGTAGATCGTGACGCCGTACTTCTGGATGATCTCCCAGTGCCGACCCTGGTGCGGGGTGTTCGGCGTGCCCTCGTACATCACCGACGTCGCCCGGTTCGCCAGCGGTCCGTAGACGATGTAGCTGTGCCCGGTGACCCAGCCGATGTCGGCCGTGCACCAGAAGACGCTCTCGCCGGGCTTGTGGTCGAACACGACGTGGTGGGTGTATGCGGCCTGGGTGAGGTACCCGCCGGAGGTGTGCAGGATGCCCTTCGGCGACCCCGTCGTCCCGGACGTGTAGAGGATGAACAGCGGGGTCTCCGCGTCGAACGCCTCGGGCTCGTGGGTCTCGGACTGCCGGCCGACGATCTCGTGCCACCAGACGTCGCGGCCCTCGGTCCACGGCACCTCGGTCTCGGTGCGCTTGACGACGAGGACATGCTCGATCGACGGGGTGTCCGCCACGGCCTCGTCGGTGTTCTCCTTCATCGGCGCGGGCTGGCCGCGCCGGTACTGGCCGTCCGAGGTGATCAGCAGCTTGGCCTCGGCGTCCAGCACGCGCGCCTTGAGCGCGCCCGGCGAGAACCCGCCGAAGACGACGTTGTGCGCGGCACCCAGCCGCGCGCAGGCCAGCATCGAGACGACGGCCTCGGGGATCATCGGCAGCTGGATCGCCACCCGATCACCCTGACGGATCCCGAGCTCGGTCAGCGCGTTCGCCGCCTGGCACACCTCGCGCTGCAGGTCCGCGTAGGTGATCGTGCGTGAGTCGCCCGGCTCACCCTCCCAGTGGAACGCGACCTGCTCGCCGTGCCCGGCCTCGACGTGGCGGTCGACGCAGTTGTAGGCGACGTTGAGCTTGCCGCCGACGAACCATTTGGCGAACGGCGGCTGCCAGTCGAGCACTTGCCCGAATGGCTCCGCCCAGGTCAACCGCAGCGCCTGCTCGGCCCAGAATCCCTCGCGGTCGGCGTCGGCACGCTTGTACCACTCTTCTGTGGCGTTGGCCTGCTCGGCGAAACCTTCCGGCGGCGGAAAGCTGCGGCTCTCGGTGGACAGGTTGTCCAGCGTGGCTCCCGACATCTCCTGTGACCCTCCTCGTTGTGGGGCGCCGGACGCCTCGGCGACATCGCCCGGTGTAGAGGGCATGACCGTAATGCGCGAAGGCGCGGATGCGCACCATCCTGCCGGGCAGGTTCGCACTGCCTTGAGACCCTAGCGGAGTGACGTTTCCGACAGATCCGCTCTCCCCGATCGTGGCGCTCCCCGGAGTGGCCGCGGCCGTCGAACGGGCCCGCGCCGCGCTGGTCGGGCTGCACAACCACCCGGCGAACCGCCGCGGATGGCCGGCGAGCGCGGCGGAGGCGAGCCTACGGGCGGCGCGGGCGTCGGCCGCGCTGGACGGTGCGCCGCTCCCCCGGGCGGACGGCGACGGGGTGGGCCCGGTACTGGCCGGTGCCGTGCGCGTCGCCGAGGAACAGGGGCGCCTGCTGGGCGTCTGGCGGACGTCCCCGCTGCAGGCACTCGCCCGGCTCCACGTGCTCGCAGCGGCCGACCTCGTCGGCGAGCCCGAGCTGGGACGTCCCCGACCGGAGGCCGACGTGTCGGCGCGCCTCGCGCTGCTCGCGAGTCTGGTCACGGGCCGGACCGCGGCCCCGGGACCTGTGGTCGTCGCCGTCGTCCACGGTGAGCTGTTGACCCTGGAGCCCTTCGGTTCCGCGGACGGTGTGGTGGCCCGGGCGGCGGCCCGGCTGACCGCGGTGGCGACCGGGCTGGACCCGAAGGCGCTCGCCGTGCCGGAGGTCGGGCACCTGCGGCGGCAGCGTGAGTACCGGGAAGCGGCCGCCGGGTTCGTGGGCGGGACCGCCGACGGGATCGCGGCGTGGGTGCGGCACTGCTGCGCGCAGTACGAGGCGGGCGCGCGCGAGGGGCGGTCGATCGCCGAGGCACGCTAACTGGCGAGACACATGAGTCGGGCGGCGCCTCGGAAGGCGCCGCCCGGCTGCGTACGAGTACCCGGGATCCAGGCGTGCACTACGTGTCGTGATGGTGGCCTCGGCGTCCGGCGTCCCGATACGCAGGCCCACGACGACATGCCTCCCGCGGCGTGCCGCGCGTGGAGGGCCCGGTCCTCGCACACGGAGCCCGGGTCGGGGAGGACGGGTGCTTCTCTGCCGCACCGCCCCTGGCCGGCCAGGAGTCCGTGACCACTTTGTAATCGTCTTCCCCGCGCGGGGCAAGACCTCTCGGCGGGTGCACCGGTTCAGCTCAGTCAAGTGACGCACGGTGACGACGGCGCGCGTTTCAGCGGTGGCGGCGCAGCCCGTACCATCCGGCGCCGACGAGGGCTGCCGCGCCCAGCCCGGCGCCGGCGACCGCCGCGGCCGTGGTCGGGCGGATCCGCGGGCGCAGCGCGACGGGCATCGCGAAGGTCAGGACCGGCCAGCCGCGCTCCGCGGCGACCCTGCGCAGGGCACGATCCGGGTTGACCACCGTCGGATGTCCGACTGCTTCGAGCAGTGGCAGGTCGGTGATCGAGTCGGAGTACGCGCGGCAGTCCGCCAGCCGGTACCCCCGTGCGGCGGCGATGTCGCGGGCGGCCTGCGCCTTCTGCTCGCCGTACAGGTAGAGCTCGATCTCCCCGGTGTAGCGCCCGTTGCGAACCGCCATGCGGGTCGCCTGGCAGCGGTCCGCGCCGACGAGCGCGGCGATCGGCTCGACGACCTCCAGCCCCGATGCGGAGAGCACCACGACCTCGTCCCCGTTCGCCCGGTGCTCGGCGATGAGCTCGGTGGCCTCGGCGTAGACGAGCGGCTCGACGATCTCGTGCAGCGTCTCGGCCACGATCGCGCGGATCTGGGCGACCTCCCAATCGGTGCACAGCGCGGTGATCCGCCGGCGCAGGGCCTCCACCGTCGCGGCATCCGCCCCGGCCAACATGATCAGCAGTTGGGCGTAGCCGCTGCGCAATGCTGCACGGCGGGTGATCAGACCCTGCCGCCGGAAGGGCCGGCTGAACGCAAGCGCGCTCGACCCGGCGATGATCGTTTTGTCCAGGTCGAAGAACGCCGCGGCGGCGGGCGGGCTCGATGACGGACCGGACACGTCAAGCGAGCTTGCCAGATGGACCGGCGGTGGCGGGGGCCGGTGTCAGAGCAGGGATCCGCAGGTGGACGCCGTGCAACCGCTCAGCGCAATCATGGCCGGACGTCGCGGGCAAGTGCCCGATCGAGCTACAGTTGATTGCCCGGCACACCCGGGTGAGGTTCAGCTCAACCCCCCGGAGCTGAACCGCCGGCGGCCCCCGTCAATCCCCCCTGACGGGGGCCGTCCAGTTCGTTCCCGTGGGTGGATCGCCTCCCTCGACGAGTGCCGCGTGGCGCGGGATCGTTGTCTTTGCCCACGGTTGCGCCGGGTCATGCCCACCGGACACGGGGCGTCCACACTGCCGAACCGCACCGACACATCAGCGCGCCGTTCGCCGGATCCCCCGGGTTATCCACATCCGGCCTTCGCCATCCACAGCGAATGAACTCGTCGGTCCGGACGTCCCGCGCGGCCCCAGGCTTGACCTGCGGCCCGGGGCGGGCCGGGCAGCGAGGGGAGGCGCAGGTGCGCGGACGACGGCAGGGCGAGCAGGCGGAAGACCCGACGGGACCGGGGGGCGGTCGGCGCGTGCTGGTGATGGTGTCCGATGTGGACGTCCTGGACGCCGTGCTCCGGACGGCCGCGGCGGCGGGGTGCGAGGTCGTCCGCGCACTCGATCCCGCCGAGGCCCGCCGGAGCTGGCCGGCCGCTCCGGTCATCCTGGTCGACGCCTCGTCGGCCCGGTCGTGTGCGGACAGCGGGCTCCCGCGGCGGGCCGGCGTCATCGTGGCGGTCTCGGGCGAGCCGGCGCCCGAGGCGTGGAAGCACGCGGTGGCGGTGGGCGCCGAACACGTGATCTCGCTGCCGGAGGCCGAACCCTGGCTGGTGGCCGCACTCGCGCAGGCCGTGGAAGGCGGGTGCGGCGACGGCGCCGTGCTCGCCGTCGTCGGGGGCCGGGGTGGGGCCGGTGCGTCCGTGTTCGCGGTGGCGACGGCCGTGCAGGCGGCCCGCAGCGGCGACAGGGTGCTGCTCGTCGACTGCGACCCGCTCGGCGGCGGCCTGGACCTCGTGCTCGGGGCGGAGGACCTGGGAGGCCTGCGCTGGCCCGGGGTCGGCACCGGGGTGGGCCGGGTTCCGGCGAGTGCGCTGCATGCGGCACTTCCGGCACCGGAACTCGACCCCCAGGGCGGGCTCGCCGTGCTGTCGTGCGATCGGTCGGCGCACGGGCCCTCGCCGGACGCGGTGGCATCGGTGCTGGACGCCGGCCGCCGAGCGGGCGAGACGGTCGTCTGTGACGTCCCGCGCTACCCGACCGAGGCCGCTGTCGCCGCGCTCGAGGTCGCCGACCTCACCGTCCTGGTGGTGCCCGCGGACGTGCGGTCGTGTGCGGCGGCGGCGCGCGTGGCGGCGGTCGTGGCCGAGCACGGGTGTCCCTCCACCGGGCTCGTCGTGCGTGGTCCGGCGCCGGGCGGCATCGCCCCGGAGGAGGTCGCGACGGCGCTCGATCTCCCGCTGGTCGCGGCGATGCGGGCGGAGCGGGGGCTCGCGCGCATGCTGGAGCGCGGCGAGGCACCCGGCCGTACCCGGGGCCCGCTGGCCGCCGCCGCCGCGTCGGTGCTGGACGCGCTCCGCACCGCGGCGGCGGGGCGGGCGTCGTGACGAGGTCGGTCACGGTCGAGCGGCACAGGTTCGAGCGGAACAGGGCCGGGGGCGCACCGGAACAGCCGCAGGTGGACCCGCTGCTCGTCGACCGGGTGCGCGCCCGGCTCGCCGCCGCGGGCGGCCTCCCGACGC
>CAVRHG010000007.1:0-90446 GCA_963720845.1 uncultured Actinomycetota bacterium | reverse complement strand
GCCTCCGCCGCGTCGATCTGCACGAGCGGGATGGCGAGTGGGCCATCCCGCAGCCGAGGCGGACCCAGCCCTGCAGGTCAACCGGGCGGGGTGACCCGGGACGCACCGCGCCGCCCGTCTCTCGCCGAAGGACGGCCGGCGCGGTCGTGTAACCCCGCACGCTGCGTTCGCGCAGTTCCGGCAGGTCTGCGACGCCGAGCTGCCGGGGCTGACCGACCGGTTGCTGGCCGCGGGCTGCCGACGGGTCGACTACCTCGACCCGTTGCCGCCGACGCTCACCGACCGCAGCCCCGGCCGGGCGACGCGGAGCTGCGGCACGTCACAGGCGGGCGGCCGGTGGTCGAGGCCGCGACCGCGGCCGCGGCGCAGGAGCAGCCCGGCGTGACCGTCCGCCGCGGCGTCCGGATCTCGGGGCTGCTGACAGGTCCGTCCGCGTTTCCGGGGGTGCCGCACGCGACGGGCGTCCGCACGGAGACGGTGGAGGAGCTGCGCGCGGACCTCGTCGTCGACGCGATGGGCCAGCGGACCCGCGCGGCCGACTGGATCGCCGGGCTGGGCGGCCGCCCACCGCAGGTGCGTCGGCGACGCGTGGGCCTGCACGAACCCGTCGGCCGGCCGCGGCCTGAGCGTCGGCATGATGCACGCCCAGGTGCTGCGGCAGGTCGCTGCCGCCCACCTCGACGACCCTGAGACGTTCGCGCAGATGTGGCACGCGCGCACCGACCGCGAGGTCGCGCCGTACTACGGGAACCAGGTGCGGGCGGACCGGCAGCGGGTCGCGGAGATGGCGGCGCTGCGGGAGGGTCGCGAGCCGCCGGCCCCGGACCCGATGGCGACCCGGTTCGCCGCCGCCGCCCGTACGGATCCCGACGTCTTCCGCGGGCTGATCGAGACGATCCAGTGCACCGCGCTGCCGCAGGAGGTGCTGGCCCGGCCGGTGATCGCGCAGCGGATGGCGCAGCTCGGCGACGGCCCGTTGGCCCCGCTGCCCGGCCCCGATCGGCAGCAGCTTCTACGCCTGCTGGCCGCCTGAACCCCCGGGAGCGTTGCCCCCGGGCCGGGTTCTGCGGTGGGATGGCTCCCCCACCCTCAAGCGATCGGTTGCCGATGCAGACCCCTTTCACCCAGGTCCCCGACTGGTTCCCCTGGGAGAACGCCGGCGCCTCGATCGCCGTCGCGGACATCGACGCCGACGGGCGTCCCGACGTCGTGCTGCTCATGGTCGACGCGCCCCCGGGACGCAACGCCGCCTACTACCGCGTCGGCCGCGCGCTCGACGACTCCGGCGCGCTCACCGGCGGCTGGACCGCGTGGCAACCCGTCCCCGACTGGTTCTCCGACGAGAACCAGGGTGCCGGTGTCGCCGTTGCCGACGTGAACGGCAACGGTGCGCTCGACCTCGTCGTGTTCCTCCTCGACGCCCCGGACGGACCGAACCTGGGCTGGTTCCGGGTCGGTTGGTCGCTGGACCCGGCGTCCGGAGCGGTGACCGGCGGCTGGACGGACTGGCAGCTCATCCCCGACTGGTTCCCCGCGGCGAACGCGGGCGGGGACATCACGGTCGCGGACGTCGACGGCGACGGCCGTCCCGACCTGGTCGTGCTCATGGTCGACGCCCCCGACGGCCCGAACGCCGCCTACTACCGCAGCGGCCCGCTCGACGCCGACGGCACCGTGACCAACTGGCGGCCCTGGCAGGCGCTGCCGGACTGGCCGTTCTGGGAGAACCAGGGCGCCGGGCTCGCCGTGGCCGACCTCGACGGTGACGGGCACGCCGAGCTCGTGGTCCTCGCCGTCGACAACCCGGTGGCGAAGAACGAGGCGTTCTACAGCGTCGGCTGGCACCTGGACGAGCGCGGGCGGCCGGGCGACGGCTGGGGACCCTGGACGAAGATCCCCGACTGGGACTTCTGGGAGAACCAGGGCTGCGGGCTGGCGATCGCGCCACTGGGCGCGGCGGGCGAACCGCACCTCGTCGTGGTCGCCGTCGACGCCCCGGTGGGGCAGAACGCCGCGTTCCAGCGGGTCCTCGACGCGATGACCGACCTCGAGATGGCACCGGAGATGGGGGTCTGGCGCCTGCTCGAAGACGGCTCGGGCACGCTCGCCGTGCACGCCGCCCTGCTGCACACCGGCGACCTGCTGTTCTTCGCGGGCTCCAGCAACGACCCGGACCGGCACAACGCCCACCAGTTCGGCACGACGGTGTGGCGCTATCCCGGCGCGGATCAGGAGCGGCCCGACACGCCCGTCGACCTGTTCTGCGTCGGGCACGCGTTCCTCCCCGACGGGCGGCTGCTCGCGGCCGGGGGCACGCGGCAGTACGACCCGTTCTTCGGCCTCACCCAGTCGATCGCGTTCGACCCGGCGACCCGGACCTGGGTGCCGCAGCCCCAGATGGCGGGCGGGCGCTGGTACCCGTCGCTGCTGGCGCTGGGCGACGGGCGGGTGCTCGCGACCTCGGGGCTCGACGGGACCAGCCAGCTCAACCTCGTCCCCGAGATCTACACCGACGGGGCGGGCTGGGCGACCCGGCCGCAGTCCCCGCACTGGCCGATGTACGGGCACCTGTTCCTGCTGGCCGACGGCCGCGTGTTCTACAGCGGCGGCCAGTACGGCGACAACAACGGTGTGCGGCCCGCGGTCTGGAACCTCACGACGAACGCCACGACCGACGTCCCCGGCCTGCCCGACCCGGGCAGCCGCAACCAGTCCGCCAGCGTGCTCCTGCCCCCCGCGCAGACCCAACAGGTGATGATCATCGGGGGCGGCCCTTACGACATGCACAACCAGGCGGGAGCGACGGCCGCGACCGCCGTCGCCGACCTCACCGCAGCCGCTCCGGCGTACACCCGCACGGCCGACCTGCACATGGGCCGTATGCACCTGTGCGCGACGCTGCTGCCGGACCGCACCGTGCTGGTCAACGGCGGCGCGATGATGGAGGAGATGGCCGCGCAGGCGGCGTTCGGCGCGGAGATCTACCACCCGGGGACGGGGGAGTGGCGGATGGCGGCCGACAGCCGGGTGCCGCGGCTCTACCACTCGGTCGCCGTGCTCCTCCCGGACGGCAAGGTCGTGACGGCGGGGTCGAACCCGCAGCGCAAGACCGAGGAGATGCGGGTCGAGGTCTTCTGGCCGCCCTACCTGTTCGCCGGGCCTCGGCCGTCGGTGGTGCCCGCGCAGCAGGAGGTGACCTACGGGTCGGTGCTGACGGCGACGGTGCCGGACGCCGCGGCGGTCGTGAGTGCCGCGTTGATGCGACCCGTGGCCACCACGCACTCCAGCGACCTGGAGCAGCGGCTGGTCGACCTGCCGCTGACCGTCACCGCGGTCGACACCGTCGCGCTGACGCTCCCGGCGTCGTCGAACCTGGCGCCGCCCGGCTGGTACCTGCTCACGGTGCTCGACGCGGCGGGGACGCCGTCGCCCGCGGCGTGGGTCCACCTGAGGTGAAAGGGGAACGAGACGCGATGACGACCGCGGGGCCGAGCGCGCCGCTGCGCACCGGCTGGGAGGACGACACGCCGTCCACCGGCACCCTCAGCCTCGCCGCGCTGCGCGTCATGGCCGATCGGACCACCGACTGGGCCGAGGCCGTGGGGGGCGGGTGCGGCGCGACCCGGGCATGGTTCTGGCCGCCGGGGGCACGGCGCGCTGTCCTACGTCGCGCACGGTGTCGTCGACGTCGAGGCGGTGGCCACCCTGCCCGGCCACCGGCGCCGCGGCATCGGAGCCGCGCTGACCTGGGCGGCGACGCTCGCCGACCCGGACCTGCCTGCGGTGCTGATCGCCAGCGACGACGGCGCCGGGGTCTACCGCGAGATGGGCCACCTGCCGGTCACGCGCTGGACGCTGTGGTGCCGTCCCTGACCGGGCCGGGGCCCGATCCGCTCATCCCCGCCCGACCTCCAGCCCTGCAAGGAGCACGGAGAGGATGTCGCGGATCGAGACGACCCCGACCACGGTGCCGGCGACGGTGATCGGGACGTGCCGCACGCCCGCATCCCGCATGAGCGCGCCGACCGTGGCGATGCTGTCGTCCGGTTCCGCGGTCACGAGATCGGCCGTCATGATGTCCGCGGCCTGCCGCCGGTCGAGATCGTCGCCGTCGGCGACGACCTGGACGAGGTCACGCTCCGAGAGCAGCCCGGTCGCACCGCCGGGGTTGTCGACGAGCACCACGCCGACCTCGCTCTCGTAGAGCTCGCGTGCGACGTCGCGCAACGACGTCTCCGACGCCACGCCGAGGAGCCGGCGGGCCATCACCAGCCGCACGGGATCGGTGGGGGCGGGACCCGTCCGGGGGATTCCGGCGAGGGCCGCAGTGCCCTCGCCCTCCACGAGTGTCATGGCCCGAGCGTGCTCCGCAACGCTCCGACCGGACAGGGGGCCGACGACCCGCCGAGTCGGGCACTAGGCCCCCCACCGATGGACCTTTGCCTTGCTCGGCTGCGCCGTCGATCCACTTGAGACACGTCGGGTCACGAGTTCCAGGTCGGTGATCCGGTAGCGGAAGAACTCGCCCGTGGTGAAGCCGTCGGTGTCGGGGAACCAGCCGATCCGGCCGGCTGCAGGCACGGTGACGCCACGATAAGTCCGGTGGTCGGTGAAGTCGCCGCCGAACGGGTGCCAGTCCCACCCGCCCGTGCCCTTCGGGTCGCCCCACCGCGGGAAGTCGAAGGACACGGCGCGACCGCAGGCGTCGATTCGCAGGTGGAGCGCGATCGGGGCGTCGCCGACGGCGAAGCGCGCCGTGATGCGCCGGTCCGTCTCGGCCGTCCAGGTCACACCGAACCGGGGCAGCAGCGCGGTCGGCACCCACATGGCCTCGCCACCGCAGCGGCCGGCCGCACTGAGGGTGACGTCGGAGCCCTCGGCGTGCATCACCGGGACCAGCCCGGCGAGGCGCCAGTCGGCCAGCCCGGCGCCGTCGACGTAGCGGTCCGAACCGGTGATCACCGCCGCCGCACGTGCGGACCATACGAAACCGGTGTGCGGGCTGATCACCTCGTGTGCCCGGAACGGCAGCCACCGCCCGATCCTGATCGTCCCGCGCATCCGGATCCGCGCCGTGCGCGCCAGGGGCGTGCCGGGGGCGACGGCCGCGGTCAGGTACCGCAGCACCGGCTCCGGAAGGCCGTCGAGCTCGCCCGGTGAGAACACCCCCGGCTGCGCCGGCCGCACCACGCGGTGCTCGGAGTCCGTTGTCGTCCGCGCCATGACCCCACGGTGAGCCGGGGCCGGCGGGGGCGACAGAGGCGGACGACCCGCCCCGTCCCGAGGCATGTAGGGCTGCCAGGTGGACCCTCACGGCGGGACCAACGACCGTGGCCCGGTTCCCCGCCACGGCCGAGAGTGGAGCAAGGCGTGAAGGCTGGTGGGGCATGGACGATCACATCGGGGACGGATGGGCTGCGGACGACCCGGCCGCCCGGGCCCGCCTGGCCCATGAGCGGCACGACCAGGTGATCCAGCAGCTGTTCGCCACGGGCCTGGCCCTGCAGTCGGCGCTGCCGCGCATCCGCGACCCCGAGGTGCGCGAGCGGGTCGCGCAGTCGGTGCTCGCGCTCGACCGGATCATCCACGAGATGCGCGCGACGATGACCGAGTTGCGCGCGCCGCGCTGACGCGACCCATTAGCCCTTCGTCGGGCGCCCGTGCTGGCGACGCTCGGTGGCGTACACCGCCGCCTCGGTGCGCCGGCCCAGCCCCAGCTTGTGCAGGAGCGACGACACGTAGTTCTTGACCGTCTTCTCGGCGAGGTACATCTCGGCGCCGATCTGCCGGTTCGTGAGCCCGTCCGCGACGAGCTCGAGGATCCGGCGCTCCTGCGGGCTCAGCGACTCGTAGCGCGGGTCGTCGGGTTCGTCGCCCCGGCGCAGCCGCTCGAGTACGAGCGCGGTGGCCCGCGGGTCCAGCAGCGAGCCGCCGCCGGCCACGGTGCGCACGGCGCCGATCAGGTCCGTGCCGGCGACCTGCTTGAGCAGGTAGCCCGCCGCGCCCGCCATGATCGCGCCGAAGAGCGCCTCGTCGTCGGAGTACGAGGTGAGCATCAGGCATGCGGGCGGTGGGTCGACCGTCGAGCGAATGTCACGGCACACCGTGATGCCGTCGCCGTCGGGCAGCCGGACATCGAGGATCGCGACGTTCGGCCGGAGCGCGGGGATGCGGGCCATCGCCTGCGCGGCGGTGCCGGCCTCACCGACGACCTCGATGTCGTCCACAGTCTCCAGCAGTTGTCCGATGCCGCGGCGCACGATCTCGTGGTCGTCGAGCAGGAACACCGAGATGGTCACCGGACTCCTCCGCTGGTGCTGGTCGACGCCGCGATCAGGGGGTCGGCCACACCGTACATCGCGTACCCGTCCGTGTGGGCCGGGCACGTCGCGGGGAGAGCCGCGGCTAGGGGCGGATCAGGTCGGCGAGCGGTCGGCGCGGGGTGCGCGTCGTCGGCCAGCCGCGGCCGATCCGGAGCACGGCCACGGGCGGGTGCACCGCCCGGACGAGCGTGCGCAGCTCGTCGCGCACCTCGGGGACCTCCACCAGATGCGAGAGGAACGACACCGCCAGGCCCTCCGTGGTCGCGGTGAGCAGCACCCGCTGCATCGCCTCGCCCGCGCGGACGTCCGCGGCTGGGCCGGTCACGTGCGGGATCAGCAGGGCGAGCAGCGGCTCCTCCTCGACGTCGCGGCCCGGCGCCCGCTCCCGCGCGGTGCCGCCGGTGAAGTCGCGCACCACCCAGCGGTCGTGCGGAGCCGGTGCGGGCCCGGCCGCGCGGGCGGGAACGCCGTCGGTCCGGTCGGCCCCGGCCCCGGTCCAGTGGAGTAGCTCGTCGCGGAACGCCGGATCGGCCAGCTGGCTGCGGTGCGCCGCGACCGAGAGCCGGCCGACCTCGGCCCGCAGGGTGGGCGGCACGACGTGCAGCAGCGCCCCCTCGTCGGCGGCGGCCCGGCACAGTGCGTAGCGCTCGGCGCCGGTGACCGCGGCGTCGGTGAACGGGCGACGGTTGGTGTGGCGGCGGGGCACGGCGTCGAGCAGGCGCGTCAGTTCCGGTGTCGCGCGGGCGGTCCCCGCGCGCCGGACCTGGGCGACGAGGTGGCGCCGGGCCGGGTCGGGGAACAGCGCGACCTCCGGGCGGACACCGCGCACCAGCAGCGCGAGCCGGAGGTTGAACAGGGCGGCGCCGCAGCCCAGCCGCAGCTCCTGGTCGTCGGGGTCGGCGACGGGCATGCGCCGCGTGGCGTCGGCGTACAGCTCGACGACGTCCGGGGCCGTCCGGAAGGCCCAGGGTTGCGCGTTGTGCACCGACGGCGCCAGCGCGGCCGTCTTGAGCACGGCCACGGTGTCCGGAGCCGACAGACCCAGCGCCGGTCCGACCAGGGCCACCTCGTGCGACATCGCGCTCCTTCCTCCGTGCCGTGCAGCTCCACGGTCCTCCCGCGGGTCGCGGGCGGGAACGGGCCGTTCGTCCCGTGGGTGACCGACCACCTACCCCTGGGGCGGAGGTCGCCGACGCGGCACGATCGGCGTGCGGGCCGCGGTGGGCGGCCCGCCGTATGCGGCCGGGAGGGCTGATGGGCACCTCGCGCGGGCGGGCAGTGGTGGTCGGGGTGGACGCCTCCGACTCGGCGCGGCAGGCGGTCGGCTGGGCGGCCGAGCTCGCCTCGGACACGGGCCGACCGCTGCGACTGGTGCACGTCGCGGCCACGCCGCCTGGCGACGGCATGGTCCCGGCGTGGCTGCGCGAGCTGGTCGACACCGCCGAGCGGCAGGGCGCCGATCCCGTCGAGGCGGAGCTGGTCGAGGGCGGGATCGCCGACGTGCTGCTCGAGCGGAGCGGACCCGACGGGTTCCTCGTCGTCGGCAGCTACGGCGAGGGCGTCCATGCCGGGATGCTCGCCGGCACCCTCGCGCTGGCCTTGCTCGTCCGCGCCGACTGTGCCGTGGCGGTGGTCCGGGGAGCCGCACCCGGACTGCCGCCACCCCGCACCGGGCCGGTCGTGGTCGGGGTGAACGACGCGCCATCCGCCGACACCGTCCTGGAGCGGGCCGCGGAGATCGCCGCCGCGCACGGCGCTCACGTGCTCGCCGTGCACACCTGGAGTGACATCGTCGTCACCACGGGCGGCCACAGCGTGCGACGATCCGCGTCGCACGGCTCGGAGCTCGCCGCCGACGCGGCGGTGGCGCTCGAGGCGCGGGTGGCCCGCTGCCGCGAGCGCCGTCCGGGCGTGGTGATCGAGTCGCGGGTCGTGGGCGACACCGCCCTGCGGGCGCTGCTGGATCAGGCGGCCGGCGCCCGCGCCGTCGTGGTCGGCCGCTGGCGCGGGCCGGAGACCGGGGGCATGCTCGGGTCGACGAGCCGCGGGTTGGTGGAGTTCGCGCCCTGCCCGGTCGTGGTGGTCTGAGAGGGTATTTCGAAACCCGGGTCGCGTGCCCGCACGCCCTGGGGGTGGTGAGATGTCCTCTCAGCGAGCAGCAGCACGACCGCGCACAGCGCCACCCACACCGCGCCGAGCAGCCAGCCGGTGACGACGTCGGTGGCCCAGTGCACCCCGAGGTACACCCGGCCCGCACCCGCCGCGGTGATCGTGACGGTGGCCGCGGCGACGATCGCGGCGCGCCGCCACCGGCCCGCCGTGCGTGCGGCGAGCACGAGTGCGAGCACCCCGAACACCACGGTGGCGTCCACCGTGTGCCCCGACGGCAGCGAGAAGCCGGCCTCGGGGATGAGCTGTTCCGCCGCGGGCGGTCGTGGTCGGCCGTACCCCAGCTTCAGCATGTCGCCGAGCAGCGTGCTCACGAGCGGCGTGGTCACCACGAGCAGTGCGTCCAGCCGTCGCCCGCGCAGCACCAGCAGCAGTGCCGCGGCGCCGGCCAGGACGCTGAGCGCGACGATGCCACCACCGACCCGCAACGCCGAGGCGATCGCCGTGCCGACGGTGGCGCGGTGCTCGACGGCGAAGGTCCACACGGCGCCGTCGTCGGCGGTGGGGCCGTGGCCCCCGTCGTCGACGTGGTCGGCGAGCGCCGCGCCCGCCCCGAACAGCAGCACCGCGACCCCGCCGGCGATCAGCACGTCGGCCCGTAGGAGGCGCCACGGGACGGCCCGCCGGCGGGCCACGACGGTGGTCGCGGCGAGCACGAGCCACGCGGTAGCCGCCACGGCGGCGACGAGCTCCATCCGGTCGGCGAACATCAGCCGACCCTGCCAACCGGTCGCTGTGGGGACGCTGAGTGAGGGGGTCAGGCCCGCCGCGCGCCGGTAGGCCGCGACCGCGAGCCGGTTCCCGCAGGCCGCGCTGCAGTAGCGGCGGGAGCGGTTGCGCGAGAGGTCGAGGACGATGCCGTCGCACGTCTCGTCGGCGCAGACGGCAAGCCGGCTCAGCTCGTCCGCGCGGATCACGTCGACCATCGCCATCGCCGTCTCCACCGCGATCCGGTCCGCCAGCGGGGCGGACCGGTCGGTGGCGTGCAGGTGGTAGTCCCAGCCGTCGTGGCGGACCAGCTGAGGGACCGCGCGTCGCTCGGCGAGGATCGCGTTGAGCCGCGCCACGGCCTCGTCGCGGTCCGCGGTGAGCAGCGCGCGCAGCGGAGCCCGCTGCGCGCGGACGGCCGCGAGCTCGGCGTCGTCGTGGGTGCGGTCGCCGGTGTAGCGGTGGGCGACGAAGAAGGCGTCCATCTGGGCCGGGGTGGTCAGCGTGTCCGGCGGCTCGGCCGAGTTGACCAGCGCGACGGCGGCGAGCAGGGACGCCTCGGTGTCATGGGTGAAAACCACTTTGACAGCTTACCGCCCACCGTCTAGTGTCATGAGCCATGGCGACGATGACTCGTGACACCACCCGCGCCGGCATCCCGGTCTCCGGCTGGGTCCTCGCGGTGGTGTCGGCGGCGTCGTTCGGGCTCTCCGGCGCCGTCGGGCGCGGGGTGATGGACTCCGGCTGGTCGGCGGCCGCCGCCGTCGCGGTCCGGGTGCTCGTCGGCGCGGCGGTGCTGATCCCCGTCGCGGTGGTGCAGCTGCGCGGCCGCTGGCACCTGGTCCGCCGGTACCTCCCGCTCATGGCCGTCTACGGTGCCGTGCCCGTCGCCGGCTGCCAGCTCGCCTACTTCACCGCGGTCAGGCACGTACCGGTCGGGGTCGCGCTGCTGGTCGAGTACACCGCGCCGGTCGCCGTGGTCGGCTGGCTGTGGCTGCGTCAGGGCCAGCGGCCCACCCGGCTGACGATCGTGGGTGCTGCGGTCGGTGCCCTCGGGCTCCTGCTCGTCGTCGACCTGGCGGGGGGCACGACGAGCCTCGTCGGCGTCCTGTGGGCGCTCGTGGCGATGGTGGGCGCCGCCTTCTACTTCGTGCTGTCGTCGCGGGAGGTGGACGGCCTACCCGGCGCCGCGCTCGCCGCAGGCGGGCTGCTCGTGGGCGGGCTCCTGCTGCTCGTCGCGGGGATGGCGGGGCTGGTCCCGCTCACGGCGTCGGTCGCGCCGGTCGCCTACGTCGGGTTCGCCGTCGCCTGGTGGATCCCGATCACCGTGCTCGGCGTCGTCACCGCCGCGGCGGGCTACGGTTGCGGGATCGCCGCCACCCGACGCCTCGGCGCCCGCCTCGCGTCGTTCGTCGCCCTGTCCGAGGTCCTCGCTGCGCTGGTCTTCGCGGCTCTGCTCCTCGGCCAGGCGCCCGCCCCCGTCCAGCTGGTCGGTGGGGTGCTCATCGTCGCCGGGGTGGTGACGGTCCGCCGGGGCGAGCCGGCGGCCGCGTGAGACGTAGGCCGCCGGGGCCGGTCGCCGCGGCGCCGCGGGGAAGGTGATCCGCAGCGTCGTGCCCGGCGGGGGACCGACGGCGACGTCGCCGCGGTGCGCCGCCGCGATCTCGGCGACCAGGGCGAGCCCGAGCCCGTACCGCCGCTGTCCCGGCTCGCCGACGGACGGCCCGGTGGCGAAGCGGTCGAACAGGCGGGGTGCGAGCTGCGGGTCGATGCCCGGGCCGTCGTCGGTGACGGCGACGACGACGTGGTCGCGCACCCGGCGCGCTGCCACTGACACGGTGCTGCGCGCGTGCCGCAGCGCGTTGTCGACCAGGGCCGTCACGGCGCGGTGCAGCGCCACCGCGGAGCCGACGACCTCGGCCGGTCCGGCGGCCGGGCCGGGCCCGCGGAGCGCGACGCCCCGGTCGTGCGCCACGGCACCCGCCGACCGCACCACGTCGCGGCACAGCGCCGTGAGGTCGACGATCCGCTGCGGCCTGCCGGTGCGCGGGTCCGCCGCGAGCAGCAGGTCCTCGAGGATCGCGGTGAGGTGCGCGCTGTCCGCGACGACGCCGTCGACGTCGGAGAGGGCGTGGTCGGCGAGCGAGCCTGCCGTGAGCGGACCCGCGGCCGACCAGACCCGCGGTGGCCCGCCACCGTCGCGGACCTTCCGCAGGCGCCGCCGCAGCAGCTGTGCGCGGGTGCCGAGCAGGGTCAGCGGCGTGCGCAGCTCGTGCCCGGCGTCGGCGACGAACCGGCGCTGCAGCGCGAGCACGGCCGACAGCGGCTCCAGGGCGCGCCGGCTGAGCCACGTCCCGGCGGCCGCGGCGAGCAGCAGGCCGACCGCGCCTGCGGTGAGCATCGCGGCCAGGATCCGGCTCCGGTCGTCCTGCCGTGGGGTCAGGTCCAGCACGGCCTGGACCACGAACCCGTCCGTGCGCCGCTCGGTCATGACGCGGTAGGCGACCCCGCCGACCCGGTGCTCGGTCGTCGTCGGTGGCCCGCCCGCGACGACGGCGGCGAACGCCGCCGGGTCGTCGGCTCCCGCGGGGAGCCCGCGGGTGGCGTTCTGCCCGCGGGCGTCGCGGATCACCAACCAGGTGTCGAGCGGGGGGTCGCCGACGTCGTCGGCCAGGGCGACGGTCGCGTCCAGCAGCTTGGTGACCGCCCGTTCCTGGTCGCGCAGCAGGACGGCAACCGCGGCCGCCGTGACCAGCACGACCGCGACCGCCACGAACGCCGCCGCCTGCATCCCCAGCCGGCGCGCCGCCCGGCGCACCAGGACGGACTCGGCCCTGAGCCGGGGCACCGCTCAGCCCCGGCCGAGCCGGTAGCCACGCCCGCGGATGGTGTCGACGACCTCGCGGCCGAGCTTGCGCCGCAGGTAGTGCACGTAGGTGTCGACGGCGACGGGGTTCTCGGCCTCGGGGAAGACCAGCATGAGCAGATCCGGGCGGGAGAACACCCGCTGCGGGCGGTGGGCGAAGGTGGCCAGGAGCGCGCACTCGCGTTCCGACAGCGCGACCGGCGCGCCGCCGCCGCCGGAGACCTCGCGGGTGTCGAGGTCCAGGAGCCCGCCGCGCACGGGCAGGGCCCGCGCCTGGTCGAGGTGACGGCGCTGCAGCGCGCGCAGCCGGGCCAGCAGCTCGTCGACGTCGAACGGTTTGGCCAGGTAGTCCTCGGCCCCGGCGTCGAGCCCCTCCACCCGCTCCGCCGGGTTGCCCAGCGCCGACAGCACCAGTATCGGGGTGGTCACCCCGCGGTGGCGCCACGTGCGCACCAGCTCCAGACCGTCGACGATGGGCAGCCGCCGGTCCAGCACGACGACGTCGTAGGTACGGGTCAACCCGTAGTGCAGGCCGATCTGCCCGTTCGCGGCCACGTCGACGACGTACCCCTCGTCCGCGAACAGGTCGCTCAGCATGCCGGCGAGCGCCGTCTCGTCCTCCACGAGGAGCAGCCGCGGTCCGTCGAGGTGCACGCGACCGATTCTCACCCGTCCCGGGCCCGGTCAGCAGTAGGGGTCGGCAGCGTCATAGAGGAGGTATCTGCGGCCGCGTTCGGCACTCCTGTTCGATGTACGTCGGCTCCGCACCGCGGAGCGGTGGAGACGAGGGGAGGCGCGGATGCCGCGCAGCTGTGGCTCGGTGCAGAACTACTTCCGGCAGGTCGACTTCTACCCGGACCTGCGACGCAACCAGGCCGTGCTGGAGGGCATGACGGTCGCGTCGGCGCGATCGGGCAGCGGGGTGCGGCGATCGCTGCCCGCGGTGATCCCGGTGGTGGTGCACGTCCTGTACCGGGCCGAGGCCGACGACCTCTCCGACGAGCAGGTCGCCAGCCAGATCGACGTCCTGAACGAGGACTACGCGGCGGCCAACGGGGACCTGAAGAACGTGCCCCCGGTCTTCACCGACCGCGTCGGCAACCCCGGCCTGCGCTTCGCGCTGGCGACCGAGGACCCCACCGGTGCCCCGACGAGCGGGATCACCCGCCGGAAGATCACGGCTGCGGCGTTCGGGGTCGACGACCGGATGAAGGCCGAGTCGACCGGCGGGACCGATCCGTGGGACACCACGCGCTACCTCAACATCTGGGTCTGCCGGCTCAGCGGGGGCGTGCTCGGCTACGCGCAGTTCCCGGGCGGCCCGCCGCAGACCGACGGCGTCGTGATCCTCACCTCGGCGTTCGGCCGCGGCGGCGGCGCGGCCGCCCCGTTCGACCTCGGGCGCACCACGACCCACGAGGTGGGCCACTACCTCAACCTCTCCCACATCTGGGGCGAAGCGCGGGTGCCGACGTGCACGGACAGCGACTCCGTCGACGACACCCCGAACCAGTGGGGCCCGAACTTCGGCAAGCCCGCGTTCCCGTCGGCGTCGTGCGAGAACATCCCCGACGGCGACCTGTTCATGAACTACATGGACTACGTGGACGACGACACGATGGTGATGTTCAGCGATGGCCAGGTCGCCCGCATGCACGCGGCGCTGGAGTTCGCCCGCCCCGGCCTCGGCCGCCCGGCCGACGCCCCGGACTCCCCGGACTCCCCGGACGCCCCGCCGGCCGTCCCGGCCCCAACAGTGCGGCGGCGCAAGCGCGCGGTGTCGTGAAGCATCTGACGGACCGCACCTGGCTGCGTTCCCAGGAGGAGGAGACGGGTGACGTCCGCGTGTACCGACCCGCGCACCACCCGTTCCCGCCGGCGCGCGGCCGCGAGGGGCTGACCTTCCACAGCGACGGGCGCTTCGACTACCGCGCGCCCGGCCGCGGCGGCACCGAGACCGGGACGTGGCACGACCGCGGCGACGAGGTGCGCGCGGACATCGCCGGGCAGGTGATCCGGCTGTACGTGACCGAGGTCGACGACGACGTGCTGCGGCTGCGGTGGCCGCATCCCTGACCCGGATGAACATGGAGCGGACGAACATGGAGGCGACACCCGTGGTCCCGACGACCCCGCCCACCCCGAGCGGCCAGTCCACCCCGACCGCTTCGCACCGTCACGGCGGCTGCCGGACAGGGCACCGCCCGCCCGGCCCGCACCCGCTGGTGTCGCCACCGAGCCGGGTCGAACGCGCGGCGCCGGACCCCGACGTCGTCGCGCTGCTCGGCACGCTCTCCCGGGATGCGTTCCTCGCAGACCTCGAGACGCTCGCCGCGCACCACACCCGCCACAGCGACAGCACCGGGTTCGACGAGGTGGCGACTTGGGCCGAGACGGCGCTCGCGGTCGCCGGCTACACCGTCACGACGCAGCCGGTGCCGCGCGGCGGCCGGCGCTGCCGCAACGTGATCGCCGACCGGCCCGGCCCCGGAGCGGAGCCGCGCGACGTCGTGCTCGTCACCGCGCACCTCGACTCGATCAACCTCTCGGGCCCCGCCGAGCCCGCCCCGGGCGCGGACGACAACGGCTCGGGAAGCGCCGGCCTCCTCGCGCTGGCCCGGGCGCTCGCGAGTCGTCCGACGGTGCGCGACCTGCGGCTGATCCTCTTCGGAGGCGAGGAGGAGGGGCTGTTCGGCAGCATCGAGTACGTCGCGGAGCTGCCGGCCGACGAGCGGGCTCGCATCCGTGCGGTGCTGAACATGGACATGATCGGCGGACGCAACACCCCGGAGCCGGGCGTGCTCCTGGAGGGCGCGGCGGTCTCGCAGGACGTGATCGACGCCCTCGCCGCCGCCGCCGGGACCTACACCGACCTCGCGGTGACGACGAGCCTGCACCCCTTCAACAGCGACCACGTCCCGTTCATCGACGCGGGCATCCCGGCCGTGCTGACCATCGAGGCCGACGACAGCGCGAACCCCCGCCCGCACACGGCGGCCGACACGGTGGCGGCGGTGAACCCCGACCTCGCGATGTAGATCCTCCGGATGAACCTGGCCTACCTCGCCGAGACCCTCGACCGGCCGTGAGCGGTGTCGCCATCGCCAATGATCAGTTTCGCGCGCTACAGGGGCTGCTCGTCGATCGCGTCGACGCGGTTCGGGTAGAACGCCGACCGGCCCTTGATCTCCGAGACGGCCTCGTAGGGCGCCTCGTAGGTCCACACGGCGTTCGCTCCGCGGTCGCCTGCGCCGGGGATGCTGTAGTAGGCGGCGTCGCCCTTATACGGGCAGTAGGTGGCGTGGTCGGTCCGCTCGAGCTGGGCGAGGTCGACGTCGTCGCGGGGGATGTAGAGCACCGCCGGGTAGTTCGCCTCGCGCAGCGCTAGCGCGTCCCTCGTGTCGGCGACGACCCTGCCGCCTGAAGTGACGACCACCCGCGCAGGGTGCGGGCCGATCGTGATCGGGTGGTCGGGCCCCGGCAGCTTCACGGACTTGGACATGCCTCGGGCAACCCGCCGACCTTGTCGCCGATTCCCGGGCCAGCCGATTCCCGGGCCAGCCGATTCCCGGGCCAGCCGATTCCCGAGTCAGAAGAACGCTCGTCCGATGATCGCCACGAGCAGCACCACACCCACGACGAGGCCGACTACCGAGACGATGCCGGCGAGCGCCACCACCGAGACGACACCGGCGAGCGCCAGCGCCCCGAGCTGGGTCCGGGTGACCGAGGCGAAGCCACCGGTGAAGGGGGCCAGCAGGGCAAGGATCGCGAAGGCGAGCACGGCCAGCCAGAACACGACGAGGTGGTGGCCACCGAGGGTGACGACCGCGCTCACCCGCGACTGGTGGTCAAGCCAGTCGCCGGCGGTGAGCATCCACGTGGCGGCCATGACGTCGAGCATCGCGATCACCCAGAGCACACGCCGGGCGCGGGGCGTCGGCGACATCGGCGCGGGGGAGCGCTGGAGCACTTCCTCACCACTTCCACGCCACGAGGGGTTGGAACACCCCGGGCAGGCCATGGACGAGGCCGAAGGGGGCGACGACCCCGAAGAGGATCGGGTCCAGCAGCCGGTCGAGCGCAGCGCCGGCCCATGCCAGGGCGTCGCCCCCGAAGAGCGCGTCGAGCATCCCCGCGGCCCGCGAGACCCCGGGGTGCGCCGGCACCGGGCCGACCAGCGCGCGGGCGACCTCGTCGGTGCAGGTGCGGGGGCCGTCCGAAAGCTCGGCCATCAGCGACCGGGCGGGCCCGTTGACGTCCAGCTCGTGCGCGACGGCCACGGCGTCGAACTGCGAGCCAGCCGCCGCGATGCGCCGCAGCTCATGGCGCTGCCGACGGGGAAGGACGGCGACCCCGTTCGCGCCGCGCAGGGGGTCGTGCTGGGCGAAGGCGTACAGCCACGGGGTGCCGCCGTCGAGGCCGACCACCGGATAATCGCTGCACGGGAGCACGATCGGCGACGGGAGCTGCGGCCACTGCTGCTCGAGGGCGGCGATCACCCGCGCGAACTCGTCGCGCGTACCGACGTCGAGTGTAGTGTCGCGGCGGAGATCCAACGCTTGCATAATTCCTCCTCAGGTCCGCTCGACGACGGCCACGAGCATGGCGACGGCGAGGAAGGCGGCCGTTACGACCAGCACGGCGACGGCCACGACGCCCAGCAGGGAGATGGCGCCGGCCGCCCCGGCGACGGTCATCGCGGTCAACTCGGGCCAGCCGGCCCGCGTCAGACCGCGCGTGCAGGGCGCGAGGCCCAGCAGGGTCACGACGCAGATCCCGGCGAGGATCAGGAGCAGGCCGGGATGGCCGAGCGTCGCCAGCGTGTAGACGGCGCCGCCGCCCGACGCATGCCCGGTCCGCACCGCGGCCAGCCAGCCGCCGACACAGCCGGCACCGACCAGGACGATCCACAGCGCCCATGGCACCGATGAAGGCAACGCTCGGTGCTCGCGGCCCCACGACCGAGTCGTCCCGAGGTACTCGGTGAGGACGTTGTGCTCGCGATCTGGTGCGAGCACTGTGATCTGTGGCGGGGCGGGCAGACCGGTGATCGTCGGTTGCCGCAGGCTCGACGGCAGCGGCCGCCGATCCGGGGACAAGGAGGTCATGAGACCACATTCGACCGACCCCGTCCGAAGGTCATCCAATGGTCCCGCTCCGGAACCATCGCCCCAGACGTGGTGGAGCCGCCACCCGGCCACCGGAATACTCGGCAGGCGTGGGCCGGCGGTGGGCACGGAGAACACCGTCTCCGACCGCACCTGTCCAGCCGGCCGGGCAACCGACCGAGCGCCTGCCCGCGGAGATCCGCCTCCTGGTCGGCGCCGGGTTCGTGGTCGCGGTCGGCTACGGCGTAGCCGCGCCCGCGCTGCCGGCCTTCGCGCGCAGCTTCGACGTCGGCGTGGCCGCGGCGTCCGCCGTCGTCAGCGCTTTCGCCGTCGTCAGGATCGCGTGTGCGCCCGTCAGCGGGTGGCTGATCGGCCGCTGGGGTGAGCTTCGCGTGTTCTGCGGTGGACTGGTGATCGTCGGGCTCTCCAGCGCCGCCTGCGCCGTCGCCGCCGACTACGCGCAGCTCCTGGCGTTCCGTGCGGCTGGCGGCCTCGGCTCGACGATGTTCACCGTCGCCGCAGCCTCGCTCGTCATCCGGATCGCGCCGCCGGGGATGCGCGGCCGAGCGTCAGGAGCATGGGCCACCGGCTTCCTGTTCGGCACCATCGCGGGACCGGCGGTCGGCGGTGCGGTGGCGACGACCAGCCTGCGAACGCCGCTTCTCGTGTACGCCGCACTGCTCGGGGTGGCGACGGTCGTCAGTGGCCTCGCGCTGCGTGGGCGCGTCCCACCGCGGCCACCCGACCGCTCCACCTCGACGAGGGTCACCTTCTCCGCGCTGCTCCGGCTCCGGGCCTTTCACGCCGCGCTGGCCGCGAACTTCCTCAACGGCTGGACGGTCTACGGCGTACGCATCGCGCTCGTGCCGATCTTCGTGGTCGAAGCGCTGCACACGTCGACCGCCTGGTCTGGTGCGGCGCTCACGGCGTTTGCGCTCGGTACCGCTCTGACGCTTCAGGTCGGCGGCCGGTGGTCGGACCGGCGCGGGCGGAGGCCACCGGTCCTAGCCGGATCGGCGATCGTCGCCCTCACAGCGCTGTGGCTGGGGCTGAGCACCACGGTGGTGGCACTGGTGGTTGCGGCGCTGCTCTCCGGCGTCGGCACCGGATTGATGAGTCCCGGGGTTAACGCGTCGGTCGGAGACCTGATCACCAAGGACAACCGCAACGCCGACGGTGGCACGGCGCTGGCTGGGTTCCAGATGGTGGGTGACATCGGTGCGGTCGTCGGCCCGGTACTGGCCGGTCTCGTCGCCGAAGGAGCCGGTTACCCGGCGGCATTCGCCACGACGTCGGTGATCGCGGCCGTATCGTTCGCGAGCGCGCTACGCGCCCCTGAAACGGCAGGTCGTGCTGCTCACGACGGCCATTCGTAGAGTCGTGCCCACGGGTTCTGGAGGTCCGGCGTCAGCGTCTCGTTGCCGACCACAGGTACCCGGAGTAACAACGCATAGCGTCCGTCAGGAAAGCGCTCGTCAAGGAACTGTTCGTTGGTGTCACGCAACTGTGGATCGGTGAGGCACCGTACCGCTCCGAGCACACCACGGCTGTGGACACCGTTGCAGATGGTCAGCGTCCTCCCGATGTTGAACGGGTTCTCGAGGCGGGCGAGGAAAGCGACGTCCACGATCAGCACCTGCACGCCGTCGCTGCCGGTCTCCCACACGGGCTCGAAGCGCTTGTTCTCGTCACCGCCGACTTGGAAGATGTCGCCGGGGTAGTCCTTGAGATCGATCTGGGTGACCGGGACGCGCTCGATCGCTCCTTGAAAGCGCTTGGTCACGTTGTTCCACCCCACGCCGCCGAGCAGAATGACATGGCTCGTCATGTCTTTCGCGCGACCCTCCGAGGCAAGGCGGTAATTGACATCGATTCCCGCGTTCGACTCGCGCAGATGTCCGTATATCTCGATCAATGCATCGAGGTCGCCGAACTGCTGGAGCTTGGTGAAGTTGGGATCCTTCTCCTGGGCCAAAGGCCCTCGTGTGCCCTGAGGCGCCTCCGGGCAGATGATGGTGACCGGGCCTCTTCGAATCTGAAGGTGCCGCGGCGCTCTCCACCCCTGATCTCCAGGAGCCCGAGCAGCTCCTTCTCGATCGTGCGCCGCCGCTCCTCCTCGTCGGGCGTGAGCTCCCATTCGGGGACGAGATGATGACCGCCGTCGAGTGAGCGCCGTGTGGCGAAGAAGCGCGCGTAGGCGCTGATTCGCGCGCTTGTCGGGGTCTTCGGATTAGTGGTCGACTCCCACGAGCTGATCGTGGCGGGCGCGACGCGGTTCTCCGTGCTGAATGCCGCAGCGAGCTGGGCTTGCGTCAGCTCCGCGTCAGCCCAGTGCTTCTCCCGCAGCTCCCGGAGCCTGCGAGCCAGTCGAGTGGCCTGGTCGGGGCCCACTGCTACTTGATCGCCTCGTTGTACGGGGTGGAGCCGTTGACGGCCGCGGCCGTTCTGCCCCCACCGCTGTTCCGACGCCAGCCGTCGACGGGCATACCTCTCGCCGTGCTCCTGCCGGAGCCACCGAACGACCGGCCGGTCGACGTGATGCTGGCATGGCGGACGGCCCCGGCTCGTGTGGCGCGAGCAGGTCGAGCTCGAGGACCTGCAGGGCAGGGTCGCTCGCGGCCGGGCCAAGCCGCGAGACGAGTTAATCGAAGCGTGCATCCAGCATCTGTTCTGGGTCGAGTTCGATCCCCTTCGCGTTCTACCGTACGGCCCCGGGTCAACTGCTCTGGGACGACGGAACGACAGTCGACCGCCTGCGCTCGGTGCTGTGTGTCCGCGGCTCGCGACTGCGGCAGTTCGCGAACCCGACGGCCGGTAGGCTGAGCCAGGCGGTGTGGCAGGACATCGGTGGCTACCGCGGCTTGTGCGCCGTCGCGTTCGACAGGCTCGCCGTCCGGCCGGCGCCCGCGCCGTGGTGCGGCATCGCGGGCACCTCGGGACTCACGGTCCGCCGTGGTCGCCTGCGCGCGTCGGCGCCGAGACGATCTGACTGTGGGCGACCTCGAGAGTTCACCGCTGAGCGTGACCACGTCGCCGTGACGAACGCACCTGAGGCTTACATTTCTCGGCCCGGTCGGGAATCGTGTCCTGGGACGCGGAGGGGGTCCGCCAGTCGGAGGTGGACGTGTCGAGTGGAGGCGGATGACGAAGGCGGTACTGGACATCCGGCTGTTGGGGCCGGCCGACTGGCGGATCTTGCGAGACACGCGGTTACGCGCATTGATCGACTCGCCCGGTGCGTTCACGTCGCACTACCACCTGGAACGGAGGTGGAGCGAGCACCAATGGCGGCGGCGGTTTCGCGCCGCGACCTGGGTGGTCGCCCTCGAGCGCGGTGCTGTGATCGGGATCGCAGGCCTCGTCAACGACTATCCTGAGGAGCCGGAGCACGTCGAGTCGATCTGGGTCGCTCCCACTCATCGCTGCCGCGGCGTCTCCCGGTCATTGCTGGACACCATGGTGGAGCTTGCGCGACGAGCGGGCCTCACGGAGCTCTTGCTCTGGGTGCTGGAGGAAAACCTGCTCGCCCGGCGCATCTATGCGCATCTGGGCTTCGAATGGACGGGAGAGCGAACGCCGATCCGCCCGGGCCATCAGCGTTTCGAAATCCGCCTCCGGCGCGCAATCTGACAGCGTCACCGAACAGGCGTCCACGTGTTGATCGCCAACCGCTTCATGGCCTCACCGGTATTGCGGACGACGTTGGTGCCCTGGTAGACCTTGTTCCACTTATTGGTGTCGCGTTGCAGCGCGTCCAGGAACGCCACACAGTGCTGTGGCGTAATCGGATACTCCTTGTCGATATAGCGTCTTTCAGCCGCGTCCAATGACTTGAGCGCGGCGAGCACGTCGTCGCTGCAGCTGTCGCGCTGGGTGAATTCCTCGAGCTTTATCCAGGTCTCGATGAGGTCGACACGCCGAACGTCGATATAGGTCGACCAGTACTTCTCGTCTGTCATCGCAGCAATCGACGGGAAAAATCCGTCCGGGTGTCGAAAATCAATCGGTGCGTGCAGGGATTCAATCAGCGTGTACAGTCCTTCGGCCAGTACGTCGCCGAATTCCTCGTGTCTGGCCCGCGCTGGTTTCTCGAATGGGTCGTACGCTGCCTGACGGGCCTCGCCCACCTTGGTCAGCCGGCGATGGGCTGCGGCCTCTGCGAAGAAGAACCAGTCTTCGTTGTAGATGTCCGAGAAGAACGGGAGTGGCAAGTCACTGCAGTTCACGCCGAGAACAGCGCCGGTCACGAAGACGTCCTGTGGCATCTTGGCCAGTCGACGAGCGTGGCAGAACACCGAATTGTCAGGGTAGTCGCGGCAGGCCATCCCCGCGATTTGATGGTGATCCAGCTGGTGGCCAAGCTTGGCGAGATCCTGGACGGACACCGTGATGTCGTCGTCGACGAAGGCGATCTTGCGCCATCCGTTGAGCCGTGCCAACAGCAGTCCGACGTTGCGTTTGACGCTCAGATTGCTGGATCGTCCGGCGCTGGCGGTGGCGAACGTGGCGGACGATGTCTCGAAGGTCGAGCTCAGGGATCGTGTATCCCTCGTCGATCTGCACCACGATCCCGCGGGCGCCGAAGACCCGGCTGATACGTTCGGCAACTTGAGCAAACTTGGCCTGCTTGCTGCAGAGGACGACGATCGTGGTGTGCAATGCCGCGGCCAGCGCGATGATGCCGGTCAGGGCGGACGCGGGTCGAGTCGCGGGCACGATGATGGCGTCGGGACGGCCGTACCGTTGTCGGCTGAGGTCCGCCGGGATCCGTGGGGGGCGCAACAGGCGAGCGTGGGAGGCGAGATGGCGGGTCGGCACCTCCGTGCCGCCGACGACCCCGCCGCGCACTGCGGCCGAGCCAGGCGCTGTCATCCTTGCTCACCCGGATGGGGCGGCCATTCGTAGAGCCGCGCCGCGGGGTTCTGCAGGTCCGGTGACATTGAGTTGTTCGTGACGACCGGCACGCGGAGCAGGAGCGCGAAGCGTCCATCGGGGAAGCGCCCGGCGAGGTACTGCTCGTTGGCCTCCCGGACGGCGCGGTCGGTGAGGCTGCGAACCGCGCCGTACACGCCACGGCTGTGGATGCCGTTGCACATGGTGAGGGTGCGCCTGCCGTTGAACGGGTTGGGGAGGCGGACGATCAATGCGACGTCCTCGACCAAAGCCCGCTCACCGCGATCGTCCTGACCCCACTCCGGGTAAAAGCGTTTCCGCCGCTTGCCGTCATCGTCGTCGTCATTGTCATCGTTGGCGTCCTCCTCGGCGACCTCGAATATGTCACCGGGGAAGTCGGGGACCTCGATCTGGGTAATCGGAACCTGTTGGATGGCGTCCTGGAATGCCTTGGTGACGTGGTTCCACGCCACGCCGCCGAGTACGATGACATGGTTCGACAGATGGTCTGCGGTGACCTCGCCCGCGTGGCGATGGAAGACGTCGAGCGTGGGATTGCACGCGCGCAGGTGCCCGTACATCTCGACGAGGGCGTCGAGGTCGCCGTACTGCTGGAGCTTAGCGAAGTTGGGATCGTTCTCCTGTGCCAATGGTCCGCGTTGCTCCCCCGGCGCCTTAGGACAGATGACCGTCACCGGACCATCATGGAAGGTGAACGTGTGACCGAGCGCGGAGGTGTCGGCTGTGTCGACGGAGCCCGGGGCAAGGACGGGAGGAGGGGCAGGGGCAGCAGTGCTCGTCGGGTTCAGGAGGCCCAGCAACTCGTCCTCGAGCTCCCCATACCGGTCGCGCTCCTCCGTGGTGAGGTCGGCCTCGGGGACGAGGCGCGGTGGGTCGGCGTCACGCGAGCGACGCGTGGCGAAGAAGCGTGCGTAGGCCTCGAGCCGCGTGGCCGTCGGCTTCTTCGGGTTGGTGGGCGACTCCCAGGCGCTGATGGTCGCCCCGGTCACCTTGAACACCGCACCGAGCTGGTGCTGCGTGAGCGCGGCCGTCGGCCAGGAACGCTCCCGCAGCTCCTTGAGGCGATCAGCCAGACCGGCCTCGTGCTCGGGCTGTACCATCAGCCACTCCCTCGTTCACAGGTTTGGCCTGCCTGCCGCAAACCATCTCTCGCCAGGTTAACTGTCTTCGTTACTGCCCAGTTGGGCGAAACCTGAGCCCAACTTGTGATAACTCGACGTGAGCATCAACCGGACGCAACCCATTGTGCGACGCCCAGGACAAGTCCTACCCTGATGCAGGAGAGTTTGCGCTACCACTCACGGCAAATTGCGGCAAGTAAGGCAACAATCAGGGCGGTGACGAAGATGCTCTCGTACGCACTCGCTCCCCACTCCGCCGGGGTCGATGTCTCTCCATCGGGGGCCCTCACCGGGCCCCGGATCTCCGCCACCGCACCGACTCGTCACTGCTCGATTCGGTAGCGCCATGCCTCCCCGAGACGCAGAAGACGAGCTGCGGCAGGCGCTGTGGGACCTGGTCGGCCGCCTGGAAGGCGGCAACTGGAGGTTCGTTTTCCGGGATTCCGGGTTCGTAGGACGCGCTGTCGCCGGCCCCGGCCATCTCGTCCGCTGGGCTTCGGCGCTGAGGCTCCTGGCGCTCAGCATGCAGGCACAGGCGGAGGGCCACGTGCACGACGCCTGGGACCGGCTGAACGAGGCCGCCGCGCTCCTGCCACCGCGGCTCGTCCGACGCGACCGATCCACGGCGGCGGTTCTTGCCCTGCTCCAGTCGATGCCACCGGAAACGGCGCCGCTCGAGGAGCGGCTGGTGGTGAGGATCGCGCGGCTCGTGTGGAGGGAGCAGCAGGAGCTCGCCGACCTGCGGCACCGGTTCGCCCACGGCAGGATGAAGGCGCGCGACGAGCTCGTCGAGGGATGCATCCAGTTCCTGATCTGGGTGATCTTCGACCCGACCAGCTTCTACCGCGTGAAGCCGGGCGAGGCGTGGGACAGGACGACCGTGGAACCCTCGCGCGCGGTGCTCTGCCTGTACGGCACCGAGATCCGGTGCTTCGCGAACCCGATGGCGGATACGGGCATCAGCCAGGCGCCCTGGCAGGACATCGGCGGCTACCGCGGCCTGGCCGCGAATGCGTTCGACCGGCTTGCCGACCGGTCGGCGCCCGCTCCGTGGTGCGGCGCGAAGGGCACGTCGGGGCTCGTCGTCCGCCGCGGCCGCTTACGCGCGTGGCAGCACGCGTGCCGGCGAAGGGAAGATCTCCGGTCGCTCTGAATCCAGATGTGGGAATCCTCGTTCCGAGGTGCGATGATGCGACGCGCTCGGCCGCTCGCGGCCGCCCTTTTCGACGTCGGAGTCCGGGGTGGGTACCGCAATCGAGATTCGCGAATGTGAGGCTATTCGGTGGTGGTCTCGTGTGCACGGTCCGCTCACCCGGCGACGGGTGGACAGGTACGGCTGATCCCGGATTCACCCTCCGGCCCGCTGGTACACGGGATGCACCTTGCGGCGGGTGTGCACGTGGCGTTGGACGTGACCGCCCCGGATCACTGGCACGCCGTCTCGTGCGCAGCGCCTTACGCCAGCCATCCGTTGCTCGGCGCCCTCGTCGGTGACGTTTCCCCGGAGCGGACCACACCGGGTCAGGCGATCGGACATCGGCTGCCCGATGCGCCCAGGAGTGCGGCACCGTGGCTGCGGGTCGCCGCTGTCGACGCGCTGGATCGCTGGCTGCACACACCTCTCGATCAGTGCCTTCTGGACGCCGAACGTGGCGTCGTGCGCGGCCGAGCGGCGCGGACCTTGCCGCAGGGACCGGCGCGGACGGTGCTGACAGGTGAGGCGCTGCGGATGGCCCGCCGGTCTTCGCGCGACGTCGTCGTTTTCCTGCGCCGGCTCGGCCGCCATTCCCGACCGGTCCCGGCAGGCCTTCGTGCCGCCGTGACGGATATGGTCGACGGATATTCGGAGCTCGTCGACGACGTGGCGGGCCCCGACTACGAACTGGCGTCGGTGCTCGACGGCTGGCGGCGGCTCTCGCGCCGGCTCGGAGGCGGTGATCGTCCGGCCGCCGGCCCGTTACCGACACCCGACCCGCCGTCCACGTCTCCGGTGGCCCGGCCGCGCAACCGATTGACCCAGGCGATGAGCATGATCGACCCTCGGCAGGTCCGGGCGCGGGTGTTCGCCCTGTCGTCCGACCCGGCCTCCCCCGAGGTCACGGTCTCGAAAGCGGACGGCGACCATGTCCTGGTCCGTGTGTCGGCGTTCGGGGCTGCGGTCGCCCCGGAGGTCGCGGCGCGGCTGCTGGTCCGTCTCGTCGACCGGAGGTCCGCCGAAGCGAAGGGGCACGCCCTGCTCCGCGCCTCCCCGGCGAACGCGGGGTGCTTCGAGGCGACCGTTCCCCTGTACGGCCTGGACGTGGCGGACGTCCGTGCTGACGTGGCCGACGCCCTGAGCGACATCGTCCCGGCGGCCGACGATGCCGACGAGGGCCTGCGCGAGGCGCGTCGGGCCGTCGTGTTCCTCGCCGAATGGCGGCGGCTCGTGGGACTGGCCCAGCTCGGAGCGGCGGCCCCGGCGGCGCTCCAGCTGCGCCGGCTCGCGGCGCGGTTGCAGCCGAGCCGGGCACGGACCGCGGTCCCGCTGTTCACCGCTGGGCCGTCGTCCGCCGAACTGGAGGCACTCGCCGACCTCGGCGATGATGAGCTGCTGCGTCGGCTGCGCGGAGACGGTCCGCTCGGCGAGCATCTGCGGGCCCTGACAGCGGGGCCGGCCGCGTTGCTGGTCGCCGAGGTAGCCGCGCTGTTTCTCGGGTCGGCCATCTGACGAGCGGCACGTCCGTCAGTAGCTGTCCGAACAGTGCACGGCGCCGGCTGTGTCGAAGGCCGGGCATGTTTCGGGGACGAGAGGCCGTCAGGGCCCGTGCGACCGCTGCCGGCCGGGTGCCGCCAGCGCCGAGTCCAGCCCCGCGTCCGTCGCCAGCTTCACCGCGAGCTCCCGGGCGTAGGGGAGCAGCGCCGGGATGTCCACGCCCAGCACGCGGCCCTCGGCGACTACCGGCTCGCCGTCCACCCACACCTGCGCGACGTCGCGCGCCGAGGCACAGTAGACGAGCTTCTGGTACGGGTCGTGGATGTTCGCCAGCGACGGGCTCCGCTCCGGGAACAGCACGATGTCCGCCGCCTTGCCCGGCTCCAGGCTGCCGATCTCGTCGGCCATGCCCAGCGCCCGGGCGCCGCCCAGCGTCGCCATCTCCAGCACGTCCCGCGCGGTCAGCGCCCGCGCCTGCAGGTGGTGCACCTTCTGCAGCAGTGCCGCGGTCTTCATCGTCTCCAGCATGTTCTGGCTGTCGTTGCTCGCTGCCCCGTCCACCCCGAGCCCGACCGTGACGCCCTCCCGCCGCAGGCGCGGGACGGGGCACACCCCGGACGCGAGGATCATGTTCGACACCGGGTTGTGCGCCACGGCCACGTCGTGTGTGCGCAGCAGCGCGACGTCGTCGTCGTCGAGCCACACGCAGTGCGCCGCCAGCACCTGCGCGTCGAGCAGCCCGGAGCGGGCGGCGTACGCGATCGCCGTCTCGCCGTGGGTCGTCCGCGACTGCGTGACCTCCTCGCGCACCTCGTGGAGGTGGACGTGGAAGCGCCCGTGCCTGGCGACAAGGTCCGCCGTCGCCGCGATGAGCTCGTGCGACGACGTCGGCACGGTCGCCAGCCCCACCCGGAACCGGCTGCGCCGGGATCGCGCGGCAGCCGCCGCCAGCGCCTCGTGCTCGGCGACGACCTGCGAGAGCGGCCGCGGGTTGGGGTCGTCCGCCGCGCCGTACGAGACGTCGCCGCGCAGCCCGAGCTGCTCCAGCCCCTCGACGACCCCCGGTGTCACCGGCTCGGGCCCGGGGGCGATACACATCATGTCGGCGACCGTCGTGACGCCCGACAGCGCCATCTCCGCGCCCCTCAGCAGCGTGCCGACCAGCGCCATCTCCCGGGTAACGCACGGCTCGAGCGGGCCCGTGACGTGCATGAACCACTCCCACAGCGTGTGGGTCTCGCCGATCCCCGACACGAGCGCCTCGCTGAAGTGCCCGTGGCAGCTGACGAACCCGGGCACGAGGATCCCGGTGCCGTCGCCGACGACCCGGGCCGCCGGGTACGTCGCGCGCAGCACGGTGAACGGCCCGACGGCCGCGATCCGGCTGCCCACGACGGCGACCGCGCCGTCGCGCACCTCGCCGTCCGGTCCGGACGTGAGGACGTGGCGCGCCCGCACAAGCGCGATGTCGTCCGTCACGACGCGGCGAGCCCGATCGACGGGTCGACGAACTCGTTCGTCACCAGCTGCTCGGGCGCCAGCCCGGCCTTGATCGGCTTGTTCTGGCCGGCGAACACCGGGCCGAGGATCTCGATCATGTGCGCGACCCGGGCGGTGTCGAAGTTGCCCAGCGTGTCGTCGGGGCCGTTGCCCACGATGCCGCGCTCCCGCATGGCGCGGGCCGCGAAGTCGGCGAGCCCGGGCGAGTAGCTCCAGACGGAACCGGCGTCGGCCTGCACCGCCGAGACGATCACGCCGTTGGTGCGCGCCGGATCGGTCAGGTACGCCACCTGGGCGCGCTGCACGATCGGGACGAGCTTCGCCAGGCACGGGGCCAGCGCGTCCTTGTCGGCGGCCCGGACCGACAGCGCCTGCCCGTACATCGGGTAGCCGGTGTCCGCGACGAGCTGCAGGTCGACGTCGTAGCTGCGGCCCTCGCCCAGCTCGTTCTTGTAGATGTAGGGCTCGGACGTGGCGAAGCCCGCCTCGGCGACGTCGCCGCCGGAGGTCACCCACCGCGACGGGCTGCCGTCGTAGCTGCCGTCGACCTGGTCCGCGCGCAGCAGGCCCGTCGCCAGCAGGTACTGCATGTAGGTGTCGGTCTGGTAGTAGAGCACCGGGATGTTCGCCCGGCCGAGGTCGGCGATCGTGTGGACGTCGGGGTGCTTCGTCCGGTCCCACATGATCATCTGCGGGCTGGCCTCCAGCGGGGCTGCGACGGCGACCGTGGGCAGCTCGGTGGAGTTCTGGATGGCCTCGTCGGTCGACACCAGGCCGAGCGTGATCGCCTTGTCCGCGTACAGCTGCGCGCTGACCTGCTGGAAGCCGATCGCCGCTCCGCCGTAGCGGATCTCGAGCCCGACGCCCGTCGGTGCGCCGCCGTCGACGAGCGGGGCGGTCACCTTCTTGACGTTCGTGTCGAACTGCAGGTCGTCGCCGAGCATCTGGAAGTACGCGCCGTACTCGGCCTCGGGGAACCAGTCGGTCTGTACGACCACCGGGTCGGGGCACACCCCGGCCAGTGGACCGCCTGCGGCCGTCGGTGGCGCGGCGGCGGGGGTGCCGCCGCTGCTGCATGACGTGACGGCGAGGACGGTCAGGCCGGCGGCGAGCGCGCGCCGCCTCGTGACCTTCGACATGTGCACGGGCCTTTCTGTGGACAGCGTCGGTCTGTGAACGAGGTCGGTCTGTGAACGGAACGGTCAGCGGGATCGGTCGTATGCGGTGGCGCCGAACCAGGCACCGGTGGTTGCGCGGATCAGGAGGCCGAGCACGGCGAACGCGGTGACGCCGAGCAGGCACGCGAGCAGCGCCGCACCCAGGAGTTGCTCGGTCTGCAGGCGAGCACGGTAGAGGTCGATGAGCACGCCGATCCCGGGAGTGCCCTGCTTGAAGAACAGGTCGCCGACCACGGCGCCGACCACGGCGAGCGTGGCGGCCACCTGCAGCCCGGTCAGCAGCGCCGGCAGGGCGCTGGGGAACTGCAGCTTGAGCAGGCGGGTCACCCGGCTCGCCCGGTGCAGCGACAGCAGGTCGTGCTGGCCGCGGTCGGCCGACCGCAGGCCGAACAGCGTGCCGCTGATCACCGGGAACACCGCGATGAGGACGGTGACGATCACCCGGCTCGTCAGCCCGAAGTCGAACCAGAACCCGATCACCGGGACCAGGGCCAGGATCGGGACGCACTGCAGCAGCACCGCGTAGGGGTAGAGCGACCGCTCCACCCACTGGGCCTGGCTCATCGCGGTGCCGATCGCGACGCCGAGCACGGCCGCGATGAGGAAACCGACCAGCGCGACGGTCGCCGACAGCGCCAGCCCGCGCAGCAGCGGGGCCCGGTTCACCGGATCCAGGAACGCCACCTCGACGACGGCGTGCGGCGGCGGCAGCAGGAAGCGCCGGTCCGCGTCGAGCACGACGTCGCTCACCAGGTACCAGAGCCCGACGAACACGACGAAGGCAACGGTGGGCGGAAGCCAGCGGGTGCGCAGAACGGCGAGGCTCACGCCGAGACCGTCCAGTCGGCGCTCCCGCCCTCGGTGTCGCGCAGCAGGTCCGAAACCCGGGAGGCGAGCCGGCCGAACTCGGGGGCGAAGCGCAGGTGCCCCGGGCGCGGATAGGGGAAGGGCACGGTCACCTCGCCGACGACGTGTCCCGGACGCGGCGACAGCACGACGACCCGGCTGGACAGGAACACGGCCTCGGCCACCGAGTGGGTCACGAACACCGCGGTGAACGCACCGCCGGTGAACAGCGCCACCAGCTCGTCGTTCAGCCGCTCACGGGTCAGCTCGTCCAGTGCCCCGAACGGCTCGTCCAGCAGGAACAGCTCCGGCTCGAGCACCAATGAACGCGCCAGCGACGCCCGCATCCGCATCCCGCCCGACAGCGCCGCAGGCCGCGCACGGTCGAACCCGGTCAGGCCCACCAGATCCAGCACTCGCTCCACCCGGCGCCGCCGCTCCGCGCGGGGGATGCCCTCCAGCTCGGCGAGCAGCTCGACGTTGCGCGCCACCGTCCGCCACGGCAGCAGCGTCGGGTCCTGGAAGACGTAGCCGAGCCGGCAGGGCGCGACGTGCACCGCCCCCGTCGTCGCGGGTTCGAGTCCCGCCACCAGCCGCAACAACGTGCTCTTGCCGCATCCCGACGGGCCCACCACGGTCACGAACTCGCCGCGACGCACCCGCAGGTCCAGGTCCCGGACGGCGGCGGTGCCGTCGGCGAACGTCCGGCCCACCCCGGCGAGTTCGAGCATCGCATCGGCAGGCGAGGGCACGGGCACACCCTAGCTGGGGGGTGGCGCCACCGAGGTGGCCCGAGATGTCACCCGATCGTGGAATGACACGCCGGGCCTCCGGCGACGGGACCGGGTACGGATACCGATGATGAGTTCCCGGGCACGGTGCGACGGAGGGGTGGCGGTACAGATGCGTGCATCGGGCGTTCGTGCGGGACTCGTCCTAGGCGCGGTGGCGGCGCTCGCCCTCGGGTGCGGTACGGCCGAGCCCACGGCACCGGCTCCGCCGCCGGCGTCGGTCGTCAAGGCCCCGGATCCCGACCGGAGTGCGGTTCCCGCCGCCCCGCAGGGCAAGCCGATGCTGACGATCACCGGGCGGATCGGCGTGACCAACGGCGACCGCGCGCTCCGCCTCGACCAGGCCGAGCTGGACCGGCTCGGCCTGCTGGAGATGAGCGTGGACGACCCGTGGGCGAAGCAGCGGATCGCCCTGCAGGGCGTGTGGCTGCGCGATCTCGTCGACGTGGCGCGTCCCGACACCGGGGCCACGAGCCTGCACCTGGTCGCCCTCGACGACTACCAGGTCGACCTGACCCTCGCCGACGTGCGCGACCAGTCGATCTTCCTCGCCACCCGCACCGGTGACGGCACCGTGCTGCCGATCGAGGACGGCGGGCCCACGCGCATCGTGTTCGCCGACGGCCTCGCCGATCGTTTCAGCCCCGACATGTGGATCTGGAACATCGAGACGATCGAGGTGCGATGACGGCCGGCACGAGTCGGTGGGAGCGCTGGGCGCGCCCGCGCGTGCTCATCGCCGCCGTCGTCGTCGTGCTCCTCACCACCGTCGGCCTGATCGTCCTGTACTCGCTGCTGCTCGGCCGGATGAGCAAGCAGGTCGAGGAGGCGCAGTCGCGGTCGGCGAACCTGTCCAACGCCGACCGCGAGGTCCTGGTCCTGCAGCAGGCAGTCACCCATCTCGGCCCGGACGGAGACCCCGACGACGTCGGGCTCCACCGGGCCGTCGCGACGCGCCAGATCGTGGTCTCGATCGTCTCGTTCGAGCCGGACAGCCCGCAGGCCCGCGAGCTGCAGGACGTGCGGGCCCAGCTCGCGGCGTTCCCCTGGGACCGGCTGGTCGCGAGCCGCGGACGCGACGACGCCCTCCGTCGCGAGGCGATGGAGCTGATCGCCCGGTCCGAGGAGCGGGTCAACGCCCTGCGCAGCGCGCAGGAGAAGCACTTCTACGCCGTGACGGCGGCGTCGTTGAAGGCGAACCAGCACGGCCAGTTCGCGCTCGCCACCCTGGTGACGCTCGTGCTCGGGCTCGGCATCGTGGGGATCACCGTCGTGCTGCGCCGCAGCCGCAGCGACGTGGAGCAGGCCTACGCCGCGCTCAAGGGTGAGGTCGACGAGCGGCGGGTGGCCGAGGAGGCGCTGAGGGCGAGTGAAGGCCGGTTCCGCTCGCTCGTGCAGCGCGCCTCCGACCTCACGATCGTCACCGACGACCGCGGGGTCGTCACGTACGTCAGTCCGGCCGTCGAGGCGTTGGTCGGCTACCGGCCGGACGACTTCCTGGAGCTGCCGCTGCTCGTGCACGTCGAGCCGGTGGAGCGGGCCGACGTCGCCACGGCCATCACGCTGCTCACCGAGCGGCCCGGCCTCGTGCGCACGATCGAGCTGCGCCTGCGCACCCACGACGGCCGCACCCGTTCCGTCGAGGCCGTGTGCCAGAACCTGCTCGACGACCCCGACGTCCGCGGCCTCGTCTGGAACGGGCGCGACGTCACCGAGCGCAAGGCGCTGGAGAACGAGCTCAACCACCGCGCCCACCACGACCCGCTGACCGGCCTGCCCAACCGGGCGCTGCTGCTGCAACGGCTGGCCGACGCGCTGACCTCGACGAGGTCGTCGCGGCTACGGCTGTCGATGGTGGTCGTCGATCTCGACGGATTCAAGAACGTCAACGACACCCTCGGCCACGCCGCGGGTGACGAGCTGCTGGAGGAGACGGCGCGGCGGCTGCTCGGCAGCGTGCGGGACGGCGACATCGCGGCGCGGCTGGGCGGCGACGAGTTCGCCGTCCTGATCTGCTCGGTGGATCCGGACGACGCGCTGGTGATCGCCGGCCGGATCGTCGAGGCGCTGCAGGAGCCGTTCACGGTCGCCGGTCACCACGTCACCGTCGGCGGATCCGTCGGGATCGCCCACGGCGGCGGCGCCGGGTCGGCGGACGGTCTGCTTCGCGACGCGGACATCGCGATGTACGTAGCGAAACGAACCACTCCTATCGGCGGATAGCCCGGCGTTACGCCGGGGAGGAAGCCGCTCTCTCCGTGGGGGTAGACGGGTGGCGTTACACGGGAGGTGGGATCATGTGAGGTATGGGTGGGAGGGTGGTGAAGCGGGCGTTCAAGTACCGTTTCTATCCGTCCGACCAGCAGGTACAGGAGCTGAATCGCACGTTCGGCTGCGTCCGGAAGGTCTACAACCTCGCCCTGGAAGCTCGCACCAAGGCCTGGTACGGCGAGCAGCGCCGGGTCACCTACGTGCAGACCTCGGCACTGCTTACCGAGTGGAAGCGCGACCCTGAGCTGGCGTTCCTGTCCGAGGTGTCGTCTGTGCCGCTGCAGCAGGGGCTCCGTCACCTGCAGACGGCATTCGCGAACTTCTGGGGCCAGCGCGCGAAGTACCCGACGTTCAAGAGCAAGCGGAAGTCGCGGGCGTCGGCGGAGTACACGCGGTCGGCGTTCCGTTTCCGCGATGGCGCGCTGACGTTGGCGAAGATGGCCGAGCCGTTGGACATCCGCTGGTCCCGGCCCCTGCCCGAGGGTGCCGAGCCCAGCACGGTGACCGTGTCGCGGGACGCGGCCGGGCGCTGGCACGTGTCGCTGCTGTGCGAGGTGTCGGTCCAGGACGGTCCGCCGACCGACGCCGTGGTCGGGATCGACGTGGGGATCACGTCGCTGGTCACCTTGTCGACCGGGGAGAAGGTCACCAACCCGCACCACGAGCGCCGCGACCGGGTCCGGTTGGCCCGGGCGCAACGGGTGCTGGCCCGCAAGCAGCGCGGGTCGGCGAACCGGGAGAAGGCCCGCCGGCGAGTGGCCCGCGTCCACGCCCGGATCACCGACCGGCGCCGTGACCACCTGCACAAACTGACGACTCGGCTCGTCCGCGAGAACCAAGCGGTCGTGATCGAGGACCTGCAGGTCCGCAACATGCTCGGCAACCACTGCCTGGCCCGCGCCATCTCCGACGCGGGCTGGCGGGAGCTGCGGGGCATGGTGGAATACAAGTGCCGGTGGTACGGCCGCGACCTCGTCGTGGTCGACCGCTGGTTCCCCTCGTCGAAGGCGTGTTCCGTGTGCGGAGCCGTCCGCGACGACCTGCCGTTGCGCATGCGAGAGTGGGCCTGCCCCTGCGGGGCGCGCCACGACCGCGACGTCAACGCGGCCCGTAACATCAGAGCCGCCGGGCTGGCGGTGCTGGCCTGTGGAGACGGTGTCAGACCTGCGCGTGCGGACGCGCACGCAGGCAGTCGTCTGTGAAGCAGGAACCCTCCCGAGTGATCGGGAGATACCCCGTCGTTCACGGCGGGGAGAGGTCAACGCTTCTCCATCCACTTCTCGCGCGCGAAGAACGGTGCGAGGCCCTCCTCGATACCGCGCAGCACCGTCCATGACAGTTCGCGCCGGTGATCGGTCAGCCCGAACCGCCCGACCTGGGTTCCGGAGGAGTCGACCAGCGTGTAGAGGTGGTGCGAGCCTTTCCCGCGGCCGGGTAGGTCGACCACGGTGAGGCCGTGCTCGCGCGCGTGGCGGCGCACGAGCTGCATCGCCTGAGTCGGCTTCAACCTTCGCCTCACCACATCATATGTCTAGCCGACTAGCCGAACAACTGGCTCATCGGCTAGACGCTCCTGTCTGCGGGTTTACTGATTGCTGACAGATGCAGGCGAGGTTTGGTCCGCTCGGCGCGCAAGGACGTGCGCTCGGAGTAGGTCAGGACGTGCGGAACGTAATGACCGCGGTCCGTCCGGCGACACAACACGCAGCGATGATCGTCGCCCCGAAGGAGTGGCTTGTCCGACATCGAGCGTTGGTGGTCCGCCTGGGCGAAGACCGACCGCGATCCGCAGAACCCAACGGTGGTCACCGCGTGGCTCCCGCTGCACCAGCACCTGGCAGACACCGCCGGTGTGGCCGGTCGGCTCGTCGACGAGTGGGTGTCCCCGCAGGTTCTTCGACGGATCGCCACCGACATCGACGGCACCGCCGCCGATGTCCGGACGCTCGTGTCGTGGCTTGCAGCAGTACACGACGTCGGAAAGATCAGCCCAGCCTTCGCGGTGCAGGTGTCCAAGGAGGCGCCCGGCCTGATCGATGCCATGCGCCGTGGCGGGCTGCCGGTCAAGGTCGTGCTCGCGGAGGATCCGGATCGATCCCGTGTGCGGCACGAGTTCGTCGGCCAGAACGCAGTGCGGACGTGGCTGACGGACGAGCTGGGTTTCGCGTTCCGTCGCGCCGCAGCGCAGCTCGCCTGCGTTGTCGGCGGCCATCACGGAGTGCCGTCCTCTTCCAGCGACGTCCTCTTCGTGCAGGGAACGCGGGAACTGGCGGGCGTCGGCGTATGGGTGGAGGAGCGGGCCGCGGCGCTGCGGTGGGCGACCGACGCTCGTCGGCGGGCCTGAAGTCCTCAAGCCCTTCGCCGGCGTCGCCCTCGGCCGCCCGCCGCAGGTACTGCTCACCGCAATCGTGATCATGGCCGACTGGATCGCGTCGAACACGACGTTGTTCCCGCTGGACCCCCTGCGCACCGCGGACGATCCGCCCTACGGGCCGGACCGCGAGCGGACTGCCCGCCGGCTCCAGGAGGGATGGGCGTTGCTCGACCTGCCGCCGGGCTGGTCTCCGCGCCCGCTCGGTGACATCCGGGCAGCCTTCGTGGAGCGGTTCGGCCGAGAGCCGCGCCCGGTGCAGGTGGCGGCGGTCGAGGCGGTGCTGATGCAGGCCCGGCCGGGCATGGTGGTCGTCGAGGCACCGATGGGGGAGGGCAAGACGGAGGCCGCATTGTCGGCGGCCGAAGCGTTGGCCGCCCGCTCTGGGGCAGACGGTTGCTTCGTCGCGCTGCCGACCCGGGCGACCAGCGACGCCATGTTCGGCCGTGTGCTCGACTGGATGCGCGCGCTGCCGGGCATGCCGGTGGACATCAGCGTCATGCTCGCCCACGGCACGGCGAGCTTGAACGATAAGTACCGCGGGCTCCTGCAAGCCGGTCGTGTCCGCGGTGTCGGGGAGCGCGGTGACGAACCCGGGATCGCTCATCAATGGCTTCGCGGCCGGAAGAAGGGGCCGCTCGCGCAGTTCGTCGTCGGCACGGTGGATCAGGTGCTTTTCGCTGGCCTCAAGAGCCGGCACCTCATGTTGCGCCATCTTGCCCTGGCCGGAAAGGTCGTGATCATCGACGAGGTGCACGCCTACGACGTTTACATGTCGTCGTATCTGGACCGGGTGTTGCACTGGCTCGGTGCCTACGGCACCCCGGTCGTCCTGCTTTCCGCAACACTGCCGGCCGCCCGCAGGGCTGAGTTGCTGGCAGCCTACGACAGTGGCCGCTCCGTCGAGCCAAGGCCGGTCGCGGTCGAGCCGGGCTATCCCGTCGTGCTCGCCAGCGGTGTGAACCCGCGACCGGCACCGGCCAGCGGTGCGCCGCGGGCTGTCGCGATGGAACACCTTGCCGAGCCCCCCGATCTCGACGACCTGGATGCGCTGGTGGCACTACTGCGCAGGCGGCTGTCCGACGGGGGCTGCGCCGTGGTCATCCGTAACACGGTCGGGCGGGTCCAGCAAACCGCTGACCGCCTGGTCGCCGAGTTCGGGGACGACCACGTCACTGTCACCCACTCACGATTCCTGGCCTGCGACCGCGCCCGGCTCGACAACGGTCTTCTGCGCCGCTTCGGCCCACCTGGACCGGACACCGAGCGCCCCGACCTGCACGTCGTCGTGGCCAGCCAGGTCGTGGAACAGTCACTCGACGTCGACTTCGACCTGATGATCACCGATATCGCGCCGATCGACCTCGTGCTCCAGCGGATGGGCCGCCTGCACCGCCACGTCCGCCCGCGGCCGGCCGCCGTGAAGCAGCCGCGATGCGTGCTGACGGGAGTCGAGGACTGGACCGCCACGCCGGTTCGCGCAGTCGCCGGAAGTCGCCGCGTCTACAGCGAGCACACCTTGCTGCGAGCCGTCGCACTGCTTGCCGACCGCGACGAGCATCACGCTCCCGGCTGACATCGCTCCGCTCGTGCAAGCCGGTTACGGCGACACCCTCGTCGGACCCGCCTCGTGGCACGACGCGCTGCGCCTTGCCCAGGAGAAGGAGCGCATCGAGATCGTGCACCGCCGCGCGAAGGCGGACGAATTCCTGCTCGGCACGGTCGGCGCTACCGAAGGACACGCTCGACGGCTGGGTGCACGCCGGGGTCGGGGACGCCGAAGGGGATACCCGGCGCACCGGCTACGTCCGCGACGGGGCGGAGTCGGTCGAGGTGCTGGTGGTGCAGCGCGACCGCGACGGTGGACTGCTCATTCCCGACTGGATCGAGCGGAACGCCGGGGTGCAACTCCCGCTCGACGAGGAAGTTCCGGCTGACCTGGCGCGCACGGTCGCGGCCTGCGCGCTGCGCCTACCCATCGGGATGAGCCAGCTCAACGCGGTCGGCGACGGGGTCATCGCCGCTCTGGAGCGCAACCACTTCACCAGCTTCCACCAGTCACCGCTGCTCAAGGGACAACTCGTGCTGGTGCTCGACGACGACCGCACGGCCGAGATCTGTCACGGCGCGGCGGCGTTCCGCCTGACGTACGACCGCCGGCGGGGCCTGTTGCACGAGCAGCAAGGCAAGGAGCGGCCGCCCAGCTGACGGGACCCAACGGAATTGTCGGTGAGGGGCGGCACGATGTCGTCTCGCACGTCCACCACACCCCGACTTGTTCGAGGAGCTGCTCCCGATGACACCGGTCTCGCCGATGTTCGATCTCGTGCACGAGCCGTGGATCCCGTGCCGCGGGCGCGACGGGACCGTGACCGAGCAGGGCATCTTGTTCACACTCGGCCGCGCGCACGACCTTGCCGGGCTGTCGGGAGATGTCCCGACTCAGACGTTCGCGCTCACCCGCCTGCTGCTCGCTGTGCTACACGGCGCCCTCGCGGGGCCACGGGACCTCGACGACTGGGAGGAGCTGTGGCGCGCGGAGAAGCTGCCGGTCGCCAGGATCGCGCCCTACCTCGCGCAGTACCGCGACCGGTTCGATCTGTTCCACCCGAAGACGCCGTTCCTGCAGGTGGCCGATCTCCACACGGCCAAGGGGGAGACCTCGGAGCTGAACAAGCTCATCGCGGACGTACCCAACGGTGTTCCGTTCTTCACCACCCGTCAGGGCGGTGACCTCACGCTCTCCCATGCCGAGGCGGCGCGTTGGCTCGTGCACTGCCACGCCTTCGATCTGTCGGGGATCAAGTCCGGTGCGGTCGGCGACGCCAGGGTCAAGGGCGGGAGGGGCTACCCGATCGGGGTGGCGTGGAGCGGGCTGCTCGGGGGACTGCTGCTCGAAGGGCGGACGCTGAAAGAGACACTGCTGCTCAACCTGGTCGCCGGCGACTTCTCGCCGTACGAACGCGAGCCGACGACGGACCGGCCGGTGTGGGAGCGGGACCCGGTCACCGCTGCGGAGGAGCTTCCCGGTGGCCGCCCCCCGACGGGCCCGGTCGATCTCTACCTATGGCAGAGCCGCCGCGTCCGCCTGGTCCCGTCGGACGGGCGGGTGACGAGCGTGCTCATTGCGAACGGCGAAAAGCTCACCCCTCAGAACATGCAGCGCCACGAACCGCACACCGCGTGGCGACGCAGCGAGGCACAGGAGAAGAAGCCGGGCGTGACCGGCATGGTCTACATGCCCCGCGAACACGACCCCGACCGGGCCATCTGGCGAGGGCTGGAATCACTCCTGCCGGGCACCTCGTCGCGGCAGAAGGCCGAGGGTGGCCGCTACCTCGCGCCCGGAGTCGTGGAGTGGCTGAGCCGTCTCAGCGTGGAGCGCCGCATTCCGCCGGACCATCCGGTGCGGATGCGGGCGATCGGAATGGTGTACGGCGCGAACAGCTCCGTCACCGACGACATCGTGAACGACGCGCTCGCGCTGCGGGCAATACTCACCCGTCAAGACGCCCAGGATCTCGCACACGTTGCCGTGTCGGCGGTCCACGCCGCCGAAGCGGCGGCGCGCGCCGTCGGTGGCCTGGCCGGTGACCTTGCTGCAGCGGCAGGCGGCAGCGGCGAGGGTCCGCGCAGCCGAACGATGGAGCAGGTCTATGCGCAGCTCGACGGCCCGTTCCGCCGGTGGTTGCTCACCGTCGGCGACGAAACCGACGAAACCGTGTTGAAGGCCACCTGGCAGGAGACGGCGAGGTCGGTCGTTCGCGGCATGGCCGACGAACTGCTGGAGAACATTCCTCCAGCCTGCTGGGAGGGTCGCGTCGTGCGCAAGCAGGCGAACTTCACCGCCGCGCACGCCGAGCGTCAGTACTGGAAGGCCCTGCGCGATGCGCTGCCCTACGCCTTCCGCGAGAACGAGACCGACGCCGCATGACGGCGTGGGAAGGGAATCAGCGATGACCGCCATCGAGTCGGCGCCGCGCACGCTCGGCCCCGCTGGGGAGTTCGTCGACCGCCGCGTCAGCGATTTGCAGAACTGCTTCCTGAGTGCGGATCGCCGTGACCCGGCCGCCGTCGCTGCACTCGCCCGGCTACGTCGTGGAGCAGGCAAGCAGCCCGGTGAGCTGCTCGACATCCTCGAGTTCACAGTCGATCCCCGGCTCATCAGCGGTTGGAACAGCGACGAACCGAGCCCGCAGGAGTGCGCCGCGCACGTTGCGATGACGCTCTTCGCCGTCCACCAGCAATCCCGTGGCGAGCGGATGCACCGCCGCGGACGAGGGTTGGGCACGGCGCTGCGCTCGCTGCACAGCGGCAACCAGAAGACGCTGCCCGACCCGCTCGTGCGGCGGTTCCGGATGCTCGGCACTGCCGACTCCTTCGCGGAGCTGACCCATCACCTGCGCGGCGTGGTTCAGCTCCTGCGGGCAGACGGAGTCCCGCTCGACTACGGCCAGCTGGCCGATCAGCTCGTCCGGTGGCAGCGCCAGGGCACTGAACAGGTGCAACTCATCTGGGGACGTGAGTTCTACCGCACCCGCCGAGCTGCCCTCCCCGAGGAACAAACGCGTACCGACCAGCCCACGGCCTGACCTCTCCCCGAGAGCCCGGAAAGGACACCATGCTCCGCACCATCGTGGACATCCACGTTCTCCAGACTGTTCCGCCGAGCAACCTCAACCGTGACGACACCGGGTCCCCCAAGACCGCCCGGTTCGGCGGGGTCGTCCGGGCCCGGGTGTCGAGCCAGGCTTGGAAGCGGGCGACGCGCTCGGCGTTCGACGGTCTGCTCGACCGCACTGAGCTGGGAGTGCGGAGCAAGCGCCTGGTCGAGCTGCTCGGTGACGAGATCGTTCGACAGGACCCTGCGCTCGGCGACCAGCGCGACGAGCTCGCGAAGGCCGTCCTCACCGCCGTCGGGATCAAGACTGCGGCACCGCGGAACAAGAAGGACGCCCCCGAGGAGTCGGGCTACCTCGTCTTCCTGAGCAATCGGCAGGTCGCCTCCCTGGCCGAGCTGGCCGTCCAGCACAGCCGGACCGGTGAGCCGATCGTCAAGGCGACTGCGAAGAAGGCCGCCGACACCGAGCACTCGGTCGACGTGGCTCTGTTCGGACGCATGGTCGCCGATGACATCGACCTCAACGTTGATGCGGCTGCGCAGGTCGCCCACGCGATCTCGGTCCACGCGCACCTTTTTCTATCCTCTACTCCCATCATCCTGAACTAGTTCTCAAACAAACCAGCGCTGAAACACCAATCAAGAAAGTACAACCCATGTTCACAGTAATCCCCGAACCTGATAACAAGCGATACCCACACTAACAACATCAAGTTAAGTGAGTTATCATCAATGATCAACAACATCTTACAACAAAACGCGCAGCGGATCTTAACCAATACCCTGCAAACCGACGTTCATGCCTACATCGACCACTTCAGCGCCGAGCGCGCCGAGCGAAACCACCAACTCGTCATGCGCAACCACAGCCATCTACCCCACGAAATCCTCACCAACACACACGCCGTAAAGTAATCACACCACTCAACACCACCACATCACCCCGACACCACGCACGCAAATTCTCCTCCGCGATCCTGCCCCGTCGTCCGCAAGACTCCAAAATCAATAAATGTTACCACTACTATACCTACACTCCTGTCCCCAGCGACTACGTCCCGCGCTGCGCCTTTCCTCCGCCCGCTCGTGTCCAGATCCATAATCACCAAATAACCAAACCTAACAACCAAACAACACACATTCTTACCACAAACCTACCTGAAATAAACTACATCTATCTATAAACCACAAAATCCACATCAACATCCACCTCAAAAAACACAAACTATACCTACTAATCATAATCCACATACACCCACACCACAAAAACTCATCACCCTCACCACACTACCACAACCACCAATCCTACACAATCTATACACACTACCACACACACAACACACCCCCATCCTCACCTCAACACACACTCACATCTAAACACACACACAATATTCCCACCCACCCAACAACACTACTATACCACAAAATCACCAACATACTCCAACACTACCCAACAACTCACCCCCACCAAAAACCTACCAATCTAAAACCCAACAAAAACCACACCCACCCACACAAACCTTCAACCCCACACCAACCCCAAACCCCCAAATCACCATACCTCAAACTACTCCCTCACACACCCCCCCCACCATCACCTACCACCACAACCCCATCACCACCTTCACCACCACCACAATCACCCCCCCCCCTCAACCCACTCATCCTACACTATCACCCCCCCCCTCCCCACCACCCCACCTCTCCCCTCCCCCCCCCCCACCCCTCTCACACCCACCACACCCCCCACCCCCCCCCTGTGGAGAACGAGTACGACTATTTCACCGCGGTGGACGACCATAAGCAGGACGACGCCGAAGAGGACGCGGGCGCCGGCATGATCGGCACGGTCGAGTTCAACTCGTCGACTCTCTACCGCTACGCCACCCTCGACGTCGATCGGCTCCGGGACAACCTCCGCGACGGCAAGGCCACCAGGCGTGCGGTCGAGGCGTTCACCCGGGCGTTCGTGTTGTCGATGCCGACCGGCAAGCAGAACACCTTCGCGAACCGCACGTTGCCGGACGCCGTGCTCGTCGTGCTGCGCGACGCTCGGCCGGTCAACCTCGTCGGGGCCTTCGAGGACGCCGTCACCGCGCAGTCGCGCATCCCGGTGGCCATCGAGCGGCTTGCTGCCCACCTTCGGGAGGTGCAGGACGCCTACGTCGAGCGGCCTGTCGCGGCGTGGACCTTCGGGCCGGGGGAGCGGCTGGCGCCTCTTGCGGCGGTCGCCGAGCGCGGGGACGTCGACACCACGATCGCCGCGCTAGGCGATGCCGTCGCAGTGCGGCTGGCATGACGGCGTTGCTTCTGCGGCTCGCGGGGCCGCTTCAGTCGTGGGGGACGAGCAGCCGGTTCACGCGGCGGGCGACCGACCGCGTCCCCAGCAAGAGCGGGATCGTCGGACTGCTCGCCGCCGCCAAGGGACTTCGGCGTACCGACGATCTGACGGAGCTGCTGTGCCTCACGCTGGCGGTGCGGACGGAGCAGCAGGGCCGTCTGGAGCGGGACTTCCAGACGGCGGCCCGGCAGGGCGAGCGCACGCCGGTTTCGGTGTCGACCCGCCACTACCTCACCGACGCGGTGTTCCTCGCAGCCGTCGAAGCCGACCGGTCGCTGCTGGAGGGGCTGCAGGAGGCACTGCGTCACCCGCAGTTCCCGCTGTACTTCGGCCGGCGATCCTGCCCACCCGCCGGGCAACTCGACCACGGCCTGCGTGAGAACACTGCTGTGGAGGCCCTGACCGGCGAGCCGTGGCATGCGTCGCCCTGGTTCCAGAAATCCTGGCCGCGCCCGCACGCGTTACTTGATCTCGTGGCTGACTGCCCACCGGGTGAGCCGGATGCCGAGATGGTGCGCGACCAACCCGTCAGCTTCGATCCTCGCCACCGGCAGTGGGAATGGCGTTCCGTGCGTCGCCACCAGCCGGTCGAGGTCGAGAACCTGCACTACGTGGAGACGTCGCGGTCCGTGCGCGACCTCGACTTCCTGGGGGCGCTCTAGCGATGTTCATGACGCGGTTCGAGATCAATCCCCAGCGCCGCGACGCCCGTGCCATGCTGGCCGCACCGCAGCGGATGCATGGCGCGGTGCTCGCTGCATTTCCGGAGTCGTGCGACCCATCGGCCCATGGGCGCCTTCTGTGGCGGCTCGACGAGGGGCAGCACGACGTCGTCCTGTACGTCGTCAGTCCCGACAAGCCCGACCTGACCCATCTCGTCGAGACCATCGGCCGGCCCACCTATGGCTGGCAGACGCGCGAGTACGGGCCATTCCTGGAGCGGCTGGCCGTCGGGCAGCGGTGGGTGTTCCGACTGCGAGCCAATCCTGTGCACAATGTGCGCCCCGTCGACGGTGGACGCGGAAAGCGGTTCGGGCACGTCACAGCGGACCAGCAGACTGCCTGGTTTCACCGACAGGCGGGTCGACACGGGTTCGCTATCGTCACCGGCTCCGCTGATGAACCCGATCTACTGCTGCGTGACCGCCGGACGTTGCGATTCCCGCGGCAAGGCCGCACGGTCACTATTGCGACGGCGTTGTTCGAGGGGATCCTGCGGGTCGAGGATCCGGTGCCGCTGCGTGCGGCGCTGGTCGATGGTGTCGGTCCGGGCAAGGGCTACGGCTGCGGCCTGCTCACCCTCGCTGCGCAGTGAAACCGATCCCCGGCGCGAAGCCGGTCCCGCTCGGGCAACTCGTCCGTTCCCAAGACCGGCTCAGCTTCATCTACCTCGAGCACTGCGTCGTGCACCGTGACGCAAACGCGATCACGGCCAGGGACGTCAAGGGCACGGTGCACATTCCGGCGGCGTCGCTCGGCGCGCTGTTGCTTGGACCGGGGACGACCGTGAGCCAGCAGGCGATGGTGTTGCTGGCCGAAAGCGGATCGACGGCGGTGTGGGTGGGGGAGCAGGGCGTCCGCTACTACGCGCACGGCCGGTCTCTCGCCCGGTCGTCGAGCCTATTGGAGGCGCAGGCCGCGAAGGTCTCGAACCAGCGGTCACGGCTCGCCGTCGCCCGCAGATGTATGCGATGCGGTTCCCGGGGGAGGATACGTCCGCGCTGACGATGCAGCAGTTGCGCGGCCGGGAGGGCGCTCGGGTGCGGCGCCTCTACCGGGAGCACGCGGCGCGGACCGGCGTTGAGTGGACCAAGCGTGACTACAACGTCGACGACTTCGCCAGCGGCACGCCGGTCAATCAAGCCCTCTCGGCGGCCAATACCTCGCTGTACGGCGTGGTGCACGCGGTCATCGTTGCCCTCGGATGTGCACCCGGCCTCGGGTTCGTGCACTCCGGGCACATTCTGTCGTTCGTCTTCGACATCGCGGACCTCTACAAGGCCGACATCGCCATCCCTATCGCGTTCGACATCGCGTCGACCGACGTCGCCGACATCGGCGCGGAGACTCGACGCGCCGTCCGCGATCGGATGAAGGGTGGCGCTTTCCTGGAGGCCTGCGTCCGGGACATCAAATCGCTGCTGCTCGATGTCGACGACGGCGCAACCGAGTACGGCCCGGATGCATTCGATGTCGACGTCGTGATGCTGTGGGATGACAACGGGCGGCGGGTCGCAGCGGGCACATCGTACGGAGCTGCCGACGAGCCGTTCGTCGAGGTGGATCGCTCGTACGCCGAGATCGCCGAGTGGTTGGACGACGACTCGTGACCGTCATCGTCGTGGCTGCCTGCCCGGTCGGGCTGCGCGGCCATCTCACACGATGGCTACTGGAGATCTCGGCGGGTGTGTTCGTCGGTCGTGTCTCCTCGCGTGTCCGAGAACTGCTGTGGCAGAGGACGGTAGAGATGGTCAAGTCTGGCCGGGCGATCATGGTATTCACGGCGAACAACGAGCAGGGCCTCGACTTCAAGGTGCACAAGCACGAGTGGCTACCGATTGACATCGAAGGCGTGACGCTCATGCTGCGGCCGAACGAGGCTGACGCAACGCCGGCAGAGGTGTCGCCGGAGCGCACGCACGGGTGGAGTAGCGCCAGTAGGCGTCGGCGGTTCCGGGGACGGTAGGTAGCGAGCAAGTCGAATCCCTACGGGGATTCGACTTGCTATCCTCCCTGCTCAGCAAGTGTGCTCCCCGCCTGCGCGGGGATGGCCCCCCGCCGGACCGTCGCCGACGTGAGCCGGCGTGCTCCCCGCCTGCGCGGGGATGGCCCCACCGGGCCACGGTAGCCGCATCCGCCGCACGACCGTGCTCCCCGCCTGCGCGGGGATGGCCCCGACGTCGAGGCACGGCTGACGTCACCGGCGACCAGGTGCTCCCCGCCTGCGCGGGGATGGCCCCGCGGAGCTGCAGCGCGAGGCGCGGCCCAGGTAGTGCTCCCCGCCTGCGCGGGGATGGCCCCCGCCGACGCGGCGGCCGACCGCGTCGGTCGACGTGCTCCCCGCCTGCGCGGGGATGGCCCCGTCGCCGAGCAGCTCCCGAGTCCCTCGACGCGTGCTCCCCGCCTGCGCGGGGATGGCCCCTGCGACGCGGCCTGCGTCGAGCACGGACCTGACGTGCTCCCCGCCTGCGCGGGGATGGCCCCCTCCAGGACCGCGCCTGAGGCGCGGCGCAGGCAGTGCTCCCCGCCTGCGCGGGGATGGCCCCCACTCGCGTCCGTCAGCGCGCGATACCGCGTGCTCCCCGCCTGCGCGGGGATGGCCCCGCATCCGCCGCTCTCGCCGGCGGCGGCCGCACGGTGCTCCCCGCCTGCGCGGGGATGGCCCCGCGCGACCGACGTCGCCGGCTCGGATCCGACGGTGCTCCCCGCCTGCGCGGGGATGGCCCCCGCGTCCGACGCGCCGAGCGCCTTTCGATGGTGGTGCTCCCCGCCTGCGCGGGGATGGCCCCGGAGCGCCGATCTTCGGCGGTCCTGCGGCGGCGTGCTCCCCGCCTGCGCGGGGATGGCCCCGCGGCCCGCTCGAGCGATCCGCCGACCACGTGCTCCCCGCCTGCGCGGGGATGGCCCCGCGACATGCCGCCGACGGCCGTCGTCGACGCGGTGCTCCCCGCCTGCGCGGGGATGGCCCCGCCTGCTCCGCGAACGCCGCGGTCAGGCCGTGCTCCCCGCCTGCGCGGGGATGGCCCCGCGTCCGGCGCCGCGCTGTACGTGCACGCTCGGCGTGCTCCCCGCCTGCGCGGGGATGGCCCCGGGACCGACTCCGCACCGCCGGTGGCTGCGCGTGCTCCCCGCCTGCGCGGGGATGGCCCCTCGTCCGGGCGTCGGGAAGGTCGACCTCGCATCGTGCTCCCCGCCTGCGCGGGGATGGCCCCGTTGGGTCCACGCTGGCAGCAGTCCGCATCCGAGTGCTCCCCGCCTGCGCGGGGATGGCCCCCCCTACGCCGACGGTGACCATGCCGCCGCGGCGTGCTCCCCGCCTGCGCGGGGATGGCCCCCCTGCCGCCGGCTGCCGCCCCCTCAGACGTGGTGCTCCCCGCCTGCGCGGGGATGGCCCGCCGATGCGTCGAGGCGGTCGACGACGAGGATCTGTGCTCCCCGCCTGCGCGGGGATGGCCCCCAGACGGCGGTGACGCGGCGGGTGTAGTCGTCGGTGCTCCCCGCCTGCGCGGGGATGGCCCGAATGCGCGGTTGTCCGGCGGCGTCAGGCGGCGTGCTCCCCGCCTGCGCGGGGATGGCCCCCAGCTCGGACATCATCGCGTTCCCGCTGAGCGCGGTGCTCCCCGCCTGCGCGGGGATGGCCCCGCGATGCACGAGTCGTATGCGCAGCGACGACCGAGTGCTCCCCGCCTGCGCGGGGATGGCCCCGCCGACCGGGACTCCCGCGTCCGCTCCGCCGTGTGCTCCCCGCCTGCGCGGGGATGGCCCCGCCCTCGAAACCCGCGTCAACGAGGTCGCGACGTGCTCCCCGCCTGCGCGGGGATGGCCCCCGGTGCGGCCTGTGCGGCGCCGGCCTTGACCCGTGCTCCCCGCCTGCGCGGGGATGGCCCCCCGTTGGCGAAGGCGAGGATCACGACGCGCCCGTGCTCCCCGCCTGCGCGGGGATGGCCCCCGCTCGACGTCCGCGACCGCGCCGCCGCCGACGTGCTCCCCGCCTGCGCGGGGATGGCCCCAGGCCCACCGGGCGCAGGATCTCGGTCGCGAAGTGCTCCCCGCCTGCGCGGGGATGGCCCCTCCCCTTGCACGCGCCCGACCAGTGTCGGTACGTGCTCCCCGCCTGCGCGGGGATGGCCCCTGTCCGCGCCCGGGGTGTTCTTGTGCAGGTAGGTGCTCCCCGCCTGCGCGGGGATGGCCCCTCGTGCAGGACCTCGACGGGGACGACGGGCGGGTGCTCCCCGCCTGCGCGGGGATGGCCCGGACACCGCGACGGCGCAGATAGCGACGATCGCGTGCTCCCCGCCTGCGCGGGGATGGCCCCGCGTCGAACTCCACCCCGGGCACCGGGAACACGTGCTCCCCGCCTGCGCGGGGATGGCCCCGAGGTGTCACTGGCCCAGCCCGGGGATCCTCCGTGCTCCCCGCCTGCGCGGGGATGGCCCCCCGCCGCCGAGCTCGAAGTAGCGGTGCCGGAAGTGCTCCCCGCCTGCGCGGGGATGGCCCGCCCGCGTCCCCGCTCGACGAGCTGCGCATGCGTGTGCTCCCCGCCTGCGCGGGGATGGCCCCGACAAGGGCTTGCACGGCACGTTCCAGGTCGCGTGCTCCCCGCCTGCGCGGGGATGGCCCCCCCGCCAGGCTGATCGCGACCCGCTTCTCCGGGTGCTCCCCGCCTGCGCGGGGATGGCCCCCCATCCGCGCGCGCCGACGGCCGCCCCACCAAGTGCTCCCCGCCTGCGCGGGGATGGCCCCTGGTCCGCGATCCGGGCGAGCTGGTCGGTGAGGTGCTCCCCGCCTGCGCGGGGATGGCCCCCGGGTCGGCTTGTCGCCGTGATACCCGTCCTCGTGCTCCCCGCCTGCGCGGGGATGGCCCCATCAGCAGCGGCGACTCCCAGGCCCACACGTCGTGCTCCCCGCCTGCGCGGGGATGGCCCCCGCTTCGCGCGCACCCACTCGCCGCGGTCCTCGTGCTCCCCGCCTGCGCGGGTGTCAAGGGACACGCCGGATGGCCCGCTGACCGAGGAGCTGTCCCGCACCAAGGACCTGTGCTCCCCGCCTGCGCGGGGATGGCCCCCATTACTACGACGGGTCCGCGAGTAGCTACGACGTGCTCCCCGCCTGCGCGGGGATGGCCCCAGGCCCTTGATCCGCGCGAACGTCAGCGTCGTGTGCTCCCCGCCTGCGCGGGGATGGCCCCCGCAGTTGCTGGCCGACGCGCGCACCGTTCGCGTGCTCCCCGCCTGCGCGGGGATGGCCCTTCGACGGAACCTGCACCAAGCTCGATGACTCCGTGCTCCCCGCCTGCGCGGGGATGGCCCCGTGGAGAAGCTCGGAGCGCGCTCGCTGCGTGCGTGCTCCCCGCCTGCGCGGGGATGGCCCCTCATCGAGGGCGCCGGCGTCGCCCATGAGCGCGTGCTCCCCGCCTGCGCGGGGATGGCCCCGGCTCCCCGCACGTGGGGCAGGAGCCGAGCATGTGCTCCCCGCCTGCGCGGGGATGGCCCCCCGGCGGCGATCATCCCGGGCACCGACTGGGTGTGTCCCCGCCTGCGCGGGATGGCCCTAGCACGGGAGACCTCACGGCACGAAGTTGTCGTCCCGTGCAGTTACGGTGACGCACATGACCGCGCTGTGGTCCTACGACGACGGACCTCGACGGGGTGACCCCCTGCTACCAGGTGCGGCGCCTGCGGCGATCCGCGAAGCGTTGCTTCCCGAGGACCGCGCGACGTTCGACGCCGCCTACGAGCGCGCGCTCGCTGTGGCGCGCGAAAGCCTTGACCTCGGCGAGCTCTTCCGCGAGCTGGAGCAGTGGCGGCGGGTGGCGCGGCCGCAGCGCGACCGCGACGGCTACCGGTCGCTGGCGCGGCGGGCGGCCGAGCTGCTCACCGGCGAGCCTGCTCCAGAGGACGAGCCGCTCGCGGTCACACGCGCGCGCGTCGGCATGTAGGTGTCCTACCGGGTCGAGGAGGACGAGCGCGCCCAGGCGCAACTCCAGGCACTGCCGGTCACCGCGCTCCCCTCGGATGCAGAGATGCGAGTGGTCCTGGAGATTGCGCCCCTGTGCGCGGACGGCTGCGTCCATCGCGCTGCCCCACCGGGCCACCACGGACGCGATGTCCGAGCTGGGCGGAACGAGCGGCCGTACGATCTCCGCCGTGGTCCGCCCCGATGCGCCGTCGCGCTTCCCGCGCTGGGTGTACGGCGTCGGGACCGAGCCCGACGCCCGGTTCTCGCTGGCGAACGAGCGGACGCTCCTGGCGTGGGTCCGCACCTCGCTCGCGTTCTCCGCGGCAGGTGTCGCGCTGGAGGCGCTGTCGCTTCCGGTCGATCCGGGGTTCCGGATCGCGGCCTCGCTGGTGCTGGTCCTCCTCGGCATCTCGTCGGCGGTGCAGGCGTGGTGGCGGTGGGGGCAGGTCGAGCGCGCGGTGCGGTGCAGTGCGCCGCTGCCCGCCCCGGTGATGACCGTGCTGATCGCGGCGGGGTCCGCCGTCGCGGCCGTCCTCGTGCTGGTCGGGCTCCTGCTGCGGTGACGCCGTTCGATCCCGGCCTGCAGCCCGAGCGGACGGCGCTGGCGTGGCGGCGCACCGCGCAGTCGCTGGCCGTCGGCTCCCTGGCCGCCGGACGCCTGCTCGAGGCGGCGCTCGGTGGCGCCTCGTGGCTCCTCGCGGTCATCGGAGTCGTGGTGGCGCTGGGTCTGCTGATCGCCGCCCGCAGGCGAGCGGCGGTGATCGACAGGGCACTCCGCGCGGACCGCGACCTCGCGACCGGCCCCGGCGCCGCGCTACCCGCTGCGGTCACGGTCGTCGCGGTGCTGGTCGGGGTCGCGGGACTTGCCGTGACGGTCGGGCTCGCGGCGGGCCGCCCGTAGCGCCTCGGGGGAGTGATCGCGCTGCTCGACGCCGTCGAGGATCTCGTCGTGCCCGACGACCTGGCCGCCGCGCTCGACTCCGCCCCGCCGGCGCGTGCGCACTGGGAGGTGTTCCCGCGTTCGGTCAGGCGCAGCATCCTCGAGTGGATCGTGCTCGCCCGGCGCCCGGAGACGCGGGCCCGCCGGGTCGCCGTGACCGCGGACATGGCGAGCCGCAACGAGCGGGCCAACCAATGACGGCATCCTGCCCGGAAGCACGGGGCGCGCACGGCGACGCCGAACGGGCCGGCGGGCGGTAGCGTCGCGCGGGTGGTCGTCGACGACGAGGGGCGCCCGGTCCTGCTGCCCGGCCCGGTGCGCCGGGTGGTGAGCATCGTCCCCTCGCTGACCGAGGCGGTCGCGGCCACCGATCGGAACCTGCTGGTCGGGGCGACGGACTGGTGCACGCACCCGGCCGACCTGGACGTCGCGCGGGTGCGCGGCACGAAGAACCCGGACGTCGAGCGGATCGTCGCGCTGCGCCCCGACCTCGTCCTCGCCAACGCCGAGGAGAACCGCCTGCCGGACCTCGACGCCCTGCGCGCGGCCGGCGTCGCCGTGTACGTCACCGACATCCGCACGCTCGACGGCGCCTTCGCCGCGCTGCGGCGGATGCTCGCCGCCTGCGGGTTCCCGCGCGTGGGCTGGCTCGCCGAGGCGGAGGCGGCGTGGGCCGAGGTGCCGGAGCCCGCCGTCCGGCGCCGGGCGGTGGTGCCGATCTGGCGGCGTCCGTGGATGGCGGTCGGCCGCGACACGTTCACCGGCGCGGTGCTCGCCCGCCTGGGCGTCGACAACGTCCTGGCCGACGCTCCCCCAGACAAGTATCCACAGCGCTATCCGCGCGTCGACCCGGGCGCGCTCCCGCCGCACGACCTGGTCGTGCTGCCCGACGAGCCCTACGCGTTCACAGCCGACGACGGCCCGGAGGCGTTCGTCGCGCCGTCCGTCCTCGTCTCCGGGCGGCTCCTGACCTGGTACGGGCCGAGCCTCGGGGAGGCCGCGCGCATCCTTCCCCCGCTGCTCGTGCGAGATAGTAGGATGTCCGACAATTGACCCCTGACTCAAAGGAGCGCCGTCGATGCACGCACCGCAGCACCCCGTCCGCTTCGTGACGGCGGCGAGCCTCTTCGACGGGCACGACGCGTCGATCAACATCATGCGGCGGATCCTGCAGCGCCACGGCGCCGAGGTGATCCACCTCGGGCACAACCGTTCGGTGGACGAGGTGGTCACCGCGGCCATCCAGGAGGACGTGCAGGGCGTGGCCGTCAGCTCCTACCAGGGCGGGCACGTCGAGTACTTCACCTACCTCGTCGAGCTGCTGCGCGAGCGCGGGGCCGGGCACGTGCGGGTCTACGGCGGTGGCGGGGGCGTGATCGTCCCGGCGGAGATCGCGCTGTTGCAGGAGCGCGGGATCGCGCGGATCTTCTCGCCCGAGGACGGCCAGCGCCTCGGGCTGCCCGGGATGATCGACTTGATGATCAAGGAGTGCGACGTCGACCTCGCCGTCGCGCCGGAGTCCTTCGACGGGCTCCGCACCGGCGATCCCGCCACCGTCGCCCGAGTGCTGACACTCGCCGAGAGCGGCCGGCTGCCGGAGGTCGACCTGACGCCGCGGCAGCCGGTCCCGGTGCTGGGCATCACGGGGACGGGCGGCTCCGGCAAGTCGTCGCTGACCGACGAGCTGCTGCGGCGGTTCCGGCGGGACCAGGAGGACAAGCTGCGCATCGCCGTGCTCGCCGTCGACCCGACCCACCGCCGCGGCGGGGGAGCGCTGCTCGGCGACCGGATCCGGATGAACGCGCTGGAAGGCGGGCAGGTCTTCTTCCGGTCGATGGCCACCCGCGGGCGGGGTGGGCGGTTGCCGGAGCACCTCGCCGGGGCGATCGCCGTGCTGAAGGCGGCAGGCTTCGACCTGGTCGTCGTCGAGACACCCGGCATCGGGCAGGGCGACGCCGACATCGTCCCGTTCGTCGATCGCGCGCTGTACGTGATGACACCGGAGTTCGGCGCGGCGTCGCAGCTCGAGAAGATCGAGATGCTGGACTTCGCGGACGCCGTCGCGATCAACAAGTTCGAGCGGCGCGGCGCCGAGGACGCCCTGCGCGACGTCGGCCGTCAGCTCGTCCGGAACCGCGAAGCGTTCGGCGCCGCGTGGCAGGACATGCCGGTGTTCGGCACCAGCGCCGCCACGTTCGACGACGACGGCGTCACCGCGCTCTACCACCACCTGCGCGACCTCCTCGCCGCCGACGGGCTGCCCCTGGGCGAGGGACGGCTGGCCCGCCCCGCCGGGAAGACCTCCACCCGCCGGGACGCGGTGCTGCCGCCGAACCGGGTGCGCTACCTCGCGGAGATCGCCGAGGCTGTGCGGGACTACCGGGACGAGACTCAGGCGTGGGCGGAGCTCGCGCGGCGCCGGCAGCACCTGCGGACGGCGCGGGAGGTCGTCGGCGAGGCCGTGGCACCTGCCCTGGACGAGGCGGAGCGCGCGCTGCCGGCTGCGGCCGCGGGGCTGCTGGAGGAGTGGCCGCGGACCGTCGAGGAGTACTCGGGCGACGAGCTGGTCGTCACGGTCGGCGACCGCGAGCTGCGCACCCCGCTGACCCGGGAGACGCTCTCGGGCAGCCGGGTGCGCCGGGTGGCGCTGCCCCGGTACTCCGACGACGGTGACCTGCTGCGGTTCCTGCGCGTCGAGAACCTGCCGGGCCGCTTCCCGTTCACCGCGGGGGTGTTCCCGTTCAGGCGCGAGGGCGAGGACCCTGCGCGGATGTTCGCAGGCGAGGGCGACGCCTTCCGGACGAACCGGCGGTTCCACCTGCTCAGCGAGCATGCGCCGGCGAAGCGGCTGTCGACGGCGTTCGACTCCGTCACCCTCTACGGCCGCGACCCCGACACCCGACCGGACGTCTACGGCAAGGTCGGGACGTCGGGGGTGTCGATCGCGACCCTGGACGACATGGGGGCGCTCTACGGCGGGTTCGACCTCTGCGCGCCCACGACGTCGGTGTCGATGACGATCAACGGTCCGGCGCCGACGATCCTCGCGTACTTCCTCAACACGGCGATCGACCAGCAGGTTTCCGTGTTCGTCGAGCGGGAGGGGCGCGAACCGTCCGACGAAGAGCGATCCGAGCTGACGGCGTACGCGTTGGCGAACGTGCGAGGCACGGTGCAGGCCGACATCCTCAAGGAGGACCAGGGCCAGAACACGTGCATCTTCTCCACCGAGTTCTCGCTGCGGATGATGGCCGACGTCCAGGAGTGGTTCATCCAGAACAGTGTCCGCAACTTCTACTCGGTGTCGATCTCCGGCTACCACATCGCCGAGGCCGGGGCGAACCCCATCTCGCAGCTGGCGTTCACGCTGGCGAACGGGTTCACCTACGTCGAGGCGTACCTCGCACGCGGCATGAAGATCGACGATTTCGCGCCGAACCTGTCGTTCTTCTTCTCCAACGGCATGGACGCCGAGTACACGGTGATCGGCCGGGTGGCCCGCCGGATCTGGGCCGTCGCGATGCGGGAGCGCTACGGGGCGAACGAGCGCAGCCAGAAGCTCAAGTACCACGTGCAGACCTCCGGCCGCTCGCTGCACGCGCAGGAGATGGACTTCAACGACATCCGCACCACGCTGCAGGCTTTGTGCGCGCTCTACGACAACGCGAACTCGCTGCACACCAACGCCTTCGACGAGGCGGTCACCACGCCGACGGAGGCGTCGGTCCGGCGCGCGATGGCGATCCAGCTGATCATCGGCAAGGAGTGGGGGCTGTCGGCGAACGAGAACCCGCTGCAGGGGGCGTTCGTCGTCGACGAGCTCACCGACCTGGTCGAGGAGGCCGTGCTCGCCGAGTTCGACCGCATCGCCGAGCGCGGCGGCGTGCTGGGCGCGATGGAGACCGGCTACCAGCGCGGACGGATCCAGGACGAGTCGATGCTCTACGAGCACCGCAAGCACGACGGGTCGCTGCCGATCGTCGGGGTGAACACCTTCGTCCGCGAGCTCGTCGCGACACCGCCGGAGGTCGAGCTGGCGCGGGCGACGGAGCAGGAGAAACAGTCCCAGCTCGACCGGCTCGACGACTTCCACGCCCGCCACGCCGCCGACGCAGCGGCGGCCCTGCGCCGGTTGCAGGACGTGGCGACCGGTGGGGGGAACGTGTTCGACGAGCTGATGCGCGCGGCGCGGGTGTGCTCGCTGGGGCAGCTGACGGGGGCGTTCTTCGAGGTCGGCGGTCAGTACCGGCGCAACGTGTAGGCGGGCTCCGCGGCAGGGCGGGGTGCGGGCGGCAGGGGAAGCGGGCCAGGATGGGGCGGTGCCGGACACCCCGCGGGACTTCGACCTCGTCGTGTACGGCGCCACCGGGTACGTCGGGGCGTTGACGGCCGCGCATCTGGCCGCGCACGCGCCGCCGGGGACACGGATCGCGCTCGCCGGGCGGTCGCGGGAGAAGCTGGCGGCGGTCCGGGCGGGCTTGCCGGGCAGACCGGAGTGGCCGCTCCTCGCGGCGGACGCGACCGACCCGGCGTCGCTCGCCGCGCTCGCGACCGCCACGCGGTCGGTCGTGACGACCGTCGGTCCGTACGCCAGGTACGGGCTGCCGCTGGTGGAGGCATGCGCGCGGGCCGGGACGCACTACGCGGACCTGACCGGCGAGGTGTTGTTCGTCCGCGAGGCGATCGACCGGGCCGATGCCGTCGCCCGGGAGACCGGTGCGCGGATCGTGCACGCCTGCGGCTACGACTCGATCCCGTCGGACCTGGCCGTCCTCCTGCTGCACGAGCGCGCGGCTGCCGACGGCGCGGGCGGGCTCGGCGACGTGCGGCTCATCGCGACCGCCCGCGGCGGGCTCAGCGGCGGGACGGTCGACTCGATGCGCGGGCAGGTCGACGCGATGCGCCGCAACCCGGCCGCGCGCCGGCTGGCCGCCGATCCCTTCGCGCTGAGCCCGGACCGCGCCGCTGAGCCGGACGGGCCGCAGCCGCCCGACGCCGGCCGCCCCACCCGGACCCCGGACGGCCGCTGGACCGCCCCGTTCATCATGGCCGCGTTCAACACCCGGATCGTGCGCCGCAGCAACGCCCTGCAGGACTTCAGCTACGGCCGCGGGCTGAGGTACGCGGAGGCGATGGGCACCGGGCGCGGGCCGGTCGGGGCGGCGGCTGCGGTCGGGGTCACCGGCGGGCTGTTCGCATTCCTGGCCGCGATGGCCCTGCCACCGACCCGCGCGCTGCTCGACCGCGTCCTCCCCGCTCCTGGCACCGGGCCGAGCGTGACCACCCGCGAGCGTGGGTGGTTCCGGATGGCGGTCGACGCCGGGACCACCAGCGGCGCGCGCTACCACGCCGAGGTCCGCGGCCGCGGCGACCCGGGATACGTCGCGACGGCGGTGATGCTCGGGCAGAGCGGCCTGGCCCTGGCCCTGGACGGCGAGCGCCTCCCGGACCGCGCCGGCTCCCTGACCCCGGCGACGGCGATGGGCACGGTCCTCGTGGACCGGTTGCGGGCGGCGGGGCACACCTACGAGGTGGCACCGGTCTGACGCGCACCCGCCGCGCCCTGCCCGTCGTCGCACGCCTTACCCGCCGTCGCATAGGGGGTGGGGCTGTCGCACCCTGCACAGCGGGTGCGTCGGCGCGTCTGGGTGTGTGACGGCGCGCCTGTGCGTGTCGTCGCACCGGGCCGGCGCCGCGGCAGCCGACGTCGGCGCCGCGTGCCCACGGCCGGTGAGGGCGGCAGTCGCACGCGATGCGCACGTTCGCCGGCACCGCGAGTGTCCACATGCGGTGCCGTCCGTCCACAGGTGGAGCAGGACGGCCCCGGCCGGGCGGAGTGCGCGGCACGCTGAACCCGTGCTGGACGACATCTCCGATCTGGTTTTCCGGCCCGCCCTTCGGGCGGCGGGGGTCACGGACGACGAGCTGCGGCGGCTGCGTGCGCAGCGCCGGCTGACCGTCGTCCGCCGCGGTGCCTATGTGCCGTCGGCGGACCGGCGGCTCGACGACGCCGTCACCCGGCACGCGCTCACCGCTCGGGCCGCAGCCCGCACGATGTCACCACATGCCGTCGTCAGCCACGTCTCCGCCGCCGCTCTGCACGGCCTCGTGCTGTGGAACGTCGCCCTGGACCGGGTCCACGTCACCCGGAACCGCCGCTCCGGCGGCCGGCGCACCACGGTGCTGCACGTGCACACGGCAGGGCTGGACGTCGACGAGGTCGTCGATGTCGACGGCGTCGCGGTGACCTCGGTGCCGCGCACGCTGGCCGACCTCGCCCGCACGCTCCCGTTCGAGCAGGCGCTGGTGGTGGCGGACGCTGCACTGCACGGGCAACGGTCGACTCCGGCGGCCTTCGCGGAGGCCGTCGCCCGGGCCGCCGGTCGGGAGGGCAGCCCACCGGCGCGACGGGTCGTCGCCGCGGCCGACCCGCGCGTGGAGAGCCCGGGGGAGACGCGCAGCCGCGTCGCGATCACGAGGGCTCGGCTTCCGCGGCCGGTGCTGCAGCACGACGTTCCCGAGCTGGGCGTCCGCACGGACTTCTACTGGGAGGAGTACCGAACCGTCGGCGAGTTCGACGGGAGAACCAAGTACGGCCGCAGCCTCCGGCCGGGCCAGGATCCGGGCGAGGCCGTGTACCGGGAGAAGCGCCGCGAAGACGCCCTGCGCGGCCTCGGGCTGCAGGTGGTGCGCTGGACGTGGGACGAGCTGTCCCCGTTCGACGGGCCCGTCGAGCGCATCCGCCGCGCCTTCGCGCGCTCGTGACGCCCGCCGATTCCCACGCGGCCACGCGTTCACACAGCCCCGGTCGGGGCGTCACACATCTCGCGGGGCCGGCGCGCATGCTGTGCGAGGTGTGACGGCTCTACCAGCTATGCGACGGCCCCACCGGGGTGCGACGGCCCGCCGCGGCCGCCGGCGGCGTGATCGGACACGAGGCGGCCGGGCGACGGCGCCGTCACCAGCGGCGCTACCCTCCCGGGCGTGACTCCGGAGCCCCCACAGCTGCCCGGGTTCCGGCAGCTCGACCTGCTCCGCCGGGGCCGTTCCACTACCGTGTACCGGGCGCAGCAGCAGCACCCCGACCGCTGGGTCGCGATCACTGTCTTCGACGTGCACCTCACCGAGCGCGCGGCGGCGGAGCAGTTCCGGGCGGAGGCACGCGCGATCGGGAGGCTCACCCACCCCGGGATCGTCCCCGTGCACGGTGCGGACGTGCTGCCCGACGCACGGCCCTACCTGGTCACCGAGCTCTGCGAGGGGTCCCTGGCCGACCGCATCGCGGCGCGCGGCAGGCTGGACCCGCACGAGGTGACCGCGGTCGGGCTGGTCGTGGGGCGCGCGCTGCTGCACGCCCACGACGCCGGGGTGCGACACGGCGACCTCACGCCGGAGGGCGTGCTGTTGCGCGACGGAGCCGTGCCGGTGCTGGCCGGCTTCGAGCTGGCGGTGCTGTGCGACTACCGGGACGCGAGTGAGCCCACGCCGGCGCATGCGGCGCCGGAGACCGTGCGCGCCGACGGGGCCGTGGACGAGCGCACGGACGTCTACGGTCTCGGCTCGATCCTGTTCACCGCGCTCGCCGGCACGGCGCCGTTCCCGACCCGGCAGGGCGAGCAGGAGCAGGACCGGCTCGCGCGCATCCTGCTCGACGAGCCGTCGGCCGCGCCCGGGCCGGCGTGGCTCGCGGACCTGGTGCGGGCGATGCTCGCCAAGGACCCCGCGGCGCGGCCGACGCTGCACCGGGTCGTGGATCTGCTCGCCGTCGAGGCGGCGGAGGACGCAGATCCCCGCGAATCGCCGCCTCGAGAAGGCGCCGCCGACGCCCACCCGGCGGTGCCCGACGCTCGACCGCAGGCGGGACGGCACGCGTCGCCGTGGGCGCTCACCGCCGCCTGCCTCGCGGTGCTCGTCGCCGTCGTCGCCGGCGTGCTCCTGGTCTGGCCGGCCGTCGGCTGATCCGGCGCGCACCCGATCCGGCGGCGCTTTCGCCGGTCAGACGCGGGTGTCGCGCACCCGGGTCAGGCCGCGGTGGCGGATCGCCGCCCGCAGCCGGGTGCCCAGCGGCTGCTCCGCCAGCGCGCCGCGGATGGCCTTCTCCGCCGCCCACGCCGCCACGGCGAGGTCCGGGTCGCCGGGCGCCGCGGCGTCCCCGGCCCAGAGCGCCTCGTCGACGCACCGGGCCAGGTGCTCCAGCTCCGCGCCGCTGCCGTCGAGCATCCCCGCGGCCGGGCGCCGCAGGTCGCGAACGGTCATGTCCGTCGTGGCCTCGACGCCGTGGTCGCGCAACCGGTCGCGGACCTCGAGCCACGCTCCGACGACGGCTCCGCGCCCGCCCGGCCGCCGTCGGCGCAACCGGCGCAGGCGCTTGACCAGCGGCACTCCGAGGAGCATCAGCAGCACCACGGCGACGAGGGCGCCGCCGATCACCGGGAGGACGACGTCCCACGAGCCCGGCAGCGGCTCCGGCTCGTCGTCCGCCGGTGCCGTCACGGCCGGGGGCGGCGCCGGTGCCGGGGCGGCGGCGGGCGCGACGGCCCGGCGCCGGGCGGTCTCCGTCGCCGCGTCGGTCGATGCCGCCGGTCCGGTCACCTCGCGGACGCCGCCGGTCGGGTCGAGCGGCACCCAACCGACGCCCGCCACCGCCACCTCCGGCCACGCGGCCGCGTCGCCGTTGCGCACCACCTGCACCCCGTCGGGCCCGGCCGGCGCGGGCCGGAAGCCGACCACGAGGCGGGCCGGGATCCCGACGGACCGCGCCATCAGCACGTAAGTGGCCGCGAACTGTTCGCTGGTACCGGTCTTCGTGTCGGTGAGGAAGCGGACGAGCTGGACGTCCCCGCTTCCCGTGGGCCGCTGGTCGCCGCCGGCCAACTGGTAGTTGTCGCGGAACCAGCGTTCGAGCAGAAGCGCGGTCGCGAACGACGGCGGCGCACCGTGCAGTGCCCCGGCCGCCGCGGTCGTCACCGCCGCGGGCAGGGTGCCGTCGACCTCGGTGCCGGCAGCCTCGGGATCCACCGCCGCGTCGACGAGCTGCTCGGGCCCCGGCGTCGCGGTGTACCAGCTGAGCCGGTACCGGGCGCCCGCGGCGCCGTCGGGGAGTAGCAGGCTGCCGCTCACCGGGTCGACCGCCGGACGCAGACCCTCGACGGAGCGCACCGCGGCCTGCCCGGGCAGCCACGGCCCGCGCAACCCGTCGGCCACGGCGACGTCCGCGGTGCCGAGCCGCACCGGCACGGTGAGGGTGGTGTCGGGCGGCAGTTCCGCCCCGAGCGGCCGGTACCGCGCGCCGCTGGTGAACCCCGCACCGTCGTAGGCGTCGAGCACCACCAGCGGCCACCGGGCGACGGGCGCGTCGGCGCGGGCGGTGAACACGACGTCGTCGGGCCGGTCCAAGCGGCCGGCGAGCTCGGCGAGCGGGCTCACGGCACCGCCGGTGACCGTGGTCGGCGCGATCCGGTCCGCCACCGTCCACGCCGGGCCACCGAGCGGGTCGACCACGGCCAGGACCCAGCCGACCAGCGTCGCGACGAGCGCGAGCGGCAGCGCGGGGCGCGCGGCGTCGGCGAACCGTCGGCTCCCGCCGGCCAGCACGACGGCCGCACCCAGGCCGTACATCACCGCGAACCCGACCGCGGGCAGCCAGCCGACCGCGGCGAAGACCTGCGCGAGTACCAGCACGGCCAGGCTCGGCAGGAGCGTCAGTGCTGCGGCGACGCCGCGGCGCAGCCATTCGGCCGCGACGACGGCGGCGAGCAGCACCAGCGCCGGGACGAACGCGACCAGCGTGAGGTCGGGGTGGGCGGGCAGGGTCGACTCGAGCGTGCGCAGCCAGCCGTGCAGCACGCCGTCGCCGAGGACCCGCAGCGTCGCGCCGGTGAGCGGGACACCGCCGGGCAGCAGCAGACCCGCCGCCCCGGCCGTGGCGCCGAGGAGCAACCCGAGCGGCGCGCGCGCCGCGACGGCCCGGGACCGGCCGAGCGTGAGCTGGTCGGCGGCCGCGACCCCGGCGACGACCCCGAGCACCGGCAGGAGCAGGGCGGACAGGGCGAACGTGCCGGAGAACGACAGCCCGGCGGCGGCGGTGGCGAGCATCAGCCCGAGGCCGCCCGCCCGGTCGGTGCGGCCGTGTTGCGCCACCTCCCGGTCCGTCCAGGTCGGTGCCGGCCCCGACGCCACGCCCCGCATCCGCCGGCGGCCGCTCACCGCCTTCACTGCATTCACCGCACTCCCTCGCTGCGCTCGGTCGGCGCTGCACGCGGGCGCTGTGACACTGGTTCGCTCGCTGCGCTCGCTCACCGGGGCACCGTCGCGTTCCACCGACGCAGCGCCTGCGCCGCGTCGCGTTCCCGGATCGTCAGCAGGCCCCCGGCCGGCTCCGCCGTGTCCGACAGGTCGAACGCGATCCCCTCGGCGTACCGGGCGGCCTGCACCGCGACCGCCGCGCCCGGCGGCCCGCCGACGTGCACGAACCATCCGTCGCCGAGGCGAGCGCCGACCGTCGACAGATCGAGCGCCGCCGCGGTGTCCTGCTCAGCGTTCTGCGCGACCAGGCACAGCTGGTCCGCCGCCGCCCGCAACCCGGTCGTCCCCGATCGGACGTCGACCACCAGGCCGCCGGTCATCGCCAGCCGCACCGGCCGGTCCTGCTCGGCGGCCGCCCACAGCAGGGAGGCGACGATCTCGACGGCCGCCTCGAACGCGTCGGCGTCGAGGACGTCGCGGCGGTTGTCCAGCACGATGACGCACCACGGCTGCGCCGGGTCGACGTACTCGCGCACGATCAACTGCCCCGTCCGCGCCGTGGCCTTCCAGTGCAGGTGCCGCAGCTCGTCGCCCGGCACGTACGGACGCAACGCCCGCAGGTCCATCGCCCCGGCCATCGGGTGCGGCGGAGGTGCGCCCTCGTGGTGGTGGCGCGCGCGGCCCGCCTCGGCCAGCCGGACGGGGTGGCGGCGGGGATGGACCCACACGTGGGTCTCTCCGCCGACGGCCTGACGCCTGCCCACCAGGCCGAGCAGGTCCGTGCGCTCCACGGTCAGCGGCCCGATCGGAATGCGGCCACGCCGGGTGGTGGGCAGCTCGTAGCGGTAGCGCGCCGACCCGCCCGGCGGCAGCGACCGCACCGGGACGGGGCGGACCTGCGACCCGACCTCGTCCAGCGCGGTGAAGCCCGGCCGGCGGCTGTGCGTCCGGTTGCGGACGACCAGCTCGGCGAATGCGGGCTGTCCCACGTCGACGCGGTCGGGGTGCACGGCCCGGGTCACGCCCAGCCGCAGCTTCCCGGCCGTCGGCACGAACGCCAGCGCGACGGCCCCGAGCGCCGTCCCGGCCAGCGCCCGCAGCAGCGGCAGGTTCAGCACGACGCCGAGCACGAGCAGCACGACGGCACCGGACAGCACGGCGGCGCCGCGCACGGTCAACCGCACGGTCAGGCCCGGACGGCGGTCGGCTGCGCGGTGGCGCCGAGCACGTCGTCGAGCACCTCCGCCGCCGTCCGGCGGTTCAGCTCGGCCTCCGGGGTGAGCACGATCCGGTGCGCGAGCACGGCGTGCGCGACGTCCTTGATGTCGTCCGGGGTGACGAATGACCGGTCCTCGATCGCGGCGGCGGCCCGCGCCGCGGAGACCAGCGCGACGCTGCCGCGCGGGCTCGCGCCGTAGCGCACGGCGGGGTGCTCCCGCGTACCCGCCGCCAGCTCCACCGCGTAGCCGGCGACCAGCGGGTCGACGTGCAGCCGCCGCACCTGCGTGATCACCGCACCGAGCTCGGGAAGGTCGAGGACGGGCGTGAGCGCGTCGGGATCGACGCCGGCGGCCGCGCCGAGCACCACCCGGACCTCGGCGTCGTGGTCGGGGTAGCCGACGGCGACCCGCATGAGGAACCGGTCGAGCTGGGCCTCGGGGAGCCGGTAGGTGCCGTCGAGCTCGATCGGGTTCTGGGTGGCGATGACGAGGAACGGCCGCGGCACCGCGTGCGGCACGGAGTCGACCGTGACGATCCGCTCGGCCATCACCTCCAGCAGCGCGGACTGCGTCTTCGGCGTGCCGCGGTTGATCTCGTCGGCGAGCACGACATTGGCGAAGATGCCGCCGGGGCGGAACTCGAAGCTGCCGGTGCCCTGCTGGAAGATCATGACGCCGGTGATGTCACCGGGCAGCAGGTCCGGGGTGAACTGGATGCGGCTCCACCGGCCGCCGATGCTGCGGGCCAGCGATCGGGCGAGGCTGGTCTTGCCGGTGCCGGGCACGTCCTCCAGCAGCAGGTGCCCCTCGGCGAACAGGGCGACGGTGGCGAGCCGGACGACGTCGGGCTTGCCCTGGATGACGCGCTGGACGTTGTCTGCCAGCAGCGTGGCGGCCCGGGCGGGGGACAGCGGCATGGGGAGCTCCGTGTCATCGGTCAGGGAGAGGGGAGGGATCGGTCGGGTAGGCGTCGGGGGAGGCTCAGTCGGTGGTCACCGACACGGGGTCGGTCCGGGTCGTGGTGCCGTCGGGGTTCCGGGCGGTCAGCACCACGGTGTAGGTGGTCGAGGGGTCGAGGCCGCCGACGGCGATGCGGGTCCGGGCGCGGTCGCCGCAGGTGCCGGACCAGCGGATCTCGTCGTCGACGCTCAGCGCGCACGGACCGGTCGCCCCGCCGCCGTCGCTCGCGACCACGGTGATCGCGTCGTCGCCGTCGGACTCCGCGGCGAGCGTCATCCGCACGGCGCAGCTGCCGGGTCGCGCGGTGGCGGTGGAGGTCGTCGGGGGGCCGGTGAGCAGCCGCCCGCCCGGCGCGCGGGTCACCGCCCGCACCGACACCGTGTACGGGGCGGCGCAGGGGTCACCGACGACCGCGGCGAGCGACGTGGCGGTGGTCGTCCGGGTGGCCGTCACACCCCGCGCGGAGGTCCAGCTCACCTCGTAGCGCACGAGGGCTCCGCCGCCGAGGTCGGGCGCCTTCCAGGACGGCGCGAATGTGTACAGCCGCGGACCGTCCGGCGCCGCGAGCGTGAGCGCGACCGGCGCACCGGGCCGCGCCACGGCGGCGGAGGCGGTGGCGACCGTCGAGAGCGGGCCGGTCCCGGCCGCGTTGGTGGCCGAGACCGCGACCCGGACCGGGCTGCCCGCCGGACTGCTCAACGTCGCCGAGGTGGCGGTGGTGGTCGTCACGACCGCGCGGTTGAGCACGACGGTGTAGTGGTCGACGACGCCGGCCGGGGCCCGCCACGCCACCGTGAGCACGTCGCCCTGGCGCTTGACCGCGACGTCGGTCGGTGCCTTCGGCAGCGCGACGCCCGGCCCGTCGGACGGGTCGGTCGCCGGTGCGGCGGCCGGGACGGCTGCGAGCGCCGGGGCCGCCCGGGCGACCGTCCCGGACATCGTTCCGCCGGTGGAGACGGTCGTGGCCGACCCGTCGGAGTCGACGACGGTCGTGGCGGTGCCCTGCGGGTCGTCGACGTACAGGCGCCCGTCCTCCCCGCGGACCGGGCCGACGGCGCCGGGCGCGAGCTCGGCGGTGCCCCGGAGCGCGCCGTCGCGGTCGAAGGTCCGCAGCCGGCCGCTGTCCTGGTCGAGGACGGCGACGACGTCGCCTGCGGCGGCCGGGGCGGCGTAGCGGCCCGGGCCGAGATCGACGACGGTGGGTGCAGCGCCTGCCGGGTCGGCGAGCACGAGCGTGCCGCGGTCGGGGACGACGACGGGCAGCCGGCCTGCGCCGTCCGTGTCGCCCACCAGCACGGACCCGGTCAGGTCGGCGCCCAGGGCGACCGGGGGCCCGTCGCCGGTCGACAGCGTGCCGGCGGTCGTGTCGAGCCAGGCGGGGCGACCGGCCACGACCGTGAGCGCTCCGGCCACCCCCGGTGCGGTGCGGGTCGCGCAGTCCGGCGTCACCGCCGCGCTGCGCAGGGCGCACACCTCCCCGGTGTCGGTCCGGTGCACCCACACCGTGCCGTCCGGGGTGCGGACGGGAGTGCCCACCGGGCCGCCGACCTGCACCGTCGCGCGCGGCTCGCCCAGCCGCTCGATCGTCCCGGCCTGCGGACGGACCAGGTACGGACCACCGACGACCTCGACCCCGACCGGCGCCTCGTCGCGCGCGGCGCGCTCCGGGGCACCGACGGTGAGCGCGGCGCGGGCGATGGGCGACACGGCGTCGCGGGCCACGACGAACCCCTGCCTGCGGTCCTGCAGCACCATCAGCGGGTCGCCCGCGGACGACGGCACGTCGACCCGGGCGTCGACCCTGCGGGTGCCCGCGTCGACGTGGAACGCTGCCCGCTCGAGCCGGTTGTAGACCCAGTGCCCGGGCTCCTGGAAGGTCACCGACGGCGGGCCGGTGCCGGTGGCGACCAGCACTGCCGCGACGACCACGCCGACCGCGGCGACCGTGACCAAGAGGGTGACCGTGTGCGGTCGCAGAAGTGCGATAACGCGCACCTGCTCCTCCGTTCGGGCGGGTCGGTCGTCCTTCCTCTCGTCGGTACGACGGTTCACGTGACGCAGCGTTGCCAGGCGTTTCACGATCGAGATGTTGCGCACATCCGACCGCCCGGACTTCCCGCGCCCGACTCCGTTGTCAGGCCGAACTCAGTTGTCAGGCGGCCCCTGGTTGTCGGGTCCGGCGGTCACCGTCGCCTGTGGAAGCTCGACCCGGTCGCCAGCGGTCAGGCCCGAGCGGACCTCGACGTAGTCGTCGCCCACCAGCCCGGCCAGGAACGGCATCGACACCGGCTTCCCGTCAGGCCCGGCGATCGTCACCGTCGGTTGCCCGCCGCTGCGGCGCACGGCCGCGGCGGGGACGCGCAGCACGTTGTCGACCGACTCGACCCGCACGTCGGCCTCGGCCGTCTGCCCGTCGCGCAGGCGGTCCGCCCCGCCGTCGACGGCGACCGTGGCGTAGTAGCTGACGATGCCCGACAGGTCCACCCCGCTGGGCGCGACGCTGGCGACGCGGCCGGTCAGGTTGTCGTTGGGCAGGGCGTCCACGGCCACCTCGACCGGCTGGCCGGGCAGGACCCGGGCGGCGTCGGCCTCCTCGAAGGGCACGACGACCTGGAACGAGTCGGCGGCGTCCAGCGTCACGAACGCACCGGCCCCGGGCGCGCCGCTGCCGGTGGTGGTCCCGGTACCACCGGAGGTCACGGGCAGCGGCGCGGTGCCGCCGGGGGCGAGGGCGGTGACGGCCGACGGCGTGGAGACGACCTCGCCGGTGGTTCCGTTGATCGCGGTGATCGTGCCCGCCGCGGGAGCGGTGATCACCGTGTCGTCGACGTCGCGCTGCGCGATGACGACGGCCGCGCGCGCGTCCTGCACCTGGGCCCGCTGCGCGGCGATGTCCTGTGGGCGGTCGTTGCCCGCCGTCGCGAGCTGGTTCTGGGCGGTCACGACGGCCTGCTGGGCGTTCTGGACCGAGACGTCGCCTGACGCCCGGTCGGTCCGCTCCTTCTGCTCGGCGGCGTCGAGCGCGGTCTGCGACGAGACCACGGCGCCCTCGGCCTGCTGGACGGCCGAACGGTCGGAGAGCAGGCGGCTGCAGGCTGCGCCGGTGTGGTCTTCGGCGAGCGCGATGTCGTCCTCGACGTCGCCGTCGAGCGGGGAGGAGGCGGCGCGCAGACCCACCGGTGTGGTCACGACCCGGGCCGGTGCCATGCCCCCGAAGGTGCCGCCGGACGACCGGCGGCGCCGCACAGGCTCACCCGCGGGAGCCGCGGGCGCGGCGGGCGCCACGACGGCGACCGGATCCGGCGTCCTGGCGGGGACCAGGTCGTGTTCCGGCACGGTGGGCACGGTGGTGGGCGTTGTCGGCGCCGTGGTCGGCTTCGTGTGCGTGGGGACCGTGGTCGGCTCTGTGGGCACAGTGGTCGGCTCCGTCGGCACGGTGGGGACCGTGGTCGGTTCCGTCGGTACCGTGGTGGGCGCGGTGGTGCCCCCACCCGTCCCGGCGGTCGTCGGCGCGACCGCGGCCTGGGTGGGGGTGGCCGTGGCCGTCGTCGCCCGCGGGCTCGCCCGGCACGCGGTCCGGTCGGCGTCGAGCTGCGCCTCGGCGCGGTCCTGCGCCGACTTGTCGAAGTCGAGCTGCGTGCGGGCGCGCGCGGTGGCGGACCGGTTGGCGGAGTTCGTCGCGTCCACCTGACGGCGCGTCGCCCGCTCGATGTCCTGGGCCTTGTCGAGCGAGGCCTGCGCCGCCTCGACCGTGTTGCCGCCGAGCAGCTTGTTCAGTGTCGCGAGCTGCTGGTTGAGGGTCGCCTGGCGCTGGGCGAGGGTCTGGCGGGCCACCGTGTCGTCGACCCGGGCGAGCACCTGGCCGGGCTGGACCCGGTCGCCGACGTTGACCAGCACCTGCGTGACGGTCCCGCCGTCGGCGAATCCGAGGCTCTGCCGGCCGGACGGGGCGATGGAGCCCGACGCCGACACCGCCAGGGCCACCGTGCCGCGGTCGACCGTGACCGTCGGCGGTCCGGGCTCGTTGTTGCCCGTGCAGCTGACGGCCACGACCGAGATCGCCACGATGAGGATCACGGCGATCGCGACGAGCAGGAGCCTGCGGTGACGCCGCAGCGTCGTCGCGACGGCCGGACTCATGAAATCTCCTTCGGATCTCGGGGGAGCGGTCGGATCACTGGTAGCGCAGCGCCTCGATCGGCCGCAGCCGGGCGGCGCGGTTGGCCGGGTAGCCGCCGGCGACCAGCCCGATCAGCAGGCTGACCGTCAGCGCGAGCACCACCGAGCCCGGCGAGACCGACGGGGTGGGGAAGTCCGGGACGGCCCGGGGGAGAACCAGCCCGCCGATGAACGAGATGCCCAGCCCCACCAGCACGCCGAGCATCCCGCCGAGCCCGGCCAGCACGGTCGACTCCAGCAGGAACTGCTGCAGGATCGCCCGGCGGGTGGCGCCGATGGCCTTGCGGATCCCGATCTCCCGGGTCCGCTCCGTGACCGACACCAGCATGATGTTCGCGACGCCGATCCCGCCGACGACCAGCGAGATGCCGGCGATCGCGCTGGTGAACAGCGTGAGGAAGGTCAGGAACTGGGACGCCTGGTCGATGAAGTCCTGCTGGGCACGGGCGTCGAAGTCGCGTTCGGTCGAGTCGGTGATCCGGTGACGCTCGTCGAGGATCGACGTCACCTGCTGCAGGGCCGCGGGCACGGCCTGGGCCGACCCGGCGGAGACGATGACGCTGTCGACCTCGTCGGTGCCGCCGAGCACGTAGCTGCGCGCGGCGTCGAACGGCAGGTACGCGACGTCGTCGTTCTGCGCCGGTTTGGCGACGCCGATCACCCGGAAGGTCGTGCGGCCGATCCGGATGCGCTGCCCGATCGCCTCCCCGGCGTTGCCCTCGAACAGCTCGGTGACCGGCCGCGGTCCGAGCACCACGACCTTCGCCTTGGACCGCTCCTGCTGCTCGTCGAAGAACGAGCCGACGACCAGGTCGAGGTTGGTCACGTCCGCGTAGTTCGCGGTGGTGCCGGTGATCCCCGTGCGGTAGCCGACCTGGCCCCGCTGCTGCAGCAGCGCGCTGCCGGTGATCAGCGGGGTGACGGACGCGACGTCCGGTGCCACGGAGCGGTCCGCGAGCGCCTCGGCGTCGGCGTCGGTCAGTGGCTGTGCGGACCGGTCGCCCTCCGACGGTGTGACCGTGATCTGCGTGGTCAGCGCGGAGAACTGCTCGGTGAACCCGGCCTGGATGCCGTTGCCCAGCGCGACCAGCACGATCACCGCCGAGACCCCGATGATGATGCCGGTGGTCGTGAGCACCGAGCGCAGCCGGTTCGCCCGCAGGGCGCGCAGGGCGATCCGCAGCGCCTCGACGAGGTTCACAGCCGCACCCCGCGCGTGTGCGGGACGTCGTCGACGATGCGGCCGTCGTCGAGGCGCACCACGCGGGTCGTGAAGCTCGCGACGTCGTCCTCGTGGGTGATGATCACGATCGTCCGGCCCGCATCGTTGAGCTCGACGAGCAGTTGCATCACCTCGCCGGTCGAGACACTGTCCAGCGCGCCCGTCGGTTCGTCGGCGAGGATCATCGCCGGGTCGTTGACCAGCGCGCGGGCGATCGCGACGCGCTGCTGCTGGCCGCCGGAGAGCTCGTTGGGCATGTGCCCGGCCCGCTCCCGGAGCCCGACGCGCTCCAGTGCCGCCTTCGCGCGGGCCGCCCGGTCGCCCTCGCCCGCGTAGACCAGGGGCAGCTCCACGTTGCGCTGCGCGCTGGTGCGGGGCAGCAGGTTGAACGACTGGAAGACGAAGCCGATCTTGCGGTTGCGGATCGCGGCCAGCTGGTTATCGGTCAGGCCGCCGACGTCCACGCCGTCGAGCCGGTAGTGGCCGCTGGTGGGTGCGTCCAGGCAGCCGAGGATGTTCATCATCGTCGACTTGCCGGAACCCGAGTGGCCCATGATCGCGACCATCTCGCCCTCGTCGACGCGCAGCGATACCCCGTCGAGCGCGCGCACCTCGACGGCGCCGGTGCTGTAGATCTTGGTGACGTCCGCGAGCTCGAGCATCGTCACCGCTGCTTCGAGGTTGCCACTGTCGCGACCCCTTCGTCAGGGCTGAGGACGCTGTCCCGCTACTGCTTCTCATGAACATGGCTGGTGATGACCTTGGGAGACGGTACCTCCCCCGGCTGGCGGACGGGCTGAGAGGCGCCTCAGCGGCCCCGGGGTCTCGACGGGCGGGGAGGCGTGCAGTGGAATGGCCGGGTGGATGCTGTCGACGATGCCGCGCAGGCCCCCGCCGTCCTGTGGACGCCCGATCCGGACGCGGCGCGCGAGTCGCGCATCGCAGGCTTCGCGCGGTGGGTGCGGGAGCACCGCGACGTCAGCTCCGACTTCCCCGCCGACGACCTGGACTACGCGGGCATGCACACGTGGTCGGTCCGCGACCTCGACGGCTTCTGGTCCGCGCTCGCCGACCACCTCGGTGTGATCTTTCACGACCCGCCGACCGCGACGCTGGGCCGCCGCGAGATGCCCGGCACCGAGTGGTTCCCGGGATCGACGCTCAACTACGCCGAGCACGCCCTGACCCCCGGGCCGGGTCGGGGCGACGACGACATCGCTGCCGTCGCGGTCGTGGAGGACGGGACCGAACGGGAGGTCACCCACGCTGAGCTGCGCGACCTCGTCGCCCGCGCCCGCGCGGGGCTGGTCGCGGCCGGCGTCGGGCGGGGCGACCGGGTCGTCGCGCTCGTCCCCAACTCCGTCGAGACCCTCGTCGCCTTCCTCGCGACGGCGTCGCTGGGTGCGGTGTGGTCGTCGTGCTCACCGGACTTCGGGACGCGGGCGGTGCTCGACCGCTTCGCCCAGATCGAACCGACCGTGTTCGTCGCCGTCGACGGATACCGCTACAACGGCAAGCGGTTCGACGTGCGGGAGACCGTCGGAGCTCTCCAGAAGGCCCTGCCGACGCTGCGGGCCACAGTGCTGGTGCCGCACCTCGACCCCGGGGCGACGCTCGACGGCACGCTCCCGTGGGCAGAGCTCACCGCCACCGCTGCGCCGCTGGAGTTCACGCCCGTCCCGTTCGACCACCCGCTGTGGGTGCTCTACTCGTCGGGGACGACCGGGCTGCCCAAGGGCATCGTGCAGTCGCACGGCGGGATCGTCGTCGAGCACCTCAAGGCGCTCGCGTTCCAGCACGACCTGGGCCCAGGCGACCGGTTCCTGTGGTTCACCACCACCGGCTGGATGATGTGGAACTACCTGGTCGGGGGCCTGCTGGTCGGCGCGACGGTCGTGCTCTACGACGGCAGCCCGGGCCACCCCGACATGGGTGCGCTGTGGGCCGTCGTCGAGCGTCACCGGGTGGGCCTGTTCGGCACGTCCGCGCCCTACCTGCAGGCGTGCCAGAAGGCGGGGCTGACGCCCGGAGACACCCACGACCTGTCGGCCATGCAGGCGCTCGGGTCCACCGGCTCGCCGCTCTCGCCCGAGCAGTTCACCTGGATCGCCGCGGCTGTCGGCGAGCACGTGCAGATCTGCTCCGTGTCCGGCGGTACGGACGTCTGCACGGCGTTCCTCGCCAGCGCACCGACCGTGCCAGTGTGGCTGGGGGAGCTGTCCTGCGCGGCGCTGGGCGCGGACGTCCACGCGGTGGACGAGAAGGGATGCGACGTCGCGCTGAGTGACGATCCCGTCGACGTCGGCGAGCTGGTGATCAACCAGCCGATGCCGTCGATGCCGGTCGCGTTCTGGGCCGACCCCGATGGCACGCGGCTGCGCGAGGCCTACTTCGCCGACTTCCCGGGTCGCTGGCGGCACGGCGACTGGGTGCGCGCCACGCCGCGCGGCTCGTTCGTGATCAGCGGGCGCAGCGACTCCACGCTGAACCGCGGGGGCGTCCGGATGGGCACGGCCGACCTGTACGCCGTGATCGAGGGCTTCGACGAGGTGGTCGACTCGCTGGTGGTCGACACCACCGCACTCGGCTCGGCCGAGGAGGGCGTACTGCTGTGCTTCGTCGTGCTCGCGGACGGCGCGTCGCTCGGGGACGTCGAGCCCGCCATCCGTGCCACGCTGCGCAAGGAACTCTCGCCGCGGCACGTCCCGGACCGGTTCGTGCTGGTCGACGAGGTGCCGCGGACGCTGAGCGGGAAGAAGTGCGAGGTCCCGGTGAAGCGGATCCTCGCGGGCGTGGACCCGGCGAAGGCGGTGAGCAGCGGGGCCCTGCGCAACCCGGAGGCGCTGGCGCCGTTCCTGGAGCTTGCGGGGCGTTCGTCGTAGCCGCCCGAATCCGAGCGAAAGCTACGCGCACACCCAACCACTCCCCGCGCGCCGGCGCTGCACTCCGCGCCGGGTTCCGGACGGAGCGCCGGGGTTGTGCACCCCGCGCCGGCTATGGCGGGCGCGGGGTGGAGGAGGGTGGCGCGGGGTCGGGCGGGTGGCGCGGGGTCAGCGCGGCGGGTCCGAGTCGAGGGAGTCCGCGCTGATCGTGGATGCCGGCCCCGAGCCGTTGACCTGCGTGCCGGGCAGGGGAGTGGTCTCCACCCCCGGGGCGCCGGCGCCGAGCGCGTCGACGGCATCGTCCGGGGCGGGGCCGTCCGGGCCGGGGCCGCCGCGAGTGACCGCGGCCAGCAGGAGCTGGGCGACGTCGAGGACCTCGACCTCGGTTCCCCGCTCCTCGCTCTGGCGTTGGGTGAGGCCGTCCGACAGCATGACCCGGCAGAACGGGCAGCCGGTGGCGATCTTCTCCGCGCCGGTGCCGAGCGCCTCGTCGACGCGGTCCAGGTTGACCCGCTTGCCGATCTTCTCCTCCATCCACATGCGCGCGCCGCCCGCGCCGCAGCAGAAGGAGCGGTCCGCATGGCGAGGCATCTCCGTCAGGCGCACGCCGGAGGCGCCGACGAGCTCGCGCGGCTCGGCGTAGACCTCGTTGTGCCGGCCCAGGTAGCACGGGTCGTGGTACGTCACGTCCGCGAGCTCGCCGTCCGGCGTCGCGACCGGGACGAGCCTGCCCTCCCGCACGAGGGTGTTGAGCAGCTGGGTGTGGTGCACGACCTCGTAGTGGCCGTCCAACTGGGGATACTCGCGGCCCAGGGTGTTGAAGCAGTGCGGGCAGGTGGTGACGATCTTGCGCGTGCCGGGTGCGCGACCCTCGAAGAGGGCGTTGAGCACCTCGACGTTCTGCGCCGCGAGCATCTGGAACACGAACTCGTTGCCCGACCGCCGCGCGGGGTCACCGGTGCAGGTCTCCTCCGGGCCGAGCACGACGTAGTCCACCCCGGCGCGGTGCAGCAGCTCCGCCGTGGCGCGCACGGTCTTCTGCGCCTTGTCGTCGAACGCGCCCGCGCACCCGACCCAGAACAGGTACTCCGTCTCCGGCGCCAGCTCACCGTCGAAGACCGGCACGTCGAAGTCGAGGTTCTTCGTCCAGTCCAGCCGGTTGCGGGCGTTCTGCCCCCACGGGTTGCCCTTGTTCTCCAGGTTGCGGAAGAGGACCCCGAGCTCAGAGGGGAACTCCGACTCGATCAGCACCTGGTAGCGGCGCATGTCGACGATGTGGTCGACGTGCTCGATGTCGACGGGACACTGCTCCACGCACGCCCCGCAGGTGGTGCACGACCACAGCACGTCCGGGTCGATCACGCCGCCTGCCTCGGCCGTCCCGACCAGGGGGCGCGCAGCCTGCTCCGGCCCGGACCCGGGCACCCGGCCGAACCCCGACTCCGGCACTCCGTGGTGACCGTCGCTGCCGGTGGCGGCGAAGTCGATCGTGCCCTCCTCCGGGGCCTCCTGGCCGCCGATGAGGTAGGGCGCCTTGGCGATCAGGTGGTCGCGCAGGTCCATGATCACGAGCTTGGGCGACAGCGGCTTCCCGGTGTTCCACGCCGGGCACTGCGACTGGCAGCGGCCGCACTCGGTGCAGGTGGCGAAGTCGAGCATCCCTTTCCAGGTGAAGTCCTCCACCTTCCCGCGCCCGAAGGTGGCGTCCTCCGGCGGGTCCTCGAAGTCGATCGGCTTGCCCTCGTGCCGGACCGGCTCCAGCGGGCCGAGCGCCTTCGGCAGCCGCTTGGCCGAGACGTTGACCGGCGCGAGGAAGATGTGCAGGTGCTTGCTGTAGACGATGATGATCGTGAAGGCGAGCATCACGCCGATGTGCAGCAACAGCCCGACGCTCTCGAGCACCTCCAGCGCGCCCGTCGACAGGCCGGACAGCAGGTGGCCGACCCCGATCGACGCCCACGCCCCCGACGTGTAGGGGAGCACGCCCAGCGCCGCACTCGCGCCGCGGAACAGGAACATCGTCCACAGCACGTTGAAGATCATGAAGAGGATCAGCCAGGCCCCGCCGGTGTGCGACCCGTAGAACCGTGACGCCCGCGCCTTCCGCTCGGGCGCGTTGCGGATCCGGATCACCGCGAAGACGCCGAGCGAGACCAGCGCCAGCACCGCGATCGTGTCCTGCACGAACCCCAGCACCGGCCAGCGGCCGATCAGCGGGATGTGGAAGCCGGGGTCGAACAACGCCCCGTACGCCTCGAGGTAGACCGACGCCAGGATCACGAAGGCCCAGAACGTGAAGAGGTGCGCGAGACCCGGCACGGACCACCGCAGCAGCTTGCGCTGGCCGAACACCTCCACCAGCTGCGCGCGCAGGCGCGCGCCGAGCTGGTCCTTGCGGTCGTCGGCCCGCTGGCCGGTCCGCATCAGCCGGTAGAGCCAGTAGGCCCGCCGCCCCGAGACCGCGAGCGCGGCCACCGTCATCGCCAACCCGACCACGAGGCGGATCACGTACACCGTGTCCATCCGGTATCTCCTCCCGCGGCGCTGCAGGCCCGCGTCACCGGTGGACGCGTGCACGGGCCGTCGTCTGCGCCCGTCCTCATACCCTGGGGGAGGCTGCGGCGTCTGTCGACCGCGCCGTGCGTGACCTTTCCCATGCACGTCCGATGCGTTCGCGTCACCTGTCCGAGAGAGCGGCCAGGGGAGTTCTACAGCCCCAGCTCACGGGCGATCACCATGCGCTGGATCTCCGAGGTCCCCTCGCCGATCTCCAGCACCTTCGCGTCCCGGTAGAAGCGGCCGACGGGGTACTCGTTCATGAACCCGTAGCCGCCGAAGACCTGGGTGGCCGCCCGCGCGTTGTCCATCGCGGCATTCGAGGCGACGAGCTTCGCGATCGCCGCCTCCTTCTTGAACGGCTCACCGCGCCGCATCCGCGCCGCCGCGGCGTAGTAGGCCAGCCGCGCGGTGTGTGCCCGGGCCTCCATGTCCGCGATCGTGAACTGCACGGCCTGGTACTCGCCGATCCGCCGCCCGAAGGACATCCGCTCCCCGGCGTAGCGCAGGGACTCGTCGACGCACCCCTGCGCGAGCCCCACCGCGAGCGCGGCGATCCCGACCCGCCCCTCGTCGAGGATCGCGAGGAACTGTGCGTACCCGCGGCCCTGCTCGCCGAGCAGGTTCTCCGCGGGCACCCGCACGTCGTCGAAGAACAGGCCGCGCGTGTCCGACGCCGCCCAGCCGACCTTGGAGTACTTCTCGGAGACGGTGAGGCCCGGCGTGCCGGTCGGGACGACGATCGCGGAGATCTCCTTGCGACCGTCGCGCTCCCCGGTCACCGCCGTCACCGTGATGAGGTCGGTGATCGCGGTACCGGAATTGGTGATGAAGCTCTTCGCGCCGTTGATCACCCATTCGCCGCCGTCGAGCCGGGCGGTGGTGCGGGTGGCTCCGGCGTCCGAGCCACCCGCCGGCTCGGTGAGCCCGAATGCGCCGAGCCCCTTTCCTGCGGCGAGCCGGGGAAGCCAACGTGCCTTCTGCGCGGGCGTCCCGAACCGGGCGATCGGCATGGCGCCCAGTGAGACGGCCGCCTCCAGGGTGATCGCCACCGAGGAGTCGACGCGGGCGAGTTCCTCCAACGCGATGCAGAGCGCGAAGTAGTCGCCGCCCATCCCGCCGTGTTCCTCGGCGAGGGGCAGCCCGAAAAGGCCCATTGCGCCCATCCGCCGGACGAGGTCGTAGGGGAACTCGCCGCGTTCGTAGAGATCGCCGATGACCGGTGCGACCGCGGTCCGGGCGAAATCCGCGACGGTCTCGCGTAGTGCGGCGTACTCCTCGTCGAGCGTGAGGTCCATCAGGGCTCAGTCTGCCCCACCGGGCGCCACCGCGTGGCGCGCTCCGACGTCAGTGCGCCGAATGGTAGGCCTCGACCACGGCCTTCGGGATCCGGCCGCGCTCGGAGACCTCATGCCCGTTCTGGCGCGCCCACGTACGGATCGCGGCGGTCGCCTCGCGACTCGGTCGGGCGGGCGCGGCGGGGGCCTCCGACGTGCTGCTGCGCTGGCCACGGGAGCGCCGGGCGCCGGTGCGGCGCGCCGAGGCGATGAACGTCGCGAGCGAGTCGCGCAGCCGCGCCGCGTTGTCGTCGGAAAGGTCGATCTCGTACGCGCGCCCGTCGAGCGCGAACGAGACGGTACCGGACGCCTCGGAGCCGTCGAGGTCGTCGACGAATCGCACGTCCACCTTCTGAGCCATTGCCACATCCGTTTCGATCGGTCCCAGCGGTCGGTGGCTGATTGTGCTGCCTCAATCCAGGAAAGGCAAATCGGCCGTACGGGGAATCGTCGCCGTAACCGCCGGAGGAGCGCCTCGTTGCACTGCGACATCCTCTGGCGCCACCCGGGGGCTCGCCCGGGTGATCGGAGAAATGGCGCTCAGGCCACGACCTGAACCCGGTCTCCCGGCGCCAGCTCGGCGAAGAACGCGCGCGCCGCCGACGCGGTCAGGTGGACGCACCCGTGCGACTTCACGCGCACCGACCCCTGATGGAAGGCGATGTCGCCGTTGAAGAACACGGAGAAGGGCATCGGCTGGTTGTAGACGGAGCTGATGTGGTCCTCGTTCTTGAACGAGACCCGGAACGTCCCGGTCGGCGTGACGAAGCCCGTGCGCCCGTGGCTGATCGGCACCGGCCCGGAGACGACCTTGCCGCCGCGCAACAGCCAGGCCTGGTTGGTCGAGAGCCGCACGCAGGCCCGGGCCGTCGGCCCGCAGGGGACCTTGGCAGCGGCAGCAGCGGCAGAAGGGGCGGCAGTGGTCGCCGGGGCCGCGGTCGCGGCGGTGGCGGTACCGAACAGGGTGCCGACGAGGGTGATCGCCAGCACGAGGGCGCGAAGGATCGTCACGACAATATGGTCGCCGCTCTTCCCCTGTTCAGTACAGCCGTCAACCGTGCGGTCCACCACATCACTCTGTAGCGATCGCGAACCCGAGCATCACCCTGTTGTGATCACGACCTTGAGTGCCTCGTGGGCGGCCGCATCGCCGAACACCTCGTACGCCTGGTCGATCTCGTCGAGACCGCACCCCGTGCACGCCGATGTTCGCGATCGTGCCGCCCGGGCGGACGGACCAGAGCCGCGGCCGTCTGCAGCGTCTCCGGGTAGCCCACGGCCTCGATCGAGACGTCGACGCCCAGGCCGTCGGTCAGGGCGAGCACGTCCGCGACCGTCCCCGGGCCGGCCTCGACCGCGTCCGTGGCGCCGAACTCCAGCGCCTTGGTCAGCCGGAACTTGTCGGGGTCGACCGCGATGACCCGCGAGGCACCCCACAGCCCGGTGGTGAGCACCGCGGCGAGCCCGACGGCCCCGGCCCCCACGACCACCACCGTGTGCCCGGGGCGCACGTTGCCGGCCAGCACACCGACCTCGTAGCCGGTGGGCGGTCGGCGAACGGCACAGGCACGGCCTCGGCCTGCGTCCCGTCGATCAGGTGGCCGAAGATCCAGCCGATGCCGCCGAGGTTCTGACAGTGCGAGGGCATGCCGCGCTGGCAGTACGTGCACCACCCACCTCGGTGACGGTGCCGACCGCTTCGTGGCCGAGGACGCGGCCGTCGCGGCGTCGGGCACGTCCTCCCAGGCCTTGCTGCCGGGACCGTGGTAGACCAGCGCCTTCATCCGATTGCCTCCCGAGGCTCCCGGCCGGGCCCGGCCGACCCGGCCGCGCGGACGACGCTAGCCCTGCCCGCCCCCGCACATGTCGCACAATGCGACGCCCCCTGCCGGTCACTGAACGGAAGAACGTCGCACCCGTACGGATCCGACTGGTGAGCTGGGACCCGACGACGAAAGGTGCGAGTGATGGCGTCTGTCCTGGTGCTCAACGGCCCCAACCTCAACCTGCTCGGTACGCGCAAGCCCGAGGTGTACGGGCACACCACGCTCGCGGACGTCGAGGAGATGTGCCGCCAGGAGGCCGGGAAGCTCGGATTGGACGTGGTGTTCCGCCAGTCCAACTGGGAGGGCCAGATCATCGACTGGATCCACGAGACGGGCGCCGCGGTGAAGGCGGGGGAGTCGATCGGCGCGGTGTACAACCCGGGCGCGCACACCCACACGTCCGTGGCGATCCGCGATGCGATCGAGGGCGCGAGCCTCCCGGTGATCGAGTGCCACATCTCGAACGTCCACGCCCGCGAGGAGTTCCGGCACCACTCCTTCATCTCGCCCGTCGCGCGGGGCGTGGTGATCGGGTTCGGCGTCCTCGGCTACACGCTCGCGATCCAGGGACTGCACCGGTTGACGCAGGCCGCCGGTTGACCCCGCCGGTCCGCATCGCCGTCGCCGGGCACCGCCGGGTCACTCTCCGTGCCCACGATGCGGCTGCGCGCCTACCCCGGCCCGCGGTCGTGGTGGGAGCCGTTCACCTCGACCAGCGTGGCGCTCGAGCGCAGCGACCCGCTGGCGAACCAGGTCGCGCACTTCGTCGACGTCATCCGCGGCGCAGCGGCGCCGATCTGCTCGGGTCGTGATGGGCTCGACACCTTGCGTGTCGTCGACGCCGTCGTGGAGGCCGCCCGCACCGGCCGCCCGGTGGAGATCCCTGAGTAGATCCCACGTCACGGGGACGTCACGAGCACAACCCGTGATCGAGCGTCCCCGACGACGCTTGTATGTTCCATCCATCGGGTGGCGGAGCGTGGTCGGTCCCCACCCGCCGTCGTCGGGGAACTCCCCTCGTCACCCGGTGGAGGATCACGCGTGCCAGAGACCAACGCGCCATCCCCTGTGCCGCGAGTCGACCGGTCGCTGTTCGACAAGCCGGCGCCCGACGATCCAGGGGCGGCCGTCCCGGTGGCGGTCGACAAGGCGGTCGACGCGCCCACGGAGGTCATCTCCGCCGAGCCCGCCCCGCGCACCCGGCACCGCCGATCCCTGAGCCCGCGGGACGTCCTGCTCCGGCGCATCGCCCGGACGGCCGTGCCGATCGTGCTGGTCGCGGGCACGCTCGTGGCGTGCACGACGTCGTCCGCGCCGCCCACCCCGCCAACCGTCCGCGTCCAGCGGACGAGCGTGACCACCGCCGTCACGTCGTCCGGCGCGCTGACCGCGGTCACCGAGCAGAACCTCGGGTTTCTCAAGGGCGGCCAGCTCAAGTCCGTCGACGTCAAGGTTAGCCAGAAGGTCACCGCCGGTGAGGTGCTCGCGACCGTCGACGATGCGCCGGCGCGGCACGTGCTCGAGCAGCAGCAGGGCCAGCTCGCCTCCCAGCAGGCCGCGCTGAACCGGCTGGTCAACGCCACCACCGTCACGGGTGCGCAGAACACGACGGACCAGGCGGGCACGATCCTCGACGCGACGCAGGACCAGGCGAGCGCGCAGGTCGACGCGGACCAGTCGGCTGTGGATCGCGCGGAGAAGCAGCTCGACTTCGACAAGGACGCGCGCGACGACATCCAGGACCAGCTGGACCAGGCCGAGAAGGCGTGCGCGGCGTCCGGCGGCACCCCTCGAGCGCGTCGGTCGACACGTCGGGCCTGCTGTCGGGGATCCTGGGGCACACCGACTCCGACGGCGACGGTCACGACGACTCCGCGGAGGAGCACAAGAAGAAGATCGAGGCCGCGCTGAAGGCCGCGGGCAGCCTCGCCGGCTCGCTCGTGTCGTCGTCCGCCGCGTCGGCGAACCCCGCCTGCTCCCAGGTGGCGACCGCTCAGTCGGCGCTCACCCAGGCCGAGCGGCAGGTCGAGGCCAGCAAGACGGCGCTGGACGCCGCACAGAACCGGCGCGACGTCGACGAGGCCGCGGGCCGGGTGCAGGTCGAGAACGCCCGGCAGGGCCTCGTCACCGCGCAGAACAACCTCGACTCGGCCTCGACGGACCGGCCGTCGCTGATCGCGCAGCAGCGCGGGCTCGTGGCGGCGTCCCAGGCCGCGGTCGCCGCGGCGCAGAAGGACGTCGACGACACCGTCCTGCGTGCCCCCGCGGACGGCACGATCTCGGCCGTCAACGGCGCCGTCGATGAGGTCCTCGCCCCCAGCTCGGGCACGACCCCGCTCGCGCCGGGCAGCGAGGGAGCCATCCCCGGGGCCGGCTCGTCGGCGAACGGGTCGGCGGGCGTCATCACCCGGCCGGGAGGGACGCAGTTCATCGTGTTCAACAACGTCGACACCTTCGAGGCGGTCGTGCCGTTCGCGGAGTCGGACGCGGTGCGCGTGGCACCCAACCAACGGGTGGACGTGCGCTTCGACGCCGTCCCGGACCTGACCCTGCCCGGTACGGTGGTGGGTGTGTCACCGTCCGCGTCGGCGCTCTCCGGCGTGATCAGTTACTACGCGACCGTCGGGCTGAGCCAGTCCGACCCGCGGTTGCGCAACGGGCTGACGGCCCAGGCGTCGGTGGTGACGGACGAGCTGCGCGACGTGCTCGCCGTGCCCAACGCGGCGATCCACCGCCAGGGCGGCCGGACGCAGGTGACCGTGCAGCGGTTCGACGGCCAGCGGGTCGTCGACATCACGCCCGGCGTGGTCGGCGACACCTACACACAGGTGCTCTCGGGGCTGTCGGAGGGCGACGAGGTCGTCGTGCCCACCGGTCGCTGAGCGTGTCCTGTAGATCAACGCCGCAGCGGAGCAAGGTGATGATCCACAGGTAGAGTCACTGACCGGGGCGGGACGGAGAGGGAGGCGGGACCATGTCGAGCCCGAACGACGGGTCCCCTTCGGGGGGGACCGCCACGGATCCGGGCGGTCCGGGTGCCGACGGCGCCGACACCGCCGCGCCCGAGAAGCCGGCAGGCAAGCGCGGTCTCAAGCGGTCCACGCGGGTCGCGCTGCTGGTCATCCTGGTGCTCGCGCTCCTCGCGGCCGGGGTGTTCGCGGCGAGCTACTTCCTGGACGCGCGCAACTACGTCACCACGGACAACGCGCAGATCGACGGCGACAAGCTCGCGGTCAACGCCCCGGCGAGCGGGACGCTGATCGACTGGCGCGCGACGCAGGGCGCGGAGCTGACCGAAGACCAGGTGGTGGGCCGGATCAAGGTCAACGGCGGGTTCGTGCAGCCGCAGCAGTCGATCCGGGCACCCGCGGACGGGACCGTCGCGGTCGACAACGGCGTGGAGGGTGCGTTCGTCACGGCCGGGACGCAGCTCGCGATCGCCTACGACTTCTCGAAGGTCTACGTCACGGCCCGGGTGGACGAGACCGACATCGACCCGATCCACGTCGGGGCAGCGCGTGGACTTCACCGTGGACGCCTACCCGGGCAACGACTTCCACGGCACCGTCCGGGAGATCCAGGGCGGCGCGGCGGCGGTGTTCTCGCTGTTCCCGCAGTCGAACTCGTCCGGGACGTTCCAGAAGGTGACGCAGGTGATCCCGGTCAAGATCTCGATCGACGACCTGCAGGGGCTGAACCTGGTACCGGGCATGAACGTCACGGTGAAGATCCACAAGAACGGCTGACCAGACTCATCGGTCGGTCGGCGCGTCTCAGCGCACCAGCATCGCCCACGGGGTGACGGCCCACACGGCGACCGGCTCCGGGCGTCCGGCCCGCCACGCCCGCACGACGTGGTCCCGGCCACCGGCCGCGAGCACGCGGCCGTCGGCGGTCCAGGCGAGGACGCGCGAGCCGTAGGGCTGCTGCGGGCTCTCCCACCGGCTCGGCGCCGCGCCGTGCACGGGCCACGTGACGATCCCGGCGCCGTCCGCGACCGCGACGCTGTCGCCGCGGGGGGACCACACCGGGTTCTGCAGAAGCGCCGGGCCCCCGGGGAAGCGACCGATCGGGGCACCGGTGCGGCCGTCGAAGACGCGCACGACGCCGTCCCCGGACGGTGCGGTGCTCACGGTCGCGATCGCCGTTCCGTCCGGGGACCAGGCGAGGGCTCCGGTGTGGGCGTCCTGCCGGGCGACGGCCTGCGGCGTGAAGCCCTCGTCGGTGCGCCGGAACAGCACGAGGTGCGGGGCCGCCGCGTACCCGGCGGCCAGCGCCGTCCCGTCCGGCGCCCAGGCGATGCTGCTCGCCGGTCCAGGCCCGGCGAGGCGCCGCACCGGGCCCGCGCCCGACCCCCGATACCTCGACGACCGCCAGGTCGCTCTCCGTCGTCGCAGTGCACCGCGACGGCGTCGGACCGCGGAGACCACGCGACGCGCCCGGTGTAGCTCGTGAACACCGGTGTCGCGCCGATCAGCGCACCGTCGCCCGCCCGCCAGACCTGCAGCGTGCCCGTGCCGTCGACGGCGGCCAGGCGGGTGCCGTCGGGGGACCAGTCGAGGCCGGTGGCGCGGAACGAGCCGCGGTAGCCGGCGAGACTGCGCATCGCGGTCAGCGTGTCGGCCGCCCGGAGGGTGAGGCTGCCGTCGTCGGCGCCGACGGCCACGCTCCGGCTGTCGGGCGACCACGCCAGCGCGGCTGCCGCGGGCTCCTCGGTGCCGTAGCGGTACTCGGCCTCCGTCCCTCCGGTGAGGCTGTTCCAGATCCGCAGCGCCGGGGGCGCCCACAGCCCGCCGCGCACGATCGCGACGACGTGCACGCCGTCCGGGGCCACCGTCGGCTCGTCGAGGTACCCGACGCCCCCGACTGCGTCCAGGGCGAACCGGACGCCGAACGGCACCAGCAGCGCGAACGCCACGCCCACCAGCGCCATGCGGTGGCCCCACCGGGGCCGCGCCGTCCGCGCGGCGAGGTCCGCGAGCGTCTCGAGCCGGGTGATCAGGTCCGCGTGACGCGCCGGATCCGGGCCGGCGGGAACCACGACCGGGACCTGGTGCGCCAGCTCGCGCATCGTCTCCGGCAGGTCGTCCGGGTCGGGCGCCGCCGCGCCGCCCACCAGCACCGGAACCGTCGCGATCCCGGCCAGAAGCGCCGTCTCGACCTCGACCCGCACCGGGTCGCGCACGAGCATCAGCCGCCGGCGGCCGGTGCCGTTGGTGCTGGTGATCCAGTCCGTGCCGATCACGACGCAGACGACGTCGCAGCCCCAGATCGCGTGCCGGACCTCGTCGCGCAGTGAGGCCCCCCAGCGGACGGGGGGCGGCCCGACCACGACGGCGCGCCGGCCGTGCCGGCGGCGCAGTGCCGCGACGACGCCGGCGGCCTCGGCCGCCGAGTCGGACCGCCGATGGCTCAGGTAGACCCGTGGCCTGCGGCGGAGCAGGCCGCCGCGATGCAGCAGCACCGCCACCAGACCCGCGAGCACGGCGGCGCCGAACCACCGCAGCACGCCGGCGTCGCCTGTTCGGTCGGCGAGGAGTACCACGAGCAGCGCGACGTAGATCGAGCACGCCCAGAGGAGCGCGCGTGCAGAATGCACGGCGCCACCCGTTGCCGCTGCAGGCGTCGCGGTCTTGATGTCGAATAGAGGCGCGGCGGGGCGACGGTGATACCTCTACGTGGCGATGAGATGGCTGCGAGAACGCACCGAGTTAGCCCATCTCCACGTGGACGGCCTCGCCGGCCGCCTTGGGCGCCGGGCCGGAGCGCAGGAGGAAGGCGAGCCCGATCCCCACCGCGGTGATCACAGCGGTGACCATGAACAGCCCGTCCATCGCCTCGACGAACACCTGGGTCTGCAACTGGGTGTAGGTGGCGTAGATCCCTGCGAGGCTGCCGTTAGGGCCGGACCCGAGCACCGGCATCGTTGCGTCCTGCGGGACCAGCGCAGACCGGTCCGCGGAGAGCTGGGCCTGCGACCGGGACACCATCGCGGTGAGGATGGCCAGGCCCAGCGCGGCCGACGTGCGCTGCACGACGTTGTTGAACGCGCTCGCCTTGCTGACCATCGACGGCGGGACCGCGGCGATGCCGCCCGTCATGATCGGCATCATGGCGATGCCCATGCCGCCCGCGCGCAGGGCGAGGAGCCAGATCAGGTGCTCGTGCGAGGTCTCGAGGGTCAGCACGTGCAGCTCGTAGGTGCCCCAGGCGACGATCGACAGCCCGATCACGGCCGGCCAGCGCGGGCCGAAGCGGTCGTACACCCGGCCGGCGACCGGCATGCACACCGCCATGACCAGCGCCTGCGGCAGCAGGAGCAGGCCTGCCTCGAAGGCGCCGAGGCCCTGGGACTGCTGCAGGTAGAGCGGGATGTAGAACAGCACGGTGAACAGGCCGACCGACAGCACCGAGATGAGCAGCAGCGAGTTGGTGAACGCCCAGTAGCGGAAGACGTGCACGTCCAGCAGCGGATTGTCGACCTCGAGCTCGATCACGATGAACAGCGCGAGGCTGAGCACGGCCACCGTGAGCAGGATGAGCACCTTGTAGGACGTCCAGCCCCAGTCCTGGCCCTCGGTCAGCGCCAACAGCAGCGTGAACAGGCCGGTGGCGATGGCGAGGAAGCCCCACACGTCGAAGTTCCCCGAGCGGACTCCGGGGAAGCGGGGCAGCACCACCAGCGCCGCGAAGAAGCCGACGATGCCGACGGGCACGTTGATGAAGAAGATCAGCCGCCAGTCGACGTACTCCACGAGGTAGCCACCCAGCGTGGGCCCGACGGCAGGCGCGACGATGATGCCGAGGCCGTACATGCCCATCGCCGCCCCGATCTTCTCTCTCGGGACGATCCGGTAGAGGATGGTCAGGGTCACCACGGGCAGCACACCACCCGGGATCGCCTGGAGGACCCGGAACACGATCATGCTGTTCAGGTTCCAGGCCAACCCGCACAGCGCGGATCCGGCGGCGAAGCCGAGCAGGGAGATGTTGTAGACGCGCGTGGAGCCGAACCGGTCACCGGCCCAGGCGCTCACCGGGACGATCACGCCCAGCGCCAGCGAGTAGGCCGTCGCCACCCACTGGATCTCCTCGGTGGTCGACCCGAAGTCGCGCTGCATCGTCGGGATCGCGACGTTGACGATGCTGACGTCGAGAACCGACATGAACATGCCGGTGACCAGCACGACCATCGGGATGCCCCAGCCGCCCTGGGCCGCCGGGGCGGAGGCGGCCGGGGCGGGCGGCGGGGCGGTACTGCGCGGCGTGGGGGAGGGCGGTGCGGGTGGTGCCGGCGGGGCGGCCACACGCCCATTCGCCCGGGGCGCGTCGACCGGGGTTCCGGTCACTGCGGGGCGTTCCACGGCGGGAGTTGCCATAGCTATCAGTCTCGCACGAGCGCTCGGTCTTGCACGGTGCGCCGATTCCGCAGTTTCTCCACGGGTCCCGGATGGCTCCGGTGCACCGGTAGCCTGATGAGGGCGGCCACGTCGCCGTGGCCCGCCGGCACGGAGGAGGCCGCATGCGCCGCACGCTCTACGACGACGACCACGAGGCCTTCCGCGCATCCGTGCGTACATTCGTCGACAAGGAGATCACCCCGCACGTCGACGAGTGGAGCGCCGCCGGGGTCACACCCCGCGAGCTGTTCACCATCGCCGGTCGGCAGGGATTTCTCGGCATGGACGTGCCGGAGTGCTACGGCGGCGGAGGAGTGCCGGACTTCCGGTTCAACGCCGTGCTCGGGGAGGAACTGCAGCGCACCCCGGACGCCGGCGCCGGGCTGGGGATCGCCCTGCACAACGACATCTGCCTGCCCTACTTCCTCGGCTACTGCTCCGAGGAACAGAAGCAGCGCTGGCTGCCCGGCATCGTCTCCGGCGAGCTGGTCACCGCGATCGGCATGACCGAGCCCGGGATCGGCTCGGACCTGGCGTCGATGGCCAGCAGCGCCATCCGCGACGGCGACCACTACGTCGTCAACGGCGGCAAGACCTTCATCACCAACGGGATCCACGCGGACCTGGTCATCACCGCCGTGAAGACCGATCCGAGGCACCGCCACCGCGGCATGTCCCTGCTGATCCTCGAGCGCGGCATGGCCGGGTTCACCCGCGGGCGCAACCTGGACAAGCTCGGCCAGCACGCCCAGGACACCGCCGAGCTGTTCTTCGACGATGTGCACGTGCCGGTCGGGAACCTGCTCGGGCCGAAGGAGGGGCAGGGGTTCGTCCAGCTCGTCGAGAACCTGCCGCGGGAGCGGTTGTCGATCGCGGTCGCCGCCGTGGCGTCGGTCCGGTCGGTGCTCGGGATGACGCTGGCCTATGTCATGGAGCGGCGAGCGTTCGGGAAGCCGGTCGGGACGTTCCAGAACTCGCGGTTCGTCCTCGCCGAGATCGCGACGGAGCTCGACGTCGCCCAGCACTACGTCGACGACTGCGTGCGTGCGCTCAACGACGGCGAGCTGACGCCGGTGGACGCGGCCAAGGCCAAGTGGTGGACGACCGAGCTGCAGGGCCGCGCGCTCGACCGCTGCCTGCAGCTGCACGGCGGCTACGGGTTCATGAACGAGTACCCGGTCGCCCGCGCGTATGCCGACGCCCGGGTCACGCGGATCTACGGCGGCACCACCGAGATCATGAAAGAGGTCGTCGGGCGGGACCTCGGGCTGTGAGCTCACCGTCGGACACCGCAGCGGCGCGACCGGGCCCGACGAGCGGTCCCGTCACGCGAACCGGGCGGGTGCTGCGCTGCGCCGTGAGCAGCGCTGCGCGGCACGGAACCCTCGACTTCGACCACCTGCGTGCGGCGAACGCGGCGCTGCGCGCACTGGAGCCGGACGTCGGCGCCGTGCTGCTCACGGGGGAGGGCCCGCACTTCTGCGTCGGCGCGGACGTCGGTGCGCTCGCGGCGGCGGGCTCGGAAACGGCGGATGCGGGTCCGGCCCTGCGGGCGCTCGCGGGCGAGCTGCACGAGTTCGTGCGCGCGCTGGTCGAGGTGCCGGTGCCGGTGGTCGCTGCGGTACGCGGCTGGGCCGCCGGGGCCGGGATGAGCCTGGTGGTGGCCGCGGACATCGCGGTGGCGGGCGTCTCGACGCGGCTGCGCCCGGCGTATCCCGCGATCGGGCTCACGCCGGACGGCGGGCTGACCTGGACGCTCCCGCGGGCCGTCGGCGCGGCCCGCGCACGGCACATCCTGCTCACCGACCGGGTGCTCGACGCGGCCGAGGCGCTCGCGTGGGGGCTGGTCGCGACGGTGGTGCCGGACGACGAGGTGTCCGCGCAGGCGCTCGAGCTCGCGCAGCGGCTCGCCGACGGGCCCACCGGGGCGCTGGGCCGGACGAAGCGGCTGCTGCGCGCGGAGGACCGCGGCCTCGCCGCGCAGCTCGACGCGGAGGCGGACGCGATCGCCGAGTCGGCGGCCGGCGCGGAGGGCCGGGAGGGCATCGCGGCGTTCCGCGAGCGCCGCCCGCCCCGGTTCAGGCCGACCCTGACCTGAGCGAAAGCGTTCGCGAGAGCTGCATTCGCTCGGAATCGCGGCGGGTCAGGCCAGGTCGCCGCGCAGCAGGCTCACCGTCGAGTGCCGGGGGTCGCCGTCGAACCGCTCTGCGGACACGTCCACCCGGTCGTACTCGCCGGTCGGCAGCCCGGCGGGGATGGTGAACTCCCCGCGGAACTCCTCGCCGTGCCGGGCCAGCGCCCCCAGGGACAGCAGCCGGCTGCCGCTGGAATCCATCAGCCAGGCCTCGAGGTAGTCACCGCCTGCCAGGTTCGTCACCCCGCGCAGCTCGACGACCATCCGCCGGTCGCCGTCACGGTCGACCATCGCCGCCGTGCCCGTCGCCGTGGGGTCGGCGAAGCCGACCGGGCCGAGCTGGACGACGGGGGCCGGCTCGGGCTCGTCGCGGGAGCCGGATACGCCCGCTCCGATGCCGACCCCGAGCCCGAGGCCGACGACCGCGGCCGCCGCGACGCCGACGAGCCGGCGCCCCCACGACGGGGCCCCGCGCCGCGGGGCGGCGGGCTCCGCCGGGACGGGGCCATTCGCGGACCCGTGCCCGGACCCGGCGCCACCCGGCGTGCGGTCGGGTGCGTCGGGCTTCTCGGCGACCGGCTCGTGGCCGGCCCGCCCGTCGCGCTCCGGAGCCGCACCGGCGGCGGCCGGATCGTCCGCGATCTCGTCCAGGATCGCCTGCCAGACCCGCGTGGGTGGGACCGGCAGCGGCTCACTCACCCCCTCGGCGCGCGCCAGCTCCACGGTGCGGCGCAGCGCGTCGACCTCCGCCCGGCACTGCGCGCACACCCGCACGTGGGCCGCCACGTCCGGGTCGGACTGCTCGGCCGGCAGCGCAGCCAGGGTCAGGCGCTCGGAATCGGGGTGCGGCGTGCTCATCCGGCCCACCCCCGTCGCAGTCTGTCCAGCCCGCGGCGCAGGTGGCTCTTGACCGTACCGAGCGGCAGTCCGGTGACCGCCGCGATCTGCTGGTGCGTGAGGTCGTCGAAGAACGCCAGCCGCATCACGGCGCGCACCTGCGGCGCGAGCCGGCCGAGCTCGTCGGCTACCACGACCGCGTCGACGACCTGCTCCGACACCGGTACCGGAGCCGGCGGGGGCGCCGCGTGCCCGGCCCGGTCCGCCGTCCGCAGGTCGCGCATCCGGCCTGCGAGGCGCTCGTTGACCTGGCGACGGGTGATCCCGACGAGCCAGGCTCCGAGCGCGCCCCGCTGCGGGTCGAAGGTGGCCCGGCTGCGCCACGCGCGGACGAACACCTGCTGCGTGACGTCCTCGGCGTCATGGTGCGCCCCCAGGCAGCGCAGCGCGATCGCGTAGACCACGCCGCCGTGCCGGTCGTAGGCCTCCCGCAGCGCGCTCCCGTCGCCTGCGGCGAACCGCTGCTCCAGCGGGGCCGGCGCGTCGGGACCCGACGCGGAACGCTGCTGACCCGAGTCACTCACCGCTGCGCCCTCACGGCTGGTCCGGCCGCGCGACCACCACCACGTTCTGCGTGTACGCGTGTACGTCGTAGTCGAACGGCCCGCCGCACGTCACCAGCGTAAGCCGGGGGGCTCCGGTGCGCGCGAAGAGCTCGCCGACCGGCAGATCCCCCTTGGGAACCCGGGTGACGGCCTCCACCCGGTAGGACATCACACCGCCGCCCGCGAGATCGACCGCGACCGGGTCGCCCGGCACGAGGTCGCCGAGCCGGTGGAAGGCGCCGTAGCCCTGGTCCCGGTCGTCGACGTGCCCGGACAGCACCGCCGAACCGGCGGTGGCGCCCGGGCCGGGACCGAACCGGTACCAGCCGACCGTTCGGATGTCGAACGGCACGTCCATGCGGCCGCGGTCGTCGACGCCGACCGGAGCGACGGGCGCGTCCACCTTGAGTGTGGGGAGCCGGACACGCACGGGCGGCGTCGGCGCGGCGGGCACCTCCGTGATCCGCGGAAGCGGGACGGCGACCGGCGGAGCCCCGACGGGCGCGGCGGCGACCGGGGGTGCCGGGGCGACCGGCACCGGGGTTCCGGCATCGGCCACCCACACGCCCGCCGACCCGACCACGAGCGCGAGGCCCGCGACCAGGCCGGCGAGCGCACCGGACCGCCCCTTCGGGCCCGGAGCGCCCGGGTTCTGCACGGCCCTGATCAGCGCCGGGCGGACGCGCGCAGGCGGGTCGCCGACACCGCGGCGACGGCCAGACCGGCGAGCGTGCTCACCAGCAGCCACGCCGGCACGTCACCGCCAGCGGGGGCCCCCGACGGCGCGCCCGACGGCACACCGGCAGGCGAGCCGTGCAGGTCGGACACGGTGAACGTGACGAGCTCCAGCTTGCCGCCGTCCAGCTTGCCGATCGCGTGCACGAACGTCGCGGTGCCCTCCTTCAGATCGAGGTCCGCAGGGCCGATCACCGGGGTCGTCGTACCCGCCGCGGCGACGGCCGCCGACACCGAGCCCGCCGGCACATCGAGCGCCTTCTGGTCGCCGTTGGACAGGCCCTGGACCACCGGGTTCCCGCCGGCCAGCACGTCGACCGCCGGTGCGGCGGCGGTGTGCCGGACGACCAGCCGGGCCTGCCCGGCCGGGACCGACGACACGTCGTTCACGAACGGCGTGATCTTCGGGTTGCCGCTTGCGTCGAGGTGCGCGACCAGCGTGACGTTGCCGCCCGCGGGCAGGTCCGCGCTCGCCGAGAGGACCGGGGTGCCCGAGCCGTCGGCGGCGTCGGCGGGGAAGAGCGCGACCTGGTGCGAGCCCGCGGGCAGCTCGACGGGGCCCTGGCTCGTGCCGGGTTGGAAGTCGTCGATCGCCCGCTGGCCGTCGACGTAGACGTCGACCGGGGTGTCCGGAACGCCGTGGACGACGTAGACCGTGCCCGTGTCCTGGGCCAGTGCCGCCGGAGCGGCGACCAGGGTGAGAGCGAGGGCGCCGCCGACGGCGAAGCCGGCGCGTCGGGCGAGGTGATGCAGCCGCATCGGTGCTCCTTGGTGAGGCAGTGGGGACCTGTCACCTCCTCTACGGGCGTGTGCCCTGCCGTGGATGCAATCCGGTCAGACTTTCTTCACTACCTCGAGCACGGGGTGGTCCGGCGCGATCCGCGCGAACTCGGCGAGCGGCGCGTGCCGGTCGACCGCGACGTGCGGGCGCGCGCCCGGCGCCAGCGCGAGGAAGCGCCGCAGGATCGGTGCCCGGTCCGCCACGTCCACCTCCCGCAGTTCGACGTCCACCGGTCCGCCGCGCCGCCCCCGCAGCACGGCGCGGCCACCGTTCGCGGCGACGTTGCGCACCCAATTCGTCCGGCACCCGAGCATCGCGACGAGGTAGGTCGCGCCGTCCTGCTCCACCGCGACGAGGGGGAACGACACCGTCCGGCCCGAGACCCGGCCCGGCACCTCCAGGGTGACGACCCGCTCGGGCAGCAACCCGGCCCCGACCTGCAGAACCGAGAGCCGGTTCAGCGCGCGGGCCAGCCTGTTCGGGCGGCCGCCGGGATAGAGCCATCGGCCGAGCCTGCGGTGGGCGGAGGCGCGGTCCTCGGTCATGCCGCCAGCATGTCGGCCCGCCGCACAGCAGGACAGGGGCTGGCAGGCTGGGCCGCAGTCCGGCGGATGCCGGGGCCGTGAGACGACAGGCAGGTGACCGGTGGCCGTTCCCGTCGTCGACGCCGTGGTGGCCCGGCGCAACCGGCTCAGAGCCGGGATCGCGGGGGTGCGCGCGCGGTACGAGTGGCTGGACCACCTCTCACGCACCGGCGAGCGGTACTTCCAGCAACGCGGCAACCACTTCGCCGCTGCCGTGACGTTCTTCAGCGTGCTGACCGCGGTACCGCTGCTCATGGTGGCGTTCGGCGCCGCCGGGTTCGTGCTGTGGCTCAACCCGACACTGCTCGACGACCTGCGCGACGCGATCACGGCCGCCGTGCCCGGGGCGCTGTCCGACGCCGTCATCCCGTTCATCGACGAGGCGGTCGCGCAGCGCAACGCCGTGGCCGGCCTCGGGCTGCTCGCCGCGCTGTGGTCGGGGATCTGGTGGACCTCGAACCTGCGCGAGGCCGTCTCGGCGCAGTGGGCATTGCCCGCCGTCCGCCCGACCTCCGTGGCCCGCTTCTGGCACGACCTGCGCGTATTCGTGATCCTCGGGGTGACGCTGCTCGGCTCGATCAGCGTCTCGGTGCTCGCCACGGGCGCCCTCGACGTCGTGCTGGTCCGGCTCGGGCTGGCGGACGGGGGTGTGGGCGCGCTGGTGCCGGCCGCGGCGGTGGCGCTGCTCGGGCTGGGCACCGGGTTCCTCGTCTTCTACTGGATCCTCACCCGGCTCCCGCGCGCCGCGGTCCCGCGGCGGGGTGTGATCCGCGCCGCGCTGGTGGGCGCGGTGGGTTTCGAGGTGCTCAAGCAGGCAACGGCGCTGACGATCGGCAGCGTCACCGGCACACCGGGCGGGGCGGTGTTCGGCCCGCTGCTCGGCCTCCTGCTGTTCTGCTACCTGGTGTCGCGGTTCGCGCTGTTGGTGTCGGCGTGGGCGGCGACGACGCGGGGCAACGAGCTCCCGGCCCCACCACCCGAACCGGCCCCGCCACCCGAACCGGCCCCGCTCTCGCCGCCGGAGCCGCCGCCGACCTCGATGGCCCGGCCCGGAGCCGCCGCGGCATCCGCGTCCGGGCCACCGTCACGGTCGCGTGGTGCCCTCGGCGTCGCGCTGGGCGTCGGCATGCTGCTCGGGGCCTGGCTGCGGGGTCTCCGCCGATCCCGCGACCCCGCGCCGTAACCCCGACCCCGCGCCACCTTCGGATACCCCGCGCCCGCTGTAGCGGACGCTCGGTGCGAGAACCTGGCGCGCCGTCCCGGTGGTGGCGCGAGGTCAGCAGCAGCGGCGCCTAACAACAGCGACCTTGGGGGTTGCGCTCCTGGTAGTCGCTGCGGGCGCGCCAGAACTCACGCTCCGTCATCGGCGGCCCCGCGTGCCCGCTGCGGTGGTGGTGGGCGAGGTACTGGTCGTAGGCGTGCTCGCCCAGCACGCCGCGCACCCACCACAGCAGCGCCCGAAGCCGCTCCATCAGCGCCGGTCCGATCGAGGCCGGCCCGTC
>CAVRHG010000006.1:0-126050 GCA_963720845.1 uncultured Actinomycetota bacterium | reverse complement strand
GCGGCTCACCGCCTTCTCCAGCCGCGCTCGGTCATCGGGCACTCCTATCGGCGGATACTCCGGCGTCACGCTGGGGGGAAGCCGTTCTCTTCGTGGGGTGGACAGGAGCCTCACACGGCGACGTGCTACTGTGTGATGCATGTCGGGGCGGGTGTTGAAGCGGGCGTTCAAGTACCGCTTCTACCCGTCCGACCAGCAGGCGCAGGAGTTGAACCGGACCTTCGGCTGCGTGCGGAAGGTCTACAACCTGGCGTTGGAAGCCCGCACGACGGCGTGGTACGGCGAGCAGCGCCGCGTGTCCTACGTCGAGTCGTCGGCGATGCTCACCGCGTGGAAGCGTGATCCGGAGCTGGCGTTCCTCAGCGAGGTGTCGTCGGTGCCGTTGCAGCAGGGCCTGCGGCACCTGCAGGGCGCGTTTACGGCGTTCTGGGAGAAACGGGCCCGGTACCCGCGGTTCAAGGCCCGTAAGCGGGGTCGGGCGGCGGCGGAGTACACCCGGTCGGCGTTCCGTTTCCGCGACGGTGTGCTGACGTTGGCGAAGATGACCGAGCCGCTGGCGATCCGCTGGTCCCGGCCCCTGAGCGACGGGGCCGAGCCCAGCACGGTCACCGTGTCCCGGGACGCGGCCGGGCGCTGGCACGTGTCGCTGCTGTGCGAGGTCACCGTCCAGGACGGCCCGCCGACCGACGCCGTGGTCGGCATCGATGCGGGGATCACGTCGCTGGTGACGTTGTCGACCGGGGAGAAGGTCACCAACCTCCGCCACGAGCGCCGCGATCGGGTCCGGTTGGCCCGGGCGCAACGGGTGCTGGCCCGCAAGCAGCGCGGGTCGGCGAACCGGGAGAAGGCCCGCCGGCGCGTGGCCCGAGTGCACGCCCGGATCACCGACCGGCGCCGTGACCATCTGCACAAGCTCACTACTCGACTCGTCCGCGAGAACCAAGCGGTCGTGATCGAGGACCTGCAGGTCCGCAACATGCTCGGCAACCACTCGCTCGCCCGCGCCATCTCGGACGCGGGCTGGCGGGAGCTGCGGGGCATGGTGGAGTACAAGTGCCAGTGGTACGGCCGCGACCTCGTCGTGGTCGACCGCTGGTTTCCCTCGTCCAAGGTGTGCTCCGCGTGCGGGGCAGTCCGGGACAAGCTGCCGCTGCACGTGCGGGAGTGGACGTGCCGCTGCGGCGCGACCCACGACCGCGACGTCAACGCCGCCCGCACCATCAGAGCCGCCGGGCTGGCGGTGCTCGCCTGTGGAGACGGTGTCAGACCTGCGCGCGCGGAAGCGCTCGCAGGCAGTCGTCGGTGAAGCAGGAACCCTCCCGGGCGACCGGGAGAATCCCCGCCGTTCACGGCCGGGAGAAGTCAACCCGTGGCCCTCCGCTCGGCGGCGGCGGCGGCCTCGACGTGCACCGTCAGCGTGAGGTCGACCAGCTCGAGCCGGCCCGCGGGCCCCGTCACGGTCGTGCTGGCCCCAGGCGTCCGCGTCACGACCAGCCGGACCTCGTCGACCCGTGCCTCCGCGGCATCGTGGGGGCCGAGCGGGCGGCCTCGCCCGACCAGCGCGCGGGCGTAGAGGTCGAGCAGGGCGCCCCGCGCCTCGTCCGACAGGCGAACCGCAGCGAGCCGCCCCGCGTGCCGGCCGACCTCCGCGAGCGCAGCCCTCCTGCGTTGCTCGGCCGCCTCGCGCTCGGCGAGCCGGGCGGCCTTGGCAGCCGCGTAGTCCTCCCGCTGCCCCGCGCGGCCGCGAACCGCTCGCACGCCCAGCTCGCGCAACGCCACCGGCACCTCCGCCGAGGGCGTCCGCCACCAGGACGCGGTCGGTGGGACCGGGTCGCCGTCGTCGTCGGCGGCGAATGCGAGGTGGCGGCACGAGTACAGGCCGAACGCCGAAGCCCACAGGGCGTGCGCAGTGTCGTCGTCCGCGTCCGCGAACCACCGGGCGAGCTTCAGCAGGTCTCCGTAGCGACTCTGTTCCTGACGACCTCCTGCGGCGATGCGACGCAGGTTGACCAGCAGCGCCCGCATCGCCTCCGTCGCGAGCCGCCGCACGCCGGCGGCGTCGGAGTCCCGCCCCCGCGCACCGACGAACCACGCGTGCAGCCCGTCCCAGTCGGCCGGGTCCAGCCCCGGCGCGCGCCGCGCGGCCTCGCCCTCGACGCCGAGCAGCCGCTGGCCGACGTTCGCCCGCGCACACAGCGCCGGCACCCGTGGTTCGACGTTCTGCAGTGCCTGCGCGAGCTGCGGCATGTGCCGGGCGACCTCGTCGACGAACCGCTGCAGGTAGTCCAGCAGCGCGGTCTTGAAGACCTGGAACTCGGCGCGGTCCAGGTCGTAGCGCACCAGAACCTGGGCGAGGTAGGTGTAGAAGTCGCGGGTCGACGACACCAGCCGCTCGAACTGGGCGAAGAGCGTCGCGATGTCGCGGGCCAACGCGTCCGGATCCGCCCGGGCGATCGCCGCGTCGTCGAGGCGGCCCAGCCCGACCAGCCCGTCCAGGATCCCGCCGAGCATCTCGGTGGAGACCTCGCGCGCCGTCTCCGTGTGCCCGAGCAGCTCCTCGACATGCCGCTGCACCAGCTCACCGCGCTGGGTGAGCTGGTACCGGGCACGGTTCTGCAGGTACTCGCGCAGGCTGCGCGCCTCGGTCTCGCGCGGACTGCGCGCCAGGTTGCCGTGCTCGACGAGGTACGACAGGCGGGCGTCGACCGTGTCGACGTCCAGGGCGAACCCCTGCCCGGCCAGCTGCTGCGCCACCTCGGCCGCCGACTGGTCCGACAGCAACCCCGACACCTCGCCGGTGAACGTGCGCATGATGGCGACGTAGGACGACGCCTCCTCGTTGACGGCGTAGCGCAGCGCCTCGAGCCGGACACGCCCACCGTGCGCGAGGTACTCGCGCTCGTCAGGGGCTGTGGGGTCGGGCACGCGGCGAGGGTAGCGACTGGCACCGACAGAACCGGGAGGCCCGCGCCGGTCAGTCCCACCAGAAGCTCCAGTGCGTGGATCCGCGCAGCAGGTTCGCGTAGTCCCGGAGCGTGCCGGGGTTGCCCCGATACGTGTCGTCGCAAAACGCGTAGTGCTCGGCGGCGATCGCCAGGCACTCCGACCGCTCCCACGGTGGTGCCGCCACGGCCAGCTCCAGCGTCGCCCGGCCCATCCGCACGAGCACCGCCCCGAACCGGTCCTCCCAGCTGCGCAGCACAGCCGACACCGTCGCGGCGTCCCACTCCTCCCCCGCTCCAGCCCACCCGACGGCGGCCGGGACGTCGGCCGGCCGGGAGACAGGAACGAGCCCGAGCAGGTACTCGCCGAGCAGTTCGGCCTCCTCGACCGCCGCCGTGACGACCTCGTCCGGCCGCAGGACGGCGGCAGCGGCCGTGGGTGGGGCGAGGCCGGGGAAAGCCGCGCCGAAGGGCGCGAGGCAGTCGGGATGGAACACGCAGCCAGCCGGGTACCGCTCGGTGAGCACCGCGGCGACGTCGCGCCGCGGCAGCCGCGCCAGTGCGGGCTCCGGATCCCAGCCGGGTTGCAGCGAACCGAGTGCGTGACCGGCAAGCAGCACGGGACAGCGGTGAGTGGTGGGCGCGGCGGCCAGTAGCCGACCGTAGCTCGCCGCGTCGTCGAAGGGCGCCCGGCTCAGTGCGAAGGTGCCGCGGTCGTGCATGGCGGGAAGGGCGTCGAGAATCGTCATGGCGCACTGGACGGATCCCACGCCGCCGTGGTTCCGGCGGACCGCAAGATTTCTCGGTCGCGACGGTAGCCGATCGCTGTGCCGGCTCGTCAGTCCCACCAGAACCTCCACCGCCGCGCTCCGCGGAGCCGCTGGGCGTGCTGGATCAAGGTCTCGGGCGTCGGCGAGTCGTCGTCGCAGGTGAAGGCGAAGTGTTCGGCAGCCACCCGCTCGCAGTCGTCGACTGTCCAGGGGGGCGCCGCCACGGCCAGCTCAAGCACCGAGAGGTGCATCCGGACGAGAACGGCGCCGAACCGGTCTTCCCAGCTCCGCAGGACCGCCGACACCTCCGCCACGTCGTCCCAGGAGTTGCACATCCCCGTCCACCCGGCCGTTGCCGGCAGGTCCGCGGGCCGCCCAGCTGACGCGATCCCGAGAAGCATGTGCCGCGGCTCGGACGCCATCCGGACAGCCGCGCCGACGAGGGCGTCCGGCTGCAGGTCGGCGGCGTCAGCGAACCGTGGCGCTAGGCCGGGGAAGGTCGCCCCGAACGGCGCGAGCCAGTTCGAGCAGGTCGGGCAGGATCCGGGCCACCTGTCAGCGAGCACCGCCGCGGCATTGGGCAGGTCGACCCCGGCGAGGACCGGAGCCGGGATCCGGTCGTTCGAGAGCGCCGGCAGGGCGTTGTCGGAGAGGAGCACCGGGCAGCGGCCGGTGCGCGGCGCGTCGGCCAGCAGCCGCCCGTACAAGGCGTGGTCGTCGAAGGTTGCGCGGCTGATCTGGAGGGGACCGTGGGAGCGCATGGCAGGCAGGGATGCAGAAGGTGGCATGGCGCACTGGACGGATCCGATGCGGCCGCGGTTCCGCGGAACCCCGATGCCTCGTCCCCCGATGTCTCATCCCCCGAGGCGGCGCCCACCGCAGCGTGCTCCTCGGCCGACACCCCGGCCGCTGCCCGTGTCGAGGCCACCATCAGATTCTGGTAATCTGATTATATGAAGGAGATGTCCGCCAGCGAGGTCGCCCGGCGCTTCTCCGCTGTCCTCGACGGGGCCGAGAACGGCGAGGCTGTCGTGATCACGCGGGCCGGCCGCCAGGTAGCGATGCTCGTACCGGCCCCACGAGCTAACGGAGCAACGCTGCTCGACGTGCTCCGCCGCTGGGAGGGCCGCGTGCCGGTCGGCGACAGGTTCGAGGGCGACGTCGGTGCCGCGCGCCAGGTTTCCGCCGATCTGGACGGAGATCCGTGGCGCGAGTGATGCTCGACACCGGTGTCCTGGTCGCCGTGGCGCGCGGACGCCTCGGCCCGGGCGCCATCGCGACGGACGACGACGTCGCGCTCCCCGCGTTGGCGATCGCCGAGTTCCTGGTCGGTGTCGAACTCGACGCCGACCCTGCTCGACGGGCCGGTCAGCGGGCGTTCCTCGACGACGTGCTCTCGGTCGTCCCGGTGGCGGACTACACCCCGCAGGTTGCCGGGCACCACGCAGCTCTGCTCGCCCACACCCGGCGCACCGGGCACCCGCGCGGGCCGCACGACCTCATCATCGCGGCCACGGCCCGTGCCGGCGGACGAACCCTCCTCACCACAGATGGTCATGCCGACTTCGACGACCTGCCGGACGTGGCGGTACGGCTGCTGAATCCCTGATTGCACGACCCCGAGAAGCCCGAGGCCGCCGAGCTCCCGACTAACCACCATGCGTCCCGCGGTACCACCCTCCGCCACGAAATCAGTACACGTGCGACGGCGAACGGAGGGAGCTGCGGCAGGTGGCGTCGATATCGTCTCTGAGCTACGACGATCTGCTGTACCGCGCGCAGGAGCGCCTGCTTCGGTCCTACGGACCCACGCTTGCCGGTCGGCAGAAGCTCGTCCACCTGATCGAGGAGCTTCGCGCCGCTGCGGCCACGGCCAACGACTCCGATCTTCTCGGTGACGAGGGCTGGCGCATCGTCTCGATCGAGGTCCAGGGCTTAGAGGCATCGCGAATGCGGACGATCCCCTCCGCATCGAGCTGTCGCCCATTCTCGGATTGACCGTCGTCCGTGGGGACAATGATTCCGGTAAGAGCGGCCTCGCGGCCGCTACGACGTGGCTGCTGGCCGGTGATGCTGGAGCAACGGGCGAGAGCACGGCTCCCGGCACCTGTGACACATGTACGTGCCCTCGTCGACCATGTAGACCTTGCGGACGGCTCGTGCCCGGTGTGCGGCACAGCCACCGACTGGCGGGACCGCGCTCGAGCCGCCCTCGACGGGCTGTCCGAGATCGCCGCGGAACGCGCCGCCGTCGAGGAGGCGCTGACGGAGCTCCACTCCTGGGTCCACCGTGAGCTGGCGCCAGCGCTGGACGGCGGGCCGCCCACCGAGGCGGAAGCAGCGCTCGTGGCCTTTACCACCGCCGTCGGCTACTACGGGTGCGTGGCTCGCGGAGATGCCCACCGCGCTGGAGCACGTGGCACGCGGCCGGACTGTTGGATCACCCCCTAGCTAGAGTGCTCGACGCGGCCCGCCGGGCACCGAGTCGACGACTCGTCGATGCCCCCACCCGCATGCAGATGACGCATGCCTTGTGGGGGATTCCTCGTGGCCCTGGTCCGCGACCGAGCCGACACACTGCTCAAGAAGGCCGAAGCCGGCGAGTTGCCCGACGAGCTCACCCGCCAGGCGGAGATCCGATTCAACGCCCGAACCGGCCGGGGCGAACTCAACTCGTGGCGCAACAGCCTGCCAGCCTTCCTGACCGACGTCTGCGAAGCCGGGCTGGAGCACGTCGAGGTCCTCCTCGAGCACCGGCTGCCACTCAGCCCGAAGCGGGTCGATGTGGTGCTGTGCGGCGTCCACCCGACAACGGGACGCAACTCCTACGTCCTGGTCGAGCTGAAGCAGTGGTCGAACGCGGAGCCGCGCGACGACGGTCTCGTGACGATCCCGCAGTACGGGCAGCCGGTGCTCCATCCGGTTGAGCAGGTCCGGAGATACTGCGAGTACTTGATCGACTTCACACCCTTCCTCGCCGATGGGCACGCCGGCGTCCACGGCATCGCGTACCTGCACAACGCCACGGCGGAGGGCTGGAAGCTCCGCAACTACCGCCTCGACGAGCACGGCCGCCTCTACACCCGCGATGAGCGCGCGTCGCTGATCACCGAGTTGCGACGACTACTGGACCCGGAGTCATCCGCCGACGAGGCACGGCAGTCGGCCGAGGACTTGTTGCAGGCTCGTACGGAGCCGTCGCGGCAACTGCTCGCCGTGGCGGCAACCGAGGTGAAGAAACGCGAGCGCTTCGTGCTGCTCGACCAGCAGCAGGTGGCCTTTCAGCTGATCGAGCAGGCGGTCGCACGGGCCGATCGCGAGAACACCAAGACCGTCGTCATCGTGCTCGGCGGCCCGGGCTCGGGTAAGAGCGTGCTCGCGCTCAGCCTCTTGGGCAACCTGTCACGCCGCGGTCGCCGTGTCATGCACGCGACCGGCTCCAAGGCGTTCACCGAGACGCTGCGGAAGGTCGTCGTCGGTGCCCGCAACGCGCGAGCGCAGTCGCTGTTCACCTTCTTCAACGGCTTCATCGGCGTCGAGCCGAACACACTGGACATGCTGATCTGCGACGAGGCGCACCGGATCCGGGAGACGAGTACCAACCGGTTCACCCGGGCCGAGGTGCGGGCTGTCGCCAAGCGGCAGGTGCAGGAGCTGATCGCCGTGGCCCGGACGCCGGTCTTTCTCCTCGACGAGCACCAGGTCGTGCGCCCCGGTGAGATGGGCACCGAGCGGGAGATCCGCACGGAGGCCGAGCAGGCAGGTTGCCGGGTCGAGGTGGTCCGCCTGGAAGACCAGTTCCGCTGCGGCGGCTCGCAACTCTACGAGCAGTGGGTGCTACGCCTGCTCGGGCTCGACCCGCGCGAGCCCATCGCCTGGTCGGAGCTCGCCCGCGGCAGCGACGAGACGTACCGCGTCGCAGCCCTGCCCACGCCGGGGGCACTCGAGTCATGGCTCGTCGGGCAGAACCCGGGCAGCACGGACACCGCCCGGATCGCCGCGGGGTACTGCTGGCGTTGGAGCGACCCCGAGGTCGTCGACGGCAGCAAGCACCTGGTCGACGACGTCGTGATCGGCGACTGGCGTCGGCCCTGGAACGCCAAGCCGGACAAGGGCGTGCCCGACGTGCCCCCGTCGCACTTCTGGGCCAGCGACTCGCGCGGATTCGGCCAGGTCGGCTGCATCTACACCGCCCAAGGCTTCGAGTACGACTGGTCCGGCGTCATCTTCGGCGACGACTTCGTCCGCCGTGAGGGGGCCTGGGTCTCCCGGTGCGAGCACTCCTTCGACACGCCCGTCAAGCGGGCGAGGACGGAGTTCCCCGCCCTGGTGCGCAACACCTACAAGGTCCTGCTGACCCGAGGGATGAAGGCGACCGCCGTGTACTCGACCGACCCGGAGACAGAGGAGTTCCTCGAGCAGATGTGCCGGTGAGCCGACTCCGGCCGGGCCCGTCCGAAGCCGCCAACGACCTCGCGAAGGAAGGACCGATCGTTTCCCGACGTCACCGAAATTGGTGAACCGACGACCAAATCCGTGATGACAGCGCGTCGAGAACCGACGTACCCAGCGTCAACATGTTGGACCTGGGGGACTCATGAGCGCTCTGTTGCCGTCGCACGACCGTACGACCGGTGTAGCCGCGGCTGCGATCCCGGCGCCGCGCGTCGCACCCCCACCGGAGACACTCGCCCCCGAGCCCGCAGCGCTACCCCGTCCGCGGCCTGCGGCCGTGTGGGGCGTCGTGGCTGGGATGGCTGCGGGAGCAGTGGGGACGCTGACCGCGGCCGTGATCGTGACCGCACCGGTCGCTCTACCTCACAGGGCACCCGAGCCACCGCCGATCCCTGAGCCGCGTGTCGCCTTCGACGGCACCGTGACCGTGCCCGGGCGCGAGCTGACGGCCTTCGGCGACGGCGCATGGCAGGTCGGCGTCGACGTCGTCCCCGGTACGTACACGAGCACCGGCGGCCCGGACTGCCGCTACGCCCTTCGGGCGGCGGTGACCGGCGGTGACTTCGCGGCGAGCACCGTCGCTCAGGGACCAGCCACGGTCGTGCTGGCGGCGGACACCGGCTACGTCGAGACGTCGGGGTGCGCGACCTGGCGGCGGACGGTCTGAGCGGTCTACTCGCACACGTACAGCGTGTCGGGTCGCGGCCGGTGGCTGCCGTACCGTGCCGAGACGCGAACTCGCCGTGCCGAGACGCGCAACTCGCCGTGCCGAGAACGCGCAACTCGCCGTGCCGAGACGCGCAACTCGCCGCGTGGGGTGGCGGACTTCCGGGAATGAGCGCGGGTCCCGGCAGGATGCGGCGGTGGGCGACATCGAGACCTGGACCGCCGACGAATGCGCCGCCGCGTGGGGTGTGAAGACGCCGACCTTCCTCGGCTACGTGTCCCGCGGGCAGGCTCCGGCCGCGCTGCCCGACCGTCCCGGCGGCCGTCGCGTGTGGGACGCCGACGAGGTGCGGCGGTTCCCGCGCCCCGGCCCTGGACGGTCGCGGGCCGGGGCCGGGGCGGACGCCGAGGCGCTGCTCGCCGAGATGCGCGAGGTCGCCGAGCGGATCGACGAGCTGCAGGCCCGGCAGCGGGAGCTGCTGGCGGCGGGCAAGGAGCAGGGCCTGGAGATCGCACCGATGGCGAAAGCCCTGGGAATCTCCCGGCAGACCGCCTACAGCTGGCTCGGCGCCTGACCAGAAGCCGCAGCTCGTGCATACCACAGCACCTCGTGCACACCTCAACAGCGTCGTGCACATGCCGGGACAGGTGCGCGGCATACCCGCGGCGTGCACGATCAGGCGTCGGCCCGATCGGCGCCGGCAACTTTCCCGAAACGGCCTCGGGCAGCGGCCCAGCCGTGCCACCGTCGTCGCGTGCAGGTGACGGTCGAGCCCGAGGCGTTGGCTGAGTGGTCCGCGCACGCGCGGCGCACCGGCGCGTCGCTGGACGCCCGGCTCTCGGCGCTCGACCGTGACCTGACGCCGCTCGCCCGCGCCTGGCACGGTGCGGCCGCCGACGGGTTCGCCACTCGGCACCGGCAGTGGCAGCACGCGGCGGCGGGGCTGCTCCGCACGTTGACCCTGCTCGCCGCACTGGTGGAGACGGCCGGCGGCAACTACCGGGCTGCCGCGGCGGCGAACCACCGCACCTGGCGATCGGTGTCCGCGCTCGTCGTCGAAGCGATGGCTGCGGGTCGGGGCCGCATCCGGGCGGACGTCGAGGACATCCGGGCGGCGGTCCGGGCCTTGATCCTCGCCGCAGACGATCTGGTGGCCGCATGGACCACGCTGGCCGCCGGGCTCACCGGGTCGGCCGCGATGGCCGGTCGCGACGACGCCGGGGCGGCGTTCGGCGCCGACTACGACGTCATGGCCGCGGCCGCGTGGCAGGCCTGGCGCCGCTGCCAGCTGATGGTCGACGGGATCGCCGGGGGCCTCGCCGCGACCGGGAACAACCTGGCCGACGCCGAGCGTGCCTCCACCGCCCGGGCGACTGCGCGGTTCCTCCCGATCACGGCACGCGGCGCACCGGTGCCGGGGCCGGCCCCTCCCCCGGCGGTCGGCATCAGCGGTCCGGCCACCACCAACGGGCTCGCCGCGTTCTGGCCGGCGGCGGATCCCGAACGGCTGCGGGAGGCCGCCGGTGCCTGGCGTGCCTCGGCAGGGGGCGTGCGCGCGGCCGTCGCCGCGGTCTTCACTGCGGTCGACGCCCTGGTGGCGGCGAACCCGGACGAGACGCTCGCGGAGATGCGCCGGTTCACCGGAGCCGCGCTCTCGGACGACCCGACCTCCGGGCTCGCGGGCGTCCTCGCGGTGACGGGCGGGCGGATCGCGTCGGCGTGCTCCGGGCTCGCCGACCTCACCGAGCACACCCGTGCCCGGATCCGCGACACGGTCGCCCACTACGCGGCGGGCGACGAGTGGTACCACCCGGTGGGCGACGTCGTCGACGCGATCGTGCGGTTCAGGCCGGGCCGGTTCCTGGCGAGCGCGGAGGACGCGTACCTGCTGCGGCTGGACCTGGCGTCGATCCACGACGAGCATCTCCGCGCGGTCGTAGCCCTGCGCGGAGAGCTGCACCCCGCGGGGGCGGACCGGCTCGCACGGATCGCGACAGCGATGGCGCCGCCGACCCCGACACCGGCGAACACCTGCATGCTGGCGTCACCGGCAGGCGCGGTGGGCGAGGCGGTGCCGGAGGCACGGCGCCAGTCGCTCGTCGAGGAGGTCGCCGCGGCCGGGCACAAGATCAGCCCGGCGGACGTCGTGCAGATCGCGCGGGCGCCGGACGGGCGGGTGGTGTGGTTGGAGCGGGGCGACGACCGGGCGGGGCTCAGCCACATCCTGCGGGCGGGCCGGATCCGCGGCTTCACCGACTGCGGCGTCGCGTACGCGGAGATCCCCGGCCTCGCGATCCGCGCCCTGACCCATGGGACCCCGCTCGGGACGGTGCGCAACGGTGGCGAAGCCTACGAGGTCGACCTCGGTGGCGGTCGCAGCGTCAAGGTCGTCGTCGTCATCGGATCGAACGGGTACATCGTGTCGGCCTACCCGTTGACCCGTCGGGCCGAGAATCGACTGAAGGGCGGCCACTGATGGGCGTCACCATCCGCCTGGAGGCCGACTGGGGTCTGCCGCCCTACTACGTCGACGAGGGCGACGGGCCGTTCGAGTTGTACGAGTCTGCCGACTTCGCCGAGCGGTTCGGCCTGCCCGAGCACGTCATCCGTGCCCTCGACGAGTGGGACCACCTCTATCAGCGCATCCTGATCTGGGCCGACCCTGCCAGCTCGCGCTTCGCCGGCCCGGACGACGAGCGGCACTTCTATGAGCAGGGCCGCGTCGTCTCCCGCCTCCTGCGCCGCCACGTGCCCGCGGACGCACGGATCCTGTACGTCGGCGACGGCAACATGCCCGCCGAGTACTACTGACATCCCCTCACCCGGTCCTGGCTTGGGCGCACTCCGGACCCGTACCGGCGCCTCCTCGCAAACTGTCGGTGCCCCCAGGCAGGATGAGACCGTGACCACCCCGACACCTTCCGGGCTCGACCTGCGCTGGGTCGACCCCGCCGTGCGCCCCCAGGACGACCTGTTTGCCCATCTCAACGGCGTCTACCTGCACGAGCACGAGATCCCGGCGGACCGCGCGCAGGACGGCGCCTTCCGTGACCTGCGGGACCGCGCCGAGGAGGACGTGCGCGCGATCGTCGAGGAGGCCGCGCACGCAGACGGTCCCGACGCCCAGCAGATCGCTGTGTTGTACGCGTCGTTCATGGACGTCGAGCGCGTCGAGGCGCTCGGGGTCACGCCGCTGCGGCCGCTGCTCGACGAGGTCGCGGCGGCGACGGACCGGGCCGCGCTCGCCGCTGTGCTCGGCCGCCGCCAGCGGCAGGGCCGCGTGTCGCTGTTCGGCACCTACGTCAGCACGGACGCGAAGAACTCCAGCCGGTACCTGGTGCACCTGAGCCAGTCGGGGCTGGGCCTTCCGGACGAGTCGTACTACCGCGACGACGCCTACGCCGAGATCCGCACCGCCTACGTCGCTCACCTCGCCCGGCTCGCCGAGCTGGCGGGGCTGGACGACCCGTCGAGGCTCGCCGAGCAGGTCATGGAGCTGGAGACGGCGCTCGCGGCGGCCTCCTGGGACCGGGTCACCAACCGGGACGCCGAGAAGACCTACACGCTGATGACGTTGCCCGCCCTGCAGACGAACGCACCCGGCTTCGACTGGGAGCCCTGGCTCGTGGCCCTGCAGGCCCCGGAGGGTGCGCTCGCCGAGGTCATCGTGCGCCAGCCCAGCTTCGTCGCTGCGGCGGCCGCCCTGTGGGCCGCCCGCCCGCTCGAACAGTGGAAGGCGTGGCTGGCCATCCGCACCGCCTCGGCCTGCGCGGACAATCTGAACGACGCCGTGGTGCAGGAGGACTTCGCGTTCTACGGCCGCACGCTGTCGGGCACGCCGGAGCTGCGCGAGCGCTGGAAGCGCGGCGTGTCGCTGGTGGAGGGCACGCTCGGCGAGGCGGTCGGCAAGCTCTACGTCGAGCGGCACTTCCCCGCGGCGGCCAAGGAGCGGATGGTCACCCTCGTCGCGAACCTTGTCGAGGCATACCGGCAGAGCATCTCGACGCTGGACTGGATGGGCCCGGAGACCCGGAAGCGCGCGCTGGCGAAGCTCGCGAAGTTCACACCCAAGATCGGCTATCCGGGCACGTGGAAGGACTACTCGGCGCTGCACGTGCAGGCCGACGACCTGCTCGGCAACGTGCTGCGGGCGAGCGAGTGGGAGACGGACCACGAGCTGGCCAAGATCGGCAATCCGATTGACCGCGACGAGTGGCTGATGACCCCACAGACGGTCAACGCCTACTACCACCCGCGGATGAACGAGATCGTGTTCCCGGCCGCGATCCTGCAGCCGCCGTTCTTCGACGCCGAGGCCGACGCCGCCGCGAACTACGGCGGGATCGGCGCGGTGATCGGGCACGAGATCGGGCACGGGTTCGACGACCAGGGCAGCAAGTACGACGGCGACGGCAACCTCACCGACTGGTGGGAGCCGGAGGACCGGGCGGAGTTCGAGCGCCGGGCGAAGGCACTGATGGCCCAGTACGACGCGTTGACCCCGGCCGGGCTGCCCGAGCACCACGTGAACGGCGCGCTGACCGTCGGGGAGAACATCGGGGACCTCGGTGGGCTCACGATCGCGCTCAGGGCGTACCGGATCGCGACGGAGGGCACCGAGCCGCCGGTGCTCGACGGATTCACCGGGCTGCAGCGGGTGCTTCTCGGGTGGGCGCAGGTGTGGCGCGCCGTCACCCGCGACGAGGAGGCGGTGCGGCGGCTGGCCGTGGACCCGCACTCCCCGCCGGACCTGCGCTGCAACGCCGTGGTCACCAACCTCGACGCCTTCCACGACGCGTTCGGGGTGCAGGAGACGGACGCCCTGTTCACGCCGCCCGGGCAACGGGTGCACATCTGGTGAGCGGGCCGAGTTTCGCGGGCCATCTCGCCGGCCTCGAACCAGACGAACTGACGGCGCTGCTCGAGCACCGCCCGGACACACTGGTGGAGCCGGCACCGCGCACCTTCGCCGAGCTGGCCCAGCGGCTGGACGCCTTCGACTCGCTCGCCGTGGCGCTGGAGCGGGTGAACGCCGACGAGGTCGCGGTCATCCGTGCTGTCGCGCTCGGTGCGGACACCGTCGCGGAGCTCGCAGCACGCTGCCGCGCGCCGGTGCATCAGGTTCGCGGAGTCGTGGACGGGCTCGGCGAGCGCGGCCTTGCCTGGCGGCTCGACGAGCGGGTCGGGCTGCCGATGCGACTGGCGGCGGACTTCGCCGCGGACGTGCGCGCGTTCCTCCCGCTCTCCGCGCTCGCGAACCGAACCCGCGTGGACGACCTGCGCATCGCCGTCGAGGGGTTGGGCGGCAACGCCGCAGGCCTGCGGAAGGCCGAGCTCGTCGACCTGCTCACGGCGCTGTACGCGGACACCGCACTGATCGCGCGGGTGATCGCTGAGCTGCCCACGGCCGCCCGGGCGCACCTGAAGCTGCTGGCGACCCCGGGCGGCCTGTGGGAGGGGAGCTGGGACGGCGGGTTCGGCCTGCGCCTCACCGGTCCGAACGCGGCCCTCGTGCACGCCGGGCTGCTGCTGCAAGCCGGGTACGGACCGCCGGTGCTGCCGCGGGAGGTCGTCCTGGCGCAGGCTGGCGGCGAACGGCTGCGCGGTCGACCGGAGCTCGCGGCATCGGCGGAGCCGCCGGACGACGGCCGGGCCGGAGCCGAGGCGGCCCTCCTGGCGCTGACGACGTTGCTCGACGAGGCGGGGCACCGCCCGCTCGCGGCACTCAAGAAGGGCGGGATCGGCACCAGGGAGCGCACCCGGCTGTCCGGCAAGGTCGGGATCGCCGAGCCGGCACTGTGGATCGACATCGCCGCCGGGGCAGGCTTCATGGAGCGCACCACGACGGGGTACGGAGCGGCCGCGGATTACGCCGCCTGGCGCGAGGAGACGGCTGCCAGCCGGTGGGCCGTGGCCGCGCTGGCCTGGTTCATGCTGGACGTCGCGCCGACGAGCCGGGAGACGGACGACGGGGAGGTGCCCCCGCCGGAGCCGATGGAGTCGGCCGCCGGAGCGGTCCGGCGCACGCTGCTGCGGGCGGCGGCGGGCGGCCGCTCGCTCACCGCGGTGAGGGCGGAGATCGGGTGGTTCTGCCCCCTGCACCCGTACGCCGCCGAGGGGCTCAACCGGAAGGCGGCCGCGGCGGTGCACGAGGCCACGCTGCTCGGCGTCGTCGTCGGGGACCGGCTCGCCGCGATCGGCGAGCGCCTGGTCGCGCTGGCGGACCGGCCGGACGCCGTCGACGCGCTCGGCGCCGCCACCGCAGGGCTGCTACCGGAAGCACGGAGCCTGCTGGTGTTGCAGTCGGACCTCACGGCGGTCGTGTCCGGGCAGCCGAGCGCCGCGGCGGCCCGGCTGCTCGCGGCCGCCGCCGTACCGGAGGCCCGGGGCGTCGCCACCACCTGGCGCTTCTCCCCCGCCAGCGTCCGCGCCGCGCTCGATACGGGGTGGACGGCGGAGGAACTGACCACCGAGCTCGCCGCGGTGACGGACCGCGCGCTCCCGCAGCCGCTGGAGTACCTCATCGCGGACGTCGCCCGCCGGCACGGCACCGTCCGCGTCCGCGGGGCGCGGTGCGTCGTCACCGGGTCGCCTGCCGAGGTCGCGGAGATCCTGGCGACGCGGTCACTGCGCACCCTGCACCTGAGCCAGGTTGCTCCCACCGTGCTGGCCAGCCCGTTCGAGCTGGACGAGGTCGTCTCCCGGCTCCGGAGCGCCGGGTTCGCCCCGATGCCGGAAGACGCCACCGGTGCGGTGATCGTGCCGAACCGCGCGGACGCCCCCACTCAGGCGGGGCGGGCGCCCACCCCGCGCGCGCGACGGCGGATCAGCGCGGCGGAGCTCGCCACCCGCCTGCGCAGCGGCACGGCCCCACCGGTCTCGCGGAGCTACTCCCAGCTCAGCACGCTCGCGCCGCAGCTGGACGAGGCCGAGGTGGCCCTGCTCGCAGATGCACTGGACAACGCTGCGGATGTGCGCATCGCCTATCGCAACCGGGCCGGGAACCGGTCGGTTCGGACGATTCGCCCGGAAGACCTCTACGACCGGTGGGTCAGCTCGTGGTGCCACCTGCGCCGGGCGCAGCGCGAGTTCGCGGTATCCGGCATCGAGTCGGTCTCCCCGGCAGGATGACGGTGGATCACCCGACGAAACCGGCAGGCGCGGCCGAGGATCGTCGGGCCTGTGCCATGATGTCCGACTCGTCCGTCGTGTGCACGACCGGCGGACCAGCAACCGGGCTCGTCCAGACCCGATCGGCCTGTCGTGCGTGAAGCGGGAGCCGTGGGACAACTGTCGGTCGACCACGCCGGCCCGCACCCCGTCGGCCAGGTGCGGCCGCCGGTTCTCGCCGCCGACGGCCGCCGCCTGGTGCCGGTCCTGACCTACCACTCCGTCAGCGACGACCCGCCGGCGCCGATCCGCCGCTGGTCGGTGACGCCTGCCCGGTTGCGCGCGCACGTGACCGCGCTGCGGCACACCGGCTTCACCGGGCTCACCGTCGCCGGGCTGCTCGCCTGCTACCGGGGCGAACGCGAGCTGCCGGAGCGGCCGGTCGTCCTCACCTTCGACGACGGGTACGAAGACTTCCTGCTCGAGGCGTTGCCGGTGCTGGCCGACACCGGCTTCCCGTCGACGCTCTACGCCAGCTCGGGCCTGCTGCGCGACGAGCGCTCCGCGGCCGACCGGCCCGGCCGGATGCTCGACTGGCACCAGCTCGGTGAGGTCGCGGCGGCGGGCGTCGAGATCGGGGCGCACAGCCACACGCACCGCGAGCTGGACGTCCTGTCCCGCCGCGAAGCGGCGTGGGAGGTCGCGCACTCGGGGCAGCGGCTGCGCGACGAGCTCGGGCTGCCGATCAGCACATTCGCCTACCCCTACGGCTACTCGAACCGTGGCGTCCGGTCCGCGGCCCAGGAGGCGGGGTACGACGCGGCCTGCGGGGTGAAGAACGCCTACAGCCATGCCGGCGACGACCGGTGGGCGCTGTCGCGCATCCTCGTCGAGCGGGACCTCGACACCGCCGCGCTGACCCGACTGGTCACTCGAGCCGTCCTGCCGGTCGGCCGGCGCCGGGAGCGGCCGACGACCGTCGGGTGGCGCACCTTCCGGCGGACCAGGGCGCTTGTCACCGCTGCCCGCGGGGGTGCAACGCCCGTCGCACAGACCGGGCACGTCCCGGTCGCCGTCCTCGACGCCGAGCTGGCCCGTCCGCTGCCGCAGCTCGAACCGCGCCGCCCGGCGGAGGTGCTGGTGCGGCTGCACGGACGTCCGCTCGGGACGGTCCGCGTGGAGCCGCGCGGCTCGCTCGTCGACGTGGTGACGGAGCAGCTCGGCGAGGCCATCGACACGCACCTGACCGACGACGGTCTGGCACCGGTCGGCAACCCTCCGGGCGTTCCGGCGCAGGACGGCCCCCCGTGGCCGTGCCACCCTCCGTCCGCGGCACCGGCCCGCTCCACCAGCGTCGTGATCCCGACGGTGGGCCGCCCGCGCTACGTCGTCGAGCTCGTGCGGTCGCTGCTGGACGGCGACATGTCCCCGGACGAGGTCATCGTCGTCGACAACCGGCCGGCCGATCCCGCGACGAAGCAGGCGCTCGATGGCGACTTCGCGGACGAGCCGCGGGTCCGCTACCTCGCCGAGCCGGTCGCGGGCGCGTCGTTGGCCCGCAACACCGGCCTGCGCGCCGCCCGCGGCGACCTGGTCGCCTTCCTGGACGACGACGTGGTCGCAGACCGGACGTGGCTCGCGTCCGTGCACGGGGCGTGGGACGCCACGCCGGACGTCGGCGCAGTGACCGGGCTGATCCTGCCCACCGAGCTGGAGACGCACGGCCAGCAGCTCGTCCAGGCCTACGGCGGCTTCGACAAGGGATGTACTCGCCGCATCTTCGATCTCCGCGAACACCGTCTGGCGCACCCGCTCTACCCGTACCTGGTGGGCGCCTACGGCTCCGGCGCGAACGCCGTGTTCGACCGGGCGGCGATCACCGCGCTCGGTGGCTTCGACACCCGGCTCGGTCCCGGCACGCCAACCAAGGCCGGGGAAGACATCGACGTGCTGCTGCGCACGGTGCTCGACGGCCGCGCGATCGTCTACGAGCCCGCGGCGCTGGTGCGTCACCACCACCGCCCGGACGACGCGGGGCTGCGCGGCATGGCCTACGACTACGGCATAGGCCTGAGTGCGCTGTTCGTCAAGCACCTGACGACGGACCCGCACTCACTGCTGGCGATCGGCAGGCGGCTCCCGGCCGGCCTGCGGCTGCTGCTGGCCCCCGACTCGACCCGCAACGTGAACCGTCGCGAGGCCCACTACCCGGCGGAGCTCACGCTGCGCGAGCTGCTGGGCATCGCGGCCGGCCCGCTGGCCTTCGCCCGCAGCGCCGTCAGCGCGCGCAGCCCCCGGCCGTGACCGGTCAGCTCGCCTTCTCCCGCACGTAGGCGCCCGGGGCCTCCTCGATCGGGGGGTACTCGGCGGTGCCGGGCTCGCGGGGGGCGTTGATCTGCGGACCGGACTGCGGGGCCAGCCACGCGTACCAGGCGGGCCACCAGCTGCCCGGGACCTTCTCCGCGGCGTCCAACCAGCCCTCCGGCTCGGTGTCCAGCGCGTCGTTCGTCCAGTAGTTGCGCTTGTTCTTGGCCGGGGGGTTGATCACGCCGGCGATGTGGCCACTCGCGCCCAGGACGAACGTGACGTCGCCCGTCAGCAACTGCGCACTCACGTACGCCGACTTCCACGGCACGATGTGGTCTTCCTTGGACGCGTAGACATACGTCGGCACGTCGATGCTGCGAAAGTCGACCTGCTCGCCGAGCTGGGTGGTGCCGCCCGGCTCGCGGATGGTGTTCTCGAGGTAGCAGTTGCGCAGGTACCAGCAGAACATCGGGCCGGGCAGGTTGGTGTCGTCGCTGTTCCAGTACAGCAGGTCGAACGCGGGCGGTGCTTGGCCCTTGAGGTAGCCCTTGACGACGTAGGGCCAGATGAGGTCGTTGGCCCGCAGGGAGGCGAACACCTGCGCCAGCTCGCTGCCTTTGAGCAACCCGCCCTTACCGATCGCCGCCTCGCGCGCGGTCAGCATCTCCGAGGTGACGAGCAGGCCCAGGTCACCGGTCTCGCTGAAGTCGAGCATGGTCGTCATCAGGGTCATGCTGGCGGCCGGCCGCTCGCCCTGCGCCGCCAGCACCGCGAGCCCACTGGCCAGCAGCACGCCGCCGATGCAGAACCCGAGCGTGTTCACCTTGTCCGCGCCGGTGATCGCCTGCGCCACCTGGAGCGCCTTGATCACGCCCTGCGCCACGTAGTCGTCCCAGGTCAGCGTTTCCTGCTGCGGACCGGCGTTGCGCCAGGACGCGAGGAACACCGTGTGGCCCTCGGCGACCGCGTGCGCGACGAAGGAGTTCGCGGGCTGCAGGTCCAGGATGTAGTACTTGTTGATGCACGGCGGGATGATCACCAGCGGGCGCTGGTAGACCTTCTCGGTCGTCGGCGTGTACTGGATGAGCTGGATCAGCTCGTTCTGGAAGACGACGGTGCCCGGCGTCGTGCCGACGTTGCGGCCCACCTCGAACGCCGACTCGTCCGTCATCGCGATCCGGCCCTTGGCCAGGTCCTCCGTGAACAGGCGCATGCCCTCCAGCAGGCTCGCCCCACCGGTCTCCATCGCGAGCTGCAACGCCTCGGGGTTGGTGGCGAGCGTGTTGGCCGGGCTCAGCGCGTCCATGACCTGCTGCAGCGCGAACCCCCACTGCGCCTTGCTGCCCTCGTCGATCGGCGCGGCGGCGAGCGCCTTGCGCATGAGGTCGGTCTGCGCGAGGTAGGTCCGGGCGACGGCCTCGTAGCGCGGGTCCTTCGTCCACGCATCGGACGAGAAGCGTCGGTCCTTGATCGGCTCGGCCGCGGGCGTGACACCGGGCATCAGCGCTGACCAGGGCGCGGCGAGCGTCTTCAGCGCCTCCATCTGCAGCGCCGTGATCTCGGCGACGGCCTTGGTCCACGGGGCTGCCGCAGCGGCCATCGCCTTCGTGGTGTCCGCGATGTGCAGGCCTGGCCACATCACGTGCTCGGTGGACATCAGCTCGGTGAGCCAGCGGGTCGGGTCAGGTGTCGGTTGGGACATCGTCGCTCCAAGGCAGCCGGGACACGTGCCGATCCTGCTCCGCCACCCCGGCCTGCGCATAGCGGCGCACCCCGGGTTCCCGCTCAATGAACGTCGGTGAACGTCGGTGAACGTCGTGAACTCTCGGTCGGGGTCAGGACGCCTCGCAGCGGGCCTTCAACCCCTCGGCCTCCATCCGCACGTACCGCCGGGTGAGTCGGTCCAGCAGGGCCCCGACCAGCCGAGCCGCGGGTCCGCGCTGCGTCAGCCGCAACGTCGCGGTGCACCCGCCCGCCACCCGCGGGCTGACGACGTGCTCCCCCACCCCGCGGGACACCGCCGAGCCGGCCTCCCAGGTGAACGACCGCCCCTCGTCGACCGCCGTCACCGTGTAGGTGAGCGTCGGCAGCCGCGGCTGGGCGACGACCACCCGCTCCCCGACGGCGAGCGGGCCCGTCCGCGACCGCCGCACCGACGAGACCGACGCCGTCCACTCCGGCCAGCGCTCGACATCGCTGACCACCGCCCACACGACCTGCGAGGGCGCGTCGATGTCGATGCTGCGCTGAACCATCTTGGGCCGTCCCACCACCGTCACCCGGCGATTCTCACACCGACCCCGGCTCGCGCCGTCGCCAGAGCGTGTCCTGTGGATCAACGCCGCAGCGGAGCAAGGCGGAGGTCCACAGGTGGAATGGCCAGCCGTGCTGCGTGCAGCGCGCTGTTGATCGAGACCTCCGCGCGGACGCCCGGCGCGGCCACCAGATCACCGGCCAGGAAGACCCCGTCCCCGCGGTCGACCGCCGGCCGGTCCCGCCAGGTGGACCCGGGCAGGTCCAGGGCGCCGGAGCGGCCGGCCGCGAATCCGGTCCGGCGCCACACCACGCGGTCGCGCCACCGGGGGAATCCCAGGTCGAGCAGGTGCTCCAGGCGGGCGAGCGCCGCAGCGCGCGACTCCTCGGGCTTCAGCGGCATGTCGGCCTGCACCAGCGCGTGGCCGGCCGGCGCGAGCGTGGCGTCGGCCCCGGTGACGCGCTCGACGAACCCGGCGTGGTCGAGGTCGGCGACGAGGAACGCGTCGCGGCGGGCGCTCACGAGGCCCACATCGAGCAGCACGCACCGCCCGCTCTCCCAGGTCAGCGTGTCGTCACCGAGCAGGGCCCGGGCGGACTCCAGCTGGGTGGCGACGATCATCGGTGGCTCGGGCAGCGCGTCGACGCGCGACGACGTCACGATCCGCACGCCCAGCTCCCGGGCACGCGCCGCGAGCCGGTCGACCACGACCGGCCAGCCGCCGACCACCCACCGGACGGCCGGCGCACGGGGTGCGGTGACGCGGAGCAGCAGGTCCCAGACGAAGGCGGCCGACAGCCGTCCCGGGTCGGAGTCGTAGGTGACGACCCCGAGCAGGCCCGCGACGGCCCGCGCGGCCTCCTCGCCGTGCAGCGCGGCGGCCCATGTGTGGAAGTCGACGTCCACCGGCGCGCGGCGACGCCGGTGGGCGAGCAGCGGGAGCACGCTCGCCGGTAGCGTGCGCCGGAGCCGCCCGCCGCGGTGGAACCAGATCCCGCGGACCTCGCGCAGCGGGAGCGTCGCGACCGGTCCGACCAGGTCGCGCTCGACGAGCCAGGGCCAGTGCGGGCCGTCGGCATAGAAGATGTGCGGGCCCTCGTGGGCGAGCCAGGGCGCCGCGGTCGTGCGGGCCCGGCCGCCGAGGGTCGCGTGCGCCTCGTGGACGACGACCTCCGCGCCGGCCTCCGCGCAGGCGACGGCCGCGGTCAGACCCGCCAGGCCGCCGCCGATGATCGTGATCGGAGCCATCCCGATGTTCCTCTCCGTTCCCAGGTCGCGGGCAGGAAACCCTGCGCGCACCACACGGACGCGGCCGCCCGGCTTGGATGTGACATGTCACGGCGACGGCGCGCGTCGCGTCCTGGTGGTGACGCGCGAGGAGGAACCCGATGGAGCGCACACCACCCGACACCCGGGAAGCCGTGTTCACCGCGCACCGCGCCCGGTTGGTCGGGGTCGCCTACCGGCTGCTCGGCTCCGTCGGCGACGCCGAGGACGTGGTGCAGGAGGCCTGGCTGCGGTGGGCCCGGGTGGACACCACGACCGTCGCCGACCCCCTCGCGTTCCTCGTGCGCACCGTCAGCAGGCTCGCCCTGGACCGGCTCCGCCGCATCGCCGCTCGCCGCGAGACCTACGTCGGACCGTGGCTGCCCGAGCCCGTCCTGACCGGCGGCCCCGACGACCCGGCGGCGGAGGCCGAGCGGGCGTCGTCGGTGTCGATGGCGATGCTCGTGGTGCTGGAGACGCTGACGCCGCTGGAGCGCACGGTGTTCGTGCTGCACGAGGCGTTCGCCTACTCCTACGCCGAGATCGCGGAGATCGTCGACCGCACCCCCGCCGCGGTCCGCCAGCTCGCGCACCGCGCCCGCGAGCACGTCGCCGCCCGCCGACCGCGCTTCGCCGCCGACCCGGCGGTGCGCCGCACGGCGACGGAGCGGTTCCTGCGGGCCAGCCTCGAGGGCGACCTCGCCGCGCTGCTGGAGCTGCTGGCCCCCGACGCCACGTTGTGGGCCGACGGCGGCGGCAAGGCGAAGGCACCGCTGCGCCCGATCCACGGTGCCGACAAGATCGCCCGCTTCTTCGTGGCTATCAGCGCCGAGGCGCTGCCGCCCGGCGCGTCCATCGAGATCGTCGAGGTCAACGAGGGCCCGGCCGCGGTGCTGGTGGGGCCGGCCGGGGCGATCGCGGTGCTCCAGCTCGACCTCGGCGACGACCGCCGCGTCACCGACCTCCGGCTGGTCGGCAACCCGGACAAGCTGACCGGTCTCGCGGCGCTGCGTGCGGGTGACTGACCCTCGACGCTGCGGCCTGCGCTGCGGAAGGATGCGCCATCGCCCCGCCCGGGGTGGCTTCCCAGCGGAAGGACGACCTCCATGAGCGAGCCGCGCACCGTCGCCGTCGTCGGAGCCGGCCTGGCCGGCGGCAAGACCGTGGAGGCGCTGCGCGCCGAGGGCTACGACGGCCGGATCATCCTGTTCGGGGACGAGCTGCACCGCCCCTACGAGCGGCCGGCACTGTCGAAGGGCTACCTGCAGGGCAACGACGCGCGCGGGTCCGTGTTCGTCCACCCGGAGGGCTGGTACGCCGAGCACGACGTCGACCTGCGGCTGGGCGTGGAGGTCACCGGGCTGGACCGGCACGCCCACGAGCTCATGACCCACGACGGCGAGCCGGTGCGCTACGACCGGCTGGTCCTCGCCACCGGCGCGACGCCGCGCCGGCTGCGGCTGCCCGGCGCCGATCTACCGGGCGTGCACTACCTGCGCACGCTCGACGACAGCGACGCGCTGCGCGCCGTTTTCCGACCCGGGACGAACGTCGTGGTGGTCGGCGCGGGATGGATCGGCCTGGAGACAGCGGCGGCCGCCCGGGGTGCGGGAGCCACCGTGACCGTGCTGGAGAGCGCCGAGCTGCCGCTGCTGCGCGTGCTCGGTCCACGGATGGCGCAGGTGTTCGCCGGCCTGCACCGGGAGAACGGCGTCGACCTGCGGCTCGGGGTGACCGTCTCCGCCGTCCGCGGGGGCCCGTCGGCCGTGACGGGCGTCGAGCTCGGCGACGGCAGCGTGGTCGCGGCGGACGCGGTGGTGGTCGGCGTCGGGGTCAGCCCGAACGTCGACCTCGCCCGCTCGGCCGGCCTGGACGTGGACAACGGGGTGCTGGTGGACGCGAGCCTGCGCAGCAGCGACCCGCACATCTTCGCCGTCGGTGACGTCGCCAACGCGCAGCACCCCGTGCTGGGGCGCCGCATCCGCGTCGAGCACTGGGCGAACGCCCTGCACCAGCCGGAGGTGGTCGCGAAGTCCGTGCTCGGCCGGGACGCCGAGTACGACCGGCTGCCCTACTTCTTCACCGACCAGTACGACCTCGGCATGGAGTACGTCGGCTACGCGGACGCCGACGACGAGGTCGTGGTCCGGGGCGACCTGGACGCGCGCGAGTTCGTCGCGCTGTGGGTCCGCGACGGCCGGGTCGTCGCCGGGATGAACGTCAACGTGTGGGACGTGACGGACCGGATCCGCGACATCATCCTGGCCGGGCAGTCGGCGGACGCATTCGAGCTGCCGGCCCCGTCAGCCTGATTGGCCGTCAAGCTGGTTCCTGGCAGCCGTCGAGCAGGGTGACGGTGCCGGTGTCACCGTCCACCCGCACGCGCGCGCCGTCCGGGATCCGCCGCGTGGCGACGTTCGTGCCCAGTACCGCCGGGATGCCGTACTCGCGGGCCACGATCGAGCTGTGGCTCAGCGGGCCGCCGATGTCCGTCACGACCGCCGCCGCCATGGCGAACAGCGTCGTCCACGCCGGCGTGGTGATGCTGGCGACCAGCACGTCTCCCGGCTGCAGGCGGCCGAAGTCGGCCGGCCCGCCGAGCACCCGCGCCGTGGCCGTGACCTGCCCGGTGCTCGCGCCGATCCCCCGCAGCACCGCGCCGGTCTGCTCGTCCGACGACGCGGGCAGCCAGCGGGCGAACGCCCTCTCCCACCAGCTGCCCCGCGGCAGGACCTGTGGCGGTACGACCCGCCGCTGCCCCCGCCACAGCGCCCGGCGCTGCGCCACGACCTCGGCGCGCGGAACCGGTGGATCGGCGAGGATTTCCGCGCGGTGCAGCCAGAACACGTCGTCCGCCCGGTCCACGACGCCCGCGATGACCAACCGACCGCCGAGCTCGCGGAGCATCCGCCGCAGCTGCGGCCAGGCGAGCCCGACGTCGGCGAGGGCGTCTTCGCGCAGCGGCGCCATCGCCTGCGCCCAGCGCAGCAACCGGCGGAACGCGGCCCGGCGCAGCGGGCCCAGCCGGGCCGCGACCTGCGCCGTGGCCTCCGCGCGGCGCTGCGCGGCCCGCTGCCGCCGTTGCGCCGGGTCCGCGCCCCCGCCGTCCAGGTAGAACCGCAGCGTGCCGAGCAGCGGCGCCGGGTCGTCCGCCGGCACCGGAACTGCGAAATCGAGGTTGTAGACGGTGTGCCCGTGCCGGGCCAGGTGCTGCTGGAACCGGTCGCACCACTCCTGCCACGTCGGGGCGTCGACCCCGGCAGGCGGCGCGTCGGCGTCGATCGCCGCGACCGTGGCGTCCGGCGACGCGGTGCGCAGCGCATCGGTGAGCGCGGGATGCGTCCGCGGTCCAGGCGGCCAGGTCGTACAGCGACTGCTCCGCCCGGATGGGCGCGCTGTCGAACCCGAGCAGGAACGTGGTCGCGGGCGGCTCGCCCGCCCGGCGCACGAGCCGCTCGTAGAACCGCGTGAACGTCGTCTCGCTGGTCGCCGCCAGCGGGATGATCGTCTGCACCGCGGTGTAGTAGGTGGTGCCGGCGTCGAGCAGCGCCGCGGCGTCGTCCAGCAGTTCGGCGTTCGGGAGGCCGTCGGACGGCCGCGCCGTCGCGTGCTCCACGGCCCGGACGTACTGCGGGTGCGCCTGCTCCCGCCACCGGACCGGCAGGCTCGCCCGGCCGCGGCGCAGCAGTGCCCGGAACGCCGGGAACGAGGCCAGCGTCACCCGGATCATCCCGCGGCGGCTGTACCGGTAGTAGGCATAGCCGTTGACCGTCGGCAGCGCGACGTCACCATCCCGGATGACGTCGCGGCGGCCCAGCAGCTCGCCGAACAACGCCTGCAGCGACCGGGTGACCGACCCGTCGACCAGCTCGGCGAACAGGGGCGAGAGCGGGTCCGGCAGTTGCTCGACGATGCTCGCGCGCACGTAGAACGACGACGGGTCGGGCACCGCCCAGTCCGTCGGCGGCGGAGCGGCGGCCTCGGGCAGCGCCGTGATCGGCCGGGACTGCACGATCGCGAACGTGCCGCCCGACCGGGCCCACTCGACGTCCTGCGGGGCGCCGAACCACTCCTCGATCCGCACGCCGAGCGCGGCCAGCGTGGCCGCCTCGGCGTCGTCGAGCACGGGGCGGGCGCGGTCCGCGGCCGGGACCGGCCGGTCTTCCGTGCCCTGCTCGACCGCGACGGTGTGCACGGCCTTGTTCGCGGTGGTGCGCGACCGGACCCGGCCGCTGCCCTTCTCGACGACGATGTCGTCCGTGGTCACCGCTGCCGCCGACGACCGCCTCGCCGAGCCCCCACGCCGCGGCGATCACGACCTCCTCGCGGGCGCCCGTGGTGGGGTTCGCGGTGAACAGGACCCCGGCGGCGTCGGCGTCCACCATCTCCTGGACGACGACCGCGAGCGCGACCTCCGCCGGGTCGATCCCGCGCCGGGCCCGGTACGCGATCGCGCGCGCCGTCCACAGCGACGCCCAGCAGTCCCGGACCGCATCGAGCAGCGCGTCGTCGCCCCGGACGTTGAGGAACGTGTCCTGCTGGCCGGCGAAGCTCGCGTCCTCGAGGTCTTCCGCGGTGGCCGACGAGCGGACCGCGACGGCGGGGCCGAGGCTCCGCGCGGGCGGCGCGGAGCTCCTCGGACAGCGCCTCGGGGATCGGTGCGGTGAACAGGGCCCGGATGCGGGCCGCTGCGTCGTCCCGGGCGACCAGCGCGAGGATCTCGTCGCCGATCCCGCTGCGGTCGACGTACGTGCGGTAGGCCGCCGTGGTGAGCACGAATCCCGGCGGCACCGGCACGCCGGCTCTCGTCAGCTCGCCGAGGTTCGCGCCCTTGCCGCCGGCGACGGCGAGATCTCCGCGCCCGACATCGGCCAGCCGCCTGATGTACCGCATGGCGACAGTGTGGACCCGCCCACCGACAAGAAGCGGCGACCACCCGGAGGGGGGTGCGGCCGCCGCCGAGCGCTCGGACCGAGGGTCAGTCGGGGACGATCTCGCCTTGGCCGACCTCGCCGCGGGCGACGTCGGCCTGCATCACGAACCCGGACACCGCGGCGCGCCGGACGTGGGTGGCGGCCAGCCGCCGGATGGCCTCCTCGCGGTCGCCGCCCGCCGTATGAGGTGCTCCTCGGCGGTCTCGACGGCGGTGGAGAGCGGCCCGACCCCGCGGATCCCGAACTCGACGACCTGCGCGACGAGCCGTTCCCCCAGTGCTGCGAGCGCGTTCGTCGGTCACGACACCAGTGTGCCCGGCCGTCGAAGGCGGGCGCAGGTCGACAAGGAGCAGCGCTGGCTCCCGTTGTTCCCCACGCACCTTCCCCTGCCCATCCCCGTCCCGGTCGCGCGGGGCGTCCCCGGGCTCGGCAACCCGCACCCGTGGTCGGTGCTGCAGTGGATCCCCGGCGAACCCGCGTCGGCCGGCACGATCGGCGACCTCGCCACCTTCGCCGTCGACCTGGCCGCGTTCCTCGTGGCGCTGCGCGGTGTCGACGCCACGACGGGCCCTGCTGCCGGCACTCACAACTTCTTCCGCGGCGGCCCGCTCAAGATCTACGCCGGCGAGACGCTGCGCGCCGTCGACACGCTGGGCGGCGCCGTCCCCCGCGACGCAGCCCTGGCGGTGTGGGAGGCGGCGATGGCGACGACCTGGCGCGCGGATCCGGTCTGGGTGCACGGCGACGTTGCGGCCGGCAACCTGCTCGTCCGCGACGGGCGGCTGGCGGCCGTCATCGACTTCGGCTCGTCCGGTGTCGGGGATCCCGCCTGCGACACCGTCATCGCGTGGACGCTGCTGTCGGGCGCGAGCCGCGCGTTCCGAGCGGCGCTTCGCGTCGACGTGCTCGATGATCCCGCGCAGGTCGCCGACGCCGTCGCCGTTCGCGTCGGCGAAGCTGCGCGGGTAGATCTGGTAGACCACCCAGCGCTTCCAGTCGTCCTGCCCGGCCATCGCGCCCCCCGTTCGCCGTCCGGTCTCGTCCTGCGGTGCGCGGCGCGGGATCGCCCCTTCTGCCGTGATCGCCTTTCCCGCTTGTCCACGGTGGTCGATCGCCGTGCGTGCGTGTCCAGCGTTGACGGATCATCACCGGACGCTCGCGAACGGCGATCACTCTGCCGCGGCGTAGGCGTCCGCCACGATCCGCGGTAGGTTCGACGCCTCCGGCCGCCATCCGAGGTCGCGGCGGATGCGGCTCGCGTCGGCGAGCAGTTCGGCCGCTTCGGCGGCGGGTGGGTCGTGGCGGACCGGAAGCGCCCGGCCTGCCACCGCCTCCGCCGCGGCGACGACGTCCATGATCGTGCTGCGGCGGCCGCTGCCCACGTTGTACGCCGTCCAGTGACCCGGGCGGCACGCGTCGAGGGCGCGGCCGAACGCGTCGGCCATGTCCGTGACGTGCACGTAGTCGCGCACGGCGCCGCCGTCGCCGTTGACGACCAGCTCCAGTGCGCGCCCCTGGACCACCGCGACGGCCTTCGGGACCAGCCGCGTCTCGTCCCGGTCCGCGTGCCCAGGCAGCCCACCGGCGACGTTGAAGGCGCGGAGGCTGACCGCGCCGATCGCACCGGTGGCCGCCAGGTCGGCGACTGCCCGATCCGCGGCGAGCTTGCTCGACCCGTACGGGTTCGTCGGCGCCGGTGGCACGTCCTCGGTGATGCGGGCAGCGCCGGGCTCGCCGTACACCGCGCACGTCGACGCGACGACCAGCCGCGCCGGCGGCCCCTCCTGCGCCGCGAGCGCCTGAAGGATCGCCAGGGTGCAGCCGACGTTGGTCCGCCAGTACCCGACGGGATCGGCCCGCGAGCCACGCGCCTGCACCAGTGCGGCGAGGTGACAGACCGCGTCGAACCGCGGCGTGAACGCCTCCCGGACCGCCGCGTCGTCGCGCAGGTCGGCGACGACGCGCACGACCCCGGCGGGCAGGCCGGCGCCCGGCGGCGACCCGTCGGGTCGCCCCGCCACTCGGGGTCGCCCGGGCTCGGGTTCGAGGCCGCCCCCGTGCCGCTCGCCCGCGCGGGCGAGCCCCCACACCTCGTGCCCGTCGCGGCACAGCCGGTCCGCGACCGCGTACCCCACGAATCCGGTCGCACCGGTGACCAGCACCCGCACCGCCAGCCGCCCCTTCGCATGAGTGGAACACCGGCGTCCGATCATGCCGGTTGCGCGCCAGCGACCGCCTCACTCGGCCCGGTACGGGACAAGCCCCGAGGCGAGCAACGCGAAGGCGTGGTCCGCCTCCGCCAGCGCCTCCTCGGCCAGGTCGTCCGCAGAGCGCCCGGCAGCGATCCGCATCTGGTTCTCGTGCCCGAGCGTGCGCAGGACGACCAGGATCTGCCCGGCCGCCAGCCGTGCCGTCAGCGACGGCTCCTCCGCGCCGTCCAGCGCGGTGGCCAGGGCGTGCTCCCCGCGCGCCTGGTAGCGCACGAGCGCCGCGCTCAACGCCGGCGTGTCGAGCACGAGCCGGTAGAACCGCACCACGCGGGGGTCGTCACACAGCCCGGTGACCGGGTCGCGGCGCTCCAGCGCCGCGCGCTGGTGAGCGTGCAGCGCGTCCAGCGGCGCGACGTCCGGTTCGCGCGCGCGGACGACCCGTGCCGCCTCGTCCTCGTGGTCGGCGAACCGATGCAGTACGAGGTCGTCCTTCGTCGGGAAGTACGCGAACAAGGTCCGCCGGGACACGTCCGCCGCCGCCGCGATCTCGGCGATCGAGACCGCGTCGTAGCCGCGCTGCAGGAAGAGCGCGATCGCCGCACCCGAGATGGCATCCCGCGTGCGTGCCTTCTTTCGATCCCGCAAACCCACCCGATCAGACTACACCGGGCATATTTATGCACTCAGTATACTAAGCCGTATGGACACCGCCGTTCTCGTCGTCGGCGCCGGCCCCACCGGCATGATGCTCGCGGCCGAGCTGGCGCTCGCCGGGACCGACGTCGCCCTTGTCGAGCGGGACGACGAGCCGAGCCCGCAGTCCCGGGGCGGCGGGGTCAACGCGCGGACAGCCGAGGTGCTGGCGATGCGCGGGCTGATCGGCGCGGTCCAGTCCCACGCCATTCCGCGCGACGGCGCAGGCGCGCACTTCGCCGGCCTGCCGGTACCTCTCGACGCGAGCCCGTGGCGCACCCGGTATCCCGACGGCGTGCTTGTCGCCCAGAACCGGTTGTCGGCGGTCCTCGAGGCTCGATCGGGCGAGCTGGGAGTCGTCGTCCGGCGCGGCAGCACCCTGACGGGGCTCGCGCAGGACGACGACGGGGTCACTGCCACGCTCGCCGGCGGCGGGTCGGTGCGGGCAACCTTTCTCGTCGCCTGCGACGGAGGCCACAGCACCGTCCGGAAGCTGCTCGGCGCCCCGTTCCCGGGACGCACCGGCACGATGTCCGCGGTGACCGCGGACATCGACCTCGCCTCCGCGGCCGACACGGTCGCCCGCTCCGCTACCCACTTCCACATGCTGCAGCGCAGCGGCGGCGGCTACTGGATGATGTTGCACCCGCTCGACGGCGAGGCCGGGACTATCGACGGGTACCGGGTGGTGTTCGGGGGTCCCGCGCACCGACCGGCGGCACGCGAGGCGCCCGTCACTCCGGACGAGGTCGCGCATGCACTGACGGCGGTGCACGGTCCCGACACCGTGCTCGCGCGGCTGCGCTGGGGCACGCGGTTCACCGACTCGTCCCGCCAGCTCGCCTCCTACCGACAGGGCCGAGTCCTGTTCGCGGGCGATGCCGCGCACATTCACCTGCCGGTCGGCGGCCAGGGGCTCAACCTCGGGATCCAGGACGCGGCCAACCTCGGCTGGAAGCTCGCCGCTACGGCTGCCGGCCGTGCTCCCGACGGGCTGCTGGACAGCTACCACGCCGAGCGCCACCCCGTCGCCGCCCGCGTGCTCGCGACCGTCCGGGCGCAAGGAGTGATCATGAACCCGCCGCCGGAGGCCGATGACGTCCGCGCGCTGCGCGAGATCGTCACCGACCTGGCCCGGCTGCCCGATGCCAACCGGTACCTCGCCGGGCTGATGTCGGGCCTGTCGCTGCGCTACGACCTCGGCGACGAGGACCCGTTCGTCGGCACCCGCATGATCGACCTGTCGCTGCGGACCGCGGACGGCCCGACCACCGTGAGCGAGCTCCTGAGGAACGGCCGCGGGCTCCTGCTGGAACTCGGTCGACCCGGGCCGACGACCGTCGAGGGCTCGGTCGACCGCGTCACGGCCGAGGTCCTCGACTCGCCGGTGGGGACAGAGCTGCCCGCCCGGCGCGTCCTGGTCCGCCCGGACGGCTACGTGTGCTGGGCGAGCGACGAACCCGCGGCCGCTCCTGGGCACGCCATGAGCCGATGGTTCGGCGTCCCGGTGCCGCACGGCGCGTGAGAGGCACACCATCGCACTTTGATCGCGCGAGAACCGCGACGACGCACCTCTCAGCCGGCGGAAGCCGGCCGTCCCGGCTCATGTGCTTCCGCGGACGACCAGTGCGCCGACCAGGGAGCCGAATGCGGCGGTCGAGCACGCGGCGCGCACCACGTTCCACCGCACCCAGGTCCCCTCGAACGCTGCACGCACCGCTGCGGGATCGGCGAGCGTCGCCGGGGCCCCGGCCGCGGCGAGGCGGTCGTTCAGCGGGACGTTCACCCGGAAGGTGATCGCCAGCACCGCCGCGTAGAGCACCAGGCCCGCGACGATCCACAGCAGTCCGGGGCGCCGGAGGTGCAGGATCGCGGCGGCCGCCGCGAACAGCAGCGCGCCGCCGAAGCAGATCCCGAACCAGCCGCCCCGGATCGCCGCGTTCGTCTGCTGCATCGCCTCGACGAACGTCCGGTCGTCGGTCCGCCCGAGCCCCGGCATCACCGCGTAGGAGTACGCGGCGAACAGCCCGGCCATCAGCCCGTTCGTGATCGTCGCGGCGACGAGCGTTGCAGTCGCCCAGTTCATGGTCATGGCGTCGAGTCAACAGTGACGAGCTGAGAGGATCCATCGCTCCGAGCAGCGAGGGCATACGTGAGCGTCTATCCTGTGGAACATGGATGCCCTTGCCGGACTGCTGGACGGACCGCGCGCGCAGGGCGCGTTCCTGCTCAAGGTCGTGCTGGGTCCGCCCTGGTCGCTGCACATCGCGGACGAGGCGCCGCTGGCGGTCTTCACCGTGCTCGACGGCGGCGCATGGCTCGTCCACCCCGCCCTCGACGGGCCGGTCGAGCTGGCGGTCGGCGCCACGGTGGTCACCCGCGGCTCCGATCACTACGTCGTTGCGGACCGGCCCGACCGCGCCCCGACGCTCTTCATCGAGCCCGGCGGGGACTGCCGTGACGCAGCGGGAAACCACCTCGCTGACGACATGCGGCTCGGGGTGCGGACGTGGGGGAACGACCCGGGCGGGTCGACGACCCTGCTGACCGGCGCGTACGCGCTGGACGGCGAGGTCGGCGCCCGGCTGCTGCGCGCCCTGCCGCCCGCGCTGGTGCTGCACCAGGCCCAGTGGGAGTCGCCGGTGGCCACGCTGCTCGCAGCGGAGATCGGGCGGGACGAGCCGGGCCAGGAGGCGGTGCTGGACCGGCTGCTCGACCTGCTGCTGATCTCCGCGTTGCGCGCCTGGTTCGCCCGCCCGGACGCCGCGCCGCCCGCCTGGTACGCCGCGAACGCGGACCCGCTCGTCGGACGTGCGCTGCAGTTGCTGCACCACAACCCCGCGCGGCCCTGGACGGTGGGCTCGCTCGCCACGGCAACAGGTGTCTCTCGCGCAACGCTGGCTCGCCGCTTCACGACGCTCGTGGGCGAGCCGCCGATGCAGTTCCTGACCGGCTGGCGGCTGGCGCTGGCAGCGGACCTGCTGCGGGATCCGGACACGACGCTGTCCGCCGTCGCGCGCCGAGTCGGCTACAGCAGCCCGTTCGCGTTGAGCACGGCCTTCAAGCGGGCCCGCGGCGTGAGCCCGCGGGAGCACCGAGCCGCCTCGGCCTGACCCCGTCCACCAGGGGGACCGGCCGTGATCGCCAGGGAGTCCTGATACCCGAACCGGCCGATCATGCGCCGTACTGCCCGCCGAACGCGCCCCGCACGACATCGCCCACGCCGACCCCGGGGTCGAGAACCCGCGCGTCCGGCAGGCCGGCGACGGTCGCGGCGATGTTGAACTGACTGGTCGTGCCGGGAGTCAGGTACTGGGCGTGCAGCACCGAGCCCGCCGTCGCCGTGCCGTCCGGCAGCGTCGCGGGGCGGGCGGACAGCCCCGTCACGCCGTCGAGCCGGTTCGGGTCGTCGCCGAACCACCCGAGATCCGCGACCGGGTCCCATGGGGCCTCGACGACGCCGGTGTGCCCCGGGGGCACCTGCAGGTCGCCGACCTGGTCGGTCCCGAGCCCGGGTGAGCCGAACACCACCGCGTCGTCGACGCCGTGCGCCTGCTGCAGGGCATAGCCCGTGGTGAGGGAACCATAGGAGTGGCCGAGCGCGGTGAGGTGCGGATCGGCGCGGCGGGACGCGTCGATCCCGTCGTAGAAGCGGGCCAGGTCCGCGCCGCCGCTGCGGGCGGCGTCGGGCGTGCTCACGGCGACCACCCCGGCCGGTACGTCGTAGCCCAGCCAGGCCACCGCGGCCACGGACTCGCCGCGGCGACCGGCGCCGCCCAGGGCGGAGAGGGATCGGTCCCGCAGGGCGGCCGCCGTCTCCCCCTCGGCGCCGAGACCATCCTGGACGGTGGTGCCGAACCCGGGGGTGAGCACGGCGACGTGGTCTGCGGTATCGACGTCGCCGACCGCGACCGCTGCGCGCGGGTGGGTCCGGTCGAGGTCGAGCAGCAGGACGCTGCGGTCGGTCCCGGCTGCAGCGGTCCGGACGGCATCGAGCACCTCCCGCCGCCGGTGCACCGCGTCGAGCCGGGCGAGCAGGTCGTTGCGCTGCGCGAGCCACACCGCCTCCACCGCGCCCGGTCCCGCGGCCGTCAGGGCGTCGTAGTGCGCCTGTACCGCACAGAGGTCGGCGTCGAGCCGACCGACCCGCCCGTCGAGGAGGGCCCTGTTCGCCTCGTCCCGGACGGCGGCCGGGACACCGTCGCGGTTGCCGACCCAGTCCGGGTGCTCGGCGACGACCCGCCGCTGCGCGGCCGCGGAGAGCGCGGACCACCAGCCGGCGCTGTCCGCGGGGGTTCCGTCGGGTGGTGCGGGGACGCCGATCGCGAAGCGGGCGGAGTCGGCGGCCACCCCGGCTTCCGTGGCCTCGGCCATCCCGGCCAGCAGCACGGCGAGACCCGTGTCGAGCGCCGCCGCAGCGCGCAGCGCCTGCTCGACGCGGTCCCCCACCTCGGCCTGCACGACCGCTGCGTCGCCGGTGACCGGCGGCATCGGATCGACGGCGGCGACTGCGCCGTCCGCCGCGATCGTGAGCCCGCTCCTGTCGGCCAACTCCTGGGCCTCGGCGAGGCCCGCACGCACCCCGCCGACGGCGTCGGAGGCAGCGACGAGCCCGGCCCGCACGGCGCTGACCTCGGCCGCCAGCCTCACGACCCGGGCCACCAGCCGCTCGTGCTGGACACGCGCCGCATCCCCGGCGAGACCGCGCCACGCGTCGGGCGGCCGGCCGCGCACCAGGGCGTCGCGCAGCTCGGCCAGCCTGCGCCCGGCAGTGTCCAGCCGGACCACCACGGCGTCCAGCCCGCGTGCCGACCACCGCCGCACCTGCTCCAGGACGACCGTCACCGCTCCCCCGTCAGCGCCGCGGCCGCCCCGCGCTCCGCCCCGTCGTAGCCGTCCGCGGCGGCCCGCAACGCCGCGGCATGCTGTCCGAGCGCGGCCGCCGCCGCGGCCAGCCGTGTTCGCCAGGCCTCGGCCAGCGCCGCCGCAGTCGCGGCGGCCGCACCGCCGGGCAGCGCCTCCTCGACCGCCCCGGCCACCTCCGCCAGCGGCAGCGCCGCCAGGCCGTCGGCCACCGCTCCACCTGCCCGGCCAGTGGCCCGCAGCGCGTCGACCGGTACCTCGAATCCGTCCATGGCGCCGGACGCTACGGCCCCGAGGGTCGCAGCGGAGGTTGTTTCCGCACGTCACAGAGGTAGTCGGACCCTCACAACCGCTGTGCCGGGTGTGCGGGCCAGAGAAGGTGTGCGCCGCGCGTCGACGACCGGAATCCGAGCCGCCAGGATGATCGGCGTGCGGCTACGCATGCCCGGGAAATCAACTCGACAGCAGAGGCGGAGATCCACAGGTGACATCACCAGCCCGGTCGGCGGACGATCGGGCGCTGCTGCTCTCGACCTGGACGTCGGCGGGATTCGCCGTGGTCGCCATCGCCTGGGGTCTGCTCACGGGCTCGCAGCTGATCGTGTTCGACGGGCTGTACTCGTTCGCCAGCGTGGGCCTGTCGCTGATGGCGGTCCTCGCGCTGCGCACGGCCCGGCGGGGCCCGGACGAGCGCTATCCCTGGGGCCGCGAGGTGTGGGAGCCGCTGACCGTCGTCGTGAAGGCGGCGGCGCTCGGCGGGTTGAGCGTGTACGCCCTGGTCGGCGGGGTGGGCGACATCCTCGCAGGCGGCCGCGACGTCGAGGTCGGGCTGGCGCTCGTGTACGGCGTCGCGGCGACGCTCGTCGGGGTTGTCGTCACGGTCGTGCTGCGGCGTCGCGCCCGCACCGGCGCGTCGGACCTGGTGCGGGCGGAGGCCGCCGAGTGGACCGGCGACACGTTGCTGAGCGTCGGGGTGCTCGCGGGGTTCGTCGTGGCCGCCGTGCTGCTGCAGGCCGGTAGGGCGGACCTGGCCCGATATGTCGACCCCGTCATGGTTGTCGCGGTCTGCGCGGCGTTCCTCCCCGTCCCCGCCCGGTTGATGATCAGCGGCTTCCGCGAGGTGCTGACGATGGCCGCGCCGTCCGACGTGCAGGAGCCGGTCGTCGCGGTGGTGCGGGAACTCGGCGCGGAGCACGGGTTCGCCGATGCGGTCGTGCGGGCGTCCAAGGTCGGCGGGCGGCTCGACCTGGACGTCGTGTTCCTGGTCGGCGCCGACACGACGGTGCGGCAGTGCGACGCGGTCCGGGCCGAGCTCGAGCGACGGCTCACCGCCTCGGGTCACCACGTGTCGATGTCCGTCGGGTTCACCGGCGACCCACGCTGGGCGTCGTAGCGTTCCCGGCACCCGGGCGATCTCCGGACCAGGTGCGGTCAGCGCCTGGCGCGAGCGAGGATCAGGTCGAGGAGCCGAAGCGCCGCGCCCTTCATGGACTCCAGGCTCCGGGCGTCGACGCCGATCACCGGGATGTCCGCGTCGACGTTCGTGGCAGCACGGACGTCGTCGAGCGGCAGGTTGTCGCGACTGTCGAACTGGTTGACGGCCACCACGAAGGGCAGCCGGATCTTCTCGAAGTAGTCGATGGCCACGAAGCAGTCGGTGACCCGGGAGGAGTCGACCATGACGATTCCGCCGAGGGCTCCGGCGCACAGCGTCGGCCACATGAAGCCGAAACGCTCCTGGCCGGGGGTCCCGAAGAGGTAGAGCACGAGGCTGTCGTCGACGGTGAGGCGGCCGAAGTCCATGGCGACGGTGGTCGCGGTCTTCCGACTGCCCCGGGGCGCGATGTCGACGGACGCGGACTGTGCGGTCATCGCCGCCTCGGTGACAACGGGCGGGATCTCGGACAGCGTGCCGATCGCGGTGGTCTTGCCGGCTCCGAACCCGCCACCGACGACGATCTTCACGGGTACCGGCGGTGGGCGGTCCGCGGTGTCGGGCGCACTCGCGAACATCTGCACGGAGGACGGCGAAGCGTCGTCAGTCATCGCCGTCTGATGCTGGAGCAGGCGTCGCCTGCGGGGATCCGTCCTGCTCGGCGCCCGGCGACGGCGTGCCGGGCAGCTGTTGCGGGAGCGGTGGGATGCTGTTGACGCGCGCCGCGGACATTCCGGCCTGCAGCGCGTGGAGCCGCCCCTGGACGCGTCCGGCGTCCGGCGCGACGTGCGGGCCGTCCTTCCGGTCGGGCCCGAGATCCGGTAGCTGAGCACCTCGGACCCGGCGCGGGACACCGGGACGCACGAACTCCGGTGCGGCGACGGCGACGGGTTTCGGTTCCCGCACCCGAGCGTCGCTTGCGAGCAACGACGGCGGGCTCTCGTCACCGGAGGATGGTCGGAAGGCCGCGGCGGCCACGAGAGCGCTGACGGGGCGGCGCGGCGCGGGCAGCTCCGACAACGGCACGAGCAGGCGCTCGGGAACCGACACCGTGGCGACGACCCCGTCACCGTCACCGTGGGCGAGTGTCACCGTGATCCCGTGCCGGGCGGCGAGGCACCCGACGACGTCCAGGCCGATCAGCTTCGTCACCTCTGCGCCCGACACCCCACCGCGGATACGGCCGTTCCCCGCGTCGAGCTGGGCGACCGTCATGCCTACTCCGTGATCGGCGACGTCGAGGCGGTAGCCGCGGCTGCCGGGCACCGGTGCCCCGGTCACCCTGACGCGGGTGCCCGGCGGGGAGAAGTGGGCGCCGTTCTCGACGAGCTCGGCCACCAGGTGAGCCAGATCCGCGACGACCGAGCCGCGGAGCGCCACCGGTTCGACGTCGTCGGTGTCGACCCGAGCGTGATCCTCGATCCCGGCCAGCGCGGTACGCAGGACGTCCGTGACGCCCGCCGGCCGCGGCCAGGTTCGGTCGGGAAGCGCCCCGGCCAGCACCAGCATGCTCTCGGCGTGCCGCCGGGTCCCGGTCGCCGTGTGCTTGAGTCGCGAAAGCTGGGTGAGGACGCTCGGGCTGCGCTCCGCGGTCTCCAGCTCGCTGATCTGCGTGACGAGCCGATCCACCAGGCCGTGGTTCCGCCGCGCGAGGTGCGTCGTGAGGTCGCGGGTCCGCCGGTGACGGTCGTGTTCCTGCATGGCCAGTGACACCGCGGCGGTACTCAGGGACGTGACCGCCCCGGCCAGCGTGATCACCTCGTGGGGCCCCCGCGCGGTGATCGGAGCGACACCCGCCACGGCGTCGGCAGCCGCGCCCCTCTCGAGTGCGGCGCTCACGGCCGGCAGCGTCTCGGTCGCCTCTCGGTCGACGTCGCGGCTCAACGCCCGGATCGGCTGCAGGAAACGGGCGACCACCAGAGCGACCGCGGCGACGAGCACCAGCAGCAACAGGACGGCCGACACGACCTGCCAGGGCTCCCGTGCCGGGGATCCGATCAGCGCGCCGAGCAGCACCACCACCGCGATGACAGCGGCCACCGCGCCCGGGCCGAGCAGATCGACGAGCCGCCGGGCCGCGCTCGACGTCTGCTCCCATGCTGACCGGACGGAGGCGGGAACTCTCATCGCGGTCCCACGTGTCCTCGGCGCAGCAACTCCGCCAGCTCCCAGGCCACCGGCGACGGCGCACTCTCGGCGGCCTGCGGCTGCTGGGAGTCCGACCCGGCCACGAGCCCGGCCACCGGGCCCAGGCCGGCCGGGTGATGGACGCGCACGGCGACGCCCGTCGGGCCGGCGGTCACCGTGACGTCGAACGTCGGGTCGTCCAGAGCCAGCGGCAGCAGCGCCCGCACGACCCCGCGCAGCCGGGACCGGTCGGAAGCACCGATTTCTGTCGGCGGCCGTGCCGCGATGTCGGCGTCGAATGCGTCGAGCACTGCCGCCATGACCGAAACCCGCTCCGCCGCCGACTCGCGTCGTCGCTGCGAAGTCGTACCTCTACCGACCGTCACCGTCATGAATCAACCTTGTTCCGCCCCATGTGCCGATCGCTGTCCGCACACGCTCGATGACGGCGAGTTCGCACCGCGCCCGGGAAGCCGGACACGGCGGCATCAATTGATCGGCACAACCCCTCTTGCAGGCAACAGACAACCACGACATCCGCGGTGACGTGCAGCCACCCCCCGCAGAGGGTCGGCATACACCGTCCGGCCGACCGAGCACGGAGCTGTTCGTCCGACCGCGCACCCTTCGCTCGGGAGCAATTCTTGAATGAATGAGAACGGTAACAGCGATATCGTGAAGGCGGGGAAGGGTGCTATCGCGATCGGCGATCGCATTCGTCGAGCACGGCAGCGCTACCCGTGTGCCGGTGATGGGTCCTACCCTGCACCATGCGCCGTTGCTCGTGGATCGTCCTCGTCACGGCGGTCGTGGCCGTCGCCGGCTGCGCGACCGGAACGACAGCGAGCAGTTCGGGCAGCCCGATCCCCACCGCGACGCCCGTCACGCCGGGCCCGGCGACGGCCGGATCCGGGCAAGCAACCGAAAGCCGCGAGGTCCACGGTGTCACGGGGGTGGAGCTCGCGTCGTTCGGAGAGCTGCAGATCGACCAGACGGGCACGGAGTCGCTCACGATCGAGGCCGCCCCCGACGTCCTCCCGAAGCTCACGAGCGGGGTCGCTGGTGGCGTCCTCCGACTGGGCCCGGCTCCGGGCACGTCCATCAGGACCACCAGGCCGGTCGTCTACCACCTCACCGTCGCCGACCTGAACGCGATCGCCGTCTCCGGCGCAGGCAAGGTCACAGCGTCGAACCTCCGGGCCGACCGCCTCGGCGTCGACATCGGTGGTGCGGGTCGCATCACCGTGGCGGGCACCGTCGACTCGCAGGTCGTCACCATCAGCGGCACCGGGCGCTACGACGGCGAGGACCTGCAGAGTGCCACCGCCGAGGTCACCGTGGACGGGGCCGGCGCCGCGGTCGTCCGCGTCAGCACCGGCCTGACCGCCACGGTCAACGGGGTCGGCTCCGTCGAGTACATCGGCTCCCCCCAGGTCACCCGGAAGATCAACGGGGTCGGATCGGTCAAGCAACGCTGACCGTCGCAGCCGGGTCAGGCGCCGCGGAGCAGCGCCTCGAACGGCGTCGCTGTGGCGAACGGGTCGGCCGCCACGGCCATCGGACGACTCGCGACGAGGTCGGCGAGCTCGCCTGCGGCACGCTCGATGCGCCGGACCAGGTCACGGTTCGTCGCGTCGCCCGCGCCCCAGTCCTCGGCCGCCGCGAAGACCGCGGTCGGCACGACGATCGTGCGCAGGTAGGCGAACAGCGGTCGCAGCGCGTGCTCGAGTGCCAGGGAGTGCCGCGCGGTCCCGGCCGTCGCACCCAGCAGTACGGGTTTGCCGCTCAGCGCGTCCTTGTCGACGACGTCGAAGAACGTCTTGAACAGGCCACTGTAGGAGGCGGAGAAGATCGGCGTGACGGCGATCAGGCCGTCGGCGCCGACCACCGTGTCCAGCGCCGCCCGCAGGTTCGCGTTCGGGAACCCGGTGACGAGGGTGTCGGCCAGACCGCGGGCGTGCTCGCGCAGCTCGACGACCTCCACGGTCACGTCGACACCCCGCTCGCGCAGGGCCTCCACCGTCGCGCCGGCGAGCCGGTCGGCCAGCAGCCGGGTCGACGACGGGACCGACAGCCCGGCGCTGACGACGGCCAGGGTGCGGGTCGTCATGAGATCGTCACCGCCTGCCCGGTGACGTCATCGGCGGGGGGTTGCCCAAGAGCGTTCTGCGGAGTCACGTCGACCGAACCTCCGGCCGCCGCGACCAGCGAGGCGTGCGTCGGCGCGTCCGGCACGTGCGCGGGCCTCCGCGCGGCGAACTCGCGGCGCAGTACCGGCACGACCTCCTCACCGAGGATGTCGAGCTGTTCCAGCACGGTCTTGAGCGACAGGCCCGCGTGGTCGACGAGGAACAGCTGGCGCTGATAGTCACCGACGTAGTCGCGGAAGCCGACGGTGCGCTCGATCACCTGCTGCGGGCTGCCGACCGTCAACGGCGTCTCCCGGCTGAAGTCCTCCAGCGACGGGCCGTGCCCGTAGACCGGCGCGTCGTCGAAGTACGGCCGGAACTCCCGGACGGCGTCCTGGCTGTTCTTCCGCATGAAGACCTGCCCGCCCAGCCCCACGATCGCCTGGTCCGCGCCGCCGTGGCCGTAGTGCTCGAACCGACGGCGGTAGAACTCGACCATCCGCTGGGTGTGCTCCTTGGGCCAGAAGATGTGGTTGTGGAAGAAGCCGTCGCCGTAGTAGGCGGCCTGCTCGGCGATCTCCGGGCTGCGGATCGAGCCGTGCCAGACGAACGGCGGCACCCCGTCGAGGGGGCGCGGCGTCGAGGTGAAGCCCTGCAGCGGCGTGCGGAAGCTGCCCTCCCAGTCGACCACGTCCTCGCGCCAGAGCCGGCGCAGCAGCGCGTAGTTCTCGATCGCGAGCGGGATGCCGTTGCGGATGTCCTGCCCGAACCACGGATAGACGGGGCCGGTGTTGCCGCGGCCCAGCATCAGGTCGACCCGGCCGTCGGCCAGGTGCTGCAGCATGGCGTAGTCCTCGGCGATCTTCACCGGGTCGTTCGTGGTGATCAGCGTCGTGGCGGTCGAGAGCTGCAGCCGCTCGGTCTGCGCTGCGACGTAGGCCAGCGTCGTGGTGGGCGAGGAGGAGAAGAACGGCGGGTTGTGGTGCTCGCCGAGCGCGAAGACGTCGAGCCCCACCTCTTCGACCTTCTTGGCGATCCGCAGGACCGCCTTGATCCGCTCGGCCTCGCTCGGCGCGCGACCGGTGGTGGGGTCGGCCGTGATGTCACTGACCGAGAAGACCCCGAACTGCATGACGACCTCCAGTAGTTGATAGGTCAACTACCCGTTGGAACGCCCGTCGCTCTGAGGTATTCCCGCCGGTCGACGGGGCGCCAGGGTGACGAGCAGCCCCGGGTGGTCGGTGCTGCCGCGCAGATCGATCCGTCGGACGTCGTCGACGACGAACTCCGGCGTCGCGATGACGTGCTGCGGGCCTCCGTCGTCGACGAGCGCGGAGCCGGTGGGGAGGCAGGCCTGGAGGTCCGGGCTGTCGCCGTTCCCGAGGTTCAGGTCGCCACCGAGCACGACCGGCACCGCCCCGTCCCGCGCGCGCATCCCCGCGACGACCGTGCCGAACAGGTAGCGGCACTGAGCACCCGCGACCTCGCGCTTCGTGTACGCCAGATGCGTGGTGCAGACGGCCACCTCCGGGGTGGCCGCGATGTCCCGGCACAGCCACGCGCGCTCCTCCGGGTCGTCCGGGTCCTGGGGCGGGTAGATCCCGCCGCCTGCCGCGGATCCGGGCACCGCCGGCCACCGCGACAGGATGCCGATGCCGTACTGGTCGCCGTTGCGGCAGCGGTACGGCTGCCCGTTCCGCCCGTCTCGCGCAGGCTGGAACGCGGACGAGACCCCGCCGCCGGGGACGACCTCGGCGAGCGCCCGCCCGAGGACCCCGACGTCGTCGCGGCAGACCTCGTTCAGGGTGACCAGGTCGGGTCTCCCGGCGCGAATCACCGCGGCGGCCACGGCGGTCGACCGGCCGGTGAAGCAGCCGGCGATCCCGCTGTTGCAGAGGTTCAACTGGAGCACCCGTACCGGCGCCGGTGACGCCGCGGCCGGGCCCGACGCAGCCGGCACGGGGGCGACGGGGGCCGACCTGCTCGTTGTCACGCACGCAGCCAGGCACAGCACCAGGCAGACGACGACCACCCACGGCCCTCGGCGCGGCCGGTCGGCCATCTCCGCCTCCCCGGCCCGTGAATCGCGGTGGGTCTACTCGACTGCGGAGCGCTGGTCGTAGGGCGCGCGACGCACGCGGACCGCGCTGCGCGCCGCACCCGCGACGAGGCTGCCGATCGCGAGGCCGATCACGAGATGGATCACCGACTGGGCCAGCGCGATCGCCAGTGATCTGCCGGACAGGAGCGGCAGCACCACCGCGACGGCGGTGAGCAGACCGACGATCCAGGCGAAGTACGACAGCGGCCGGGGCGTCGCCAGGAGCAGCAGGTGCACCAGTCCGGTCGCCGCGAGCGCGGCGGCGGCGGCAGCCACGCAGAGCACCGCGGTGTCGCCGTCCCCGAACGCCCCGGCCTCCTTGGGCGCGAACAGCGCGATCCGCAGGACCGCCCGGACGATCAACACGCCGACGAGCGCGATCAATGCGGCGACGACCGCCGTGGCGAGCCCACCGGCCCAGAGCCGGGTGGCGTCGACGGGCGAACGATCCGGGGCGCCGGGCACCGGCCCGCCGGGTGGTGCGCCGTACTCGTCGTGAGCGGTCATGACGGTCTCCCCCTCAGCCCGCGAGGCGCAGCGTGCGCTGCTGATCGTCTGCATGGTGCCCGAGGCCTGTCGTCCCGTCCAGGAACGCGGGTCCCGGCGCACCCGCGACGTGGGCGGCGGCTCGCACCTCCGGACGGTCGCTCCGCCGAGGAGCGACACCGGAGGGGGTGGCGATATCGGCAGTCGCGCGAGAAGCTGATCACCGGCGATCGGCGGGGGGACAGCGATGACCGAGCGGATGGTCGACAGCGATACGGACGTCCCGTTCGAGGTGTGGGCCTCGCGGCTCACCGGCGCTCTGCCCGGCGCACTGCGGCGCGTGCCGTTCACCGCTTCTGTGGTGCTCGTGACACTGGTGACGGGCCTCGTCGCCCGCACCGTGTGGAACCCCGTCTGGCGGGAGGCGTGGTTCCACGAGGTCGCCTACGGATTGCCAGGGCTGCGCGAGGGGAAGATCTGGACGCTGCTGACCGGCTGGTTCTTCTACCTGACACCCGGCCAGTACCTCAGCGGTCTGATCCTCTTTGCGGTCGTCGTGGGGGCCTGCGAGATGCGGGTCGGTAGTCGCGTCGTCGCGATCGCGGCCGTCGCCGGCGAGATCGGTGGGATCCTGCTGGCGTCGTTGCTGGTCTGGGCCCTTTCGGCGACCTCGTGGCCGTGGGCGGTGGCCCTCACACAGGTGCGCGATGTCGGCTTCACCACCGGCGCGCTCACCGTTCTGGCCGTGACGACCGCGGCGTTGCGCTCGCCCTGGCGCTTGCGGGTGCGGGCGGCGCTGTCGTTCTACATCACCGTCGCGCTCATTTTCGAGGGCACGTTGTCCGACCTCGCCCACGCGATCGCGGTCGGGATCGGCTTCCTCGTCGGGCAGCGGTTGTTCGGCGTGGAACCGGGATTCGGGCCGCGCACGCGCCGCGAGACCCGCATGCTCGCCTTCGGCGGACTGATCGCGATCGGCCTGACCGAGCTCGTCGTGCTGCTCTTCCCCGGTCGGGGCCCGTTCGGCTCGGTGGCCGGCTTGGCCGGCCCGACAGCGGACGTCGTCATCGACCTCGTGATCATCGCCGTGGTGGCCAACGCGCTACGGCTGGGCAAGAGGTGGGCGTGGTGGCTCACCGTCGGGTACGGCCTGCTGAACGTCGGCGCCGCCGTGCTGGCGCTCGTGCTCATCTTCTCCGGGCATCTTCCCAACGGTGCGCCCATCGCCCTCGGCGGCGCACTGCTCTGGATCGGTGAGATCGGCCTGCTCGTTTTCAACCGGGGGGCGTTCCGCGTGCCCCTGCGCCGCCGGGTCCTCGGTGCGGTCGCGGCGACGGAGGGCGACAGCATGGCCCGGGCCCGGGCCATGCTCACCGCCGTCGGCGGTTCGACCATGTCGTGGATGACGACGTGGCCGGAGATGCGCTACTACTTCATGTCGGACGGGCGCGGCTACGTCGGCTACGAACGGCACGCCGGGGTCGCGCTCGCACTCTCCGATCCGGTGGTGCCCGGGGGCACGATCGCCGACGCCGTGGCGGAGTTCACCAGGCGGGCCGAGCAGGGCGGGCTCACACCCTGCCTGTTCTCGGTGACCGACGCCGCCGCCGACGCCGCGCGGACGGCGGGCTGGCGGACCGTCCAGATCGCCGAGGACACGATCCTCGACCTGCCGCGTCTCGCCTTCAAGGGCAAGAAGTGGCAGGACGTGCGGTCCGCCCTGAACAAGGCCAAGCGGGAATCGATCACGTTCCGGATGACGACCCTCGCCGAGGAGCCCTTCGCGATCCTCGCCCAGGTGCGCGCGATCTCCGAGCAGTGGGTCGGCGAGAAGGGGTTGCCGGAGATGGGCTTCACCCTCGGCGGTGTCGACGAGGCCCTCGACCCGGCGGTCAAGGTGGGTCTGGCGATCGACACCACGGGCAGCATCCACGGGGTGACGTCGTGGCTGCCGGTGTACGCCGGGGCCGGGCAGGTGCGGGGATGGACCCTCGACGTGATGCGCCGCCGTGACGACGGCTTCCGGTCCGTCATGGAGTTCATGATCGCGTCGGCCTGCCTGACCTTCCAGCAGGACGGGGCGGCATTCGTCTCCCTGTCCGGTGCACCCCTGGCACGCAGCGAGCAGTCCGGCGAGGAGCTGGACCGCACGGACCGCCTGCTGGACAAGCTCGGCGCGTCGCTCGAGCCCTTCTACGGCTTCCGCTCGCTGCATGCCTTCAAGGCCAAGTTCGCGCCCCGGTACGAGCCCATCCATCTCGCGTTCCGCGACGAGGCAGACCTGCCCCGCATCGGCGTGGCTCTCACCAGGGCCTACCTGCCCGACGCGAGCCCTCGTCAGCTGCTCGCGGCCGGGCTCTCGGCCCGCGGCGAGCACGCCGACGCAGGTGCGCGGTGAACGGCTCCGAGGCGCAGCAGGCCGGCCGAACCGGATCTTGCCGGGTGGTGTCCGTTCGATTACGGTGTGATCAGCACGACGAGGGGGATGCGCACCTGGGGCGCCCTGCCAGGTTCAATTCCTGGGTCCTCCACCACACCGTGAGCCCGGCGGCCCGATAGATCCATGGTTGACATCTCGGTGATCGACGGGTCGGTTCCCGTCGTCGTCCTGATCGTCGGGGCGATCGCCCTGATGATCCTGCTGGCCCGGCGCGGGCGCGCCGCGCTCGTGACCGTCGCGATCGCCGCCGGGGTCGCCCTCTGACGTCGCGGGGGCTCAACTGGCTTCTGACCCGCGGGCTGAGCCTGTTCCCCGAGACGCTCCCCACGAGGTGACGCTCTGGATCTCCCTGGCGACCGCCGTCGTCGTGCTGCTCGCCGCCGGATCGCAGATCAACATCTACTTCGCCGAGTACCCGACGCTGGGCGCGCTCGCGGGGACCGAAGGCGACGTCAGCCCGTTGACGGGCACCGAGCAGCGGCCCTCGGGGCGACACCGCTGCGTTCGACGCGCTCACGCCGCCGACGCTGCTCAGCCAGCACCGGTATCCCGACGTCTGGGGCTTCTTCGCCGTCGGCGCCGACGACGGGGAGTTCCTCCCCGCCATGACCGAGGTGTCCGCGGCCGCACAGAAGGCGGGCATGACCGTGCGCACCCAGACCGTGCCCGGCCAGGGGCACTCCTGGGCCGTGCCCGAGGCGGTCATCCTGCCGGCGCTGGAGTGGCTCGGCCCCGTCTGGGGCTCACGCGCGCCTCGTCGTCCTGAGCGCGCGAGCACCTCGGACCGCGGAGCCGGCCCGTCAGGCCTGCGCGGCCGCGCGGGCCTCGTGCGAGCGGTTCCGTTGACCGTCCATCAGGTCGTCGTACTCGGCCTGCCAGGTCGAGCTCAGTGCCAGCCCCATCCGGCCGGCCTCCTCCACGCACAGTTCGACGGGCATGCCGAACCGGTCGTGCAGCTCGAAGACGTCCTGTCCGGTCAGGGCTGCACCGGCCCTGGCGCGGCGGCGCATCTGGCCGAGGCCCCTGCGCAGGGTGCGCGCGAAGGTGCGCTCCTCCTTGCTCAGCACCGCGATGATGTGGTCGCCGTGGTCGCCGATCTCGGGATAGACGTCCGCGTAGATCTCCGCGACGACCGGGACGAGCTTCTCCGCGAGGCCACCGGTGAGTTCCAGCTCGAGCGCGTAGCGCAGCGCCCGGCGGACGAGCCGGCGCATCACGTACGACTGCGCCTTGTTGCCGGGCAGCACGCCGTCGGCAGCCAGGAGCGCCGCTCCGCGCATGTGGTCGGTGACGACCCGCATCGCGACCGTCGCGTCGTCGTAGGTCTTGCCGGACAACGACTCCAGGGCCTGCACGATCGGCCACAGGCGGTCGATCCGGTACACGTCCGGGCTGTCGATCGAGGCGGCCGCGATGCGTTCGAGGCCGCCGCCGAAGTCGACGTTGTGGCGTGGCAGCTTGACGAACCCGTCGGCGGTCTTGCGGTACTCCATGAACACCGAGTTGCCGATCTCGAGGTACTGGCCGCCGTCGGAGTTCTGGTGCGGGAACCGGCCGAACCGGGGGTCGTGCGGCACCTGCGGGAAGTGGAAGAACACCTCGGAGTCCGGACCGCCGGGGTCGCCGACCGGCATCTCGTCCGGGCCGCCGAAGCGGCTCCACCAGTTCTTGTGACCGTAGAAGGCGATGCGCGCACCCTGGTTGCCGACCTCGTTGCCGTGCTCCTCGGTGCCGAGGTCCACGCGCTCGTGGCTGATCCCGGCCTCGCGGAACACCTCGGTCCAGATGTCGGCGCTCTCCTCGTCGCGCGGGATGCCGCGCTCGGGGTCGCCGATGAACGCGCTGACGTAGATCCGCTCGGGGGGCAGGCCGACCCGGTCGGTCAGGAACCGCCACAGCATCGGGATCTGCACGGACTTCGAGTAGTCGCCGAGGCTCCAGTTCCCCAGCATCTCGAAGAAGGTGGTGTGCCGGTTGTCCCCCACGTCGTTCATGTCCTGCGCGCGCAGGCACGGCTGGACGTCGCCGAGCCGCGCGCCCGACGGGTGCTCCGCGCCGAGCAGGTACTTCAGCAGCGGCTGCATCCCGCTGCCGGTGAACAGTGTCGTGGGATCGTCGCGGAGCACGAGCGGGGCGCGCGGGATGATGACGTGGCCGTGCGTGACCAGCATGTCGAGGTAGGCCCGCCGGATCTCCCGTGCCTGCATTCCGCGAAGCCTGTCAAAGATCGCGGGGCGGTGGAACTCCCCGATCAACGAAAGCCCCTGATCGCGGGTGGGTCATCGGCCGATCGCGTCGGCGACGACCCGGGCCAGCAGCGCCCGTCCCCGGGGCCCGGGATGCATGCCGTCCGGGCCGAGCGTGCCCGGGTTGGCCGCGACCAGCGCGGCCCAGTCCACGAACGCCACCTGCGGGGCAGGTGCGGCGGCGTCGCGGAGCACGGCGTTGTTCCCGTCCCGCCACCGCCGGGCGACCGCGACCCCGACGAGGACGACGCGCCGCGATCCGGCGGCGGCGAGCACGGCGTCGAGGTCGCGGCGGGAGACCGTGCCGTTGGCGCCGAGCGCGACGACGACCGGGCCGCCGTGTGCACGTGTCCACGCCTCGACGATCGCCGGCGAGGCGGCGAACTGGCGGCCCACCTTCGCGTCCACGGTCGTGTCACCGCCGAGCACGGCACGGAGTGCGCCGGCGCTGCCGAGCGCGATCGAGTCGCCCACGACGAGGCCGGGGCCCGTAGCGGTACCCGCGGGATCCCGGGTCGTCGGCACGGCGGCAGGGGCCGAGGGCTCGGCGTCGGGCCCAGCAGCGGCCGGCACGGATTCGGCTCCGTCCGCCCCCGGCGCGGCGACGGACACGGCGAGGGCAGCCGGGCCGTCCGTCACCGGATCCCCGCCGAGGCCTGTCGGGACGCCGGTACTCGCGACCACGACGGTGACGACGGCCGCGGTCGCGGCCGCCAGCGCACCCGTGGCCGCCGCCCGGGGAAGCCGGAGGACGCGCGCAGCCGTCCGGAGTCCGCCGCGCCGGACCGGGATCTCCAGCCAGCAGTAGGACACCTCGGTGACCGTGTAGGTCAGTGCGAGGCACAGCGTGATGCGCAGCCACTCCGGGACCGCGACGTCGCGGCAGAGCACGAACACCGGCCAGTGGTAGAGGTAGAGCCCGTACGAGAGCCGTCCGGCGCCGCTGAGCAGGGACCCGGAGAGCACGGTTGCGACGATCCCCTGCCGGGTCGCGGCGAGGATCACCACCGCGGAGACGAGCCCGGTGCGCAGGAAGCCCCCGCGGTCGAGCAGCGCCGCGTCGAACTCCGACGCCGTGACGAACACCAGCACCACGGTGACCACCGCGACGAGGCCCGCGACGTCCAGCATCGCGTCGACCACCGCGGCAGTGGACGCGACCAGGCCTCCGGTCGCCAGGCCACCGCCAGCGCCGCCCCGACCAGGAACCCGGATGCGCGGGCCGGGGTCGCGTAGTAGATCAGCTCGCCACCGTCCGGGGTGTAGCCGGCGGCCAGGACGACGGCCGACACGACGGCGAGCCCGAGGGCGACCACGACGACCGAGGCGCGCCGCTGCACCGCCAGCACGCCCACGAACAGCATCGGCCAGAGCACGTACAGCTGGCCCTCGACCGACAACGACCACAGGTGCAGCAGCGGCGAGGGGCGCGCGAACGCCTCCGAGTAGGGCATCCCGCCGAGGATCAGCTGCCAGTTCTGCACGTAAGCGGGCGCGGATCACCGGCGCTCACGAGCGCCAGCGCGGGCAGCACGTCCAGGCAGCGCACCCCCCCGGGGCCCGCAGGCTGCTGCCCGCGCTGGTCACCTGTGTGACGGCGACCGTGGTGACCTACCGGTTGATGCTGCCCGCCGACGCCGCGAGCGACGCCAGCGCGTCCCAGCGCAGCCCCGCGTGGATCACCGACAACCGCGAGGGCGGGGTGTTCGGAGTGATCGGCCGCGTGAGCATCCGCGCGGGACGCAAGACCGGGACGCTGCTGGGCCGCGCGCACCCCGGTGCGGTGTGGCTGGAGTGGACGGGGTAGCCGCCGTCACGCCGCCAGCACCTGGAGCGGGAGGCGGGCCACCGCGACCATCGTCCAGGGGTTGCGGTGCTCGACCTGCTCGCCGGGGTCCACCTCGATGTCCCGGAAGCGCTCCAGCAGCATCCGCAGCACGACCCGCGCCTCCAGCCGGGCGAGCGGTGCACCGAGGCAGAAGTGGATGCCGTGCCCGAAGGTCAGGTGCGGGTTGGGGACGCGGTGGATGTCGAACCGGTCCGGATCGGCGAACACCCGTTCGTCCCGATTTGCCGCGGTCAGCCAGGGCAGCAGGATCTGGCCCGCGGGGATCGGCACGCCGCCCACCTCGGTGTCGACCCGCGTGAGCCGCCCGACGCGCGGGAACGGCGTTCGGAGCCGGAGCACCTCCTCGATCGCCGCGGGGAGCAGCGTCGGGTCGGCCCGGAGCTCGGCAACGGAGTCGGGGTGCTCGTCGAAGCAGACGACGCTGTTGCCCAGCGTCGCGGTGGTCGTGATGTGCCCCGCGAGCAGCAGCAGCCCGACGAACCCGATGATCTCCTCGTCCGCCAGCCGCTCCCCGTCCACCTCGGCACGGACCAGCCTGCTCGTCAGGTCGCTGCCGGGGTCGGCCCGCCGCGACCGGATGTACTGCAGGAAGTAGGCGTTCATCTCCCGCATCGTGGGCGCGACCGCGGCCACCGCCTGCTCGCTCGCTTTCTCCACGGCCTCGTTCGGATCGACCTCCTGGCTGAGCAGCACGTCCGCCCAGGACCGGAAGAGACCGCGGTCCGAGGTGGGGATGCCGAGCAGCTCGGCGATCACGATCACCGGGAGCGGGTAGGCCAGCGCGTCGATCAGGTCGAACCGCTCGCCGACCTGGTCGAGCAGCTCGGTGGTCAGCTCGGCGATCCGCGGCTCGAGCCCGGCCACCACCTTCGGCGTGAACGCCTGGCTGACCAGCGTCCGCAGCTTGCGGTGCTGCGGTGGGTCCATCTGCACGAAGTTGCCGCGCTGGAACAGCGCGAAGTCGTCCTGCGCGGGCTGCAGCACACGGAGATCGGAGGAGAACACCGCGGGGTCGGACAGGACGGCGTTCGTCTCCGGGTGGCCCAGGACGTTCCAGCACTTCGACTTCTCGTCGAAGTGGACCTGGCCGAGCCGGCGGCTGTCCTCCAACCACGCCAGGAAGGCGTCGAAGGTGGGTTGCGTGGTCGTCATCGACACTCGCTCCTCTCGGCTATTCCTCGTCGGTGTCGGGCGGGGCCGTGGCCTTGTGCTGGCGCAGCGTTCCGATGCCCTGGCTGCAGAGCCGGCGGAACTTCGACGCGTCCGGCCCGAACGTCCTGTTCCAGAACGCGATGCCGGTGGGCTTCACCGTACCGCCGTCCTCGGCACCGACCTCGACGATGACCCACTCACCTTTGGGTTCTTCGTCGTAGTAATAGTGGGCGAGCATGTCCCGGGCCACGGGGGGTGCCCCGTAGTAGCCCCACTTCTGGTTCACCTTGTCCAGCTCGTCGAGCGCCGCGTCCTGCTGCGACGTGCCGAGCTTGGCGAACACCGCCTGGGAATCGGGCATGCTGCCGCCCGCCTGGGATCGCGACATCGGCTTGCACCCCTCGCCCAAGCCGCGCTTCGGTTGCCTGCCCTTGTCGCCCGGCCGCGTCAAGCTCGTGATCAATGCATCCTCGAAGGGCGCGCTGACCTGGCAGGACACCAGCGAGAGGCCGGTGGGCCCGTACTTGTCGCGCCACGCGACGAACGCCTTGTCGTTCGCGAACAGCGCCTCGATGTCGCTCTTCTCGTAGAAGACGGCGTTCTTCTGCCAGTTCGGTGGTGCCTGCGCGCCGAGCCGGTCTTCGGAGCCGTGGATCGCGAGCACGAGGGTCCATCCGTCGGCGTCGGCGGTCGTCATCACCTGGTTCTTGAACTGGGTGAGGTCCGCGACCAGTCGGCCGCCGAGGCCGATCGACTTGTCCCGGACGACCCACAGCTGCTGTTCCCCGCCGCCGACCTTCAGCGGTGGCTTCTGGGCTCGTTTGTCCCGCTGGACGATGAGGTCGGCGACGGCCCGGTTGCCGACCTCGCGTTGCAGGTGCCCGACCGTGTCGGCATCGAGGGCGTGCGGCGGGCTCGGCGCCCGCCGGGGCGGCGGCGACACGCTCGGGCGGGGTGGCCGTCGGCCCGGGACGTCCGGGCCCACCAGGAGTTCCTGCCGTCCCACCCGGCGATTATGCGCCGGTCGGCACCAGGGTCGCTGCCCGATCGGGCAGTCGGTCGGGCACCCCGGTGCCGTCAGGCCGTCACCTGCGGGACGGGATCCAGCAGCTCGATACCGTGCCGGGCGGCGACGGCGAGGACCGCCGCCATGCTCGGGTCGCCCTCAGCGGCCAGCGCGACCGTGGCACGGCAGAAGTTCTCCATGGGTGCGCCGGGAGCGTGCACGACGAAGGCGACGGCGTCGGCGGCGGACTCGTTGCGGACCGGGTGGGGCGTGCCGCCGGCGAGCGGGACGACGTCGCCGGCCGTGGCGACCGTCCGCTGCACGGGACCGGCCGGGTCGCCGACGTAGAAGGTGAACTCGCCCTCGAGCACATGGTAGACCTCGCCCGGGTCGTGCCGGTGCATGACCGGCGGGCCGCCCCCGGCGGCATGCGCAGACCGACGGCGAGCAGGGCGCCGTCCGTCTGCGCGCAGGTGGCGAGGACGGTGATCTCGTCGCCACCCAGCCGGAGCCGTTCCACCGTGCCGGAGTCGACCGGTTGCATGTCCATGTCGAGGGAAGGTAGACAGGTAGCATGTCGACGTCAAGGCGGATTCCGGTCCTGGCCGGCCGGGAGCGCCCCGCCAACCTCGCCGTCCTCATGCGCGAGGCGTTCGTCGCGATCAACGACCTGGTCATCGCCCGGCTCGCTGAACGGGGGCACGGGGACGTGCGCCCCGCCCACGCGGCGGTGTTCCAGTACCTGGACGACGCCGGGACGACGGTGAGCGTGCTCGCCGAACGCGCGCAGATGACCAAGCAGGCCATGGCCGAGCTCGTCCGCCACCTGGAGGAGCGCGGCCACCTCGTGCGCGTCCCCGACCCGACCGACAAACGGGCCAAGCTCGTGCTGCCCACCGACCGCGGGCGCGACGTCATCGCGGTCGCCCAGGCCCTCGTACCCGAATTGGAGAACCTGGTGACGGACCTCCTGGGCGCCGACCGGGTGCGCGCCCTGCGCGCCGACCTCGAGACCATCCGGCGTACGTTCACGACCTCGGAGCCGGAGTCGGCTTCGGAACCAGGTGCAGGTCGGCGCGAGGGCGCGCCGACCGGGTCGTGAGGCCCTACACTTCGACGGACTCGGCCGCCGCAGAAGAAGGCAGAGTGACCGTATCGGAGTTGGTCATGGCAGCTGACGTCGAGAAGTCTCCGGTCGTAGCGCCCTTCGCCATCCAGCACGGCGAAGGACCCTCGATGGCGTCACCCACCGGCGCCTCCGTGACCGTCATGGCGCGCACGGGCGACACCGGCGGCGCGCTGACCGTGCTCGAGATCGTGAGCCCACCCCGGGACGGGCCGGCGCTCCACACCCACACTCTCGAGGACGAGCTGTGGTTCGTCCTCGATGGCGACTACCGCTTCAAGGCCGGCGACCGCGTCTTCCAGGCGTCGACCGGTGGCATGGCCTTCGGACCGCGCGGGATCCCGCACGCCTTCCAGAACGTCGGCGCGGGTCCGGGACGCCTGCTGGTCGTCTCCACCCCCTCGGGGCTCGAACGGTTCTTCGAGGAGTACGCAGCACTGCTGCCAGGACCCGTCGATCCGGCAGCGTTCGCGGCCGTGGGGCACGCCACCGGGATCGAGTTCGTCGGTCCGCCGCTCGCCGTGTCCGACCCGCTCTGACCTGCCGACGGTAAACCCGTCGAGATCGCGGGCGGCGCGTCCACCGTCACGCACCTCCGGTAGGGACCTCGTCCTGACGGTCAGCCCGTCCGGCGCCGGCCGGTCAGCGGCTCCCGCCAGATGCCGTTCTTGGTCGGCACGAGGCCGAGGGCCCGTGGCCGGGCACAGCGCTCCCCCGCTCGGTGGGCGTCGAAGAGGGCCACCGAGTCGAACGTGAGGTGGCACCACCCGCAGTGCGCCCGGTCGTCCCCCGCCCAGTCGGCGGCGCACCCCCCACAGGTGATGTGGAACAGGTGCAGGTCGTCGGCCACCCACGCAGGGTAGGCGCCGGCACCGACAAGACCGGGCCGCGGCGTCGCAGCCTCCCCGCGGCATCGCACCCCGCATCCCGACCGGGCGTGACGCCCCGCCGCCCGCGCGGCCGATCACCGTCCTGGCGGGGCCAACCGGTACACCGCGCCCGCCGCGTCGTCGGTGACGTACACGGCACCGTCGGGCCCGGCCACCGCGGCCACCGGGCGACCCCAGCGGGAGCCATTCGCGGCCTGGAACCCGCCGACCAGGGTCTGCTGGGGGCCCAGCCCGCCGTCCTGCCAGGCGAAGAACGACACCTCCGGCGCGCGGGGCGGCGAGGCGTTCCATGAGCCGTGGACGCCCACCAGCGCGCCCAGCGCCCAGGTGTCGGGCAGCCCGCCGTCGACGAAGGACAGGCCCAACGGTGCGGAGTGCCCGCCGAGGGCCTGTTCGACCGGCGGAAGGGCCGCGCAGTCCAGCGCGCGGCCATCAGGGTTGGTCTGCACGTCGACGGCGAACGGAACGTCCGACAGCTCCTGGGCGGATCCGGCGAGTCCGGGCTCCACGTCGGCGTCCGGGTTGCAGTACGGCCATCCCAGGTTCCGGCCCGGGGTGAGCCGGGCGAGCGGTTCGACGGGGTGGTCGCGCACGTACTCCGGGATCACCTGTCCCTGCGACGAGCCCGAGGCGCCGCCGTAGGGCCGGTCGAACGGGTACTGGATGTTGTCCCGGTTGTTCACGGCAGTCCACACCGCACCGTCCGGGGCCACCGCGAGGCCCGTGCCGTTGCGCACCCCCACCGCGTACGGCTCGGGCGCGCCACCGCCCGGCGGGACCCGCAGGATGGACGCCCGGGGCGGGGTCGCGGTGAGGTCGTCGTCGGAGATGTTGCCGGTCGACCCGACCGACACGTAGACGGCACTGTCGGGACCGACGGCCACGCTCTTGAGCGCGTGCGCGTACTGGCCCCTCAGGTCCGGGCTCTTCGCGTCCGGCAGTCCCGTGACGACGGGCCGCGGGTCGGTCGCGGCTCCACCGGCGTAGGAGTAGGCGTCCACCCGGTCGCTCTGCGCGACGTACAGGGTGGTCCCGGCGAACGTGAGGCCGTGCGGCTGGTTCAGCCCGTCCAGCAGCACCGACCCGGTCGCTGTGCCACGCCCGTCCGGCGTCAGCCGCACGACCGAGCCGTCCTTCGGCACCGAGACCAGCAGCGTGCCGTCCGGCGCCCAGGCGGCGAGCCGCGCCGACGGCACGCGGGCGAACACCGACATCGTCCAGCCGGACGGCACGAGCACCTGTCGGGGCACGTCCAGCGGCGCGGCGGCCAGCCCGTCGGGGACGGTCACGGTCACCGGGGCCAGAGCTTCGGGAGCGGCGGCTGACGGCGCCCCGGAGGACCCGGGTCCCGACGGGCCCGCGGCGCAGGCGGCGAGCAGGGCCGCGACCGCGGCCAGCATCGGGATGATGCGTCGCGACGTCATGTAGGCCCTCCAGGTCGAGGCGGCTCCCCCATTCTTCCGGCCGCGGCGAGGTGCCGAACGGGCGGGCGCCGTCGAGGCTGCGAGACGGCTCAGGCTCGACGGACGAGCACGAGACCCACCGCGGCCAGCGCGAGGACGACCGGCAGGACCCCGAGCGCGGCCTTCAGCGACGTCGCGTCCGCGAGCGTCCCGACCGTGAGGGGCGCGAGCAGTACCGCGAACGACGTCATCAACACCGCCCGTCCGCTCGCCAGCGCCGACCGCTCCGGCGCGAGCCCGACCGCGACGGACAGCCCCAGCGGGAACAGGTTGCCGAGCCCGAGCCCGAGCAAGGACAGGCCGACGAGCGCCTGGACGGGCCCGGTCGACGGCCACAGGACCGCGAACCCCGCGGCGGACACGGCGAGCGCGAGCGCGAGCAACCGCGCCGGGTCGTGCCGCCGGGCCAGGCTGCTGCCGAGGGTCCGCCCGACCACCACGCCGCCGAAGTAGCCGCCCATCAGCGCGACCGCGGCGTCGGTCGACACGTCGGCGGCGTCCTCGACGAAGCTCGCGCCCCAGGCGGTGATGCACCATTCGGCCGAGACCATGCAGAACAGCATCACCGCCGCGATCCAGAACACCCCGGGCAGCCGGCCCTGCGCCGTGGGCGACGGCGGCGGCGCGTCGATCGCCAGCCGTCGGTTGCCCCACCACGTGAGCGCCGGAACCACCAGCGAGGCCAGCAGCGCGACCCGCCAGCCCGCGTTCACCGCAGCCGCCAGCGACAGCACGCCGATCAGGACCACGTAGGCGACGCTGGCCGCCACGTTGGCCTCGGTCAGAGCGACCGCCCGGCGCCCGCCGTGGTGGTCGGCGAGCGCCGCCTGGATCGTCACCAGCAGCAGCCCGCCGCCGAAGCCCATGACCAGCACCGAGCAGACGGTCACCGCGGCGATGCGCCCCGCCGTCAACCCGATCGCTCCCGCGCCCATCAGCACGGCCGCCGACCAGAACAGGGTGCGCCGCCCGATCGTCCGCTCGAGCCGCGCGGCGGTCACGCCCGCGATCATGCTCCCCGCTGCGAACGCCGCGACGTGCAGCCCGCCGGTCGAGTAGCTCAGGTCGAGCTCGTCGCGCAGGTGCACGAGCACCAGCCCAGGCGCTGCCTGCAGGTAGGCGAACCACGCGAGCATCACGTACGCGACCCAGGTGAGCCGATCCCGACGGAACTCCGTCCCCGGTCGTTCAACCATGAAGTGATCAGACTCCTCGCTGGTCGGACCTGCAGCACGGGCACGCAACTGCTCCACGTCGCGCCGCCCACCCGACGCGGAGCCGCCTCTCGCAAGGCCGACGACGGCGTTCCGATGGCGACCGACAGCATCTTCCGGCTCGCGTCGATATCGAAGGTCATCGCCATCGAAGGTCATCGCCGCGGCGTGCGTCATGCAGCTGTTCGAGCAGGGCCGGATCGCGTTGCACGAGCCGATCTCCACCTACCTGCCGGACTTCGCCGACCGGAAGGTCGCGCTGGTCAAGGACTGGCAGATCACCCAGCTGGTCACGGCCGAGCGGGAGATCACCGTGCACGACCTGCTCACGATGACCGCCGGGATGACCAAGACCTGGTGGCACCGCGTGTTCGAGCCGTCGGTGTACGGGGTCGTGCCGCAGCTCTACAAGGACGCCGGAGTCGTCGACGACATGAGCGCGCCGGCCACGACGCTCGAGGAGAACATCAAGAAGCTCGCGCAGATGCCGCTGATCGCGCATCCCGGCACGATGTTCGACTACTCCAACAACATCGTGGACACGCTGTGCCGCCTGGTCGAGGTGGTGTCCGGGCTGGACTTCGACGCCTACCAGCGGCGCCACGTCCTCGACCCACTGCACTCGGCCCGCAGGCCGCGTTCAGCCCGCACCACAAGCTGGAGGATCGGCCCTGCTACGACCTCACCACCGGTGCGCCCCGGACGACAAACACCACGACGGACACCACGACGGACACCACGACGACGGGCACCACCACCGACTCGGCCGTACCCCGACACGACGACGACCACGACCACGACCACGACGCCGGCACCGACCGGGACCACCGGCTGACTGTCCGGCTCCGCCGCCGATGCGACGGCGGTCGGCGATGTATCACCGCGACAGCCCGGCACTCCATTCTCGGGATGCGACCGAGGAGCGGGCTATGCGAATCATCGTTGTCGGGGCGGGGCCGACCGGGCTGTTCACGGCGATGGCGCTCGCCCGCAGGGGGCACGGCGTCACCGTCGTGGACCGCGACCCGGGGCCGCGGCCCGACGGTTCGTGGGCCCGTCGCGGGGTGATGCAGTTCCACCATCCGCACGCCTTCCGCGCGCAGGTGGTGGAGGCGCTGCAAGCCGAGCTGCCGGAGGTGTGGAACGACCTGCTCGCCGCGGGCGCGCAGCCGATCACTCCCCCGGCCGGTCCGAACGGCCCGGAAGACTCCACCGGTCCGCAACTGCTGATGGGCATCCGGTGCCGCCGGTTGACCTTCGAACGGGTGCTGCGGGCCGCGGCGGAGCGCGAGCCGGGAGTGGTTCTGCGTCTCGGGCACGTCGACGACGTGCGTACCGACCGCGGCCGGGCTACGGGGGTCCGCGTCGACGGTGCGCCGCTCGACGCGGACCTGGTCCTGGTCGCGTCCGGCCGTGCTGGTCGGCTCGGCCGGGATCTCCGCGCGCCGGCCCAGGACGGGGACTGCGGCATCGCCTACGTCTCGCGCGAGTACCGCCTGCACCCCGACGCAGAGCCCGGGCCGATGAACTCTCCACTCGGGCAGATCGATCTCTACCACGGCTACCAGGCCATCGTGTTCCTGCACGACAACGGGATCTTCTCCACCCTGATCGCCCGCTCGAGCGACGACCACGCACTCGCCGGGCTACGCCGGCCCGAGATGTTCGAGGCCGCCGCACGGGCGATCCCCGCAGTGGCTGCGTGGACCGACCCGGCCCGCGCCCGACCCCACACCCCGGTCCTGCCCGGCGGCCGGCTGCACAACACCTATCACGGCCAACTGGACGAGGCCGGCACCGTCCCCCTGCCCGGGCTGATCTTCGTCGGAGACAGTGTGTGCACCACCAACCCGGCCGTCGGCCGCGGCGTCACGACATCCCTGCTGCAGGCCCGCGAACTCCTCGGGCTCATCGAGGAACATCCTCACGACCTCGCCGCCGCGACCCTGGCCTTCGACCAGTGGTGCACCGACAACATCGCGCCCTGGTACGACGACCACGTCTACTGGGACGCCGAACGCGGCCGCCGCTGGGCCGGCGGCAACGTCGACCTCAGCCGCCCGTTGCCGTCGGACCTGGTCGTCGCCGCCGCCGAGGCCGATCCCTCGTTGTTCCCCCTCCTCGTCCCCTACCTCGGCATGCGCGCGCTGCCGGCCAGCCTCGACGCCGTGCAGCCCCGGGTTCGCGAGATCTACGCCGGCGGCTGGCGCCCGCCCGTCCCCGACGGCCCCACCCGCGATGAGCTCGCCGAGCTGGTCGGGGCCCAGGTACTGGCCGGTCGGCACTGACGCCGGCCGCACCGTACCTGCGTCAGGCGGCCGGCTCGACGCTGCCGCGCTGGTCGCACAGCGTGCGGCCGTCCCGGAACCGCACCCCGTCGGCGCACCGCGCCTCCACCGCCCCACCGGCGAACTGCTCGGTGTAGAGCTGCGCGTAGAGCCCGCCGCGGGCGAGCAGCTCGGCATGGGTCCCGCGCTCGACGATCCGCCCGGCGTCAACGACGAGGATGAGGTCCGCGCCGAGGATGGTCGAGAGCCGGTGGGCGATCGCGATCGTCGTGCGTTGCCGGGTCGCGTTCTCCAGCGCCTGCTGGACCAGCCGCTCGCTGGTGGTGTCGAGCGCGCTCGTCGCCTCGTCGAGGATCAGGATCCGCGGGTCCTTGAGCAGCACACGGGCGATCGCGAGGCGCTGCTTCTCACCCCCCGAGAGCCGGTACCCGCGCTCCCCCACGACGGTGTCGTAGCCGTCGGCGAACGACAGGATCCGGTCGTGGATGTTCGCCGCCCGCGCGGCGGCCTCGAGCTCCGCGTCGGTGGCGTCGGCCTTCGCGTAGCGGAGGTTCTCGGCGACCGTCGCGTGGAGCAGGTAGGTGTCCTGGGTGACCATCCCGATCGCGTCGGCGACGGACGCCTGGGTCAGTGACCGCACGTCGTGCCCGTCGAGCAGGACGCGCCCGCGGTCGACGTCGTAGAGCCGCGGGATGAGGTAGGAGATCGTCGTCTTGCCCGAGCCGCTCGGCCCGACGATCGCCGCCAGCCGGCCCGGCTCGACGACGAACGACGCCTCCTGCACCGCCCACCGGCGGGTGATCGGTTCCGCGGGCTCCAGTCCCGGGACCTCGGGCTCGGGGTAGGAGAACCACACGTCGTCGAACTCGACCCGCCCGGTGACCGCCGCCAGGTCGAGCTTGCGCGCGTCGGGGGCGTCGACGATGCGGGGCCGCAGGTCGAGGTACTCGAAGATCCGCCCGAACAGCGCCAGCGACGTCTGCACGTCCAGGGAGACGCGCAGGAGGTTCACCGTCGGGAACAGCAGGCGTGCCTGCAGGGTCGTGAACGCGACGATCGTGCCCGCGGACAGCCCGTTGCCGGCCGCGATGAGGAACCCGGCCACGAGGTAGACGAGCGCCGGCGTGATCCCGAGGAAGGTCTGCACGACCGCGAAGAACGACTGCCCCGTCATGGCCTGGCGCACCTGCAGGTCGACCTGCCGGGCGTTCTCCGCGGTGTAGCGCTCGACCTCGGAGGCCTGCCGGTTGAACACCTTCGCCAGCAGCACGCCCGAGACCGACAGCGACTCCTCGGTGATCGCGGTCATGTCCGACAGCGACTCCTGCGTACGCCCCGCGAGTCGTCGCCGCACGCGCCCGACGCGCACCTGCAGCAGCACGAACACCGGCAGCAGGGCCACGGCGATGAGCGTGAGCTGCCACGACAGCAGCAGCATCGCGACCAGCGCCGCCACCACGGTGACGACGTTGGACAGGATCGAGCTCGCCGTCTCCGAGAGCACCGACTGGACCCCGCCGACGTCGTTGGCCAGCCGCGACTGGATCGCACCGGTCCGGGTCGCGGTGAAGAACGCGAGGTCCATCCGCTGGAGGTGGGCGAAGAGCCGACTGCGCAGGTCCGCCATGACACGGTTGCCCAGCAGCGTCGTCAGGTAGGTCTGCCAGACGCCGATCAGGGCGCTGACGACCGGGATCGCGACCATCCCCGCGACCAGCCACGCCAGCAGCGGGATGTCGACACCGCCGCCGGCCGGGAACAGCGCGCGGTCGAACGCGGCCTGGGTGAGGAACGGCGTGACGATCCCCAGGCCGCTGCTCACGAGCACCGCGCCCACGATCAGGACGAGGCTGCGGTGGTACGGGGTGAACAGCGCCCAGACCCGGCGCCCCAGGTCGGTCCGCGCCGGATGCTCGGCCATGACGAGACGGTAACGCCGGCCTGCGCGACCCCGCCCGTCCACGCGCGGAGCGGGAAGGACACGGACCTACCGACCGGCCGCGGCCGGAGGCCGACCGCGGCGTCGACATCCCGCTGAGGTAGTCACCCCCGTCCGTCGTACTCGTCGTGCCAGTTCCACCACGCGTACGGCGGGGTCCGGGGGTAGCCCTCCGGCGAGTCCTCCCAGTCCTCCTGGCGCCCCAGCGCGGTGATGTCGAGGTAGCTCCAGGTGCTCCCCATCGCCTCGTCACCGCGGTTGTTGACGAAGTAGGTGCGGAACACCCGGTCGCCGTCGCGGATGAAGGCGTTCGTGCCGTGCCACTCGTCCACGCCGAAGTCGACGTCGAACCCGTCGGTCATCGTGTACCAGGGCATGGTCCAGCCCATCCGTGCCGTCATCCGCGCGATGTCGCCCTGGGGCGCGCGCGAGACGAAGGCGAGGCTCGTGTCGCGTGCGTGCAGGTGCGCGACATGCGCGACCTGGTCGGCCACCAGCGAGCAGCCGCGGCACGCGTGCTCCGGCCAGCCGAACACGCCAGGCTCGAAGAAGGCGCGGTAGACGATCAGTTGGCGGCGGCCCTCGAACAGGTCGAGCAGGCTCCTCCGGCCGTCCGGACCCTCGAACGCGTACTCCCGCTCGACGGCCAGCCACGGCATCCGCCGCCGCTTCGCGGCCAGCGCGTCGCGCGCCCGCGTCAGCTCCTTCTCCGAGACCAGCAGCTCGTGGCGGGCCGCGTCCCATTCCTCGGCCGTGACGAGCGGGGGTGTCCGCATCGCAGTCTGGTCACTCATGATGTCCCTCGAATCTCGTGGTGTGGTCTCACTGGTCCAGATGGTCGAGCAGCGCGCCGAGGGGGCCGTCCCAGTCGCGGGCCAGCGCGGCCAGGAACTGCTGCGCCACCTGCATCGGCGCGGACCGCAGCCGGTAGCGCACCCGGCGCCGCTCCCCCGGCTCGGCCGTCACCAGGCCGGCCTCGGCCAGGAGCGCGAGGTGCTTCGCGATCGCCTGCCGGGTGATCGGCAGCCGCCCGGCCAGGTCCGTGGCCGTCGCCGGGCCGCCCGACGCCAGCGCGGCCAGAACGGTCCGCCGGGTCGGGTCGGCCAGGGCGACGAAGACCTGCTCGGCGATCGCCTCGGCGTCCGGCAGGTCCGGGTGCTTCTCCTCAGGCGGCATCGAGGTACGCGACCAGCTCGCCCAGCTCGCTCGCCCACCCCTCGGTGTTGCCCCCGAAGGCCTTGTCGTAGGCGTCGTCCGGCAGCTGCGAGAAGCCGCTCTCGACGACGGTCAGCCGGGTGCCGGCACCGACGGGCTCGAGCGTGAACTCGACGTACGTGCGGCGCGGGTCGTCGTCGGGCAGGCCGTTGATGCGCCAGGTGTAGCCGAACACCCGAGGCTCCTCGACCCGCTCGATCCGCATCTCCGCGGCGTATCCGCTGGTCCAGGTCATCCGGGCAGCGCCGCCGGGCCGCAGGTCGATCGTCGCCTCGTCGCCGAACCAGCTCCCCAGGCCCTCGGCCGTGGTGAGGGCCGCCCACACACGCGCCGGCGGCTGCGCGACCTCGACGACCCGTTCGATGCGATCCGGGAATCCCATGACGCCTCCATCCGCATAGCAACTGAACGGTTGCTACATTATGGCAACCGACCGGTTGCGTCAAGTCGCGGTGGCAACGTGGTGACTCACCGCGGCGAACGTGGCGACTCGCGCGGGCTCCAGACGGACCGCGCGTCAGCGCAGGAGCTGCACGATCGCGGCCACCCCCACCACCACGACGACGGCACGCAACACCCTCGGGGAGAGCCTGCGGCCGACCCGGGCGCCGATGAGGCCGCCGAGCACGGAGCCGGCCGCGATGAGCACCACCACCGGCCACGACACCGGCGCCTTGACGGCGAAGACCAGTCCGGAGACGAGGTTCGCCACCGTCGCGAGGACGTTCTTGACGGCGTTGTGCCGCTGGAGGTCGTCGTCGAGGCCGATGCCGAGCAGCGCCAGCAGCAGCACGCCCTGAGCGGCGCCGAAGTAGCCCCCGTAGACACCGGCGCCGAAGACCCCGGCCAGCAGCGCGGGGCCCACGCGGGTGCGCCCCGCACCGTGGCGGCCCGCGAGGCGCCGCGCGAGCAGGGGCTGGACGATCACCAGCACGACGGCCACGCCGACCAGCACCGGCACGACGGCGTCGAACGCCGCGGGCGGCAACCGCAGCAGCAGCACGGCCCCGAGCAGCGCACCGAACACGGACGCGACGGCCAGACGCGCGGCGCGCCCGCCCAGCCCGGTCAGCTCGCGCCGGTAGCCGATGGCCCCGGTCAGCGACCCCGGCACGAGCCCCAGCCCGTTCGACACGTTGGCCGTGAGTGGCGGGTACCCGAGCGCGAGGAGCACGGGGAAGGTCACCAGCGTCCCGGAGCCGACGATCGTATTGATCATTCCTGCCCACACGCCGGCGACCACGATGACGATGCCGTGCGCGACGCTCACCTGGTGACCGTTCTCGCGTGCCCATCCGCGGATCGCGGCCGAGCCATTGCGCTACTCCGCGGGAACGGACACGGTCACATCGTCGAACCAGACGACCATCGTGCCCGATATCTCCGGGTCCCGATACAGTCCGAGCTTGTAGTAGGCCTTGGGCGTGTCCATGTTGGCCCGCTTCGGGGACGTCTTGGGTATGACCACCCGACCATCACGGGCCACTTCCTCGAACGCCACGTCGGGATCGTTCGAGAACTTGACGTGGATCACGTACGAGTGCCAGACCCCCGGGTCGAGTGGGCCGATGAGCAGCATGGTCTTGTCGCCGACCTTCAGGTACAGGTTCCCGTCGTCCGCGCACTCCAGGTTCAGCTGCGGTGACCCTTCGGAGGCATCTCCGTCTTCATCGGCGCCGTGCCACTGCATCGGGATGCACCAGCCGCCGGGATTCGAGAAGCCGTTGTCGAACTTGAGGGAGAACGAGTACCACCTCTCGTCTCCGTCCACGACGTCGAACCGGTCTTCCGCCCTGACCTCGGACCGTTCTCCGCTGTCGACCGGGGTATCCCCGTCACGCACCTCGAACCGTCCGGCGGTCGGGTGGCCAGGGCCGCCGTCGACGACCGTCAGGGAGTAGCCCTCCGCGGTCTCCAGCTCCCACGGCGACGTGTCCCCCGCGTCGAAGTCGCCACGAAACTGGACGATTCCGGGCGGGTTGGTCACGGAGTGGTCGGCTTCAGGGATGCTGCTGGTGCAGGCTGCTGCTCCCAGACCCAAGACGACTGCTGCAGCAAGGGCCGCGGCAGATCTCCCTCTCATCTACTGGATCTCTCGTTGACGGTCATCAGTGGTTCTCCGTCGCTCCCCGTACGCGCCGTCCATCGAACCCGCCGCACGTCGATGGGGCGGGACGGAAGTTCGCATGGTCGTACCGCGTTCCCCCACGGGCTGTCCCCCGCCCTTGCCCGATACCGAGAATGCTGTCTTCACCAGAATGCCTGCCGCCTGCTGTGATCGGGCTGAGAGCCGCACCATGGGATGTCGGGGCCGGCCCTGCCAGGCGCGAGTCGACTCCCGGAACACGTGAAGTGGATCAGATCCTGCGAGCGGGGCTCGACCGGGTCCGGATCCGAGCGGGGCGCAGCTCAGCCGCGCTTGAGCTCCTGCAGCGACCAGCCGTTGCCGTCGGGGTCGTCGAAGAAGGCAAAGCGGGAGCCGGGCGCGCCCTCCGGACCGAGCTGCTGCACGTCGCTGATGGGGACGCCACGCTCGGCCAGCTCGGCGCGGACGACGTCGATGTCCTCGACAACGAGCTGGGCGCCCCGCGTCGTCCCGGGGGCGCCCAGTGGTAGGCCCTCTCCGATGACGACCGAGCACGCCGACCCGGGCGGGGTTATCTGCACCACCCGCATCCCCGGGTTCGGCCGGGCGTCGTGGTCGAGACCGAAGCCGACCTGCTCGACGTAGAACCGCAGTGCGAGGTCGACGTCCGACACCGGGATCGCGATGACCTCGAGCTTCATGTCCACGGGCAGCCTCCGTGTGGTCGCGGGCCGCCCGAGAGTACGGCCGGTGGCGCGCGGGCGCGCGTGCGGCACCGAGCACGGATGACCGAGTTCAGGGCACCGCGCGGGTCGGCGCCCCGCTACCTGCGCGGGCCGGGGCTCCCGTCGGACAGCTCCTGCCGAGGGGCCCGGCGGTCTACCCTGCCGGAGTTGACGCTCCTCGCCATCGACGCCCGAGCATCGAAGGCCACATGGGCACCGGCGACGGTCACGACATGGACCACTACGCCGACGATCTCGCCGCGGTGACCCGCCATCTCGATCTCCATGACGCCGTGCACGTGGGCCACTCCACGGGTGACGGCGAAGTCGCGCACTAGCTCGCTCGACACGGCGAGAGCCGCGTGGCGAAGGCCGTACTCATCAGTTCCGTGCCCCCGATCATGGTGCAGACCGACGCCAACCCCGGCGGCCTGCCGAAGAGCGTGTTCGACGACCTCCAGGCCCAGTTGGCCGCGAACCGGTCCGGGACGTTGAAGACCTACCAGGGATTCCCGCACGGCATGCCGACCACCGAGGCCGAGACCATCGACGCCGACCTGTTGGCCTTCATCCAGTCCTGAGGCCGAGGCCCACCGGCCGTCGCCGAGCCCTGCACCGATCAACGGGCCTTCTACTCTTGTCGGATGGACCGGAGGACGTCGTTCGACGGGCAGAGCGCGCCCGCCGGGTCCGGTGCGGACCCGCGGGTGGCGGTCGTCGTCCTGGCGGGCGGCTCGGGCCTCCGGGTCGGCGGCGATCGGAACAAGGCCTACCTGCCGCTGGGCGACCACACCGCAGTGGGCCTCTCGTTGCAGGCGATGGAGCGGGCCACGGCTCCCTGGCTGTGCCGCCTGATCCTGGTGATCCGCAACGACGACGGAGAGCTGGCCCGGCAGACGCTGGACGACGAGCTCCCGCGGCCGCTCGTGCCGGTCGAGCTCGTCACGGGCGGCAGCACCCGCCACGGCTCCGAGGAGCGGGCGCTGCACCACCTCGCGGACGCGGTGGCCGCAGCCGAGATCGACCTCGTGCTGATCCACGACGCCGCGCGGCCCCTCTGCTCGCCGGCGTTGGTCGGCGCCCTGGTGCGAGCCGCCGCGAAGTACGGCGGCGCCGTGCCCGGGCTCGACGCCGCGGACCTTGCCGCCGTCGGCGATGACGGCCGACTGGTCCCGCTCACCGGGCGGCACGTCCGCGTGCAGACGCCACAAGTCTTCGCCGCTGCGCCCCTGCTCGCGGCGTATGATCAGGCTGCTCGGACGGGATTCGAAGGGACGGACACTTCGGCGTGCATCGAGCGGTTTTCTGCGGTCGACGTGGTCCACGTCGCCGGTGAGGACCACAACTTCAAGATCACGTACCCGCACGATCTGTACGTCGCGAATATGGTGGTCCGCCGCACTCAACCGCGGGAGTGAGCCGTGCAGCGATACCTGGTAGCCCTCCGGTGCCTGCCGTGCCAGAGGGAACGACTGCACTCCGTGACCTCTCTCGGCAGCGGTTTCGCCTCGGCGCACGGTCTGGTCAGCAAGCCGCGCGAAGTGTTTGCCGAATGGGCCGCCCTCATGCGCATGAACCAGGCGGCGCAGGCACACACACGCCAGGACCGTGTCGAGAAGCCGATGCCGGCTCAGAGCCCGTACGGCTAGAACGCGCCGTCGGCGGTCAGGATCGAATGCGCGAGGCTCGCGTCGACGATCAGCCCGTCGAGCATGGTCCCGCCTGCTCCAGCTCCACGGCCCGCGTCGTCTGGTCGTGCACCCTGATCTCGACGATGGCCTGCGCCCGGGCCGCGGTCAGCCTGCGTGACACGTTCGACCGGCTCGTCCCGAGCGCGCGCGCCACGTCGTCCTGCGACCGGCCGTCCAGGAAGTACATCCGAGCGGCCTTGATCAGCGCGCTGCGATCACGAGGAGCAGGCATAGTCACACAGTTCCTCGTCGGTCGCTCTCGCGAACATGGACCGTCGACCGCCGCTGTACGCGAGGCCTGCACGGATGTGAGGAGCGGAGTGTCGAGTTGCACACCGCGCCAAGGATGCCGTCCGGCGTGAGCACCCCGCACCCGGACGACGGGAAAGCCGGGTGAACAATCTGCAGCCGCTGACGTCCCGACGTCCCGACGTCCCGACGTCCCGACGTCAGCAGAATCGATCGAAACCGCGCGCCGGCTGCCGGAAAGGGAAATTCTGTGTCGATTGTTCGAGCTGCACTGTCCGTATTGTTGGCCGGTTTGGCGGTTTTCGTGACCGCCGCCCCGGCCTGGGCCCACACCGAGCTGAAGAGCAGTGACCCGGCGGACGGGTCGTCCCTGCCGAGCACCCCCACGACGGTGACGTTGACGTTCGAGGAGGCCGTCACGCTGCCGGCGAACCCCATCGAGGTCACCGGGCCCGACGGGTCCTCGTGGACGGTCGGCACCGCCACGATCAGCGGCGCCTCGGTGAGCGCTCCGGTGGAGGCGACCGGGCCGGCCGGGCAGTACACGCTGCGCTACACCGTGACCGCCGACGACGGCGACGCCGTCAAGGGCACCGTACGGTTCACCCTCACGTCCGCGGCCACGCCCGCCACTACCGAGGCCGCCGCTCCGACGACCGCGGCGGCGGAGGCGGCGGCTCCGGTGACCGCGGCGCCCGCCCCGGCAGCACGGCGGCGAGAGCAGTGGCACTTCGACGTGGGTGTGGGTCGGGGTCGCCGTCATCGTCGTCGGCGTACTCGCCGCCGTCGGCGTCGTGCGCGCGCGGCGGAACGCGGGCTCCGGCCGCCCGACGCCGTGACCCCGACTCCGTGACCGCCCCGGAAGCCCGGTCAGGCGGGCGTGCCCTGCAGCACGCCGTCGAGGACACCGCTCTTGACGTCGGCGACGAGGTCGCGCAGCTGGTCGTGGCTCATCTGGATCCGCTGGCCGAAGTCGTCGGTGATGACGATCCGGCGCTCGGGTGCCGCGTCGTGGTCGATGTAGAGCTCGGGACAACCGCAGTTGCACTGCCCGCAGAACGTCGCGACGTGCTGCAGACCGGTGTCGTTCGACATGTGCGCTCCCCGTCGGTGTCGGCCCGTCGCACGGGCACCGCTGCCGAGGCTAGGTGCTGACCGTGGGTGATCGGAAGGGTCCGGTGGGTCGTCAGTGCGCCCCCCGAAGTGCGGGGTGTCCGCGCCGGACGACACTCCGCTACGGTGCGCGCGTGCAACAGCGGCCTGCGGTTTGGCTCGCGCCGGTGCGCGGGGCGATCCTCGCTGCCCTGGTCACGCTGCTGACGGCCACCGGCCACCTGCTCGGCGGCGGCACCCTCACGGGTCTGTCACCGCTGGCGGTGCTCGTGCCGCTACTGGCGACCGTGCTGGTCGCGGTCGCCGAGCGCTGCCGCGGGATCGCGGCCGTCCTGGCGGCGCTCGGCATCGGACAGCTGGTGCTGCACTACCTGATCGTCGTCCTGGCCGCACACGGTCATTCCGGAACCGACGTGGTCTTCTCCGGGTGGGCCATGGTGGCCGCCCACGCCCTCGCGACCCTCGCCATCTCGGTCGTGCTGTCCCGGGCGGACGCCGCCGTCACCGCGCTGGTCGCCGCGCTGTGCCGAATCCTCCCCCGCCGGCTGCGGGTCGCCGCGGTCGACGTCGCGCCACCCGCGTGTCCGGTTCCGGACACGGGCGTGCCGCTGGCCGCGAGCCTGGCGCTCGTCGCCGCGCACGCCCGCCGCGGTCCTCCGATCGCCTGCTGAGTCCCCGTCCACTCAGCACCTGCCACGGCTGCGTACCCGGCCCGTGGCGGTCCCCCGCATCGGAGATCACCGCTTCCATGAACAGCTCGCTTCGCCGTTCCGCCATGCGCGGCGCCGTCGTCCTCGCCGTCACCACGGCGGCCGCGCTCATCGGCGCCGGCCCCGCGTTCGCCCATGTCACGGCCCAACCCGGGCAGGCCCCGCAGGGCGGCCACGCCGTCGTCACCTTCCGCGTTCCCGACGAGTCCGACACCGCAGGCACGGTGAAACTCGAGGTCGCGCTGCCCACCGACCACCCGATCACCTCGGTGCGCACCACCCCGATCCCGGGCTGGACCGCCGCCGTCACCAAGACCACGCTCAACCCGCCCGTGCAGGTCAACGGCAACGCGGTCACCGAAGCGGTCGGCACCGTGACCTGGACGGCGAACGCCGGCACGCGGATCAACCCGGGAGAGTTCCTGGACTTCCCGCTGTCGCTGGGGCCGCTGCCGACCGGAGTCGACGAGGTCGCGTTCCCCGCCACGCAGACCTACGACAACGGCGAGGTCGTCGCGTGGAACCAGCCCTCGACCGACGGTGCCGAGCCCGAGCGGCCGGCACCCGTCGTGACGCTGACCGCCGCCACGGGTGACGGTGCGATGGGTGGCCACGACGCCGGCAGCGCTCCCGCACCGGCGGCCGCCGCACCGGCCGGTCCGACCTCGGCCCCGGCCTCGGACAGCACCGCGCGCTGGCTGGCCGGCGCGGGCCTGCTCGTCGGCGCGCTCGGCGTCGGCCTCGGGGCGGGAGCGGTGCTGCGCAGCCGTCGCTCCGGGACGAGCTGATGCGGGCCCGGCTGCGCCGGGCCGTCGTCGTGGTGCTGCTCAGCGCCGCGGGCCTGCTGGCGACGGCGGGGCCCGCCCTCGCCCACTCGCGGCTGGTCAGCAGCAACCCCGCGGACGGCACCAGCCTCGACACGGGTCCCGCGCAGGTCTCGCTGACCTTCAACGAGGACATGCCGCCGGGCTTCGACGTCGCTGACGGTGATCGGTCCGGACGGGAAGGCGTGGCAGGACGGGGAGGTCACCACCAGCGGCCCGACCGTCAGCGTCGACGTCGCCCCGCTCGGGCCCGCCGGGCGCTACCAGGTCGGATATCGCGTCGTCTCCGGGGACGGCCACCCCGTGCAGGGCGCCGTGCGCTTCACCCTGACCAAGGCCGGGCCGGGAACGCCTCCGCCGCAACCTGCCGGCGGCGTGCCGGCCACGGGTGCCGGCGCCGAGTCCGAGGACAGCGGCGGCAGCCCGATCTGGCCGTGGATCGTCGGAGCGGTCGTCATCGTCGGGGCGGCCGTGACGGCCGTCCTGCGGGTGGGCCGCTCGTGACCGGCGACCTTGCTCTCACCACGGTTCACTCCCCCGCCCCCACCTTCACCTGGAGCACCACTTACCGGCCCCGCCTCCGCCTGCGCCGCTTCGCCGCTGCCCCGCAGCCGACGCGGCGATGACCGGCACGGCCGGGACGGCCGGGACGGCGCTCCGGTACCCCGCCACGGTATGGATCGCGGGGGGTGCGGAGCCGTACCGTCCTGGCTGTCGGTCGACGCACGGGGGTGGGGGTCATCGACGAGGCGGCGTGGACGGTGGTCGCAGCGGTGCTGTGCCTGGGCACCGGCTTGGTCTGCCTGACTCTGGCCATCGCCCGGGTGGGCGATCGGCCTGCGCAGCTCACGCACGCGGCGATGGGTGTGGCGATGGCCGGGATGTTCGCTCCCTGGGGCGACCCGGTGCCGATGTGGGTGGGCGTCGGTGGGTTCACGGTGATCGGGGCGTGGTTCACCGGCCTCGCCCTGCGTCGCGACCGGGCCACGGACACAGCCCGGCACCTGACGATCTCGTCGGCGGCGATGGTGGTCATGTACGTCATGCACCGACACTCGGAGACGACACCGGGCGGTGCGGGCGCCGGCGGGCATGCGGCGCACACCATGGCGGCCGGCGGTGCGACCAGCCTGGTCGTCCTGCCCCTCACCCTGGCGCTGGCGGGCTACTTCGCGTGGCACACCTGGACGTGCGTGGAGCGCTCCCGGTGGGTGAAGGGCGCCGACGCGCCGACGGACGGCCTCCGGAGCGCCTTCCGGACACCGGCCAGGGTCCAGCACGTCGCGCACGGAACGATGAGCGCCCTCATGGCGGCGATGTTCCTGGGTGCGCTCTGAGACGGTGTGCACCCGGCACTGGGCGTGTCGTGACCGCCCGGGCGACCTACCGGGGGCTGAGGTTGTTGCCGGGTCGACGCGACAGCTCCTCCTTCGCTCCGGCGAGGAGCAGCGCAAGGTCGCTTCCCAGTAGCGGAGCGAATTTCATCATTTTGTCCCCGTAGATGACAACAACTGGGCCGTGACGACGCCGCCGCGGCGGACATGCCGACGACGCCCGCTCCGACGACTGCGATCCGCACCCCGTGAGGGTAGCTAGTTCGGGGATCCCAGCGTCCCGCCGATGGCGCGCGCCGTCCACCGGACCGGCCCACCACGCAGGTCCGTTACCGTCATCGGTGCGATGTCGACGCGCCAGAAGGCGGTATCCGGGGCGTCGAGAACCGCGACGACCGCCGCCCGGACGATCGCGGGCGAGCACACGGCCAGGGTGTGCCCGGGTTGCGCACGCTCCAGCCAGCGGCGCACTCGGACCACCAGTGCGGTGAGGGACTCACCGCCGTGCGGTGCCGCCGCCGGGTCGGCGAGCCAGGTGGCGACCTCGTCCGGCTGCTCGGCCGCCACCGCGTCAAGGGTCCTGCCCGCCCAGGATCCAAGGTCCCAGCCGCGCAGACCCCCATCCACGGCCGGAGGGAAGCCGAGGAGATCGCAGGTCTCGCGGCACGCCGGCTCCGGAGCGCACACCACACGCTCGGCCCGCAGGCTCCCGCTGCCGGCCTCGGCCCACGCCCGGCCTCGCGCGTCCAGCAATTCGTCGCCGGGGAAGGCGGCCGCCGCGGTCGCGGACGTGGGCGCGTGCGCGAGCAGGGTCGTTCGGGCTGCTGGACCTCGACCACTCACGCGTCGATCATCCGGCCTGCCACGTCCTCCCGCATCGACAATCGAGCATCACTGCGCCGCGTCGACACCAGGTGTCACCCGCAGTCGTGAGGTGACGCGAACCACCACCGGGTGCCGCCCGCGCAGGCGGCGACGGCGCTACGGTCCGGGCCTGGCTCACCGAAGGAGCGACCGTATGAGCGCCCGCCTGGATGCTCGCGGCCTGATCACGCTCGTCCTCGACGACGGCACGTTCACCGGCTGGGACACGCCCGTCGACACCTCCGGCGTCGACCCCGCCTACGCGGAGCAGCTCGCGAGGGCACACGCACGGTCCGGCGTCGACGAAGCCGTCGTCACCGGCGCCGGCAGCATCCGCGGGTACGAGGTCGCCGTCATCGTGGGCGAGTTCGGCTTCCTCGGCGGGTCCATCGGGTGCGCCACCGCCCGACGGATCGTCGCGGCGGTCACGCGGGCGACCCGGGAGCGCCTGCCGCTCCTGGTCGCCACGTCCTCGGGCGGCACCCGGATGCAGGAGGGCACCCCGGCGTTCGTCGAGATGGTCGCCATCTCGAAGGCGGTGGTCGCCCACAAGGCCGCCGGCCTGGCGTACCTGGTGTACCTGCGGCACCCCACCACCGGTGGGGTCTTCGCGTCGTGGGGCTCGCTGGGCCACGTCACCATCGCGGAGCCGCGCGCGCTCATCGGGTTCCTCGGCCCCCGCGTGTTCGAGGCGCTCCACGGCACCGCCTTTCCGTCCGGGGTTCAGGTCGCGGAGAACCTCGTCGACAAGGGCATCCTCGACGCGGTCGTGGCGCCCGAGGACCTGGCCTGGGTGGCCAGCCGCGTCCTGCGGCTGCTCCGGACCGATCGCGATGTGCGCCCGGCGCAGACTCCGACGGCGACAGTCCCTGCTGCGGGCCCGGCGCGGCGGAGGACGACCACGTGGGAGTCGGTGCTGCTCACCCGGCGGGCGGACCGGCCGGGAGTCCGCGAGCTCCTCGCCCTCGGCGCCGACGACGTCCTGCCCCTGAGCGGAACCGGCGACGGCGAACGCGATGCCGGGCTGTTCCTCGCGCTGACCTCGTTCGACGGACACCCCTGCGTGCTCGTCGGCCAGGACCGCCGCAACCAGTCCCCCCGCCACTCCATGGGCCCGGCGGCGCTGCGGGAGGCGCGACGGGGCATGCGGCTCGCCGAGGAGCTCGGCCTCCCGCTGGTCACGGTCATCGACACTCCCGGCGCCGACCTGTCGCCGCGCGCCGAGGAGGGCGCCCTCGCCGGTGAGATCGCCCGGTGCCTGGCGGACATGTCGCGCCTCACCGTGCCGACCGTCGCCGTGCTCCTCGGCCAGGGCTGCGGCGGCGGCGCCCTCGCCCTGCTGCCCGCCGGCCGCGTCATCGCCGCGGAGCACGCCTGGCTGTCCCCCCTGCCACCGGAGGGAGCGAGCGCGATCGTCTACCACGACACCGAGCACGCGCCCCTCCTGGCCGACCGGCAGCGGATCTCGGCGTTCGACCTGCTGGACGACGGCATCGTCCACGCCGTCGTACCCGAGGAACCCGCCGCGCACGAGGACCCCCGGGCGTTCGTCCGCGGGATCGTGACGGCCTGCGCGTCGGCGATCTGCGAGCTCACCGGCCCGGCCGGGCCGGAGGGCAGCGAGGACGGACGTAGCCCGGCTCAGCGGGTCGAGGGCGCGTCATCGCTGTTCGATCAAGGCTGAACAGCAACAGCGCGCCTGTGAGGCGTCGGGTGGCCGGGAAGCGGCGTCACGAGCGCCTCGCCGGACGCAGACCCGCGGCCTAAGCCGTCCACGACGTCGCCAGCGCGCGGGTCAGCCGGCCGGTGCCCGGCCCGCCGCGGTAGTGCGCGCCGAAGTGCAACAGGAGATCCGGGGAGAAACGGTACCGGTTCGCGAGGCATCCATCCCACCTCCTGGCGGCCCAGGTCGTAGGCGGTGCGCAGCGCGCTGGTGCACCGCACACCGTCCACCCACGTCGTCTCGTTCGCCGTCAGCGGCACCATCACGAGGAGCTGTGCTCATGTCTCGGGCTCCCGCCGACGTCCGCCACGGCACCCAGGGCAGCCGTCCCCGGCTCGAGATCCTCGTGCGTGTCGCCGCAGGGCTGCTGTTCGCCGTCGTCCTGCTGCCGCTCGGCGCCGCGTCCGCGGCGGCGCACGACCACACCGAGACCCCCGCAGCCGTCGGCAGCATGCCGCGGGTCCTGTCCGTCGAGCCGGCGGTCCCCGGCCCGGACGTCGTCGTGATCGACGGCGGCGCGCAGCTGCGGCTCGACAACCGGACGACCCAACCGGTGACCGTGCCGTCGCCGGACCCGAACAGCGACCGGGAACGGGTCGTCGCGCCCGGCGGATCGCTCGCGTGGACGGACCCGCGGCTCGGTGGTCCCGGTGCGCCCCCTCTCGGGGACGGCGCCTGGGCAGTGCCGTTGTCTGTGGGCGACCGACCGGTGACCGTGCGCGGCGACCGGGTGTGGCCGCCCGCGCCCATCCCTTCCCCTGGTGGGCGCTCACCGTCGCCGCGCTCCTCGGCACCTAGACCGTCGGCGGGCTGGCCGTGGAACGCGGACGACCCGGTCGAGCCACGTGGGCACTGGCCGGCGTCGTCCTCACCGTGACCGCCGCTCACATGGTCCACGTGATCGGATCGTCCCTCGTGCTCGCCCAACCCCCCGGGCTCGTGGCACTGCTCGGCGCCGCGGGGATCGGGACGGCATGCTGGCTGCTCGGCCCGCTGGCGGCCGCGCTGACGTTGCGCGGGCAACTGCTCGGACCCGCCCTCTTCGGATCCGTCGGTTTCCTCACCGCGCTGCTCAGCCTCTCCGACACCCTCGCGTTCAGCAGCGCCGTCATCGCCTTCGGTGGCCCGTTCGACCTGGACCGGCTGGCCACGGTGATCACCTTCGGCGGCGGCCTGGGACTGTTCCTCGTCGCGATCGCGGCATTCCGCCGGGTCGATACACCCACCACCCCGCCGACCCACGGCACGGGAGAAGCCATACCCGACACGGCGCCGACCCCCGCAGCGTGGCAGCAGGCCCCCCGGCTGTGGGGTCCGATGCCCCCCGATGCAGGCTTCCGCTGCGGCGCGCGGCTGACACCGTCGACGCCGACCGGCGGGACGGATACGGACGGAGGCGGGTCGTGACGCTCGCTGCCGTCTCCGCGGCTCCCCCCGTCCCGCCGAACCGCGCCGCACGGACCCTCGTCCTCACGTGCACTGCGGTCGCCGCCGGTATCGGGGCCCACCTCCTCGGCGGCGGGGCGGTGAGCCTCAGCGGCGTCGCCGCGGCCTTCCCCGTGCTGCTGGCTTTCGTCTGGTCGCTCACCGACCGCGAGCGCGGCTGGCTGCCGATCGCCGGCGCTCAGCTCGCCGGCCAGCAGGCGGCACCTCCCGCCCCCTTCCACGGGCCTGCCGGCGCCGGCTCGGATCCTCCTGCGCCACGCCGTCGTCCGCCGCGGGCCACCCGTCCACGTCTGAGGTCAGCACGTCACGGTAGGGCCGCGGCACCAGCCGCCGCCCGTGCCCCTGCCGCGTGCCCGCCACCGGGCCACGGCACCGCTCTGCGGGCGCCCTTGCGCGTCCGCGGCCACCTCCGACGTCCGGCGAGGAGCCGTCATGTCCACGACCCCGGAAGCCGTCACGCCTCGTGACGCCACCCCGGTTGCCCACCCGACCACCGAGCAATCACCGAGAACCCACACCGAGAACCCGACCACCGAGAACCCGACCGTGAACGCACCACCGACACCCGGCCCGCCGCGGGTTCCGGCTGGGCCATCCTCCGACCGCTCGTCCTGCGCCTGCACTTCTATGCCGGCGTGCTCGTCGCGCCGTTCCTCGCGATCGCCTGCCTGACCGGCATCGTCTACGTGTTCAGCCCGCAGCTGTCCGACCTCGTCTACTCCCACGAGCTGCTGGTCGGCCCGCACACGGGGGCGCCGCGGCCGCTCGACGAGCAGGTCGCCGCCGCCGCGGCCGCGCACCCCGAGGGCACCCTCAACTCCCTCGTCGTCGACTCCGACCCCGGCCGCACCACCGGCGTGGTCCTGGACGTCGACGGGCTGCCCGAAGACACCCAGCGCACCGTCTACGTCGACCCCTACACCGCCGGCGTCCGCGGGTCGCTCGACACGTGGTTCGACACCCCGCCGCTGCAGACCACGCTCGACGCCCTGCACCGCAACCTGCTCCTCGGCGAGCCCGGCCGGCTCTACTCCGAGCTCGCCGCCAGCTGGCTGTGGGTCGTCGTCCTCGGCGGCCTCGCGCTGTGGATCGGCAAACGCCGAGGCCGCCGCAAGGCCGCGGCCGCGCTGCTCCCGCCGCGGCGGATGCGTCCCGGCCGGCGCCGGATCGTGGGTTGGCACGGCGCGACCGGGGTCTGGCTCACCGTCGCGCTGCTGTTCCTCAGCGCCACCGGGCTGACCTGGTCGAACTACGCCGGCGGCCGCTTCAGCACGTTCGTCGACGCGGTCAAGGGCTCGACGCCGACACTCAGGGCCGAGCCGGTGCCCCTCCGTGACGCCCCGCTCATCTCCGTGCAGGACGCCGTGGACCGCGCCCGCGGCGGCGGCCTTGAGGGTCCGCTCAAGGTCGCTCCCCCGGCGGAGCCGGGGACGCCGTTCACGGTGGCCGAGATCGCTCGCGACTGGCCGGTGCAGCGTGACGAGGTCGCCCTCGACTCGTACACCGGCGCGGTGACCGAGACCATCGTGTGGCGCGACTTCCCGGTGCTGGCCAAGCTGACCCGCATCGGCATCCTCGCCCACATGGGCAGCCTGTTCGGGCTGGTCAGTCCAGCTCGCGCTGGTCGCGACCGCGCTCGGGCTGCTCAGCCTCATCTTCTGGGGCTACCGCATGTGGTGGCAGCGCCGCCCCACCCGCAGCGCCTTCCGGCTCACCCCGCCCGTTCGGCGCGGCACGCTCCGCGCCCTGTCCCAGCCCGCCTCCTTCGCCGTCGTGCTGCTCGCCGTGGCCGTCGGCTGGATGCTCCCGGTCCTCGGCGTGAGCCTGGTGGTCTTCCTGGTGGCCGACGCCGCAGCGGGCGCACTCGCCCGACGGCGCGCGGCCCGGGCGGAGTAGTGAGAGCCGTGTCCGGGCGCGCTGCCGCATCTCGCGACCGCCTGACCGACGCCGTCGAGGCCCGGCCCGGTACATGCGCCGCCATGTCCCCATCGGCCGGGACGTCCCGGCCGGTCCCATCACCTGCTCGGAGACCGTCCATGTCCCCCGCCCCCACCGCGGGGATCTCCGTCACCGACCCCTGGGTCAAGACCGCGGAGAACGGCATGACCCCGGTCTTCGGCACCCTCACCGCCACCGGGTCGACGCCGGTCACGATCGTCTCCGCGCGGACGTCCGCGTCGGCGCACACCGAGCTGCACGAGGTCGTCATGTCCGACGGCGCGATGAAGATGCGCCCCAAAGAAGGCGGCTTCGTCGTCGAACCTGGTGAACCGCACACGCTCGCACCCGGCGGCGACCACATCATGATCATGGATCTGGCGACGCCGGCCTGCGGGTCCGAGCCCGCGGGCGCCACACCGCGCAACCTCATGGGGCAGCGCGACGGATCGGCGAACCCACCGTCCGGCAGCACCGAACGGGACGAGGCCGTGTGGGTCCGCGGCGGCCCCGACTGGCTCGTCGGCGGGTGCATGCTGGTCCTGCGGCGCATCCGAATGGACCTCGACATCTGGGACGACTTCGGCCGCCCGGGAAAGGAGATGGCGATGGCCCGCCGACTCGACACCGGCGCCCCGGTCACCGGCGGCGGCGAGTTCGGCGACGTCGACCCCCGGATGGTCGATGGGCAGGGCCTGCCGATCGCCATCGGCGACGCCCACGTGCTGCGCGCCACCGCCCGCGACCCCACCGAGAAGATGCTGCGCCGCGGCTTCAGCTTCGACGACGGCCCCACCCCCGACGGGCTGCCCGACGCCGGATTACTCTTCGCCGCATGCCAGGCCGACGCCGCCACGGCGTTCGTCCCGGTGCAGACCCGCCTCGCCGAGTCCGACGTGATGAACCTGTGGATCACCCACAGCGGCTCGGCGGCATTCGCCGTCCCACCCGGCTGCACGCCCGGCGAGTACGTCGGACAACACCTGCTGGAGTACGCATGACGGCGACCACACGTACCCGACCGTCACCCCTGCTCGCCCCGGCGGTGACCCTCGCCCGGCTCACGCTGGGGGGTGTCTGGATCGCCGCGGGCGCCTCCAAGGTCACCGACCTCGACGCCTCCGTCCGCGCCGTCCGTGCCTACCGGCTCCTACCCGAGACCGCCGCCCAGGTCGTGGGCGCCGGCCTGCCTCCGGTGGAGATCCTGCTGGGGGTCCTGCTGGTCGTGGGCGCCGGTGTCCGCGTGTCCGGCGTCGTCTCGGCAGTCCTGATGTCCGCCTTCGTGGTGGGCATCGCGTCCGCGTGGGCCCGCGGGCTGCGCATCGACTGCGGCTGCTTCGGCTCCGGCGGCGAGCTCGCCGCCGGGGAGGACCCCACCTACGGCCTCGAGCTGGCCCGCGACGGCGGCCTGCTGCTGCTGTCGCTGCTCGTCACCGCCGGGCCGCCCGGCCGGTTCGCCCTCGACGGGCGGCTGGCCGCCCGGAAGGAGACATCCTGATGGCCTCCGGCCGCTCCACCAAGCGTGACCGCGCCCGCGGTGACCTCGTCCGCGGCCGACGCGGCCCCTCCACAGCGGCGATCGTCGCAGTCGTCGTCGTGCTGCTGTTCGCCGGTGCCGTCGGGTACGGCATCTACCGCGTCCAGCACGGATCCGACAACGTCGCGGCACCCGCCGGTGGGTCGGCCACCGCCATCACCGTCGGGCAACCGTCCGCACCGGCGACCATCGACATCTACCTGGACTTCCAGTGCCCGGTGTGCAAAGCCTACGAGGAGCAGACCGGCTCCACGATCGACCAGCTCGTCACGGCCGGACAGGCCAAGGTCGTTTACCACCCCGTCGCCTACCTCGACCGCTTCTCCAGCACCCAGTACTCCACCCGCTCCTCGCAGGCGTCCGCCTGCGCCGCCGACGCGGGGGTGTTCCCCGCCTACCTCAAGCTGCTCTACGCCGAGCAACCCCCGGAGAACTCACCCGGGCTACCCGACGACCAGCTGATCGCGCTCGGACGGCAGGCCGGAGCCGGCGACGCCTTCGCGTCGTGCTTGCGGGACCAGCGGTACGCCGGCTGGACGAAATCCGTCACCGACGCCGCCTCAAAGGCCGGAGTGACCGGCACCCCCACCGTCCTGGTGAACGGCACTGCGGTCGACCGCACACCGGACGCACTGCGAGCGGCCGTCGCCGCCGCAGGCTGACGGGGCGCCCGGCCGGCGTGACTGTTCCTCGGCACGGCAGGTATGCCGGGCCTGCGGCACCCGTTCAGCATCACCCTCGACGGCTCGCGGCGGTCCGGTGCCGCGCTGCAGACCCTTCTCGGGCTCGCCGCCACGGACGCATCCGTTCTGCGGCGCGGTCGCGAGGTCCCCGTCCCGGTCGACCAGGGGAGACCGCCCTCGGCGCGGCCGAGCGGGACGCCGGCACAGGCGTGGTCGTGGCCCGCCAGGTCGGGATCACCACCCTGCTCGCCGAGGCACTCCCCGACGGCAAGGTGGAACTCGTGCGCAGTCTGCAGGCCGAGGGCCGGGTGGTGGCCGTCGGCGACGGCGTCAACGACGCTGCCGCGCTGGTCCAGTCCGACCTCGGGCATCGCCATGGGGACCGGAACCGACGCGGCGATCCACGCCTCGGACCTCACGCTCGTCCGCACCGACCTCCGCGCGGCCGCGAGCCTGCTCAATCCCACGGTCGCCGGCGCGGCGATGGCCCTGAGGTCGGTATTCGTCGTCACGAACAGCCTGCCTCTGCGGCGCTTCGCCGCGCTGCCCGACAACCCTGCCGGCTGAGCGGTCACCACGTCACGGGGAGGGCCCGGATCCCGTGCACGAGGGAGTACTCGCGGAACGCGATCCGGTCGGGCGGATCCGCAGCCCGGAGCCCCGGGAACGCGCGGAGCAGGGCGGGGAGCGCGATGCGGAGCTCGAGCCGGCCCAGCTCGGCACCCAGGCAGCGGTGCAGACCGTGGCCGAAGGCAAGGTGCGGGACGGGAGCACGGTCCGCATCGATGCCGTCACGACACGCCCCGAACGCGTCGTCACGGTTGGCTCCCGACAGCGAGCACAGCACGATATCCCCCACCTCGATCGCGACGCCCCCCACCGACGTCGGCGACGTGGCGAAGCGCGGGAACGCGACCTGGACGACGGAGAGGTACCGCAGCAGCTCCTCGACGAGCCCTCCGGCCGGGATCCGGCCGGAGCGCAGGCCGTCGGCGAGGGACGGTTGCTCGAGGAGCGCGAGCGCGCCGAGCGCGAGCATGGACGCGGTGGTCTCGTGGCCTCCGGTCAAGAGCCCATCGGCGAGCTCGGCCAGCTCGCGGTCCGACAGCTCATCCCCGTGGCGGGAGATCAGGTTCGCGAGCAGGCCCGGCCGAGGATCGACTCGGTACCGGGCGACCAGCTCCTCGAGGTAGGCCAGCGAGGCAGTGACCGCGGCGAGCGAGTCCTCCATCGAACCGAGCGTGTCGAAGCGCCGGATGCTGCACTTCTCCAGCTCGTCCCGGTCCTCCTCCGGGACCCCGAGCAGCTCACCGATCACCTGGGACGGCACGGGAACCGCGAAGTCGGCCACGAGGTCGGCCGGCGGCCCCTGCGCGGCCAGGGCGTCGAGCCGGGCTCGCACGACGGCCTCGATCCGCGGGACGAGGGCCTGCAGGCGGTGCCCGGTGAACTCGGGGGTCAGCAGGCGCCGCAGCCGGGTGTGGTCGGGCGGGTCGGTGAAGCCCAGACCGCCGGGGTTCTGCGCGGCGAGGGTCTCCAGCCCGGTCCCGGCGAGATGTCGCAGGTCGTTGCTGAACGACGTGGTGTCGCCCAGTACCCGGCGGACCTCGTGGTAGCCGGTCACCAACCAGACCGGAGGTACGCCCTCGTCGACGTCGACCCGGGCGACCGGGCGTGTCCGCCGTACCTGGCCGAGTTCCGCGGCGGGGTCGAACCGGTTCCGGAGGAGCGGCAGGAGCAACGGGACCGGATCAGCGCTGCCGGGGTCAGGGGACGCGGCAGCGGGGCAGGAGGTCATGCTCCTCTTACGCGTCCCGATGCCACAGGGGTTCCCGCCCTCCGCCCCCAATTTCATGACCCCGCCCACAACCGCCGGAAACCTCGAGAACAATTCCGCGCACCGGCCGCAGATCGGCCGATCATCGCTTGAACTGCAGATACCGACAATGGAGGGACTTATGTGACAATTCTGCGCGCACACTCTCGCGACCGGATGCTGCCGGGCACGGTCGACGAGGTCGGAGAGACGGAACCACCAGCGCGGGCAGGAAGGCCGGAACCGAAGCCAGCGCGGCCGGGTGTGCGATCAACCCGGAAAGATCGAGGGTCAGCCCGCTGGTGACGAAGAAGACCGGCACCAGCAACCCGTAGCCCACGGCTTCGAGCTTGACCGGGTAGAGCGGATGGGTGGTGATGGGATCCGGGTCGAGTGCCCGCACCAGCAGGCCGGCGAGGCAGCAGCCCGAGCAGCAGCGGAACGCCGGCGGCCACCGCGAGCACCACCACGAGGCCGGTCGACACGTCACACCAGCTCGGCATCGGTGTGGATGTGCAGCAGGGCCGGACCGTCGGCGGCGAAGAGCGCCTTCATTCCCCCGTCGAGCTCGTCGGCGTGGTGCACCGGGATCCCGACCGCGCCGCACAGCCGGGCGTACTCGGCGAAGTCCGGGTTGACCAGCGAGGTCTGCCACACCGCGTACGCCCCGGCGAGCTGCTCCTTGCTGATCTTGCCGAGCACACCGTTGTCGAGCAGCACGTGCTTGACCGGGATCCGGTACTTGACCGCCGTGGTCAGCTCGGCCAGGTACTGCCCGAACCCGCCGTCACCGGTCACCGCGACGACCGGCCGGGACGGGTCAGCGGCCCAGGCACCCATCGCCGCCGGGTAGCCGAACCCGATCGAGCCCAGGTAGCCGGACATGAGCACCGGCTGCCCCGCGCTCTCGAAGTAGCGGCCGAAGGAGTAGGCGTGGTTGCCGACGTCGACCGCGATCCTGGCGTCCTCCGGGCAGTGCGCGGACAGGGCCGCGAAGACGGCGGCGCTGGCGACGCCCCGGCCCCGGTCGTCGACGGCCCGGCGGGCCTTCTCCGCGCGCCAGATCGCCTGGCGCGCGGCGACGTCGGGGCGCTGGTCGACGGCGACGGCCGGGCCGAGCGAGTCGAGCAGTGCCCGCACCGACACCGCGGCATCACCGAGGATCCCGACGCCGACCGGGTGGAAGCGGCCGATCGCGGCGGGCGCGTCGTCGATCTGCACGATGGGCTTGTACGGCGCGATCCCGGTGTGGTTGGCGAACGACGCACCGACCACCAGCAGCAGATCCGACTCGTTCATCAGCCAGGACGCCACCGGCGTGCCGGACCGGCCGAGCACGCCGGCGCCGAGCGGATGGGTGTCGGGCAGCAGGCCCTTGGCCCGGAAGGTGGTGAGCACCGGGGCGCCGAGCCGTTCGGCCAGCTCGCGCAGCTCCGCGGTGGCGCCCCGGGCCCCCTGCCCGGCGATGATCACGGGGCGGCGGGCGGCCCGCAGCAGGTCCAGCGCGGCGTCCAACGTCGCCGGTGACGGCGCCACGGCCAGGTCGGCGCGCCGGCCGAGCGGCGCACTTGCCGGGGCGTCGGACGGGAGGTCCTGCACCTCGTCGGGCAGCACGAGGTGCGCGACGCCGCGGCCGTCGAGCGCGTGCTTGACCGCGGTCGCGGCCAGCTCGGCGTGGTCCGAGCCCGCGTGCACCGTGACGGTGGACAGGGCGACGTCGCGGAACACCGCGGACAGGTCGACGTCCTGGAACGCGCCCCGCCCCAACACCTTCGAGGGCACCTGCCCGGAGATCGCGAGCACCGGCGCCCCGTCGAGACGCGCGTCGTAGAGACCGGTGAGCAGGTTCGTCGAACCCGGCCCGGCGATCGCGAAGCACGCCGCCGGGCGCCCGGTCAGCTTGCCGTACGCCGAGGCGGCGAACGCCGCCGCGCCCTCGTGCCGGATCCCGATGTAGCGGATCTCGCCACGTCCCTCAGCCTTGCGCAGTGCGTCGGCGAACCCGAGGTTGGAGTGCCCGACCATGCCGAACACCGTGTCGACGCCCCAGGCCACGAGCGTCTCCACCAGCACGTCGGAGACGCTGCGCGGGCGCTCGACGACGTCGGGCAGCGCGACGTAGGTGCCGTCGGCGCGCTCCTCGACCGGGAACGCGATCGGCGCATCGCTGAACCCCTCCGGCGGTCGGCCGGTCGTCGGGTCGTAGTCGTAGCCGTGCCACGGGCAGCGCAGCAGCCCGTTCTCGATCGAGCCCTCCCCCAGCGGGCCGCCCTGGTGGGGACAGTGGTTGTCCAGCGCACCGACCCGTCCGCCGCAGCGCGTGACGGCCACGCTGCGCCCGTCGACGATCGCGGTCTGCACGCGCCCCTCGTCGGGAACGGCGTCGATGCGGTGCCAGCTGGTCGTTCGCTCGTCCGTGGTCCGCTGATCGGTGGTCATCGCGCACCCACCCCGGCGTAGGAGACGCCCACCAGCTCGGCGACGTCACGCTTCCAGCTGGTCAGGTCCCTCGGCGTGAAGTGCGAGAGCGAGTCGTGCCCGCACGCCCTGGCCAGCACCACCATCAGCTCGGTGATCGCCTCGAGATACCGGGTCAGCTGCTCGGCCGCCCGCTGCACCGGCAGGCGGGCGCGCAGGTGCGGCTTCTGGGTGGCGATGCCCATCGGGCAGTTGTCGGTGTGGCACGCCCGCATCCCGACGCACCCGATCGCCTGCAGCGCGACGTTCGAGACCGCGATCGCGTCGGCGCCCAGCGCGAGCGCCTTCACCATGTCCTGCGCCCGCCGGAAGCCCCCGGTCGCCACCAGCGTGACGTCGCGCGCGCCCGCCAGGTCCAGGTGCCGCCGGGCCCGGGCGAGCGCGGCCATGGTGGGCACGCTGATCGTGTCGCGGAAGATCGTCGGAGCGGCGCCGGTGCCGCCGCCGCGGCCGTCGAGGATCACGTAGTCGACGCCGAGGTCCAGTGCGGCGTCCAGGTCCGCCTCGATGTGCTGGGCCGACATCTTGACCCCGACCGGGATGCCGCCGGACCGCAACCGGATCCGGTCGACGACCGCGCGGGCGTCGAGCAGCGTCGTCCAGTCGGTGAACCGGGCCGGCGACACGGCCGGTGTGCCCTCCGGCAGGCCCCGCACCTCGGCGATCCGCCCGACGACCTTGGCACCGGGCAGGTGCCCGCCGGTGCCGGTCTTCGCACCCTGGCCCAGCTTGAGGTGCAGCGCCTGCACGCGGTCCAGGCACGCCTCGTCCCAGCCGAAGCGGCCCGAGGCCAGCTCGTACAGGTAGCGGGTGCATTCCGCCTGCTCCTCGGGCAGCATCCCGCCCTCGCCCGAGCAGATCGCCGTACCCGCGCCCTCGGCCCCGCGGGCGAGGGCCGTCTTGGCCTCGGCCGAGAGCGCGCCGAAGCTCATGTCGGAGACGAAGACCGGGATCCGCAGGTGCAGAGGTCTCGCGGCCGCGGGACCGATCGTCACGGTCGTGTCGACCGGCTCGTCGTCCAGCATCGGGAAGCGGTGCAGCTGTGCGGTCAGCACCTGAAGGTCGTCCCAGGTGGGCAGCTCCGGGCGCGGAACGCCCATCGCCGCGACCTCGCCGTGCATGCCGGACAGGCCGTTGCGGGCCAGGGCGTGGATCTCGGAGACGAACGGCTCCTCGACGGTGTCCTGGTGCGGGTCGTCGAAGAGCCGGTCGTACGTGGAGGTGACGGCCCGCTCGGGGCGCATGCTGCGGTAGTCGACCAGGTCGGCCTTGTCCACGAGCACCTCGCCGTCCAGGACGTGACAGGCGAACTTGTAGATCCGCTCGGCCGGGTTGTAGGCGGACACGCCGGTGTCGAGCCGGTAGTCCCAGCCGTGCACCCCGCAGATCAGGTTGGCGCCCTCCACCCGCCCGTCGGCAAGGAGCGCACCGCGATGCGGGCAGCGCCCCTCGAAGACGTGAACGTGCCCAGCGCGGCGCACGAGCACGAGATCGATCCCGTCGGCCGCCGCGTGGGTGGGCGCGTCGTCGACGAGATCGTCGAGACGGGCGATCGGCAGGTATGTGCTGTCCATTCCACGCTCCCGCTGGATCCGACACCGGACTGAGAGGACAGAGCCGCACGAGCGGCCCGGCGTTACATGATCAGAAAGGACGACGGAGCCAGGCTCCCCGGGTCACAGGCACGTCATTGCTGTTCGATCATGGTCGGGCAGCAATAGCGCGCCCTTGACGCGTCGGGCGGCCGGAAACCGCGTCACGAGCGCCTCGCCGGACGCTGACCTGCCGCCTACGCCGTGCGCGACGTCGCCAGCGCGCGGCTCAGCTCGGCGACGATGCGCCCCGGATCGCCGTAGACGTCGAACCGGGTGTAGCGGTAGATCCGCCAGCCGCGGTCGACCAGCCGGGTGTAGCGCCCGGCGTCGCGGAGCACCTCGACCGGGTCGGTGTGGCCCTCCCCCTCGTACTCGATACCGATGCGGTGCTCCGGCCAGGCCAGGTCGAGCCAGACAGCCGTGCGGGCCCCGACGTCCTGCACCACCCACTGCACCCGCGGGGTCGGCAGGCCCGCCTGCACGATGATCAGACGCAGACGGGTCTCCATCGGCGACCCCGCATACGGGTTGGCGTAGGCAAGCCTGGTGCACAGGCGGCCGGTGCCCGGCCCGCCGCGGTAGTGCGCGCCGAAGTGCAGCAGGAGATCCGGGGAGAACCGGTGCCGGTTCGCGAGATGGTCGACCGCCACCACCGCCTCGACGAGGTCCTCCTGCCGGCCCAGGTCGTAGGCCGTGCGCAGCGCGCTGGTGCACCGCACACCGTCCACCCACGTCGTCTCGCCGGGAGCGATGCGCTCGCGGCGGACCACCAGCCCGTCGTGAATCCGCTGGCCGCCGCCGGCGACGGTGATCTCCGCAGGGACGTCCCGGTACCGGGCGCAGTCCGCGTCGTGCAGCACCGCCGCCGAGTAGCCCGCCAACACGCCCCGCCCCTCGACGAGCCGGTAGGCGCCCAACGAGCGCAGGCGCAGGTCCGGTGGCTCGTCGCCGGTCGGGCAGTACACGTCCGGGAAGAGCCGCTCGAACCGCGGCCCGCGCAGGCGGCCCCAGGTGGTGAGACCGGCTCTGACCGCGAGCGAGCCGCGGAACGCCACGGGCCAACCCGGTACGACCGTCGACACGCTCGCAGCATCGCGCACCGACCTCGCCGCTCGAGGCCGTTTCGCACATCTCGGCCGACCGCACGCCGGCACCGACCGCCAACCGGGCGCCCACGCACCTCGACGCGGGTGAACGGCGCGCTGTTGCTGTCCATTGTTGATCGACAAGCAATGACGCGCCTTTCAGGCGGAGCTCCCCACCGTTCACCCGGCCGCGGCCGTGCGGCCCGCGGCAAAGAAGGCGGCCACGGCGTCGGCGTCGGGGAGCTGCTCGGCCGTCCGGACCGCGCCGAACGGCGCGTTCCAGAACTCCCCCTCGCGGGGCGTCCACGGCCCGACGTAGGCGTACGGCAGCGGGTGGCCGCTGTCGCCCGGCGACACGCCGTAGTTGACCTCGTCCAGCGCGATGCCCAGGTCGAAGTGCTCCGGCCAGAGGATCGGCTCCTCGGACGGCGCGAACCGGCGCATCGCCTGGTCGCCGCGAGCGAACCAGTCGAGCAGCAGCGCCGCCGCGGCCGGGTCGACGGCCAGCTCGTCGTCCGCCCCGAACTCGGCGTGCTCGGCGTACAGGTCGGCGGGCTCGCCGGCCTCGACACCCAGCGCGCCCGCGACGTCGCCGATGCTGCCCCGCAGCGGAACCCTCGTGCCCGGACCGACGATCTCTGCCCCCTCGACCCGCAGCGGCCCGGCGAACTGCCCGAACCCGCCCGGCGTCACCTGCAGCCGGATCTCGCCGTTCTCCCGGTACTGCGGCCCGGCGAGCAGTCGCTCGGCCACCGCGTGCAGGGAGTGGCGGGTCGCCACCACCGCGTGCTCGTCCATCTCGACCTCCGGGGTCTCGTCAGGTGCCTGCCTGGTGTCCGCGGACACGGCTCCCGTTACGCGCCACTCGCGGATACGACTCGAGAATGTCGGCGTAGGCAAGCCCGGTTCACCCGCCGTAAGCCTTGCGTAAGCGGTCGTTCCCCCGGCCTGCCGACCCCTCCGGGCACAGTGGAACGACCAGCGCGGAGAGGGAGGACGTCGTGGAAGCCGACACCCGAGACCCCGTGTACGTCGTCCTCATCTCGGGCAGCACGCGGGCCGGGTCCACGAACACCGCCGCGCTGCGCACCGCCGCCGAGCTGGACGTCCCCGGCGTCGTCGCCACCCTCTGGGAGCGGCTCGTCGACGTCCCCGCCTTCGTTCCGGACGACGAGGCCGAACCCCCTGCGGCCGTCACCGCACTGCGGCTGCTGCTGGCGTCGGCCGACGCCGTCGTGTTCTGCACACCCGAGTACGCCGGCACGCTGCCCGGGAGCTTCAAGAACGCGATCGACTGGCTCGTCGGGAGCGGCGAGCTGTACCGCACGCCGGTGGCGTGGATCAACGTGGGACACCCGGGCCGGGGAGCCGGCGCAGAGGCGACGCTGGCGACGGTGCTGGGGTACGTGGACGCCGACGTCATCGAGCACGCCTGCGTGCGGATCCCGGTCGGGCGGGACGTCGTCGGGCCCGACGGCACCGTCGACGACCCCGACGTGCGTGCCCGGCTCGCGGCCCAGCTGGCCGCCGTCGCCGAGCACGTCCGGTCGCGGGCGGACCGCCCGTGACCGACATCCGGGCGCGCGAGCCGGACTCCGCGCGCCCCGTCGAGCCCCGCACGGGTTCCGGCGCGAGCGCGGCCCCGGCCACCGCGCGGTGTCGCGGATTCATCGGGCACGGTGGCCCCGCACGGCGACATCGCGGCGGTCGCCGCGGGGGTCGTGCTCGTCGTGGCCGCCGCGGTCGTGGGCCGGATGCTGCTGGCCGAGGGCGTGAACCTGCTGCTCCCCTTCCCCCCGCTGCTCGCGCAGTGGCTGCCACACGTGGGCCCGGGCACGCCCGTCGCCGCCGTCACGGCGGTCGCGGTCGTCGGATGGGGGCCGCCGCTGGCCGCGACGCTGCCGTGGCGGCGGCTGCTCCCCGCGGCGTGGATGACCGCAACGGTGTGGACGCTGGCGCTCGCGCTGGTCGACGGCTGGCAGCGCGGTGTCGTCGAACGGCTCTCCAGCGGTGAGGAGTACCTCCACGACGTGCCGCGCGTCGCCGGCGTGCGGGACATGCTCGCGACGTTCGCCGACCACATCCTCACCGACCAGCCGGTGCACTGGACCACGCACGTGGGCGCCCACCCGCCGGGCGTGTTCCTGGTCTACGTGGTGCTCGACCGGATCGGCCTCGGCGGTGGCGGGGCCGCCGGGGTGGTGACCGTGCTGGTCGGGGCGTCGGCGTGCGCCGCGGTCGCGGTGACGCTACGCGCGCTCGGCGCCGAGGACGTGGCACGGGCGGCACTGCCGTTCGGGGTGCTGCTGCCGGGTGCGGTGTGGGTCGGGGTGTCCGCGGACGGCATGTTCGCGGCCGTCCTGGCGTGGGGAGTGGCGCTGCTCGCCGTGGGCGCCACCGGCCGCGGGGTGCGGGCGGACACGGCCGCCGTCAGCGGCGGGGTGCTGCTCGGCTCCACGCTCTACCTCTCGTACGGGCTGGCGTTGGGGCTGTTCCTGCCCGCCGCCGTCCTGGCGGTCACGCGCCGGTGGCGGGCGGCGGCGCTCGCCGGAGCCGGGGCGGCCGCCGTCGTCGTCGCCTTCACCGCGGCCGGGTTCTGGTGGTTCACCGGGTTCAGCCGCGTCCAGGTGATCTACGCCGCGAGCATCGCGGCGAGCAGGCCCTACTCCTACTTCGTGTGGGCGAACCTCGCGGCGGTGTCGTTCGCGGTCGGCCCGGCGGTCTGGGCGGGGATCCGCCGGGCGGTCGCCGCGCCCCGCACGAAGCTCGAGGGGGCGCTTCCGACCGCGGCAGCGCTGCTGGTGCTCGCGGCGCTGGCGGCGGTCGTCGTCGCCGACCTGACCGGGCTGTCCAAGGCCGAGGTGGAGCGGATCTGGTTGCCGTTCGCCGTCTGGCTGGTGGTCCCCTGTGCGCTGCTGCCGCGGCCGCGTGGCCAAAGCATGTCCGAGAGGCCGACGCCGCCAGGCGGGGGCTTCTCGGTGAGGACGTGGCTGGGCGCCCAGGCGCTGCTCGCGCTGGCGGTCAACCACCTGCTGCTCACCGTCTGGTGAGCCGGCGCACCCCGTATACCAGCGCGGACACCGCCGCCATCGCGGCGACGAGCAGCAGCCAGCGGCCGAGGAACGGGCTCTGGTCGAGCCCGGTCTGGCCGACGACCACGGGCTCGCCCTGGCGGATGATGCCCGGCAGGAACATCAGGAACGTCAGCGCAGCCCCCAGCGCGGGCACCCGGATGTAGTTGACCGTCGTCGGCCGGGCGGGGACGCGGGGGAACCACCGCAGGCAGAAGCGCAGCACGGCGTCGGCCACCGCGGCCAGCGGGGAGAGCAGCCCGTCGTGCACGACGACGATGGCGACGAACCAGACCGCCATCCACGGCCACAGCGGGTCGCCCGCCACGATCGACGCGGCGTAGCCGGCGACGGCGACGCCCAGCAGCAGGACGGCGAGGTTCAGCGGGCCGGCGCCGTAGAGCGTCTCGAAACGGTGGCGCATCAGGAGCTCCGGAACTCGATCGAGCGGACCCACTTGGTGTTGTGCACGCCGGGCAGCGCCGGGACGACGACCCGGGCGGGGTAGCCGTGGTCCGGCCCGAGGGGCGCCCCGTTGACCGCGAGAGCGAGCAGCGCGTCCGGGTGCAGCACCTGGCCAGAAGTGAGCGTCGCCTGCGCGAACGGGCCGCTCTCCAGCGAGCGCACCACCGCGCTCGCGGGCTCGGGCACGCCGGCCAGCGCGGCGAGGTCGCGCAGCCGGACCCCGGTCCAGGTCTGGGTCGTCGACCACCCCTCGACGCACGCGATCGGCAGCGTCGCGGTGTGCTGCGGCTGCGCGGCCAGGGCGTCGCGGTCGAGCCGAACGAGCGCGGCCCCTCCGGTCAGGTCGAGCCGCCACGTGGCGCCGACGGCACCGGGCTCGATCCCCGACACCGCGAACGTCTTGTTGACCGGGAAGTCGTTCGGCCCGCCGTCGGCCGCGGCGGAGTTGCGCCCCCGGGGCAGCAGGACCGCCAGGCTTCGCAGCGGGCCGCCGAGAGTCTGGCCGGCGGTCAGCACCGCGACGAGCAGGGACCCGCCGCCGACGAGCGCGAGCGCGCCACGCCGGCTCATCGTCGCGGGGCCCGGCCGCTCGGACACCAGGCCGAGGTCGTCGTCTGGCTCCTCCGGGCGGGTCTCCGACGTCGGGACGCGCAGCTCGGCGCGCAGCGACCGCGACCGCAGCCCGCGCACCATGTGCGGCACCTTGAGCGCGACGTGCGCGATGAACGCGCCGATGAACACCCACGCGCCGACGTAGTGGGCGGCGTAGAAGCTGAAGCCGAACACGTAGTCGTACTGGATGTTCAACAGCCCGGTGACGATCTCGAAGAGGATCCCGCCGACGAGCAGCAGCAGTGACAGACGTTCGAGCGCCTGCGCAGGCGAGCGGACCGGTGGCCACGCGAACAGCTTCGGCGCGACCGACCACAGCTTCGCCAGCACGACCGGGACCAGCACCAGCCCGAGCCCGACGTGCAGGCCCTGGGTGAGCCGGTAGAGCCACGACGGCGAGGCAGGCCAGTCGAACCAGGGCAGGTGCAGGACGCCGACGTCGCCCGGGATGGCCTGCCCGAACTGCGGCCCGTAAGCCACATAGCTGAGCAGGCCCGTGACGATCACGACGGGCAGTGCTGCGAGCAACACGGCGCCGAACACGGATGTCAGCCAGGGCCCGCGCAGCGGGCTGCGGAACCGCGGCAGCGGCGGCCGGTGACGCTCCAGTGCGCGGACCGCAGGATCCCACGGCGCCCCCCACGACGCCGTGGGCCTGCGGTGTCCGGGCTCGGTGCGGGTCACGGGCTTGACGGTAGGACCGCGGCCGGTGCGGGACGCCGCGCTCGGCCTTACCGATCGATGACGTCTGCCGGTCGCGCCGCCTCCCGTGGCTACGCTGGCGAGATGGCCGACCGCGTGCTCGTCGTGGACGACGACGCGACCGTTCGCGACGTCGTCGCCCGCTATCTCGGCGACGCCGGCTACCGGGTCGAGGTGGCGGCGGACGGTGAGAGCGCCCTGGAGGCCGCCGTGCGGGACCGACCGGACGCCGTCGTGCTCGACCTGATGCTGCCGGGAACCAGCGGGCTGGACGTGTGCCGGGCGCTGCGCGCCGGGCAGAAGCCGCCCGCGATCGTCATGCTGACCGCGCTCGGCGAGGAGGACGACCGGATCCGCGGCCTGGAGCTGGGCGCCGACGACTACGTGAGCAAGCCGTTCAGCCCCCGCGAGCTCGTGCTGCGGGTCGGGTCCGTGCTGCGCCGCAACGGCTCCCCGCCCGCGACCGGCGGGCCGCTGGTGGACGGGGACCTGCGGGTGGACGTCGCCGCCCGCCGCGCCGCCCTGGCCGGGGCGGAGCTCGCGCTCACCTCCCGGGAGTTCGACCTGCTCGCGTTCCTCCTGGCCCATCCCGGCCGGGCATTCACCCGCGCTGAGCTGCTCGCGCAGGTGTGGGGCTGGGAGTTCGGGGACCAGTCCACCGTCACGGTGCACGTCCGCCGGCTGCGGGAGAAGGTCGAGGCCGACCCGACGCAGCCGCGGCGGATCGCCACGATCTGGGGCACCGGCTACCGCTACGACCCCGGCACGACCGACGCCCGGGATGGGTGACGTGCTCGCCGAGCTGGTGCGCGCGCTGCCCGCGGCCCTGCTGTTCGCCCTGCCGGTGATCGGATTCGGCAGCGTGCTCCTGCACCGCATGCGCCGCCGCTCGGTGACGGCCGCGATGACGACGCTCGCGCTGGTCCCGCTTGTGGCCGCGCTCGCCGGGGTCGTCGCGGTCAGCGGCTTCATGTACACCCCGCAGCTCGCCGGCACCCTCGCGGTCGTCGGGGTCGTCGCCGCGGTGACCGTGCCCGTCGCCGCGCTGCTCGGGCGGAGCTTCGCCCGCGACGCGCTGTGGCAACGGGAGGCCCGGGAAGCGGAGCGGCAGGCCGAGACCGCCCGCCGCGAGCTGGTGGGGTGGATGAGCCACGACCTGCGCTCCCCGATGGCCGGGATCCGGGGCATGGTCGACGCGCTGGCGGACGGGGTCGTGCACCGGCCCGACGAGGTCGCCGACTACCTCGCGCGTGTCCGGCGGGAGACCATCCGGCTGGCGGCCATGGTCGACGACCTGTTCCAGCTCTCCCGGGCCACGTCGGCCGCCCTGCGGCTCGAGCTCGTGCCGCTCGCGCTCGGCGAGGTCGTCTCCGACGCCGTCGCCGCCGAGGCCGCGGCGGCGGCGGCCGCCGGTGTGGAGGTGGTCGCGGACGAGCCGGACCGCTGGCCGACCGTGGCAGGCAGCGACACCGAGCTGACCCGCGTGGTCCGCAACCTCCTGTCCAACGCCGTGCGGCACACCCCGGCCGGGGCCCGCGTCGCGCTGTCGGCCGGCACGACCGGAGCGCAGGCGTGGCTGCGGGTCCAGGACGGCTGCGGCGGCATCCCGGAGGCCGACCTCGACCGGATCTTCGACGTCGGCTACCGGGGGGCCGCCGCCCGCACCCCGGGCCCGGACTCCGGAGCCGGGCTGGGGCTGGCCATCGCCCGCGCCCTGACCGAGGCGCACGGCGGCCGGCTCTCGGTCGTGAACTCCGGGCCGGGCTGCCGTTTCGAGCTCACCCTGCCGCTGCGGCGCCCGGCGCGGACGCCTGCCCGGACGACGTGAGCTCGACGAAGCTGCGCACCCCCCGATAGCAGGCGGTCTGGCGCAGCCCGAGCGTCGCCCCGAGGCCGACCAGCGCGTCCGCACCCGCGCACGCCCACGGCAGCGGAGCGCCCGTGCCGGCCGCGGTGCGGAGCCGCACGGTGCCGCGCCACAGCAGGTCGGGGGTGGCGTCGGTCTCCACCAGCAGGTTCCCGCCGGGCCGGAGCAGCCGGGCGGCCCGGTGCAGCAGACGCAGCGGGTCGCCCCCGATGCCGATGTTGCCGTCGGCCAGTAGCACCTGGCCCCAGGTGCCCTCGCCCGGCAACGGGCCGAACACGTCCCGGCGGACCATCGGCGTGCGCCGCCGCCGGCACAGCCGCTGCGCGACCGCGGAGAGGTCCACCCCCAGCGCCGGTACGCCTCGCTCCCCCAGCGCGGACACGAGGCGTCCGGGCCCGCACCCGAGGTCGATCACCGGGCCGGTGCAGCGGTCGAGCAGCCAGCGGTCCTGGCCGTCGGCGGACCGGCGCCACCGAGGCACCGCCAGGTCGAGCTCGACACCGTCGTCGCGGACGAGCCGGGCCGACGCCCCGGCCAGGGCGGGATCGAAGGCCCTCACGAGATCGGCGGGCGGAACGGGATCGACGGCGCGGACCGGCGCGGGCGCGGGAACGGGCTGCAGGTCGGGGCTCAGCACCGGGCGCTCCCGACGGGGGACGACGGGTCGGCGGACAGGGCCGGCAGCCCGGCGACGGTCGCCGCGAAGAGGGTCCTGGGCGCGAGCCGCGCGACGATCGCCGCGTCGGCGGCCGTGTCGACGTCGGTCAGCTCCGGCAGCAAGCCCACCCGCAGCCCCGCGGCCCGCAGTGCGTGGGCGGTCCGCTCCCCCGTGTCGTCGCGCGAGGTCGGTATCCCGGCGATCACCGCCGCGGCTCGCGGGTCCCGCAGCCCCAGCGCCCACCAGCCGCCGTCGGCGGCGGGGCCGAGCACCGCGTCGGCGGTGCCGCGCCGCAGCGGCCCCGCGGCCTCGGTGAGCAGAGCGGGCTCGACCTGCGGGGTGTCCATCCCGAGCTGGAGCACCGGGCGGCCGGGCAGCAGGCAGGCGACGTCGCCGTGTGCGTCCGCGATGCGGTGCCCCAGGTCCGGGCCTCGCTGGCGCCGGGTCGCGACGCCGCGCAGCTGCGCCGCCAGCTCGGCGGCGCGGGCCGCCGCGGACAGCCGCCCAGCCAGGGCGACGACGACCCTGCCACCGGGCACCGCGCGCACCGCACCGAGCGTGTCCAGCAGCGCGGCCGCGGCGAGGTCCGCCGCCTCCACGGGGGTCAGGGGTGGGCACAGCCGGGTCTTGACCCGACCCGGTCTCGGGTGCCTTGGCGAGCACCAGCAGCGCGAGCGTCGGCCCGTCGGGTTCCCTCATCGCAGCAGCCCCGCCATGTCCCGGGCCGCCCGCACCGTGCCGCGCAGCGAACCCGAGACCTTCGACCGTCCGCCGGCCCGCGACCCGGTAGGGCACCGGGACCTCGCGGATCCGCCATCCCGCCGCCCCGGCGCGCAGCAGCAGCTCCAGCGGGTAGCCGAAGCTCCGGTCGGCGACGCCCAGCCCGAGCAGCGCGGCGCGGCGCGCCACCCGGACGGGGGCGAGGTCGTGGACCGGCACGCCGCGGCGCCGCAGCGTCGCGGCGATCATGGCGTTGCCGGCCCGGGCGTGCCACGGCCACGCCCCGGCCTGCGGGACCCGCCGCCCGACCGCCAGGTCGGCCTCGCCCGCGGTGACCAGGGCGGCCATGCCCGGCAGCACCGCGGGATCGATCGAGCCGTCCCCGTCGAGCACCGCGACGAGGTCGGCCTGGGCCGCCTCCAGCCCCGCGTGCACGGCGGCGCCGTACCCGCGCCGCGGCTCGGCGACGACCCGGGCGCCGAGCGCCCGGGCGACCGCCGCGGTGGCGTCGGTGGAGCCGTTGTCCACGACCAGCACGGGCCAGCCCGCGAGGCAGTGCGGCCAGGACGACCGGCAGCGCGTCGGCCTCGTCCAGGCACGGAAGAATGATCTCAGGATCGCCGTCCACGCCACGATCTTCGGGCGGTGACCGCCCCGCGGACGGCCTCCGGCCGCTTACCGTTCGGTGACGTCGGCGGCCCGGGCCGGAGCGCGCAGCGGATCGGTGGCGAAGGCGCGCACCCCCGGCAGCGAAGCGCACCGCGGCCCGGAACCCGAGCAGCGACGCCGGCCCGCGCCGGGTCGGCGACGACGTGGCGCACGTCCCCCGGCCGGGCGCCGCCGACGACCACCGGCTCGGGGCCTGCGGTCGCCGCGGCGAGCGCGCCCGCCAGGTCGCCGATCGTGTGCGGCTCGCCCGAGCAGACGTTGACCGCGGTGAGGCCGCCCGCAGGCGGGTCGGTGGTCAGCGCGCGGACGTTGGCCGCGGCGACGTCCGTGACGTGCACGAAGTCGCGGCGCTGGCAGCCGTCCTCCAGGACCCGGGGTGCCTCCCCCCGCTCCAGCGCCGACCGGAAGATCGACGCGACGCCGGCGTACGGGGTGTCACGCGGCATCCGCGGCCCGTAGACGTTGTGGTAGCGCAGCGACCACGCTGTCCCGCCGGTCTGCCGCGCCCATGCCGAGACCAGGTACTCCTGGGCGGCTTTGGTGGCGGCGTAGGTGCTGCGCGGGTCGAACGGCGTGTCCTCCGCGACGAGCCCGGGGACCAGGTCGCGCCCGCAGCGGGGGCACGGCGGCTCGAACCGTCCGGCGTCGAGGTCGGCCCGCCTGCGCGGCCCGGGCCGCACGAGGCCGTGCTCGGGGCAGTCGTAGCGGCCCTCGCCGTAGACGACCATCGAGCCGGCCAGCACCAGCCGGCGTCGTCCGGCGGCGTGCATGGCGGCGAGCAGGACGGCGGTGCCGAGGTCGTTGTTCGCGGCGTAGCCGGGCGCGTCGGCGGGATCGACCCCGTGCCCGACCATCGCGGCCTGGTGGCAGACCGCGTCGACCCCGGGTAGCAGCCGGGCCAGCAGGTCGGCGTCGCGGACGTCCCCCCGGACCAGCTCGTGCCCGGTCTCCGGCGGCGGACCGCCGCCGTGGGCCTGCGGGAGCAGCGCGTCGAGCAGGAGCGGCTCGTGCCCCTCGGCAACGAGCCGGTCTGCGACGTGGGACCCGACGAACCCGGCACCGCCGGTGATCAGAACACGCACAACCCGACGCTAGCCACGGTCGGTCCCGCGGGATCCGAAGCCGGCGATGCCGTAAGGCTCGCGTAAGCAGTCACGTCGGCGATCTGCGCTGCATCGCGGCACAGTGGAGACGACCCGCCCGGGAGCGTGGAGACGTCATGACGGCCGACCGAGCACCGTTGTTCTGCGACACCGCTCTCGCCGAGCGCATCGAGCGGGTGGAGGCGCAGCTCGTGACGCTGGCCGCCCGAGCGGCGCACCGCCGCAACGACGGGCGCGGCTTCGTCATCCCTCTCGCCGGCGGCGTCGCGAGCTTCGCCGAGGCGGACTCGCCGTTCAACAAGGTCGCTGGACTCGGCTTCGCGGGTGTCCCGCACGCCGCCGCTCTCGACGATATCGAGCGGGCCTTCGCCGCCTGCGCCGCCCCGGTCCAGGTCGAGCTGCCCCACCTGGCCGATCCCAAGATCGGCACCGTCCTGACCGACCGGGGTTACCGGCTGGAGTCGTTCGAGAACGTGCTGGGCCGCGCGCTCCCGGGCGCGCCGGACCGTGTCGTCCCGCCCGGGATCGAGGTCCGGCGCAGCGGCGACGAGGAGTTCGACGCCTGGCTCGACCTCGCGGCCGACGCCGTCGCCCACCCCGACACCCAGGGGGTGCCCTGGCACGAGGAGTTCCCCCGCGAGGTCTACCTGCGCGCCGAGCGCGACATGGCCGCGGCCGGTGTCCTGCGCTACGCCGCCCTGCGCGACGGAGTTCTCGCCGGCGGGGGCGGCCTGCGGATCGCCGACGGCATCGCACAGTTCGCCGGCGCCGCCACCGCGCCCGCGCACCGCCGCCACGGCATCCAGGCGGCGCTGCTCTCGGCGCGGCTCGTCGACGCGTCAGCCGCCGGCTGCGACGTCGCCGTTATCGTCACCCAGCCCGGGTCGACGTCCCAGCAGAACGCCCAGCGCCGAGGGTTCGACCTCCTCTACACCCGCGCCGTACTGGTGAAGCAGCCGTGAACCCGGTTTGGATCGCCGAACACGCACAGCGGTGCCTGGGCGTGGTCGAGGTCGCTCCCCGTGCTCATCCCATGGCGCAGATCGGCCAACGTCGTGCCAGGGGCCGAGTGGTGTGTTTGCCGTGACCAGCGGCATGGTCGGCCGGGACGAATCACCCTTAGGGGTATTCTGAGAATTCGCGCTCCATTGAGCGCAGCACGGCTTCTGCCGTTCGGTCGATCGCTCGCCGTTCGGCGCCCAGGGTCGCCGTTCGAGCGGTTCACGAGCAACGAGCTCTCTCAGGGAAGCCGCGGGCGCAGCGAGGCCTCCCTATGGTCACCCACCGACGTTGGACCCACCCCCGACCGGCTCGCTCCCCGCTCCGTCCGCGCATGCGGACAGCCGGCCGGATGCGATCGCCCTCGGAGAGGTGCCCCGTGCCGAAACAGCCAGCCCACCACCGCCCGGCCGACCATCGCCGAGCCGAGCGCAGCCCCCGACGACGGTCCCTGCGCCTTCGCGGCGCCCTTCTCGTCGGTGCGGCCGTCCTCGTCGGCGGCACCGTGACCGTTGCCCGGTCCGTGCCCGTCGCCGACGCCGCACAGTCCTGGTGGAGCGCAGCGCCCGCCCACACCCCGTTCGTCAACAGCTTCTTCCACCGGCTCGCCGACCCGCCGACGCGCTCGCGCCCCCCGGCATCACGGCCTTCCGGCCAACCCACGCCCACCCCGCCCTCCGGAAGCACGACCACGGCGACGACAACGACCGGCGCCACGACTCCGACGACGGCCGATACGCCACCGCCAACGACCGGGGGCCCGAATACGAACTGCACCCTGATCGTGCCACCCGGCGCGCTGACTGCAGCGGGACTGGCCACGCCCTACCGCTTCACCGCGACCGACCCGGCGGCCGGTCCCTGCCATGAAGCCAATGCGGACCAGTCCGCGTTCGTCGAAGCGGCAATCATCGACCCGACCACCGGCACCGTCTCGGTCTACCACCCCTTGGTCATCGACGACGGCACGCAGCCCGCGATTCCGCCGGTCACTCCCACCCTGCGCCGGGGAGCGGTGGTCGGGATCTGGTTCGGCTTCCAGGCCGACACGCTGACCCTGCACCACGACCACGTCCGCCGCGGCATCATGCGCCTGCGCTTCAACGCAGGAGACGGTTGCGTCAACGGCCTGCCCGACTCACCCTTCACCCAGTTCGCCTACTGCGGGGCACCCCGCTTCTTCGCCGCCGCCAACGCCGCCATCCGCGCCGGCAAGCTCACCGTGCCCCCGCTCGGCAGGGGCGCCGACGGCCGGCCCTGCCCCACCACCCGCGACTTCAGCGTGGTCGACCAGGACCAGAGCGACAACCTGCCCACCAAGTACCTCGTGACGTCGGACGGGCGCACCGCACAGGACTCCCCCGACAACCGCAAAGCCCTGTCCGGCGCCACCGTCCTGACCAACGGCTCGGACAACGGCCTGCTCGACAACCGCATCGACCCCGCCCTGCACTGCACACCCTTCACCGCGCCCGACCTGTCTGCAGGTGGCACCCCGTCCCCGGCGCTGGCCCTCAACGAACTCCAAGCCGCAGCGCGCCAGGGCGCGCCCGCAGCCCTCGTCCCACCCATCGACCCGATGACCCAGGTCGGCGGCAAGATCAACGTCACCAAGACCAACCTCTACCGGGCCGGCGTCAACATGCCCCCGATGAACCCGCGCACCGACACCGGGCTCGCCTACTGCACGAGCATCGCCACCATCGCTCCGGCCCGGCTGCAATTCGGCCGCCGCTTCACCGAGGCGGCCGCCTCCCCCGATCCCGCCGCGGCGAATCTGTTCGAGTTCCTGACCCAGCGCCTCACCGCGACCTGGACGAACCTCGGCTGCCAGGACATCACCCACCAGGGCCCGCCGACCGTCGGGGGCGCCCCGAACGCCGCGGCCGCAACACCCACCGCCGCAACACCCACCGCCGCAACAACCACCGCCGCAACACCCACCGCCGCCAGGACCACGACGCCCCCGACCAAATGAAGGCGGCCAGCCCCGGAACGCGCAGGAACCTGCGCTGGTCACTCGACCGCCCCGTCCATCCCGGACCATCCTGAGCCGTACGCCCCGGCCGCCGGCCGGGCGCTCCATCCGAGAGCTTCGGTGGTGTGTGCTGATGCCCGTGCTCGCCCGAGCACCACGTGGTCCGGACATGGTCGGACGCGAGTCCGAGCGCGCCGAGCTCGCAACGGCCCTGGGTGCCGCGCGGCGGGTGAGGGAGCCGGCGAGCGCGCTGCCGAGTGGTCGGTCCGCGCCGCGCGGGACGCGCTGCTCCGGGCGGCGCACGCGGCCGTCGAGGAGGGCCGCGCCACCGACCTCATGTCGCGGAACGCGCGGCCGCCGCGACCCGGATGATCGAGCTGGCGCGCGAGACGGCACCGGGCGTCCTGCAGAACCTCCTGCTCGCCCACCGGCTGCTGCTGGTCGTCCGGCTCGAGCAGGGTTGCTCGAATGGCGCGGGCGGCGCAGCACGGTGCTCGACCTCGCCGAGGCCGCGGGCGGCCCGCCCGCGTGCACGACTTCCCCCGGCCGGTCGAGGCGCTTCGGCACGCGCGTTCGGCCGTGCGCGCCGGCGGTACGGTCCTCGTCGTGGACCTGCGCGCGGCGGAGACGTTCACCGCCCCGGGCGACGAGGTCGAGCGGTTCTTCGCCGCGGCAGGCGCCGTGACCGGCACGTCGTCGGGCCTGGGCCGGCGCTTCGCGCAGGTGCTGGACGGCGCGGGCGCCCGCGTCGTCCTCGCCTCCCGCCGCCACGACCTCGACGTCGAGCTCGCCGCACAGCTCCACGGGGCGCTGCCGGTGGCGTGCGACCTCCGCGACCCGGCTGCTGTCGAAGAAGCAGGAACCCCTCCCGGGCGACCGGGAGAATCCCCGCCCTTCGAGGCGGGGAGAAGTCAAGCGAGCGGGCGCTACCGCGACACGTAACGGACGGCGTACCGATCGGGTCCGTGCAGCGACGACCGCCGGAAGGACCTCCATCATGACCGCCACGCCGATCGCCGACTACGCCCTCCTGTCCGACCGCCGCACCGCCGCGCTGGTCAGCCGCGACGGCTCGGTGGACTGGCTGTGCGCGCCGCGCTTCGACTCGCCCGCGCTGCTCGGCCGGCTCCTCGACCCGGGGGCCGGGCACTGGTCGGTGCGCCCCGTCGACCCGGACGCCGAGGCGACCCGCCGCTACGTCGACGAGACGATGCTGCTCGAGACGGCGTGGACGACGGCGACGGGCACCGCGACCGTCACCGACGCGCTCGCCACCGGCGGCGCGGCCGACCCGCACGCGATCGGCGCCGCCGCGCCCCGCCTGCTCGTCCGCGCGCTGGAGTGCACCTGTGGCGAGGTCGAGATGGCCATGGAGTTCGCGCCTCGGCCGGAGTACGGGCTGGTGGAGCCGCTGGTCACGGTGGTGGAAGGCGGCGTGGTCGCCCGGGGCGGCGCCGACGTCGTGGTGCTCTCCTGCCCCACCGCGCTCGACGTCACCGGTGCGACCGCATCCGGACGGCTGCGGCTCGCCGCAGGCGACCGCATGCTGGTCGGGCTGCAGCACCGCACGACGGCCGAACCGTGGCCCGGTCCGCTGCCGGCCGAGGAGCTCGACGACACGCTGCGCGCGACGGCCGATGCGTGGCGGGCGTGGTCCCGGCTGCATCAGAACTACCGGGGGCCGTGGCGCGATCTCGTCCACCACAGTGGCCGGGTGCTGCAGGCGTTGACCTACCAGCCCACGGGTGCGGTGGTCGCCGCCGCGACGACCTCGCTGCCCGAGCAGGTCGGCGGCGAACGCAACTGGGACTACCGCTACGCCTGGGTCCGGGACGCCAGCTTCACCCTCGAAGCCCTGTGGGTCGCCGCCTGCCCGGACGAGGCCCACCAGTTCTTCGACTACCTGGCGGCCAGCTCCGCAGGCCAGGTCCTGGGTGGTCGCGACCTGCAGATCATGTTCGGCGTCGGCGGGGAGCACGACCTCAGCGAGCGCACGCTGCCGCATCTGTCGGGGTGGCGCGCGAGCCGGCCCGTCCGCGTCGGCAACGGCGCCTGGAACCAGCGGCAGATCGACGTCTACGGCGAGCTGCTGGGCTCGGCCCACCGGCTCGTCGCCCAGCTCAACCCGGACCACCCGGGTGCCACCGCCTGGCGGGAGTTCCTCGTCGCGTGCGCCGACGCGGCCGCGCGCCGGTGGCGGGAGAAGGACCAGGGGATCTGGGAGGTGCGCGGCGAGCCCCGCCACTTCCTGTACTCCAAGCTCATGTGCTGGGTCGCGCTCGACCGGGCCGTCGCCCTCGCCGGCACGTTGCGTGCGACGGACCGGGTTCCCGCCTGGCGGGCCGCGGCCGAGGAGATCCGTGCCGCGATACTCACCGAGGGGTGGGACGACACGGCGAAGTCGTTCACTCAGTCGTTCGGCTCCCCCGACCTGGACGCGTCCACCCTGATGATCGGCCTGGTCGGCTTCCTGCCACCGGACGACCCGCGGGTGGTGGCGACGGTCGAGGCCGTCGCGGACCGGCTCACCGACTCGCGCGGGCTCGTCTACCGCTACCGCACGGCGAGCGGGAGCAACGCCGACGGCCTCGCGGGCGAGGAGAGTACGTTCCTGCTCTGCACCTTCTGGCTGGCCCAGGCGCTGGCCGCAGCCGGACAGGTCGCCCGGGCCCGGACGGTCTTCGAGCGGGCGGTCCGCTACGTCAACGACGTGGGGCTCCTGGCCGAGGAGGTCGACCCCGCCACCGGCGACCTCCTCGGCAACTTCCCGCAGGCCTTCAGCCACATCGGCCTGATCAACGCGGCGTGGGCGATCGCGCAGGCCGAGGAGACGACGCCGCGGCCGCGGGCGAACTTCTGACCGTTCGCGTACACCTCGTCCGCGGGGCTGTCGCGCGTACCGTCGCTGCGGCACGCTGCCCTCGTGACCGAGCTTGCGAGGTCATCATTCAACGCAGCAGCGCCGGGCTCGGCGGCGCCGAGCGTCAGCGAGGTGGTGTCGTGGCCGGGCCCCTCCGCGTCGACGAGCCGGTACTGCTGGCGACGAAGCTGCACCCGCCCGGTCGTCGCGGCCTGCTGCCCAGGCCCGGCCTCGTGCGCCGCCTCCGACCGACCGCGCACCGGCTCACCGTGCTCGACGCCCCCGCGGGCTGGGGGAAGACCTCCCTGCTCGCAGAGTGGTGCGCGGCCGGTGACGCGCGGGTCGCCTGGGTGGCGCTCGACACCGGCGACAACCACCCGGTCCTGTTCTGGAGCTACGTGCTGGCCGCGCTCCGGGAGCCGCTGACCGGCATCGGGGAACGCGCGTTGCGCGCCCTGCCCGCCGGGGGGCGCGCGATCCGCGACGCCGCGGTTCCCCTGCTGGTCAACGACCTGGTCGCGCAGCCCGGGCCGATCGTGCTCGTCCTGGACGACTACCACGTGATCACCGACAGGATCGTGCACGAGACCGTCTCGTTCCTCGTGGAACGCGTGCCCGAGCACGTCCACGTCGTCGTCGCCACCCGCGGGAACCCACCCCTCCCGCTCGGCAGGCTCCGCGCGGCCGGTCAGCCCTCGGTGCGCCGGGCGAGGCGGTCCACCTGGTCCGCGCCGAGATCGACCCCGGGGACGCCGGTGAGTACCCGGCTGACCTCGTCGGGGCCATCGGGGACGCCGTGGCCCACCATGTCGCCGCCGGTGACGCGGACCTCGCCGCGGAGCTCATCGCCAAGTCCTGGACGGAGTGGTTCAACGCCGGGCGCCTGAGCTCGGTCGCCGGCTGGCTTGACCTGCTGCCCGACCCGCACGTGCGGGCCGACCCCCGGTTGTGCGTCGCGCGGGCCTGGCTCCTGCTGGACATGGGCCGCCTCGACGATGTCGGCCGGTGGATCGCCTGCGGCGAGGCCGCCGGGGGCGGAGACCTCACCGCGCAGCGGGACCTGGCCGTGCTCCGCGCCACCCACCGGTTCAAGATCGGTGACCTCGGCGCCACCCGCGCCGCCGCCCGGCGCGTCCTCGAGCTGGACGACGGCGCGGCGTCCTTCGCCGCGACGGTGGCCCACCTGCAGCTGGGCATCACGGCCTTCTGGAGCGGGGACGTCCCCGGCGCGACCCGCCCGCTGGCAGAGGCCGTCCAGATGGCCCGGCAAACCGGCAACGTCCTCGCGGAGACCTATGGTCTGGGCTACCTCGCGCTCGCCGCCGCCGACTCGGGGGATCTGAACGACGCCGCCCGCCGCGTGCCACTCGCTCTGGAGCGGGACGCCGACCCCGGCGTCGCCGAGCATTTCGTGGCGACTCTGCCGCATCTCGCCCGCGCGACGCTGCTCGCCGCCTCGGGCCGCACCGAGGGCGCCGCCGAGGCAGCGGCGCGCGCGCTGACGCTCGCCCGGCGCGGCGCGGGTCTGCTGGAGCTCGCGCTGGCCCTTGCCGTGCGCGCACGGACCTCGGCCGACGAGCAGGACGGCAGGCGGCTGCTCGACGAGGCACGGCGCATCGCGCGGGCCTGCCCGGACCCCGGACCGCTCCCGGTCCGGCTCGCCCGGATCCGCATCGGACCGGCGTCCCGCGTCGCCGCGGCGCCCACCACAGGCGCCGCGGCGGGGATCATCCTGAGCGAGCGGGAACGCGAGCTGCTCCGCCTGCTGGCGGGCACGCTGTCGCAACGGGAGATCGGGACGGTCCTGCACCTGTCGCTGAACACGGTCAAGACGCACGGGCGCCTGCTGTTCCGCAAGCTCGGGGTGTCGTCGCGGGCGGAGGCGGTGGCGCGGGCGCGCGAGTTGGGGTTGCTGTAGGAGGCGTGCGCAGTCACGCCGTGTGCGCCCGCGGTCGGCCGACGAGCGCGAACACCGCGGCGAGTGCCAGCCAGCCCGCGAGTACGAGGAGCAGCCCGCGGGGCACCGACCGGATGCTGTGCACGAACACCACGACCGCGACGACCAGCGGGAGGACCTGCGCCCCTCGCCCCGCTCCGGTCCGCCGGAGGTGGCAGACCGCGGCGACGTCCGTCACCGCGTACATCACGAGCAGGTTCAGCACGCCGAACGGCGGATGCAGGCCTCCTGCTGCGAGACCCCCGACGAGCAGCCACCCGACGAGCGCCACCACGAGCCAGTCGACGCGCAGACCGGCCAGGCGCAGCAGCGCGGTCCCGAAGAGCGTCACGGCGGCGACGTAGAGGTTGTGCAGGTCGTGCATGCGGCACTGCAGGTCGAGCGCGGAGGTCCGGGGATCGGTCCCGAACCGCACGGTGCAGTTCTGGTGCGCGACGTGCCGAACACCGTCCGCCGTCCCCAGGCCTCGAGGAAGATCCCGACGAGCCGGGCCTCCAGGTCGTCGGCGACCTGAGCCAGGGTGAGCTTCGGGAACGGCCGGTGCGGGTGGTGGTGGTGGCGCATCCACGGGTGGGTGGGCGTCGAGTCGAGGTAGATCCGGGACCGCGCGTGGTCATGCGGGAAGTGGCTCCCTGCGTCCCTATCGTCGCTGTAGTCCTCGCGGACGGTCCCCCAAGCCCGCTCCGACACTGTCGTTCATCCCGTCCTCGCTCATGCGGCGCTGACGCGGCTCCGGCGGGCGACGTTACGTGATCCGCCCGCCTCGCGGCGACCGAGGACCATGACCACCGTCTGGACGAGATCAGGTTGCGTCCGGCTCGGCATGCCGACCGAGGTGCGGATCACCGAAGAGTGGTTCACGCCGCCTTCGCTGAAAGTTTGTGGCAGAGGGTCGGGCACATCGCGCATCGAGCGGCCGGAATTGTCGGTGGGTCGCGCGATGATGTACCCGTGCCCGACACCACGATCGCTGCGCTCGACGGTCTGCTCACGCAGGCGTTCGAGGCGCTGGACACGATCGCCGAAACCGGCACCGACGCGGATCTCGTGGCGCTTCTCACCCGATGCGAGCACGCGACGCGCAGGCTCGATCGCGCCGCCGTCTCCGCGGTGGCCGCGCTGGAGCGCCGCGGGGTGTTCGCCGAGAAGGGCTACCAGTCGCCGGCCGCCGCCCTGGCGGATCTGCTCGGCTGGGAACGATTCGAGGCCCGCCGCCGCGTCATCGCGGCAGAGCGGGTCTCGCCGCGGGTCGGTCTGAACGGCTCCGCGCTGCCGCCGCGGCTGCCCGCCACCGCCGCGATGTTCACCGACGGACGGGCGAGCCTGCGCCACGTCGAGGTGATCGCGCGCGTGCTCGACACGCCCTCCGCGCGGCGGCTCTCCCCCGAGCGGTGGGCGGGCGCTGAGTCCGCGTTGGCGGACAAGGCCCGCGACTACACCCCTTCGGAGCTGCAGGCCTGGGGCGCCGCGCTGATCGAGGCGCTCGACCAGGACGGCGCAGAGCCCGACGACCGGCCGTCTGCGCAGGTCAACGAGCTTCACCTGACTCGGCTGGCAGCCGGTGGCGGCCGGTTGACGGGCCGGTTCGACGACGCAGCGATGTTCGACGCGATCGCCCGGGTGATCGACGCGAAGGCGAAGCCGCTGACCGGCGACGACGATCGGCCGGCCGGGCAGCGGCAGGCCGAGGCCCTGGCCGACGTGTGCGGTTACGTCCTCGACCACGCCCCGACGAACCTGGTCCCGGCGTCCGGCGGCAACCGGCCCCACGTCAACGTGCTGGTCCGGCTCGAAGATCTGGAGAACCGCGCCCGCGCCGCCTGCCTCGACTTCGGCGGGATCATGTCGCCGGAGACGCTGCGGATGCTGTGCTGCGACGCCACCGCCGTGCCGATCGTGCTGAACGGCGCCGGGCAGCCGCTGGATGTGGGCCGCGCGACCCGGACGGTTCCCGAGGGGCTGCGCCGGGCCGTGGCCGCGCGGGATCGCGGCTGCGCACACCCGGGCTGCGGGCGGCCGATCTCCTGGACCGAATGCCACCACATCATTCCGTCGGAGTGCGGTGGTGAGACGAGGCTGGACAATCTCGTTGCGCTGTGCCGGGCGCACCATCGGCAGATCCATTTCACCGAGTGGATCGTGCGCATACGGGACGGGCTACCGGAGTTCGTTCCTCCGAAGTGGATTGATTTCGAGCAGCGGCCGCGGAGAAGGGCGCTTCCTCACCTCGCCGCGGCGGGCGCGTGACGGGCCGGCCGTCAGGGCTCATCCCGTCGGGAACCGTCCCCACGGCCACGGTGCGCCGGCGTGTCGCTGATGGCCGGGGCCGGCCGGCAGCGGGCGCGGGCACAGCACGCCCGCCGGGACGAGCAGGCGATGCTGCGGGCCCAGCCGGACGAACGGGTCCTCGGCCCACCAGTCCGGCCGGTCTGCAACCCGGCGCGGGTCGGCTCCGCTGATCGAGCCCGCCCACTGCGTCGGCCCGTCGACCAGCGTGCTCAACAGCGTCGTTCGTCCCGGGTCGCGCAGCACCGCGCGCATGGCGCCGACCACGGCCGGATCGTCGAACAAGGGCCGGGTGCCACGCGGCGGCAGCACGAGCGACACAGCGAGCGGCGGTCCGTCACCCACGAGCGACGGCTCCACGCGCACGGCGGTGCGGTGCGGCTTCGCACGGCCCACCGTGACCAGCAGGTGGCCGGCCGCGGTTCCGTCGCGTGGATCGGTCACCGCCACCGTCCTCGGCCCGGCCGTGTCGAGCAGCGCCAGCCAGGCGAGGTCAGCCATGCGGCGCCGCCCAGTCCGGGCGCAGCGCCGCACCGGCATCGCGCAGGTCCGCCCACAGGTCGGCGAGCGACGGGCGCCCCCACATCCAGTACCCGTCGTACACCCGGCGGACGGTCAGGTCGGGGGCGCAGATCAGCACGGCCGGCAGGTACGGGTCATGCACGGTGTCGGTGACTTCGCGCAGGTCCAGCGTGGACTGCCAGGCCCGGTCGACGTCGGAGAGGAACGTCCACCGGGCGTCGAGGCCGGCCCGGAAGGCGGCAGTCACCTCGGGCGGCTCGACACTCACCGAGACCATCCGCACGTACCCCACCTCGGCGACCTCCTGCAGCGGCAGCAGTACCTGCCGGAAGTAGGCCCGCTCCTTCGGGCAGAACCAGCCGCGGTAGGTGTGCAGGACCAGCGGATCGCCTTCGGGGAGGTCGGCGAGACGCCGGGAGGCACCGGTCGTGTCGGGCAAGGTGACGTCGGGCAGCACGGTGCCTGCGACCGGACGTGGCATGTCAGGCACCCACCGCGTCGACGGCATCCGGACCGAGCAGCACCCGCAACCGTGCCCGACCGCGGTGCAGCAGCACGCGCTGGTTGCCCACGGAGAGGCCGAGCAGTGCCCGGACCTCCTCGGACGTGGAACCCTCCACATCGCGCAGCACGACCACCACCCGTTGCCGGTCCGGCAGGCCCGCGAGCGCCGCCCGGATCACCTCCCACGCCTCGACGGCGATCGCGTGGTCCGGCGGTCCCGCCACCTCGGCCGACCGCACGGCGAGCACTGCGTCCCACGCCGGCGCGTCCGCAGGCTGCGTCGACCAGCACACCGTGCGGGCCTCCCGCCCCCGCCTGCCCCGCGCCGTGTTCACCAGGATGCGCATGAGCCATGTCTTGAACGTCGACCGCCCCTCGAAGCCGTCGATGCTCCGCAGCACCGCGACCCAGGTGTCCTGGACGACGTCCTCGGCTGCGTCGGCGTTGCCGAGGATCGAGCGGGCCACCCGTAACATCAACGGCGTGTGCTGGCGCACCAGCTCGAGGTAGGCGTTCTCGTCGCGCAGGCGGAGCCCGAGCACAAGGACGTCGTCGGCTGGCACGGCGGCAACGCCGGGGCCTGCCGCGGTCCCGGCGCGGTCGGGGCTCGCGGTGACGGCCGACATCGGGGCCTCCCTGTCGTGGGCTGGGCCCCACCGTGCTCGCCCTCACCACCGGGGTCACGCGACCCGGCGGCGTTCACCCGGGTGAACCCGCCCGGGCGACGCGCACCGCGGCCGCCGGGCTCGCGGGGCACCACGCCAGCGCCGGGCTCAGTGCAGCAGCGGGGCGCCGAAGGTCGGGTCGTCGAACCCGGTACCGGCGGGCGACCCGCTCCCGAACGGAAGGGCCGACGGGTGCAACCCGCCCGCCGGGTCCTCGGGTGCCGGGCCGAGGGTGCCGGCCTGCTGCTCGAAGCCGTCGGTGAGGCCGTCCCGGTCGGTGTCGACGTTGTTCGGGTCGCTGCCCAGCCCCCGTTCGACGCCGTCGGACAGCCCGTCGCCATCCGTATCGGCCACGTCCGCGCGGGTCCCCATCATGCGTTCCTCATAGTCGGACAGGCCGTCCTGGTCGGTGTCCAGCGTCTGCATCCCGCCGAAGCCGGCGGCGGCGGCCCCCTGCGGCAGCGCGGCGCGGCCCGGATCGGTGCCCGCAGCCACCTCCACGGCGTCCGCGACGCCGTCTCCGTCGGTGTCCGCCCGGAGCGGGTCCGTGTGGTATGTCGCGGTCTCCGCGACGTCGCTGAGGCCGTCCCCGTCGGTGTCCGACCGGTTCGGATCGGTGCCGAACAGGGTCTCGAACTGGTCGGTGAGGCCGTCGCCGTCGGTGTCGGTCTGCCCCGGGCCGCCGAGGACGGCGCTGGGCAGCGCGGCGCCGGGCATGCCGAACGGGTCCACGGGGCCCAAGCCCGGCGCCATCCCGCCCGGGGCCATCACGAGGTTCGTGCCGAACCCTCCGGACGGGACGGTGGACAGCTGGGGGATCACCGCGGCGTAGTTGAAGCGCACGGTGTTGGCGGTGAACACGCCCACGCCGTCCCGGCTGTTGCGCGCCTCGATCGTCCGACCGTCGCCGAGGCTGATCGCCACATGGGCCTCTGCCGGCCGTCCCGATCCGGTCGGCGGGCTGGAGAAGTAGAAGAGCAGTGCGCCGCGGGTGTGCAGCGCCTGCTCGACGCTGACCGCCCCGCCCTGCTGCTCCAGCTGCCGGTACTGCAGCCACGACCCGTCGGGCACCTCGACCCCCGCCTGGTGCGCCGACCACTGCACCAGCTCCGAGCAGTCGAACGCGGTGGGGTTCGGGTCGTCGGGACGCGCCTCCGCGCCGAAGACGTACCGGTCGCCGGCCTGCGCGAGCGCCTCCCGGACGAAGTACTCGGCGGCACCGCCGCGCGGGGCGGTCACCGGGACCGCCGGGCCGGGGTGTCACTGCCGACGGCCCGCTCCTGCTTGGAACACCAGGCTCCGCCACGGGCCGGGCGCGGTGAACACGGACTGCGGCGAGGCATGATTACTCCAGGACGCGGGACGGTACCTGCACCCGCCAGAGTCGTTGCCTGATACGGCCCGGGTCAAGTTCAGGGGCAGGGTGACGGTCGCGAGTGAGTGGGTTCGCCGACAACGCGCCGCGTTCGGCGAGTTCGCAGACCACCCGCTCGGTGCCGCAACGCTCGATCATGCCCCTTCTCCATAGCGGCGCCGAGTACGTAGGCCGAGCTGGTCACGACGCTGGCGGCCCGATGACCGGGCGGCCAGCCGTTGACACCCGCTCGCCCAGTCGCCATCGCTTCGGTGACCAACCCACGGCGGTAAGCGGGTCCGGCTATTGAGGCCGACGGCGTCCGCTGCACCGTCACCGGTCGACCCTCCCACAAGCCGCCCATCCGTGACATGGTTCAACCATGGCTCAGCTTTCCGGTGCTGCCCGGAGTGTGACTCAGAGCATCGAGAGTGTCGCCGACGTCGCTGCGGTCGTGGCGCTGCTCGCCGATCCGACGCGTGTCCCCGATTGGGCACCCGACTTCGCGGATCGGGTTGCCGGTGATGCCCGCTCGGGTTGGCAGGCGAGCAAGGACGACACGGACTTCGCATTGCGGGTGGCCGTCAACCAGGACGCAGGCACGGTGGACTACCTCCGTCAGGTTGGTCCGGGACGGGAAGGCGGCGCTTACATCAGAGCCGTTCCGCGGCCGAGGGGTGGAAGCGTCATCGTCATGACCTTGCCGCTGCTGCCTGACGTCGACCCGGACACCATCGCAGCGACGTCGACCCGAGAGCTCAACGCCCTCGTATCACTGGTGGGCGACAGCTGACTTTCGACGCCACCAATCCCGTTAGGACGCCCGACGAAATAGAGTGGATTTTCGTACCCGGCGGATCCCCCGTTGCGCTACAGATCACCCTGAACTGGCGCAGCCGCCCGCTGACTGGCCACCAGATCATCGTTGACCTGATCGGCGCCACCAGCACCGTCACCGGGCTGACCGTCCGCGCCGAACTCGACACGGCACCCCGACACCGGCCTAAACCATTTCATCGCGAGTGCTCGCAGAGGGGGCCGGCATCTGCGGCGCGGTGGATAAGGCAGGTCCATCACGAGTTGAGGACGCGGTGCAGCCGGACGGCCGCGGCAAGCTCACTGCTGCGGGCGAGGACGCTGTGGCCGAGCAGGTCCTCGATGCCGTGAATCCGGTACGCGATGGTGCGGTCGCTGACGTTGAGCACCGCCGCTGTGGCGGCCGCGTTGAGACCGGACTGCAGGTAGCTCACGAGCGTGTCGCGCAGCACGCGGGTTCGCGGGTCCTGCGACGGTCAACGGACCCAATTCGCGCTCGGACGAAGCGGCGCGCGGCACGGACGTCGCACAGCAGCGCCGCTTCTAGCGCGACGTCGTCGTAGTCGGGTCACCGGCTGCGGCAGGTGCGCGGCGACTCGGTGGGCGGCGAGCGCCTGCTCGTGGCTGTCGCGGAACCCGGTGATCCCCCATGCCGGCTCGCCGACTGCGTACCGCGTCCGGCTCCGCGATCGTGCGCCCACTCGAGGTCGTGCCGTTCGCCGCGTTCGGAACGACGAGACGAACCGAGCCAGGCCCATACCGTGTCGTCGGTCATCGCGACTGTGAGCAAGCGGCGCTCCAGTCGGCGCGCCAGGTCGCGCAGGGACGCGTCGGCGGCCGGTCCGGTGGCCACGACCGCGAGATGCTCTTGTTCGAGGCGGTAGCCGAGTTCCGCGCTGTCGATGCTCGCCCCGCTGAGCACGTCGCGCACGAGTTGGACGCGTCGCTGGATGCTGCTGCGGAGTACTCGCTGACGTTCGGTGGTGTACTCCTCGGACACCTCGCCCACGACGCGGTCGACGTAGGCGAACAGGTACTTCGACCCGATCAGCGTGGCGCTGTGCCGCTGCGCCGGGCGGAGGTTCAGCTCCTCGATGAGCACGAAGAATCGCTCGAGGACGACCGCATGTCCGATGCGGTAGGTGTGCAGCAGTGGTTCGAGGGCTATGTCGGCCCGGGCGGTCGCCCGCGCCTCGTTCATTGCCTCGGGCGGCGAGTTGCGGGGCGGCTGCCGGTCGCCGCCGAGCGCCTGCAGCGCGGCGCGGATGTTGCCGTAGCACGATGCGCGCAGGCCGTCGGCGAGTTCGGGCCGCGACGCCGTGTCGAAGCCCGGCGCTTCGTCCCGCATTCGGACGAGCATGGTCTCGACCAGATCGTCGATCTCGTCGCTGCAGCCTCGCCGCGACGGCGCGCAGCGTCTCGTCGATCCCGATCGTGGCGGCGGTCTTGGTGTGCACAACCCGCTCCTTCCGAGGCGGCGTCGAATCGCGATGCTACGGCGTACCGCTTTTCGGGACACCGCAAATCCGGGCCGCCAGCCTTCGGCTTTCCGCATAGCGGCCCGGCCGCGCGCGACGCCAGGCTCGACATCAGTCAAATCCGGTTAGCGCGAAAGCCGCGAGTGGTTGACCGGCCTGTGGTGATCACCTTCCGGTGATTGACCGGGCCCGGAACCGGCGCATTTCAAGATCAGCAGATCACATCACGAACAGGGGAAGACCGATGAACCTGCCGACGACGAACCTGGCCGTCGAGGTCCTGCGACCGGGCGAGGACGGGTACGACGCCGCAGCGCGGGGGTTCTACAGCGACCGGCCGTCCGGCGCTGGTAGTCCGGCCTCGCGACGCCGGACGAGGTCGCGGCCGCGCTCAGTCACGCCGCACGCCACGACCTGGCGGTGGCAGTGCGCTCGGGCGGGCACAGCCCGCTTGGCCACGGCACCAACACCGACGAGATGGTCATCGACCTCACGCATCTTGACGACGTCGAGGTCCTCGATACCCAGCGCCGGCTCGTCCGCGTCGGCGGCGGCGCCACGTGGGGCCGGGTGGCCGCGGCGCTCGATCCGCACGGCTGGGCGCTCACCGCAGGCGACACCGCCAGCGTCGGCGTCGGCGGCCTGACGCTGGGCGGCGGGATCGGCTGGATGGTCCGCCGGCTACGGGCTGGCGATCGACAACCTGGTCGGCGCACGGGTGGTGACCGCCGACGGCCGGCTGCTCACGACCTCGCAGGACGAGCACCCCGACCTGTTCTGGGCGTTGCGCGGCGGCGGCGGCAACTTCGGCGTCGTCGTCGACTTCGACTTCCTCGCCCAGCCGGTCAGCACCGTGCGATTCGGGACAGTGGTCTACCGGCTCGACGATTCGGCCTGCCTGCTCGGCCCGGTGGCGGGACGCGATGCGGGTCGCGCCGGACGAGTTGTCCAGCACTGTGGCGCTGATGCCCCGGATGCCCGGCGCGCCGCCCTCTGCGACGGTCGCTGCTCTGTTACGCGGGCGAGCCCGGCACCACGGTGTCCGAGGCCGACGCCGCGATCGAGCCGCTGCTCGAGCTGGGCACGGTGACCGCGGCGCAGGATCGCCGAACGCCGCTACTCGCGAGATCCTGGAGGACGCCGCGCCCCCACCAGGCCTCCGGCTCGCCGTCCGCAACACCCTGGTTGTCGACCCTCGACGACGCTGTCGTCGGGGCGATCACCCGCCTGCACGCCACCACCACCGTCCCAACAGCGATCGCGCTGCGCAGCTCTGGGCGGAGCGTTCGGTCGCGTACCTGCGGATGCGACGGCCTTCGCCCACCGCCACGCCGAGGCGATGGTCGTCGCCCTGCTGATGCTCCCGGACACGGCGACCGACACCGACGTCGCGCGAGCGCTCGTGCCCTGGCGTGCCGTGGCGGCCCACGGCGTCGGCCCGTACATCAACTTCCAGGGCTCGGCGACCGCATCAGACCTGGCGGCCGCCTACCCGCCCGCGACATACGCCCGCCTGGCCGCAGTCAAACGCGCCTACGACCCCGGCAACCGGTTCGCGCTCAATCACAACGTCCAGCCCGCTCGATTGAGCGGGCCCAAGCCCAGCGGCCCGACGCCTACCGCGCGAACGGCTCAGTCAGCGACCTTCGACCGAGCAGGGAACGACCGAGAAGGAGAGATGGATAACCGACTACAAGCCGGCCGCGGCGCCGAAACCCGTCAACCGAACACGACTACGCACAACCGGCTCGGTCATCGCGGCAATGTACGCAGGCCTCGCGTTGACCGTCGTCGCGACGATCGTCGCGTACGTCGACCACGCCACATCCAACACGCTGGCCGACCACATCCGGGCCGGCTATCCCACCTACACCCAGACGCGCATCGACACGGCCGCCACGACCTACCTGGTGTACCTGTCCGTCATCGGAGTCCTGGCCGTCGCCGCCTCGATGACCTGCCTCCAGCCATTCACCCATTGATTACGAGAGGACGCCCGTCGTGAAGAACCCACTCGATCCAGCGGAGCTGAAAGCCGCCATAGAGAATGTCCACCTCGCGGGGATGCCGGGAGTGTTCGCCGAGGTGCGTGACGGCGACCGGGTCTGGCGCGGCGCCGCCGGGGTCGCCGATGTCGCCACCGGCCGTCTCGTCACGGCCGACATGCGACACCGCGTCGGCAGCATCACCAAGACCTTCACCGCCGCCGCGGTGCTGCAGCAGGTCGAGAGCGGTCAGATCGGGCTCGACACGCCGATCGGCCACTACCTGCCGCGGCTCAGTCCCTGGAGAACGCGGTGACGCAATCACGGTCCGGATGTTGGTGAACCACACCAGCGGCCTCGCCGAATACCTCCCTTACGCCTACCCGTCCCTCAAGGCGTTCCCCTCACTGGCGGACACGACGCCCGAGAGCCTGGACGACAACCGGCTCACGCGGTTTCCTCCGACCGAGCTGATCGAGATGGGGGTCGCGGCGCCTGCCGTCGGTGCTCCGGGTGGTACTCCGGGGGTGTACTCCAACACCAACTACCTGCTGCTCTGCCAACTCCTGGAGCAGGTAACCGGCACCACGGCGGAGAGGTGCATCACCCAGAACGTCATTGAGCGCGCTGGGCTCCGCGACACCGAGCTTCCGGCAGGACCGCATGTAAAGGGGCCGCACTCGCAGATCTATGAGGCGTGGTTCGGCATGATCGACCCGCCCCGCGACTACAGCGTCTATGACATGTCGTGGGTGGGGCCGGCGGCTTCGCTCATATCGACCGTCGCGGATCTCAACCGCTTCTTCGGTATGCTGCTTGCCGGCGAGATCGTCAACCAGTCGTCGCTGGCGCAAATGCAACGCACCGTTCCGGTCATTTCCCAAGAGGGGACGAAAATCGACTACGGCCTCGGTCTGCACAGGAGGGAGGTCCCCGGCCGCGGCACCTTCTGGGGCCATGACGGCTCCGTCTGGGGCGCCGGAGCGATATCCATGACCAGCGCCGACGGCAAGCGGCAGATGTCTGTCGCGGTGAACCTGCAAAGGTGGAACAGACTCGACTCCTCGGGAAAGCCGCAGCCCCATCCCATCGACGACGCGCTTGCGGCTCTCTACCAGTTGGCGATGTACGGTTGACTTTCGCATTATTGATGATCTTCAGGCGGCTTCTGCAAGGACTGGCCGGACCTGCGCCGCGATCCCGTGGACCGGCTGGACCAGCACTGTGTAGCTGAGGGACAACGGGTAGCTGGGTGACAACACCGGGACCGTCGTGGAAACACGGGATCCGCGTCGTCACCGTGCCGGTCGAACCCGTGGGGGGCTACCGTCGAAGCGATGACCCCGCTGCACATCGTCATGATCGGCGTGCCCGCACACGGGCACATGAACCCGCACCTGCCGGTGCTCGCGGAGTTGGTCGCGCGCGGCCACCGCGTCGAGGTCACCACCCCGGCCGGGTTCGCACCGGCCGTCGCCGCCACCGGCGCAACCGTCCTGCTGGTCACCTCCGTTCTCCCCGACGAGGACCGCGGGGAAACCTGGCCCGACGACCCCATCGCAGGAATGGCCCGGTTCCTCGATGAGGCGATCCACGTCCTACCGCAGGCTCGCGCCGCCCTCGACGACGACCGGTCCGACGTGCTCCTCGGCGACATCGGCTCCTACCCGGCGCGGGTGCTGGCCCACCAGCGGTCCCGACCGTTCGTGCAGCTCTCCCCCACCTACGTCGCATGGGAGAGCTACGAGCAGGACACGGCCGCCATCCTCGACGGCCTGCGCGCCGCCCCCGGCTACGCCGTCTACCACGAGCGGTTCACGGCCTGGCTTGCGGCCGAGGACGTCCCCCTCGACGTCGACGCGTTCACCGGCCGGCCGCCACGATCGGTCGTCCTGATCCCCCGGGCCATGCAACCGCACGCCGACGACGTCGACCCGCGCCGCTACACCTTCGTCGGGCCGGCCCTGGACGTCCGTGCCCACCAGGAACAGTGGCCCGTCCCGAACCGCCCGGTGGTGCTGGTCTCGCTCGGCTCGGCCTACTCCGCGCCGACCGCGTTCTACCGCGCCTGCCTCGACGCCTTCGCCGACCTCGACCGCGACGTCGTCGTCAAGGTCGGCCCTGCGGTGGACCCGGAGGCGCTGGGCCCGTTACCGCCCAACGCGTCCGTGCACCGCTGGGTACCGCAGCTGTCGGTACTGGCGCACGCGTCGGCGTTCGTCACCCACGCCGGGATGGGCGGGTGCTCGGAAGGGCTGTGGCCACCGCCGCCCGGTAGGGAACGACGGTCACCGCGGTCCCGCGAGCCCCCCGGCCGAGTCCTCGAAGGTGATCGCAGTCCGTCCGGCTTCCAGCCGGGCGACCGGGACGCGGAACGGGCTGCAGGACACGTAGTCGAGCCCGACCTCGTGGAAGAAGTGGACCGACTCGGGGTCACCCCCGTGCTCGCCGCACACACCGATCTTGAGCCCGGGACGCGCAGCGCGGCCTTCCTCGACGGCGATGCGGACGAGGCGGCCGACGCCGATGGCGTCGAGGGTCTCGAACGGCGACACCGTGAACACGCCCTTGTCGAGGTACGCGGCGAAGAACGCGGCCTCGACGTCGTCGCGGGAGAACCCCCACGCGGTCTGGGTGAGGTCGTTGGTGCCGAAGGAGAAGAAGTCCGCGGCCTCGGCGATCCGGCCGGCGGTCAGCGCCGCACGCGGCAGCTCGATCATCGTGCCGATCGGGATGTCGAGGCGCACCCCTCGCTGTGCGGCGACCTCGGCCAGCACCTTATCGGCCTCGTCGCGGATCAGGTGCAGCTCCATCACGGACCCGACGAGCGGCACCATGATCTCCACCCGCGGGTCACCGCCGGATGTGATCCGATCCGCCGCCGCCTCGGCGGCCGCCCGCACCTGCATCGCGAACAGGCCCGGGGTCGTCAACCCCAGCCGCACGCCGCGCAGGCCGAGCATCGGGTTGGACTCGTGCAGGCGCTCGACGGCGGCCAGCAGCTTCTCGTCGTGCCCGGTGTCCTCACCACGCTCGTGCGCGACGGCCACCTTGACCGCCAGCTCGGTGCGGTCGGGCAGGAACTCGTGCAGCGGCGGGTCGAGCAGCCGCACGGTGACCGGCAGCCCGTCCATCGCCTCGAACAGCTCGACGAAGTCGCCCCGCTGCAGCGGGACCAGAGCCTCCAGCGCGGCGTCGCGCACCTGCGCCGAGTCCGCGAGGACCAGCCGCTCGATCAGCACCCGCCGGTCACCGAGGAACATGTGCTCGGTGCGGCACAGGCCGATGCCCTGCGCCCCCAGCCGCCGCGCCCGCGCCGCGTCGTCGGCGGTGTCGGCGTTCGCCCGGACCTGCAGGCGCCGGGTGACGTCGGCGTGGCCGAGGATCGCGTCGACCGCCCGCACCAGGTCCGCCGTCTCCTCGTCGACGTCGGTGACCACGGCGTCGAGGCCCTCCTCCAGGTACCGGGCGACCGGTGAGCTCATGACCGGCACGTCCCCGAGGAACACCTCACCGGTGGAGCCGTCGATGGCGATCACGTCGCCCTCGCTGATCACGACGTCCCCGACACGCGCGGTGCCTGCGGTGGCGTCGACGTCGATCGTCTCCGCCCCGCAGACGCAGGTGCGGCCCATCCCGCGGGCCACCACCGCCGCATGGCTCGTCTTGCCGCCACGGCTGGTGAGGACCCCGGCCGCGGCGATCATGCCCTCGAGGTCGTCGGGGTTGGTCTCCCGGCGCACCAGGATCACGGACTCACCGGCGGCGTGTCGGGCCACCGCGGAGGCGGAGTCGAACACGGCCGCACCCACCGCCGCACCCGGCGACGCCGCCAGACCGCGGGCCAGCAGGGTCCGGTCGGTGGACCGGACGAACTGGGGGAACATCAACCGGGCCAGCTGCTCGCCGCTGACCCGCTCCAGGGCCTCGTCGAGGGTGATCAGCTGCTCGTCGACGAGCTGGGCGGCGATCCGGAACGCCGCCGCGGCCGTCCTCTTGCCGACGCGGGTCTGCAGCATCCACAGCTTCCCGCGCTCGACGGTGAACTCGATGTCGCACAGGTCCCGGTAGTGGGTCTCCAACCGGCGCATCACCCCGAACAGCTGCTTCGCCGAGGCGGGGTCGCGCTCGGCGAGATCAGCCAGGGTCAGCGTGTTGCGGATGCCGGCGACGACGTCCTCGCCCTGGGCGTTGGGCAGGTAGTCGCCGTAGACGCCCTGCTTGCCGGTGGCCGGGTCGCGGGTGAAGCAGACGCCGGTGCCCGAGTCGCCGCCGAGGTTGCCGAAGACCATCGTGCACACGTTCACCGCGGTGCCCAGGTCGTGCGGGATCCGCTCCCGGCGCCGGTAGATCCGGGCCCGGTCGGTGTTCCACGAGTCGAACACCGCGACGATCGCCAGGTCGAGCTGCTCGCGCGGGTGCTGCGGGAAGGCACGCCCGGTCTCCTGATGAACCACCTTCTTGAAGGTCTCGACCAGCTCCTCGAGATCGGTCGCGGTCAGATCGACGTCCCCGCTCACCCCGCGCTCGCGCTTGAGTGAGTCCATCGCCTCGGCGAACAGCTCCCCCTCGATGCCGAGCACGGTCTTGCCGAACATGGCGACCAACCGGCGGTAGGAGTCCCACGCGAAGCGTTCGTCGCCCGACACGGTCGCGAGCCCACGGACCGAGGCGTCGTTCAGCCCGACGTTCAGGACGGTCTCCATCATCCCGGGCATCGAGAACTTCGCCCCGGACCGGACCGAGACCAGCAGCGGGTCCTGCGGGTCGCCGAGCTGGCGGCCGATCCGGTCTTCCAGCGCGCGCAGCGCGCGGGTGACCTGGACCCGCAGCTCGGGCGGAACGGCCCCGTCGGTGAGGTAGCGGCGGCACGCCTCGGTCGTGACCGTGAACCCCGGCGGAACCGGCAGCCCCAGCCGGGTCATCTCGGCCAGGTTGGCGCCTTTGCCGCCCAGCAGGTCCTTCTCGTCCTTGCCGCCCTCGGTGAACTCGTACACGAACTTCTGCATCGTTGCCGCCTCACAGGTCGTCGAGCTTCGTCGAGATGCAAGGCTGATCGTGACACGAAGGTCGCCTCCGCGGGTGCGGAGAAGCGAGGTCAGGCAGCCGCACCCACCGGGATGCGCGGGCCCGGCAGCGTGCGACGTCGCGCCGCCGGCAGGTCGGGAAGCGGCGGCGGACCGTGCTGCCCGCCGACCGCGCAGTGCCGCCGCAGACCATGGAGGCGGGGATGGGCCGGGTCGTCGGGTATGCGTCGGTGAGCATGGCCTGCACGGTGTCGTGGGAGGGCCTGCGCGCGGGGTCCTTGTCCAGGAGCAGCGCCAGGAGCGGCTGCAGGCGGCCGGCGCGTCGGGCCGGTTGCGGCGGTTCGCGCAGCACCGCGGTGAGGGTCGGGACGACCTCGGCCTGCGGGAACGGCGGGCAGCCTTCGACGGCGGTGTAGAGGGTCGCCCCGAGCGACCACAGGTCGGTCGCGGGCTGCGGCGCCTCACCGCGGACGAGTTCGGGGGCCATGAACGCCGGCGACCCGACGACGTGGCCGGTGCGGCGGGCGGGATGGGCGGGGTCGCCGCCGGCGGTCTCGGCGATGCCGAAATCGACGAGCACCACTCGTCCGTCCTCGCCGAGCAGCAGGTTCGCCGGCTTGATGTCGCAGTGCACGACCCCGGCCTCGTGCACGGCGCGCAGCGCGGCGAGCAGTTGCAGGCCCAGAGCGGCGACGACCGGCGGGGACAGGCGGCGGCGGCCCCTGCTCAGGACGGCGGCCAAGCTGGCGCCCCCGTGGTAGTCCATCACCAGCCAGTCAGACCCTTCGTGCACCACCACGTCGTGCACGACGCCGACGTGGGGGTGCCGCACGCGGCGAGCGAGCCGTGCCTCGGCCAGGCCGTGCGAGTGCGAGCGGTCGACCTGCTTGACGGCGACGTCGCGGTCCAGAAGTTCGTCCCGGGCTCGCCACACCCGTGCCGTCGCCCCGCGGCCCACGATCTCGGCCAGGCGGTATCGGCCTGCCAGGAGCAGACCAGTGTCGGGATCTGGGGACGCGGGCTGCTCTGGCGGAGGAGACACGACCCGAGCCGCCTCGAAGGTCGCCTGCCCGCCCATGTCGCCCTCCCCCGTTGTGATGCCGACCATGGTCAGCCGCGGCGCAGTCCCGACACAGAGGCCGGAGGGCCCCGAACCAGCGGGTCGTGTGTTCCCCGTTACACCTGCCGTGCGGGTGATGTGTCACGCGACGACCGGCACCCCGTTCACGGCTGTTCGTTGCCGTCCTGGGAGGGTCTGGGCATGCGGGCAGTACGGCGTTGCAACACGGTCGGTGCGGTGATGGTGGGTCTGACCGTCCTCGCCGGGTGCGCGACCAGCGGCGACCGTGGCGTCACGCCGGTCGGCGGTCTCCCCGCTGCGGCAGCGGGCTGGTCGACGTCGGCCCCGGCGATCTCCCCGGACGGGCGGTCCGGCTACCGAACCGCCACCACCGTCCCCGTCGTCGTCACCCACGGCCCCACGGGCGGGCACCGCATCGCGTTGACCTTCGACTCGAACATGACCGACGCGATGCTGGCCCGCCTCGACACCGGACAGATCGCCTCCTACGCCAACACCGCCGTCGTCGACGAGTTGCAGGCCCGGCACACACCCGCCACATTCTTCCTGGCAGGCAAGTGGGTGGAGCGCTACCCCGATCTGACCCGCCGCATCGCCGCCGATCCCGACTTCGAGATCGCCAGCCACTCCTACGCGCACCGCGGGTTCACCGCGAACTGCTACCGGCTCGACCCCGAACCGACGACGGACATGGCCGCCGACGTCGAGCACTCCTTCGCCGTTCTGGCGCCCTTCGGCGGCCATCAGACCCGCTACTTCCGGTTCCCTGGCGGCTGCTACGACACGGCCGCTCTGCGCGCCATCGCCCGCACGCACGCGACCGTCGTCCAGTACGACGACGTCGCCGACGACCCGTTCAACGACGACACCGCGGCGATCACCGGCGGGGTGCTGCGCCAGGCGCACGACGGGGCGATCGTCGTCCTGCACATCACCCAGGCCAACGCCCCTCGCACCGCCGACGCCCTGCCCGCGATCATCGACGGCCTCCGAGCCCGCGGCTACCGGCTGGTCGACCTCTCCGACCTGCTCGACACCCGGGCCGCGCGCTGACCCCGAGACGGGAACACCGCACGACTCAGTGCGCCACCGCAGGACCGGAGCCCGGCGTGGGCTTCCCCGACCGCATCAGCCCACCCCCGCAGACGAGCAGCCCCAGCACGGCCAGCCAGCGGGACCCGATCCGGTCGTAGAGCACACCGGTCAGCGGGAGGAGCACGGCCAGGACCAGCGCCTGGGGGATCAGGGCGAGGCTGTGTTGACCGGGGTGAGACCCCGCATGGGGTCTTGCAGGAACTGGGGCCGCCGGTGCGACGATGATGCCCAGCCCGTAGAGGCCCATCGCGGCACCGAGGCGTTCCGGCGGCACCATCCGGCGCAGCATCCTCATGCAGGTCACGGGGATGACGCCGCCCGGGATGGCCTGCACGAGCACAAGATGACGCTGCCACAACTCGGGTGCGGCCTCGTCGAAGCTGATGAGTGCGTGAACGGCCATCATGCCGAGGAGCGCGACGCCTCGAGTGGCGTCGACGCCCACCAGGCGGGGGCGCTGCACCTGCACAGGCGTCGTATCGACGTCGTGGGCTGCGCGCTGCATTGGCACGGTGCGGCCGTACCCGGTACCGCTGCCGCGGGTGGTGGCGGTCATCAGGGAGCACTCCTCGGTTCCGTTGTCGGCGTGCCGCGGCGGAGGCTGGTGAACCAGAGATCACGACCGCGCCGCGACCGGACGTCGATCGCTTCGACGTCGATCGCTTCGACGTCGGTGCGCCCCCTTGCTTCGTCGGCCGACCCTGCTGTCTGCGGTGGCCGAGTCCCGGTCCGCGTTCACGGCGGTGATCGGGTTCCCCGCCCACCGCGTTCCGCCCGGCACGGACTCTCCGCGCATCACCAGCGAACCCGGGCCGATCCTCGCCCCCGCGCCGATCGACGCCCCGGGGAGCACGAAACTGCGCGGGCCCAACGTCGCACCGCGACCGAGGTGGACCGAACTGATCCGCAAGAGGCGATCGTGGAACAGGTGCGTCTGCAGCACGCAACCGCGGTTGACGGTCGCGCCGTCGTCGAGGCGCACCAGGTCGGTCTCGGGCAGCCAGTACGACTCCAGCCACACACCCTTCCCGATCTTCCCACCCAACGTCCGGACCCAGGCGTTGAAGATCGGGGTCCCGAGGAACGGGCCGCCGAACCACGGCACACCCAGTTCCTCGTAGAAGACGTCGAACAGCTCGTTGCGCCATACGAACGAGCTCCAGAGCGGGTGCTGGCCTTCCTCGAACCGCCCCACGAGCAGCCATTTGGCCAGCGTCGTCACCAATGCGGCGACCAATCCCGCGGCGAACATGACGAGACCGGCAGTGGCCGCGGCCACACCCCAGCCCCATGCCGTGCGGATGGACTCGAACGCAGTGAGCACACCGACGCCGAGCACGGCTATGACCACCCAGGGAATGACGCGCATCGACTCGACGAACGCCCGAGCGACGACCAGCCGACGCGGAGGATCGAAGGTGCGGGCGAGGTCGCCGGTTTCGGCTACACGCGGCAGCTCCATCGCCGGACGCCCCAGCCACGACGTCCCGACGTCCGCGCGAGCGGGGGCGCTCGAAAGAACGGCGACGAGCGAGTGGTCGGGCACTCTGCGGCCTGGCCCGACGATCCCGGAGTTCCCGACGAACGACCGCTCGCCGACCGACGCCTCACCCAGGAGCACCCAGCCCCCGCCCGTCTCGTAGGGCGCCACCTGGCTGTCGTCGGCGAGGAAGCTGCCGTCGTCGGCGCGCATCAGCCGGGGCAGACCCGTCACCGTGGACGCCTCGACCCGCTTCCCGATCGTCGCGCCGAGCCGGCGCAGCCAGAACGGGGTGACCAACCCGGCGTAGAGCGGGAAGAGCGTCGCACGGGCGCCGTCGACCATGCTCTCGACCAGCCAGGCGCTCCAGCCCGCGCGGCTGTCGACCTTGTGGAAGCCCGGCTTCAACGACCGGGAGAGCACCCGGACGGCGAGCGCGAGCAGGGTCGCGTAGATGACGACCGACGCGAGCATGCCCACGGGAGCGACGACCAGCGCGTGCAGGACCACGGCCTCCAGGGTCGTGTCACGGCGGATCGCCCAGCCGAGCATGACCAGCCAGGGCAGCCCGGCGAGCAGCGGGATCCAGCCGAACCCGAACAGCGACGCCGTGTAGACCAGCGTCCACCAGAGCGAGCGCCGACGGATCGGGGCGGGCCACGAACCCTCCGCGATGCCCACGCACTGCGCAGGCGAACCGCCCCAGACCTCCCGCTCCGGGATGTCCCCGCTGACGCACGTGCCCGGCTCGATCACGGCCCCGGCGCCCACGCGCGCCCCGGGCATGAGGATGCTGCGTCCGCCGACCCGTGCGCCTTCCCCGATCTGGACGGGACCGACGTGCAGCGTGTCCGCCTCGATCCACCAGCCGGCGAGATCGGTCTCGGGCTCGATCGCGCAGCCGGCGCCGAGCGTGGCCCATCCGGTGACGGGGACCGTGGTCCGCAGGTCGACGTTGCGCCCGACGCGGCAGCCGACCGCTCGTGCGTAGAGCGCGGCCCAGCGGGTGCCGCCGAGCGAGCGGACCCCGAAGACCGCCGCCAACCGCTCGCACGCCCACAGCTGCAGATGGACCCGGCCCCCGCGAGGGTGGCTCCCGGGTTTCACGCCGAGTCGCAGCAACCGGACCCCGGCCATGACCACCAGCACTTTGGCGGGAGCGCTGAGCAACACCAGGTAGCCCACGCCGATCACCCACCAGGGCACCGGTGACGCCAACGGGTGGTGGAGCAGCAGGCTCGCGAGATTGTGCAGCAGCGCCAGGCCGAGGGCCCAGCGGAGCCCGGACACCGCCTGCGTCACCACGAGGACCGCGAACTGCACGAGGGTGGTCCACAGCCTGTTCCGTGGAACGGTGACGGGCTCCGACGACGCGGCCGCGCGGGGCGACGACTGGTCGAGGAAAGCGGCCAACTCGCCCAACGTGGGTCGTTGATAGATGTCGGAGACCGCGATCGTGGGATGGCGATCGCGCAGCACCGACACGAGGGTCGCCGTGGCCAGGCTGTTGCCGCCGAGCGCGAAGAAGTCGGAGTCGTTCTCGATCGGCACGGCCAGGATCTCGTTCCACTTCCGGGCCAGCCACCCGGCCGTACCCGGCAGGTCCGCGGCGGGCCCGGCACCGGCTCCGGCCGCGTCCTCCTGCCCGGGGGGCGGCCAAGGAAGCGCCTTGCGGTCGACTTTTCCCGAGGTCCGGGTCGGGATCGTGTCGACGACCGCCAGCACCGGAACGAGTGCTGCCGGCAGCCGCTCGGCGAGCGCGGCGCGGGCTTCTGCAAGGTCGGGGCCGTCACCCTCGACCGCCAGGTACCCGACCAGGATCTCCCCGCCTGCCTTCGTCTTCTTCACCGCCGCCGCGGCGGCGGTGACCCGGGGCAGGGCCAGCAGGGCTGCGTCGACCTCACCGAGCTCGATCCGCCGCCCGCCCAGCTTGACCTGGTCGTCCGCACGTCCGACGAACAGCAGGCCCGCGTCGTCGGAGCTGACGAGGTCGCCGCTGTAATAAGCCCGCGTCCAGCCGAGTGCCGGCACCGGCCGGTACTTCTCGGCGTCCTTCGCGGCGTCGAGGTACCGGCCGAGGCCCGCCCCCCCGATCACGAGTTCGCCGGTCTCGCCGCGGCGCACCGGATTCCCCTGGGGATCGACGACCGCAAGCTGCCAGCCGTGCAACGGCAGGCCGATCCGCACCGGTTGATCGGGGACGAGCGGCGCCGCGCACGCGACGACCGTGGCCTCGGTGGGCCCGTAGGTGTTCCACACCTCCCGGTCGGGGGCGGCCAGTCGCTCCACCAGCTCCGGCGGGCACGCCTCACCGCCGAAGATCAGCAGACGGACCCGGGCAAGGGCGTCCGACGGCCAGAGCGCGGCCAGCGTCGGAACCGTCGAGACCACGGTGATGCCGCGCTCGAGCAGCCACGGCCCCAGCTCGGCACCCGCCCGCACGATCCGCCGCGGCGCCGGGACCAGGCACGCGCCGTAGCGCCAGGCCAGCCACATCTCCTCGCAGGAGGCGTCGAAGGCCACCGACAGTCCGGCCAGCACCCGGTCGCCGGGACCGAGCGGCTCCCGGCGCAGGAACAGGTCCGCCTCCGCGTCGACGAACGCCGCGGCAGAACGGTGGCTGATCGCAACGCCCTTGGGCTTGCCCGTGGATCCCGACGTGAAGATGATCCACGCGTCGTCGGCGGGAGTGGGCCGACGGTGCACGACGTGCGGGGCCGGGCCGCGGCAGGCGGCGAACGTCATCCCGTCCGTGAGTACACCGCAGACGTCGGCCTCCTCCCAGATGGTCGTCGCACGCTCGTCGGGGTCGTCGACGTCGACCGGCACGTAGGCCGCGCCCGCCGCGAGGACACCGAGGATCGCCAGGTACAGGTCAGCCGTGCCGGAGGACATCCGGACTCCGACGCGGTCACCCGCGCCGACACCGGCGGACCGCAGCATCGTGGCTACACCGCGAACCTGCTCCATCAACTCGCGGTAGGAGAGCGTCCGGCCGTCGTCGAGGGCGGCGGCTTCCGGATGTCGTGCTGCGGTCGTCTCGAGGACGCCGAGCAGCGTCCGCACCTGGCGGGGCGGCGGCGTGGAGTAAATCGCCGTCTCAGGGGCCGGGCGCGTGAGGGATCGTGGCCCGGTGTGGCGTCCTCCACGACGAGGACGCGGGGAGGGCGCTGCGATGGGTCGTGCGCCGGGTCGCCGCGGGCCCGATGCGCGCGAGTCCGGCGGGGGAACCACCGGGATCCGCATCGTCGCGGCGTTCTCCGGATAGACCGCGAGGATCCGGACGGTTGCCTCGACCGCGCCGGCCTCCGGGATACGCCGAGTGGGTGGCTCGCCGGCGATGGGTGTGACCGGCCGCGTCGGCGGCTCCGGCACCTGTCGGGCATCGGGGCGGGCCTCGTCGACGCATGGCGGCCGCCGATGAGGGGCGGGACGCTCGTCCGGCGGACCGGCAGGCCCACCCACCGCCGAGGCGCCGGCCACGGGTGCCGCAGCCCGTCGTCGTGCCGGAGGCACAGGAACCCGGTGTTTCCCCGCGCCACTGCCCGACGGTCGCCGCGGTGCCGGGACGACCGGGATGACCGGGACGACCGGGACGCGGGTCGTGTCCCCGCCGTCGACCACGTCACCGACGGGGCGTGGGCCTGGGACGTCGGCGACTCGGTGCGTGAGCGCCTCCGTGACCGGGTCCTCGAGGGGCCGGTCACCTTCGGTGATCGCGCGGAGATGCCGAGGGCGGCCATTCGTGCACGCCGCCACACCCGTGGTGAGGGCATCCTTGCCCATGCGCTCCCCTTCGCCTACTGCAGGACCTGTCGTTGCGACGCCGCGCGACCGCACTCCCCGTGCGCCCCGACAATCGCGCGGCCATCTGACATCTACCTCTCAGCGATACGCGCGTCCGCGTTTCACTAATCGATGCCAATCACTCGGACGGACCAGGAGAATGGCGAACGTTTCTCGGCGTCAGCGCCTGATCTGCAACGATGCCCCGCACGCTGAGCAGATGGATCGTCCGCAGATCCCCATAGAGCAATTGTCGGACACCCTTCACGGCATCGCGCGTGAGCTGTGCACGGGCAAATACACATACGTCGACGACCATTTGTCCGCCGACAGGCGAGGAACGGGCGCCGCGGTTCGGCGCCCCGCCGGGCACAACCGGCGCGGGGAGCGACCTCGACACCTGATCGTCATCCGGCGACGCTGCGTTACACAGGCTGTCGTTCATTCGGGTGATGCTTCGATAGAGGCGAGCCTTACCTCCTACTGTGGCCCTCGTCCAACCCGTCACGGGAAGGTTCCGATGTCGCGATGGCCCGGCCTGCTGCTGACCCGGCCGCGGGCGTGATCCCGCTCGCCGACTCCGCTGCGCGGCTCGGTGCGGCGTTCGGCCGACCCGTCCTGTGCGGGGAGCCGGGCTCGGGCTGGACCCGCTGCGCCGACGTCGACGCGGAGTTCGTCACGCGGTGGGAGCAGGCGGTCGGCGCACAGCACAGACGCGAGTTCGGCCGCAGCCACCCCGCGGCCGCGGCGGCCTATGTCCTCGGGTGGTACGCGGGCGTACCGGCCGGGCTGGGTGGCGCCCTGTACCGGCTCGCCCGGCGCGTCCCACGGCCCGA
>CAVRHG010000005.1:0-34026 GCA_963720845.1 uncultured Actinomycetota bacterium | reverse complement strand
CCGCTTCCGCGTGTGACCCCGCGAGTCGCGCGTCCCGGTACGGCGAGTTGCGCGTCCCGGTACGGCGAGTTGCGCGGTCGAGCACGGCGAGTTGCGCGGTCCGGTACCGCGAGTTGCGCGGTCGAGCACGGCGAGTTGCCGGCCGGCCGGACCACGATCGCCGTTCGCGGTGGTGATCGGCGGGACGCTGCTGACCGGCGGCGCCGACACCGTGCTCGGCACAGCGGTGGGGGTGCTGCTGCGCAACGTCATCTCGAACATCATCAACCAGTTCGGCGCCTGGACAGCAACATCCAGTCGGTGATCAGCGGGGCGTTCCTGCTGGTGGTCGTGGTGCTGCAGCAGGTGCTGTCGGGCGGGTCGGTGCGGTTGCGGCGCAGGCGGTATCGGCCGGGGGCTGCGGCGTGGGTTGATCGTCGGGTGGCAAATGGTGCCGAACCGGGCCCGGTTCGGCACGCACGATCAGCTCGGCGAGCGCTGGGTTGATCGTGCGGCGGCTATCGGCCGGGGATCGGTCCCGAGACCGCCGGAGGATCAGCTCGGCCACCTCGCCCTCCGCGCCGTACGGCGCTGCTCGCCCGGGAGGGCACCCGTGTTGTCTGAGCACACCGGCGCCGACGGCCTCGCCGCGCCGGCGCATAGCGCGTGGGGCCGTCGCACCTGTTGTGCAGGGTGCGGCGGCCCTTGTCGATGTGCGACAACACGCGCGGGCTGCGACAGGTCGGCGCACATGGCCCGACGGCCCGATCAGCCCGTCGGCCGCCAGCCCAGCGCCGGGCCCAGCTTCGTCGCGATGTCGGTCAAGATCTGCACGTAGTCGTCGGGGGCGAAGCTGAACGGCAGCGCGAACACGACCTCCCGGACCAGTCGGAACCCGGGGTCCGCGTAGAGCGTCTCGGCGATCTGGTCGGCCGTGCCCATGATGTCCCGGGCGAACATCATCCGCGCAGGCCCCTGCGGCGTCGCGGTCCGCGGGGTGCGGCCCTCGACGTACGCCGCGTATTTCGCCCGCTGCTCCGACGTCGCGCCGTCGGTCGGGATCACGACGAGCCCCTGCGACGCGCGGGCCGCCCCGCCCGACGGGTGGTGGGCACGGAACGTCTCCAGGTGCGACCGCTGGATCTCGGGGAAGTCCTCCGACTCCTCGGCCCGCACGACGTTGCTCGACAGGAAGTTCAGCCCGTTCCCTCCCGCCCACTGCGCCGACCGGAGGCTGGCCCCGCCGTACCACATGCGGTCGCGCAGGCCGGGGGAGTGCGGCTCGATCCGGTCGGAGAAGTCCTCGATGCCGACCCGGCCGCGGAACGGGCTCGCCTGCTCGCCCCCGACGAACCGCAGTAGCCGCAGCACGCGCTCGTAGCTGAAGTCCTCGATGTCGCCGGTGTCGGGGTAGAGCGCGTCGCGGACCTCGTCGTAGTGCATCGGCGGCCCGACGCTCACGCCCGGGTTGAGCCGGCCGCCGGACAGGACGTCGACGGTCGCGAGATCCTCGGCCAGCCGCAGCGGGTTCTCCCACCCGAGCGGGATGACGGCAGTCCCCAGCGCGATGCGCCGGGTCCGCTGCGTGGCGGCGGCGAGCACGGCGACGGGGGAGGAAATGCCGTACTGCAGGTGCCGGTGGCGCACCGAGGCGCTGTCGAACCCGAGCTGCTCGCCCAGCTCGATCACCTGGAGCGTCGTCTCGTGCCCCGGACCGGGATCGGCACCGTCGAACGAGCCGATGGTGAGGAAGCCGAGCTTCTCGAGCGGTTCCGAGGGCGCGGGCATGCGGTGGCTCCTTGGTCCGGGATCACCGCGATCATCCCGCACCGGACGCGCGGGCGCCGTCAGCCCAGCGGCCGGGCCCGTGAGCCGGTTGTGGGGCCGGAGACGGCGGAGGGTCGCTGCTCGTGGGCAGCCGCTGCACCGACGGACCGGTGGTTCTCGACGGACCGGCGCGATGCGGTCCTCGCCTCGTAGAGAAAGCGGCCCACCTCGATCAAGGTGTCCGCGGTACGGATCGCCGTCGCGAAGTTGGTCACTGCCATGCCTCCTGGGGAGCGGAGCGTGGGAGACGTGCGCGAATGCCGCCGGTGATCAATTCGTGATCGGGATGCATCCGCCGCGTACCGTAGGACGCCCCTCGCCGGAGGTCGGTCGACCTGCGGTGAGCGAGTAGCCCGCTGCGACGAACGACGTACGCAGCGCTCGGCTGGGCGCTGCACCGTGGCGCGTCACCACCAACCCTTGCGCCGCGCCCACTCCAGCAGCACACCGGACATCACGAGCATGATCGCCAGCAGCAGCACGAGCGGCCCCACCAGCGTGTGGTCGGAGACGATCACGTTCATGCCGAGGACGGAGGTCAGTGCCGTGATCGGCAGGGTCACGGCGGCGATCACGGCCAGCCGCTCCGCGGCGATGGTCATCTTCGTGGTGGTGCGCGTCTGGTAGAACTCGATCACGCCCTGCAGGTAGGCGCGCTGCCCGTCGGCCATGGCGGCGATCCGGCGGAACTGGTCCTCGAGGTCGGCGAGCCCGGCCGCGCCGGTGGCGCCGAAAACCTCCCGGCGGCCCATCCGGCCATACACCTCGCGGCTCGTCGCGGCCATCGTCGCCACGGCGAGCAGGCCGTGCCGGACCCCGAACAGCTCTTCGAGGAACTGCTCGGTGTCACCCATGTGCCCGCCCGTGACCTGTTGCTCCAGCGTCCACGCCTGCTGGGTCAGCGCGACGAGGTAGTTGCGCATCCGGTCGGCGAGCACGTTGACCAGCGCGCCCGACAGCTCGCACGTCCGGGTCGGGCGCAGCGTGCCCTTGGCGAGCCGCCGGGCAACCGTCGAGGTCTCGACGTAGGCGACGTCGAGTTCGACGGCCACGTTCATCGGGCCGTGCACGGTGAGCAGCCAGTTGGGCCCGACCACCTGGTCCAGCTCGACGAAGTGCACGTGCCCGCCACGGCCCTGCTCGGGGGCATGCAGCACGACGAAGGCCTGGTCGGGGTAGGTGTGCACCTTGGCAACGGGGTTGCGCACCGCACACTCGCGCACGGCGCGCTCATGCAGGTGCAGGTGCTCGGCCAGCAACGCGGCGGTGTCCGCGTCCCAGTACTTGACGTCGATCCACACCAGCCCCGGCCCGTCGAGCAGGGCCTCGAGCTCGTCCGACGGGCGCCGCGCAACCCCCTCGGCAGTGATCACCCGCACGTCCACCGCCTCACCGTCCTCGCTGCCCGGCCACCACGCCAGCCCGCGCGCGGGTGGGCGTGGTCGCCGCGCCGGACCCAACCCCTGGACCGGCGAAAACACCCATTGCGGGACATCAGGTCGGGATAACCCCACCCCTTGCCGGGGGGCCACCCTCCCCCTCGGACGTGTCTTCCCCCTCGCCTGTCGGGGAAACCCGCGGCACGCTTGTCACGAGCGGCCCGTGACGGACGCGTATCGCACCCCGAGGAAGGCGACATGACGTACAGCCTTGGAGTCGATCTCGGCACGACGTTCGTGGCGGCCGCGGTCGCCCGCCCGATGGGGGTCGCGATGGTCCCGCTCGGGGACCAGTCGGTGGTCGCGCCCGCGGTCGTCGCCGTCCGGCCCGACGGCAGCATCGTCACCGGGGACGCCGCCGAGCGCCGGGCCGTCAGCCAGCCCGCGCTGGTCGCCCGAGCGGTGCGCCGCAGACTGGGCGATCCGGAGCCGGTCCGGCTCGGTGACGTGTCGTACCCGGTGACCACCCTGCTCGCCGCGGAGCTGCGCGACGTCGTGGCACGGGCGGCCGACCGGGAGGGCGAGCCCGCGGACCGGGTCGTGCTCGCCCACCCCACGACCTGGGCCCCGGCCCGCCGTGGCCGGTTCGAGGAGGTCGCGCGCGCCGCCGGGGTGGAGGCGCCGGCACTGGTGACCGATGCCGAGGCGGCCGCGTGCCACGCTGCGCCGGGCCGCCTGAGGGCCGGCGGGGTCCTTGCGGTGTACGACCTCGGCGGGGGCGGGTTCGACGCGACGATCGTGCGCATGCGACCCGAGGGTCCAGAGATCCTGGGCACCCCGGAGGGGATCGACGGGTTCGGCGGCCTGGACATCGACGAGGCGATCCTGTCCTACGTCGACGATGCCGTGGGCGGTGCGCTAGCGCGCCTCGACGTGGACGACGCCCGCACGGCCGTGGCGCTGGCCCGGCTGCGCCACGACTGCGTGCTGGCCAAGGAGAACCTGTCGCTGGACACGGAGACCGTCGTCCCCGTCTTCCTCCCCGGCCGCCACTTCGAGATCCGGTTGAACCGGACGACGTTCGACCAGATGCTGCGGTCCCAGGTCGAGTCGACGGTCGACGCCCTGTCGCGCGCCGTGCGGTCGGCCGGGCTGACGGCGGCGGACGTCGACGCGGTGCTGCTCATCGGCGGTTCGACGCGCATCCCGCTGATCATGGAGACGGTGACGAGGGAGTTCGGCCGCCCGCTGCTGGAGGGTGTGCACCCGGTGCACGCGGTGGCGCTCGGCGCGGCAGCCCTCGCGGCTGTGCCGGTACCGGCACAGCCGCGAGGGTGGACCGTGGATCCCGTCGGCGCGTCGACAGCGGCCACCGGGGTGCCCTGGTTCGGTGCGAACGGTGCCGACCACGCGGAGGCGGCCGCACCGGTCGTCGACGCGACCCCGTCCCTGGGAGCCGACAATCACGACGGTTCGACGCAGGTCGTCGACCTGCCCCGGTCTGGTGCGGCGGACAGTGACACCCGGACCGTGCCGCGAACCGGCGACGTGCCCGACGCCCGGCCCGAGTTCCCGCAGTCCCCCTTCCCGCAGCCCGGCTTCCCGCAGCCGGCCCCCGGTCCCTTCCCGCAGGCCCCTTTCCCGCAGGCCCCTTTCCCGCAGGCCCCTTTCCCGCAGGCCCCTTTCCCGCAGGCCGAGTTTCCCCAGGCCCAGTACCCGCAGCCGCCCGACGCCCGGCCGGCGTCGGCCCACGGCCAGCCCTGGCCGACGCCACCGGCAGCACCTGCGCCCGTGCAGGCCCGGCGTCGCCTGGATGGGGGCGTCGTCATCATGATCCTGGGCACTCTCGTCGCGGTGCTGGTCCTCGTCCTGGTGTTCGTGCTGGCTTAGGAGTGCGCTGAACAGCACCCTCCTAGCCGGCGAGGCGACGGGCGACCCGGCCCGGACAGCAGTCAGCGGTCGCGACGTTGCCGTCGCGACCGCTGGAGGAAGACGATCGAGCCGCGCTCACTCGCGCTCACTGCGCGTTCACGCCGCGGCGAGCAGGTGTTCCGGCGGCGGGCCGAGTCCGACGACGCAGCGCGTGTGCGCGGCGACGAGCTCCTCGCCGAACCAGCCTCGTGTCGCGGTGTCGGCCCCCGTCATCCCGCATCGGGCGCAGCGGCCCGCGGCGTCGTCGATGATCTGCAGTCGCTGGAGCGTCCAGCCGCCCTCGTCGTCGTGGGTGATGGGGAGGCTGCGCAGTGCCTGGCTCATGATGTTCCCTTTCGGGCCGGGCCGGCGAATCATCTCGCCGGTGGATGTGACCGCGATCGCGGTGTGAGAAAAGAGTCCTCCCGATGGTCGCGGCTATCGATGGTGTCTTCCCGCCGATGCGCGGGGCCCGCCCCCCGACATCGGGTGGGGATATCCCCACCGGTGGACCAGTAGGGATATCCCCACCCCCGAATGGGCGGGAGGCCTCCCCAGCGAGGGGGGGAGGACAACCCCACCTCGATTTCGGGGGGTGACTTCCGGCGCAGTGGGGGGAGGGCTTCATCGTCTGGCGGCCGCCGTCGGCGCAGGCTGTTCGCAGTGCACGGCCGATCGGTATCAACTGCCGACAAGCCGTGGGCACGCCGGCTTCGAAGTCCGTGATGCGGACCTTCGGTCGACTGTGGGAGCCGCCCGGCAAGGGCGTCTTATTACACAGCCGAGCGGAGCCGACGACACAGGACAGAACCGTGATCCTGCGCAGAATTGCCGGCAGGAAGTGGATGACCCGAAAGGCACCGAGATGTTCACCGCATACGCCGCAATCGCAACCGACCTGGCCGTCAACATCGCAGCGATCTTCCTGCTGGCCTACGTGCTGTACTTCCGTCGGCACCGGCGCGCGGACCTGCTGCTGGCCTACTCCGCGCTCAACATCGGCATCTTCGTGGCGATCTCGCTGCTGACCACGGTGCGCGTGGACATCGCACTGGGCTTCGGCCTGTTCGCCATCCTGTCGATCATCCGGTTGCGGTCGACGTCGGTGACCCAGCAGGAGGTCGCCTACTACTTCGTAGCCCTGGTGATGGGCCTGGTCAACGGGATGGACATCCCCGACCGTCGACTGGTCGTGCTGATCAACGTGTTGCTGCTGGGCACCATGGCGATCGTCGACAGCAAGGGCCTGCGCGAGCGCACCCGCCGCATGGACGTCCACCTCGACGTCGTCCACACCGACGACGCCTCCCTGGTCGCCGACCTGGAGCGTCGCCTGGGCGGCACCGTGCTGCACCACGAGGTGAACGACGTCGACTACGTGCGCCAGACCACGCTCGTCGACGTCCGCTACCGCGCCGGCACACACCCCGTCGTGGCACCCCTGGACGAGCGGAAGCTGGACGTCACGCTCGACGTGGTCCACGCCGACGACGCGGCGCTGGTCGCCGACCTGGAGCACCGGCTCGGCGGACAGGTGCTGTGCCACCACGTCAAGGACATCGACTACGTGCGCGACACGATGGAGGTCGAGGTGACCTACCGCGTCTTCACGCCGGTCGCCCACCCGAACCCGGCCGCGCACCCCGCGTACGACGGCACGGTCAACGGCTCGGCTCAGGCCAACGGGCAGTTCAACGGCCAGGTCAACGGCCAGGTCAACGGGGTGCGATCGTGAGCACCGCCGTCCTCGACACCGCCCGCACCACCGCCCGCACCGTGGCCTCACCCGCCGAGCAGGCCGTTGCCGCAGCCGCCGCGCTGGTCGACCCGATCGGTCTGGACGAGCTGATGGAGCTCGCCGAGCTGCAGACCCGGGTGGACCGCAAGTACTTCGTGCCCGCCGACGTCTTCCGCCGCATGATCGCGGAACTGGCCGGCGAGATGCGCGTCCTCGACATCGACGGGAGGCGCACCTTCGGCTACGAGTCGGTCTACTTCGACACCCCGGACCTGTCGACCTACCGCGCGCACGTGCAGCGGCGCCGGCTCCGGTTCAAGGCCCGGACCCGCACCTATACTCGACAGCGGGCTGTGCATGTTCGAGGTCAAGCTCACCGGGGCACGCGGCGAGACCGTCAAGGAGCGCGTGCCGCACCCGGAGCAGTACCGCGCCGAGCTGACCGAGGACGCGCTCGCGCACCTGCGCACCACGCTCTGCAAGGCCTACCACCAGGACCTGCCGCAGGGTCTGCAGCCGACCCTGGTCACCACCTACCGGCGCACGACCTTCGTGTCGCGCACCGGTGAGGCGCGCCTGACCTGCGACTCGGGACTGCGGTGCCTCGACATGCACCACGAGGTCCGCGACACCGGCACCCACGTGCTGGTGGAGAGCAAGTCCGGGGGCCAGGGCGGCAGCGCGGCGGACCGGATCCTGCGCGAGCTGGGCGTGCGCCCGGCGTCGGTGAGCAAGTACTGCGTCGCCGTCGCCGCCCTGCACCCCGAGCTGCCGTCCAACCCGTGGCACCAGACCCTGCGGCGCTACTTCGAGCCGCTCCAGGCTGCGGCCTGAGAGGGGGTGTCGAGAAACCATTCCGCGGTTTCTCGACACCCTCTCCGAGAGGGAGGAACCCAGGTGCTTCGCACGCTCACCGCCCTGGTCGCGCTGGCGGCGTCGGCAACGCTGGCGGGCTGCGGCGCGGCCACCGGCGGCGATGCCGGCAGAGACCCGGGCGGCGTCACGGTGGTCGCCCCCGCCTCGACGCCCGCCGCCCCGCAGGACGTCGTCATGATCATTCGTCACGGTGAGAAGCCGGACGGCGCCGCGCCGGGGCTCGACGAGGACGGGAACGAGGACGACAGCTCGCTCACCGCCGTCGGCTGGCAGCGGGCCCACGGCCTGGTCGACCTGTTCGACCCGGCCCGGGGCGCCCCGCGGCCGGGGCTCGCCGTCCCCGAGAGGATCTACGCCGCGGGTGTCACCGACGACGGTGAGGGGCAGCGGACGCGCGAGACCGTCACCCCGCTCGCCGCGGCGCTCGGCCTCCCGGTGGACACCGACCTCGGCCGGGGCGACGAGAAGAAGCTCGTGAAGGACGTCCTCGCGCAGCCGGGCGCGACGCTGATCTCGTGGCAGCACGGCGGGATCCCCGAGATCGTCGACGACTTCCCGTCCGTCTCACCGGCGCCACCCGATGAGTGGCCCGACGACCGGTTCGACGTGGTCTGGACGCTGACCCGGACCACCGACGGCTGGCACTTCACCCAGACGCCTCAACTCGTGCTGCCCCAGGACAGCGCCGGCGTCATCGAGAACTAGAGGAAACCCATGTCCACGGTGGTGATCGCGGTCGTCCTGACCGCGCTCGTGTTCGACTTCACCAACGGCTTCCACGACACGGCGAACGCGATGGCCACCTCGATCGCGACCGGCGCGCTCCGCCCCCGGGTGGCCGTGGTCCTGGCAGGCGTGCTGAACCTCGTCGGCGCCTTCCTGTCGGTCCAGGTCGCGCTGACCATCTCCAGCGGTCTGGTCGACGAGGCCCGCATCACCCCCGCGGTGATCTTCGGCGGCCTGGTCGGGGCGATCCTGTGGAACCTGGTGACCTGGCTCCTGGGCCTGCCGTCCAGCTCGTCGCACGCGCTGTTCGGCGGCCTGATCGGGGCGACCTGGGTGTTCGCCGGAACCGGGGCGATCAACTTCTCCACGGTGGCGGGCAAGGTGCTGGTGCCGCTCGCGCTCTCGCCGGTCGTCGCCGGCGTCGTGGCCCTGAGCGCCACCTGGATCGCCTATCGCATCGCCGCGCGCGGCGACCCGCGCACGATCACGCGCGGGTTCCAGCGGGCGCAGATCGTCTCGGCATCGATGATCGCGCTCGCGCACGGCACCAACGACGCGCAGAAGACCATGGGCGTGATCACCCTGACGCTGATCACCGTGGGCCTGCTGCCCGCGCACTCGGCGCCCCCGCTGTGGGTGGTCGTCGCCGCCGGGCTGGCCATCGCCGCCGGAACGGCCATGGGCGGCTGGCGGATCATCCACACGCTGGGCCGGCGGATCAGCGACATCGAGAGCCCGCAGGGCTTCGCCGCCGAGACGGCGAGCGCCGCGGTGATCCTGAGTGCCGCTCACCTGGGGTTCGCCCTGTCCACCACCCAGGTGGCCTCCGGGGCGGTCCTCGGATCGGCCGCAGGCCGCCGCGCCGGCCCGGTGCGCTGGCGCGTGGCGGGGCGGATGGTGGCCGTCTGGCTGCTGACCCTGCCGGCGGCGGCAACGGTGGGCGCGCTCGCGGCCTGGGTCGCCGCCCGCGGGACCGCGGGAACCGTGCTGGTCGGCGCCGTGCTGGTCGTCGCCTCCGCCGGCATCTACGCGCTGTCCCGGCGCACGCCCGTCACCGCAGCCACGGTCACCGCAGCCACCGTCACCGCAGCCGATCCGTCACCGAGCTGCCGGTGCCGCACAGGCGGGGCAACCAGCCGCGGCCGCCCGCGCGGCGGCGTGAGGGAGGATCGACATGACCGTCCACTGGGGTTCGCTGCTCGCCGTGTTCCTGGTGTCGCTGGGGTCGGCCGTCGCGGTCGTCGCGCTGGTCGCGACGGCGCTGTGGGGGCTCTCGGCCCGCGTTCCCGTCGCCGACGCGGCTGCGGCGTCGGGACTCTCCCGCGGAGCGGGGGCGACCGTGGCCGTGGCCTGCCTGGCCGCAGCGGCGCTGGTCGTGTTGTTCGGATTCTGGGTCATCATCGTGCGATGAGGCCGATCCGGGCGGGGGCCGTCGCGACGAGCGTCGCGGCGGCCCTCGTGCTGCTCCCCGGCACGGCGGCCGCCGACGTCACGGTGGCCGCGTCGCGAGCGGAGGCGGGTGCGCGGGACGTCACGATCACGTTCCGGGTGACCAACGACGACCCCGCCGTCCCCACGACCCGCCTCGAGGTGTTCCTGCCGACCGTCCGGCCGCTGCTGGGCGTCGCGCCGACGGCCCCGACCGGCTGGACGGCGCGGGTGGCCACGGCACCGCCGGCCGCACCCGTGACCGTCGACGGCGAGCCCGTGCCCGAGATCACGACGGAGATCACCTGGGAGGGCGGCACGCTCGCGGGCACCGGCTACGCCGTGTTCCCGGTCGATGTGGACCGGCTGCCCGACGGTGCGGGGCCGCTGCGCTTCCACGTGATCCAGACCGACGCCCGCGGCGGGACCGTCGAGTGGTCCGACCTCGTGCCCTACGGCGCACCCGCGCCGCAGCACCCCGCGCTCGTCGTGCCGTACAGCGACACCCCGACCGTCGCGCCGGCGCCGTCGGGGCACCACCACGAGACCGCGGACGTGCGCGTCCCGGAGCGGACCCGGTCACCGGGGTGGACGGTGGGGCTCGCCGTCGCCGCCGCCGGGCTGATCGGGGCGGCGTCGGCCACGCTGGGCAGGCGCCAGCGGCGACGGTTCGCCGCGCTGCGTGGGCCAGGCGGCCCGCCAAGCGTGTCCTGAGGATCAGCACCGCAGCGGAGCAAGGTGGTGATCCTCAGGTGGGATCACCGCGGTCAGCCGGCCAGGTTGAGCACCGTCAGCGTGCCGGTGTTGAGGTTGCTGACGTAGCCCTTGGTGCCGTCCGGCAGCACCGCGATGCTGGTGGGCGCCTCACCGGTGGGGATGGTGGCGGTGACCTTCCAGCCGTCGACGGCGATGACGGTCATGGTGTCGCTGTCGACGTTCGTCGCGTACAGGTGCCGCCCGTCCGCCGCCCAGGTGACGTCCTGCGGGTGCGTGCCGACCGGAACCGTCGCGACCACCTTCTCGGTGTTCGTGTCGATCACGGTGACCGAGTTGCTGTCGTAGTTGACGTTCGCGACCAGCGGCTGGCTCGGGTGCACCGCGACGCTGTGCGGGCTGCGCTCCACCGGGATCTCGGCGACGATCACGGCCCGCGTGCCTGTGTCGATCACGCTGATCAGGTTGGAGTCGTGGTTCGCGGTATAGGCCCGGGTGCCGTCCTTGGAGAACTCGACCCAGTGCGGGTTCGGCTTGACGTCGGATGTCGGTGACCAGCGTGTCGCCCTTGGTCTCGATCACCGACACGGTGCCCGAGTCGTGGTTCGGGACGTAGATCTCCGACCCGTCCGGCTTCACGGCCAGCGCGTAGGGCCGGCTGCCGACCTTGATCGTGGTGAGCACGGTGTTGGTCTGCGTGTCGAGGACGGCCACCTCGTTGATCGACCGGTCGGAGTCCTTGAACACGCTGACGTAGAGCCGCGAGCCGTCGGGGGCGAACGCGAGGTACTGCGGCGGGCCGTCCGGCAGCGGGATCGTCGCGACCACCTTGTCGATCGCGGTGTCCACGACGGTGACCACCCCGGCCGCGCGGTTCGCGACGTAGGCGAACGAGCCGTTCGGCGCGATGGCGACGTAGCCCGGCGTGCTGCCGACCGGGATCTCCCCGGCGATCGCCGGGATGGGCACGCTCGCGGCGACCGTGAGCTGCTTGTCGGGCTGCTTCTCCGCGGGCGGCGGCAGCAGCACCGGGGTGGGCGCGCTGGCGGTGGCGCCGGAGGTGGCCGACGGCGGCCGGAGGAGGACGTAGGTGATCCCGCCTGCGAGCAGCACGAGCGCCGCGACCAGCGCCGCGATGATCAGCGGGCGACGCCGCGACGAGCCCGCGGTCCGACGGGGCGGGGGTGGTGGCGGGGGCCCCTGCCGGTGAAGCCGGCGGCCGGCGTGACCGACGCGGGCGGGGACCATGCTCCGTTGCTGTTCCCCGGCGCCCCACCGTTGTACGGGGGCGGGGGGAGGTCGGGGTACGGCGGCTCGCCGGGACGGCTCTCGGTCGCGGGCGGCTCGGGCGCGACGGGCGTGTCGACGGATCCGAACGGTGACGTCCCGAACCCGCCCTCGGGCGCGCGGCCACCGATCCAGCCGGCCCCGAAGGCGGCGGCCGGGGCGAGCGCGCCGACGGGCGCCGCGTCGGCGGGCGCGGCCGGGGGCGGCGGGGCGGCCGCGGGAGGCGGTGCGGACGGTGCGGACCCGGCCCGCGCCTCCGTGGGCACGGGCGGGGCCGACGCCCGGGCGCCGCCGTCCACCCGCGCGTCCGGCGCGCCGAGCTCGGCACCGACCGTGGCCGCGCCGAGCGCGACGGCGTACTTGGGGTGCGCGTCGACCAGCGTGGGCCGGTTGAGCGCCGCCGTGATCATCTGCGCGACGAGCGGGATCCGGGAGGAGCCCCCGACCAGCAGCACCGCGCTGAGGTCGGTGGGCTCGATGCGCGCGGAACGCAGCGTGCGGGTCAGCGCGCCGATCGTCGACTCGATCTGGGCGCGGATCATGTCTTCGAACTCGCCGCGCGTGAGGCGGACGTCGAAGTGCCGGTTCGGCAGGAACACCGGGATGGACGCCTCGGTGTCGATCGAGAGCGCCTCCTTCGCCGCGATGCAGTCCTGCCGCAGCCGGGCCAGGGCGATGCCGGTCTGCGGGTTGCTCAGGTCCAGCTCGCTCAGCGCGCCGCCGGAGCTGAAGTTGATGTGGGCGAGGATCGCGTCGTCGAAGTCGACGCCGCCGAGCCGCTCGATGCCCTCGGGGCTGCCGAGGATGTCGATGCCGACGGCGCGCTTGCGCAGCACGGTGGCGTCGAACGTGCCGCCGCCGAGGTCGTACACGGCCACCGTGTCACCGTCGGCGAGGTGGCGGGCCGCCGCGTAGTGGGCCGCGGCCGCCTCGGGCTCGGTGATCATCCGCACCTGCGGGACGCCCGCGAGCTGCGGGACCTCCTCGAACAGCTCGCGCCGGTAGGGGCCCCAGTTGGCGGGGTGGGTGAGCACGACGTTCGCCGGCGGGGCGCCCTCGGTCTCGGTGACCTTCGCGACGGTCTCGGAGAGGAGCGCGGCGAGCAGCGACGTCACCGCGTGCGGAGTGCCGCCGAGCATCACGGGCGTGGGGTCGCCGAGGCGGCGCTTGAACTCCCGGCCGACCCGGTCCGGGTTGCTCACCGCCCGGCGGTTGGCCGCCTCGCCTGTGACGAGCGATCCGTCGTCGCGGGCGTAGACCACCGCCGGCGCGACCACTGTGCGATCGCCGAGGGTGATCATCTCCACCCGAGATCCGCGGGCGACCGCGGCCGCGACGAAGGTCGTGCCGAGGTCCACCCCCAGGCTGTACGCGCCCACGCCGTCCGACACGGTCGTCGCCCCCTTCGGAAGTCCCGATGCTATCGAGAATCGGGAGCCGGATCGAGATACCGCGGCCCGGCGTAAGCCTATTGACATGCGCCGACGCGCTCGATACGGATTGCCGCACCGCGTGGTGGGGGAAACCCTACCCCGCCGGGGGGGCGACCCCCTGTGACCTGTCGGATGCCACCGCCAGACTCGCGGCATGGCCCTCGACTCCGCGCCGCCCGTGCTCGACCCCGCGGCCGGTGACGATGTCGCGCGCCTCCGGCGGATGGCCCAGCGGCAGTGGGCCGCTCGCCGCGACCTGGAGCGTCGTCTGCACGACGGTGCGGCGCTGCGGGTCTCCGCCCTCACCCTGCGCCTGGGCCTGCTCTCCCACCTGCACCCCGACGAGGCGCAGGATCTCCGGGCCGCTGTCGAGGGTCTCCAGGACGAGCTGCACCTGGTGCTGCAGGAGCTGCGCGACATCGCGGGCAGGCTCTACCCGCCACTGCTCGACGAGGCCGGGCTCGGCCCCGCGCTGCGCGAGGCCGCCGGGCGGTGTGCCGTGCCGGTCCGGATCGACGCGCCCGACGAGCGGTTCGGCCCGGACGTCGAGGGGGCCGTCTACTTCGCGGTGCTCGGGTGCCTGCCCGACGGGACCGCGACACCCGTCGAGGTCGTCGTCCGCCGCGAGGCCGACGTGCTCCGCGTGCTCGTCTCGGGCGTCGACGCCTGCCATGCTGGCACCATCCACGACGGCGTACGCCTGCTCGGCGGCACCGTTGCCATTGGCGAGTCCCCGGCAGGCGATGCCCTGATCACTGTGAGGATCCCATGCGCGTAGCCCTCGCCGAGGACGGCGCCCTGTTCCGTGAAGGCCTGCTGATGCTGCTCAAGGCAGCGGGTCACGAGATCGTCGCGTGCGCCTCCGGCGGCGACGAGCTCGTCGCCATGCTGCGCACACGGCCCGCGGACATCGCGATCCTCGACATCCGCATGCCGCCCGAGCCCGACGGCGGTCTCGTGACGGCCGAGCGGCTGCGGGCCGCGCACCCGGACATGGGGCTGCTGTTCCTCTCGCACTACGCGGAGTCGCACTACCTCATGCGCATCCTGGAGATCGGCACCGATGCCATCGGCTACCGGCTCAAGGAGAAGGTGGGCAGCGTCGAGGTGCTGACCGACACGCTGACGCGGATCGCGGACGGCGAGATCGTGATCGAACCGTTGCTGGCAAAGCGCCTCGTCGAGCGGCCCCGCGCCGAACGCAAGGACCTGGTGGCGGCGCTGTCGGAGCGGGAGACCGACGTGCTCAAGCTGATGGCCGAGGGCCGGTCGAACGGCGGGATCGCCGGGCAGCTGTTCGTCACGCCCAAGGCCGTCGAGAAGCACATCGCGAACATCTTCGGCAAGCTCGGGCTGCACGCCGACGTCTCGGAGGACCACCGGCGGGTCCTCGCCGTCCTGACCTACCTCCGCTCCCAGCGCGACGGCGAGTGACGGGGGTTCGGTGTGAACCGCGCACTCGTCGCAAGGCTGGTGCGGCTGCTGCTGGTCGCGGGCTGGACCGGCCTGGTGTGGTTGCTGCTGGTGATCGTCCTCGACCCCGTGGTGGGCGACGGTCAGCGGCTGCTGCTGCCGTTCGTCGCGGCGGGCGTGGCGGCGACCGGGATGGTCGCCGCTCGCGAGCCGGTCGACCGGCTCGTCCGGAGGCTCACCCACCACCGGCTCACCACGCCGTACTCGGTACTCGCCCAGACGACGGCGCGGGTCGGGGCGGGCTCGCTCGAGGAAGCGCTGCCCGGGCTCGCCCAGGTCCTGGCCGAAGGCACCGGCGCGCAGCGCGCCGTGGTGTGGCTGGTCGTCGACGACCGGCTGGTCGAGAGCGCCTCGTTCCCGGCGGACGGCCTGCCGGCGGCCGTCGCGGACAACCTCGCCGTGCTGCTCGCCCGGCCCGACACGGACCACGTGGTGCCCGTGCTCGACGGCACGGAGCTGCGCGCTGCGCTGGCGATCGAGAAACCGGACGCCCCGATCACGCCGGCCGACCAGCGGCTCATGCAGGACGTGGCCGACGGCGCCGGCCTGCTGCTGCGCAGCGTGCAGCGGGGCGTCGAGCTGCACGAGCGTGTGCGCCAGGCCGATGAGCTGGCCGCCCAGCTGCGTGAGTCGCGGCGGCGGCTGACCCGGGCCCGGGAGGTGGAACGGCGGCGGTTGATCGGTGAGCTGTCGCACGCGACGACGGAGCGGCTCGGTGCGCTGCACGACGCGCTGGACGGCGCCGCGGACGGCCTGGACGCGGCCCCGGAGCCGGACGTCGCGCTGGACGCGCTGGGGCGGGCCCGCGTCGCGCTGGACGAACTGTTGGAACGGTTCCGGGTGATCGCCCGTGGCGTGTACCCGGCGGTGCTGCGCGACCATGGCCCGGTCGCCGCGCTCGACGAGGTGATCGCGGACCTGCCCCGGACGGTTCGGCTGACCGGCGAGGTCCCGCAGCGGCTGGCGTGGGAGGTGGAGTCGGGGATCTACTACCTCGCGGCAGCGGCGGTGGCGCACCTGGGCGACCGGCCCGCGCGCACCGAGCTGCACGTGCACCTCGAGCACCGCGACGAACGGCTCTCGGCGCGCGTCGACGACCCGGAGCTCGGCCCCGGTTCGGCCGCCACCCTGCGCGCGGAGCTGGCGGGCGACATCGAGCGCCTCGCGGCGCTGGGCGGTGACGTCGAGGTCGCCGAGTACGCGGCCGGCGTCACCGTGGTGGCGTGGCTGCCGGACCGGCTTGAGCCGTTCGTGGAGGTCGGAGCGGGATCCGGGACCGTCGCGTGACGGGCGTCGTGTCCGTTCCGGGCGCCGGCCCGGGGGCCCGCGGGGCCGGGGCGCGGGCCGCGGGCGGAGAACTCGCCGCCCGGGTGGCGGTGGGCGCGCTGTTCCTGGTGAGCACCGCCGTCTCGGTGGGGTGGCTGCTGCTGGGTGCGGTCGCGGCCGCCGCGCAGTACTGGCCGGCCGTGGGGCGGTCCGTCGCCGCGGCGGACGCGGCCGGCAGCACGTGGGCCCGGGCGATCGCGGCAGCCGCCCCGGCGAGCGAGCCCCTGAGCCAGGCCGTGCTGGACTACGGGTTCAGCCTGCTGAACCTGGTGCTCGCGGGTGTCCTGCTCGGCGCCGGGGTGCGCCGGCCGGGCATGCGGACCTGGCCGATCCGGCTCCTGGCCGTCGCGCTCGTCGGGTCGGCAGGCGCGTTCAACCTGCAGGCCCACGCCGCCGCCCGGGCGATCGAGACGGCCACCGGGCTGGTCGTGACCGAGCTGCATCAGGTCGTGCTGCACAGCATCGCCTGCGCCGCGTACATCCTCGCGCTGCTGCTGTTCCCCAGCCCGTCGTGGGACGGGCTTCCCGGTGCCCGGCCCGCCCGCGGCGCGCTGGCGGTCGTCGGCACCGTCACGATCCTGCTCGTCGGGCTGGGCACCGCGCTGCTCCCGCACACCACGAGCTGCGTGTTGTTCTTCGGCTTCCTGGTGCCGGCGGTGGGGCTGGTCGTGCTGCCCCGCCGGGTCCGCCGCGGGCCCGGTCCCGAGGCCCGCACGCAGGCGCGCCTGCTGTTCAGCACGCTCGTCGGCGGGTTCGCGGTCGCCTTGGTGCTCGGGATCGTCACGGTGCTGCTGGACGTGCTCGGCGAGACGCCGGAGCTCACGCTGGTCGACGCGACCGCGCACGGCGCCCCCGCCGCCCCGATCGCCCTGCTGTTCTGGTTCTCCCGGCTGGCGTCGGCCGCGATCGCGGTCGTCGTCCTGGTCGCCACCCGGCACGACCGGCTGTGGACCGCCGAGCGCTGGTTCAGCCGCGGTCTCGCGGTGCTGCTCGTGACGTCGGTCGGGGGCGGCGGGTTCGTCGTGCTGTGCGCGATCGTCGTCGGCGTGCTCGGGACCACGGGAGCGGCGGTCGCCGCGACGGCGCTGATCGCGCTGGGGCTCGGACCCCTGTACGTCCGCGCCGAGCGGGTCGTCGACCGGCTGCTCTACGGGACGCGGCCCGCGCCCTACCGGGTGCTCGCCGACATCACGGCCCTCACCCGCTCCACCCTGCCCTCGACGGGCGCCTCGGCGACAGCGCCGGACCTGGCGAGGGTCGCCGAGGCCGTCGCGCGTGGCCTCGGCGCGGGCCTGTGCCGGCTCACGGTGCGGCGGCCGGGCCTGCGCGACCGCACCTACGAGTGGACCGACCGGATCGCCGGCTTCGGCACCGCCGACCCGGTCGAGGTACCGATCCGGCACGGCGCCGAGCAGGTCGGGGTGCTCGCGGTCGACCGGCAGGCGGTGTCGGGCCTGCACGCCCAGCGCTCCCACCTGCTCACCGACATCGCGGACGGCCTCGGCGTCGTCCTCGAGGCCAGCCGGTCGGGGATCGAGCTGGAGCGCCAGCTGCGCGCCGCGCTCGCGCATGCCGAGGAGATCGCCGTGTCCCGCCGCCGGACGGTCGCGGAGATGGACGGAGAGCGCCGGCGCATCGAGCGCGACCTGCACGACGGCGCGCAGCACCACCTGGTGTCGCTGCGGCTGACGCTCGGCCTGGTGGAGCATCAGGTCGCGACCGGCGACCTCGACCAGGCCCGCACCTGGCTCGCGAAGCTCGCCGGTCAGCTCGCCGACACCGAGGCGGTGCTCGCGGCGACCGCGGACGGGGTGTCGTCGCTGGTGCTGGCCGAGAAGGGGCTCCTCGCGGCGCTGCGTGCCGATCTGGGTGCTGCTCACCCGCCGGTCGGGTTCGACGCCGGCGGGCTCGCGCCGACCCGGCGCTTCCCGGCCGACGTGGAGGCGGCCGTCTGGTTCTGCTGCGCCGAGGCGGTCGGCAACGCGCGCAAGCACGCCCCGGGCGCGCCGATCGAGGTCGGGCTCGTCGAGCGGTCCGGTGCGCTGGTCTTCACGGTGCGCGACGAGGGCCCGGGTTTCGTGGTCGAGCCGGCCGAGCTGGGTGGCGGGCGGGGCATGCGCAACATGACGGCGCGGCTGTCGGCGGTGAGCGGCCGGGTGGTGGTCCGGTCGGCGCCGGGGGAGGGGACGACGGTCGAGGGCACGGTCCCGCTGCCGGCGGAGAGTCGGAGCGCCGAGCCGGTGCGAGGTGCTGTCGAGTCGGTGCCGGGTGCGAGGGTCACGAATCGCCCGGCAGCCGAGCCTTCCGCTCTCGAGCCCTCCGCGGCCGGGCTCCCCGCGGTCGAGCGTGCGGGCACCGTGCCGCCGGTGTCCGTGCCGGTGGTCGTCAGCGAACTCGCGGCAGGGTCGCGGTCGGCCGGTGCCGGGCAGGCCGCGGGGTCTCCCGTGGGGGAGACCTCCGTGGTCGAGACGGTCGATGCCGAGAGGGTTGATGCGCGGACGGTCGAGTCGGTCCGCGTCGAGCCGGTGACCGTCGCGGTTGTGCCGCCTGCCGGGCGCGACGACGAGCCGACGAGCCTGGCCGGGCAGGTGCGGGCGCTGATCCGGTCCGCACGCGCCGCCTACCGCGGCAGCCCGACCGAGGGACGTCTCGGCGAGCTGGCGCGCCGGCTCGACGAGCCCCTGCGGATCGCCGTGCTCGCGACGGTCGACGATGGCCGGCGGATGCTCGTGGAGGCGCTGATCGGCACTCCCGACGTTCCCCGCCCGCGCGACGGTGGCCCGGGGCAGGTCAGGTACGCCTTCGGCGACGAACAGGCGGACTCCGGACCCGACTCCGGGCGGGACGCCGGACCGGACGACGTGGTCGTCGCCCTGGCCGCGCCCACCCTGCGGGCGATGACGATCATCGACGTGCCGGTTCCCGACTCCTCGGATCCGGCCCTGCTCGGCCCACCCGGTGATGCGCCGATGGCGGACGCCGTCGTCCTGCTCCTGCACTACGGACGGCCCGAGGACCTGGCGCTGCTCGACCTGCTGGACGCCGCCGGACAGCGCGGCGCGATCGCGGTGCTGGCGGTGGCCGACGAGGCGGGGGCCGTGGCGGAGCGGGCAGTGCGCGAGTTCGGCGACGACCCGGCCGTGCGCCGGGTCTGTCACGCCGTCGTGCCCGTCGCACCGGCGACGGCCGTGGCCGCGGCCCGCCTCGGCGACGACGAGCACCGGTGGCTGCGGCAGTGGGTGGCGAGCACGCCGCAGCCGGGGGACGGAGGGCCCGGCCGCGTGCCCCACGTCCTCGCGGCGGCCGGCTCCCGACAGGCGACGCTCGCGACCGCGTCGGCCACGGATGCCGAGCCGGAGATCGCCGCCGCGCTGCTCGAACGCCTCGGTCCGCTCGGCGCCCGCCGGGCCGTGCGGCTCGTGCGGGGCGGCGAGGGGGAGACCCACGCCGAGCTCGCAGGCGCGCTCGTCCGGCACAGCGGGTTGGGGGAGCTGCAGGAGCTGATCGGGTCGCGGTTCCTGTGCCGTGCCGACGCGCTGCGCAGCCGGTCCGTGCTGGCCGGGATCGGCGCGCTCCTGCAGGCCGCCCCGCCGCCGATCGACGACGGGCACCGGCTGCACTACCAGCTGGAACGGGTCCGGGCGGGCGCGCACGAGCTGCGCGAGCTCGAGCTCCTCGACGTGCTGCGCTCCGGCGACCTGCACCTCCCCGAGGAGCAGCGGTACGCGGCCGAGCGGCTGCTCGGCGCCGACGGTGACGACTCCCGCGCCCGCCTCGGCCTCGGCGCCGACGCCACGGCCGGGCAGGTGCGCGCCGCGGCGGCGGCGGAGGCGGCCAGGTGGCGGCAGATCGCGGCCCACCCGGTGGTCATGGCGCGCGTCCGCGACGCCGCACAGGTCGTCGTGTGGACGTGCGAGCGCCTGGAGGCCGAGGTCGCGGACGCCGTGGCGAGGTAGGGCACACGCGGATGGACCGACCTGGGTGGACGGTGCCCGGGTGGACGGGACTGGGGGGAACGACATGGGGACGTTCGGACGAGGATCTCGCAGGCTGCGCGGTGGCAGGCTGCTCCTCTTGGCGGCGACCGCGCTCCTGGCGGCGGGCTGCGGGTCCGGCTCCGGCTCGAGCTCTGGCCAGGCGGCACCGGCCACGTCCGCGGCGGCGCCGGCGGCGCCCGCCAGCTTCCCCTGCAACCGGCGGAAGCGGTGGGACCGGGACCGAGGGCGTCCTCGCCCCGCCCGAGCGGGCCACCACCGCCTTCACGTACAACCCCGCGCTGGCCCCCGAGGGCGCGACGATCAAGGTGGGCGTCGACGCCCGCGGCAGTTCGACCGAGGTTCGGCTCGACGTCGACGGGCTGCTGCCCAGCAGGGGGTACGCCGCGCACGCGCACGTCAAACCCTGCGGCCCCACCGGCGACGTGGCCGGCCCGCACTTCCAGAACCAGGTCGACCCGGCGGCGGCGCCGGGCAAGCCCTCCACGGACCCGGCCTACGCCAACCCGCAGAACGAGATCTGGCTCGACCTGCGCACCGACGGCGCCGGCGACGGCGGGTCGCGGGTGGAGGTGCCGTTCACGTTCACCGACCGCGCCCCGGCGTCGATCGTGATCCACGAGGCCGAGACGACCGGCACGGCCCCGGGCCAGGCCGGCTCCGCGGGTGCGCGGCTGGCCTGCATCACGGTGCCGTTCCGGTAGGAGCCGCGCTGCGCGCACCGCGCCCGGCCGGGCCGGCACACAGGTCGTGACCTCGTGCCGGCCCGGTGTCCTGTGTGCGACGGGTCAGAGCAGGACGACCTCGTCGCCGTCGACCGTCACCGAGTAGGTCCGCAGCCCGGTGCGCGCCGGGCCCTGCACCACGGACCCGTCCGTGATGGCGTAGCGGCTGCCGTGGCACGGGCAGTTGATGGTGCCGTTCGCGACGGCGTTCAGCTCGCACCCGTCGTGCGTGCAGACGATGCCGAACCCGCGGAACTCGCCGGCGGTGGGCTGGGTGACCACCACCCGCAGGTCCGGGAAGACGCGGCCCCCGCCGACCGGGATGTCCGAGGCGGGCGCGACGGGCCGCGGGGCCCGCGTCCGCGGCCCGCGTCGCCCGGGTGGCTCGAGCCCTGCGCCCACGCTGGCTGCGCCGGCGGAGCCGGTTGCCGGCGGGGCCGAGGGGGCGGTGCCGGTGGCCGGCGGGGTGTCCCGGCCGCACGCCGCCGTCGCCCCGACTCCCGCCGCGGCAGCGAGCACGGCACGCCGGGGCAGCCGCGGGGTGTCCGGGGTCTCACGGCGCGACCGTCCCATCCACCTCCGTGCCCCGCAAGTTCCATGATCGGCGAATGGGTGACGAGACGTGCATATCTGCAGCTCATGTCACTCTCATGCCGATCACTGCTCGGGTAGGCGCAGGCGGCGTTCAAACAGGATCGGCGGTGTCGGCACCGGCGGAGTCCTGATTGGCCCCCGCCAGCATGTGGCTGTTGATCCACTGAATCAGCGCGATCCAGCTCGAACTCAGCGCTCCGCACCACACCGGACCGGCGACGTCGCGGACGGCGCGAGTAAGTGCATGCGGGATGTAGTGGTAATGCTCGGGTTGGACCTGCCAGCGGGTGCGGTGCAGGGCGCCGAGTCGCGCGAGTGATTGCTCCAGCGATGTGACCTGCCCGTCGCCCCCGTCAGCGTAGGCGTTGCTCAAGGTCGTGACAGTCCTGATGAGGGCAGTGGTCATCTTCTGCATCTGCCCGCTGAGATCGGCCGGGAACATCGCTCGTGCCGCTGGTGCCAGCTCGAACAGATGTGCGTAGAAGGCCTCGGCAAGCTGGACCGGTCGTCGCTGGACCGCGCCTAGCGATGACTGGATCGCCACAACGTCTGTCGGGGCCGGCCGGCGGTAGATCATTGGACGGCTCGGTTCGCGCGTCGCCCGCTGAGCCGGTATCCGCAGCTCGGCACTCCCGGGCCAGCCCACCGACAGGTCCGCAGCGCCCGCCGGTTGTGGTGCCGCAGCGGCCGATGGCACTGGCGGGGTGGTGGTCACGCGAGCATGCCAACGGCCCACGGGCTCAGTGGGGCTGTCTGAGCGGCTCTCCGCAGGCCAGCCGCAGGCAGCGTCGGCCGTGCTGCACTATCTCGATTGGCGAGGCGTTCGCTCGTCACCGTGCTCTCCCCTCTGATCGTTCAGCCCTCCTCCGCGCCCGACGCCGCCATGCGGTGGTCTGTCGCCAGCATCGAGCTCTTGGGGGTACGGAATGGATCGCCATGACGGCGTCCGAGTGTTACGCGGAGGTTGCGCGCGTACCCCGCTCTCGGGGCGCGGCCGGTCCGGTGCGCAAGGGCAGTCAGTCCAATGAGTGGTAGGCCATACGGCCCTAATGGCTAGGGAAATCGTGTGATGTGCCACGACGAGCGGTGTGATCGGGGCGCCGAACTGCCACCGTGTCCGATGTGACGCTGACGAGTCGACCGTTCACAGATTGTGTTCCTGCTCGCGGCCCGGGTGTCGTCGGGGCGGCCGCGACAACCCCCTCGGAGGTGGACGAGGCGCAGCGGCCGGGGTCGGAGGGCGAGCACGTCCTTCAGTGCAGCTGGGGGACGCAGGAACGCGCACAGCGGTTCTACCGCGACCAAGTTCGCGACCGGCTGCTGCCGGCGATGGCGCAGTTCGTGGGACGAATGGAGATGGCGTTCCTGGCCACCGCCGACGCACGTGGGGAATGCGATGCGAGCCTGCGCAGCGGGCCGCCCGGCTTCATCCATGTGCTTGACGAGACCCGATTGGTGCTACCGGAGTACCGCGGCAACGGCGTGCACGCCAGCCTGGGCAACATCACCGAGAACCCTCATATCGGCCTACTGATGGTCGACTTCGTCCGTGATCTCATCGGGCTGCACGTCAACGGCCGAGCCGACATCCTCAGCGACGCGCAGCTGCGCAGCACCTGGCCCGGGCTACCGACGGAGACAGCGCCAGGACGGCGGGCGCGGCACTGGCTGCTCGTCGAGGTCGACGAGGCCTACATCCACTGCCGCAAGCACATCCCCCGGATGGCCATGCTGCCCCGGCACCGGGCGTGGGGCAGTGACGACCCTGCCCGTAAGGGCGGCGACTACTTCGGCGCTCGCGCCGCAGCCACTGGCCCGGTGACACGTCCGGTCCCTTCGCCATCCGGGCCGAGCGACGGGGTGTAGCTACCGCTCGACGGCTTCCTGGAGACGCTGCACGAGTATGCGAAGTCGGTGAGGAACCGGCAGCTGCAGGCGCCACGGAGCCTCACCTGGTCCACGGAGTCGGCGACCTGGAAGGCCGACTCCTGAAGCCCCCTCGGCGCCGAGGTACCGGTCGTGCCGTTCGCGCTGGAGTTGGCCGCCTGAGGCGCCCCGCCGACAGCGGCGGTCCCGGGGCACCAGACCGGTGATCCGCTCGACGGCCTCGATCAGAACGCCGCTACGACCGGTGACGACACGCTGTGGGACCCCAAGCGCGAGGGGCTGAAGGACGCCGCCTGCGCTCGACGACCGGCAGGGCCCGAACCGATCAAGCCCGCACCGCGGCCGCCACCGCCGCGATCTCCGCCGGGCCCACCCGGCAGCACCCGCCCACTCCCGCGGCCCCGAGCGCCACCCACTGCGCCACCCCGCGCCGCGTCCGCCGACGGGAACCGCGACCGCCCCGTCCAGCGTCGCCGCGCGGCGTCCCAGCCCTCGCCGCTGTTCGGGTAGACGAACACGGGCTTCCCGGTGACCTCCCGGGCCACGGTGATCGCCGCGGCGGCCTCCCGGGGATCGCAGCAGTTCACCCCGACGGCCACGATCTGCGGTGCGTCCGCCACCACCGCGAACGCCTCCGCCAGGGGTTGCCCGGCCCGGGTGTGCCCGTCGGCGACCGAGTAGGACAGCCACGCCGGCACCGCGAGCCCGTCCAGCGCCGCGACCAGCGCCTCGGCCTCACGAGCATCCGGCACGGTCTCCAGCGCCAGCACGTCCGCGCCCGCGGAGGCCAGCACCTCCAGCCGCGGCCGGTGCCACCCGGCGAGCTCGCCGACCGTCAGCCCGTAGCGCCCGCGGTACTCCGAACCGTCGGCCAGTGCCGCGCCGTACGGCCCGACCGAGGCCGCCACCCATCGTTGCCTGCCGTCGGCGAAGGCCGACCGGGCCGAGCAGGCCAGCGCCACGCTGCGGCGCAGGAGTCCTGTCGTCTCGTCGCGCCCGATCCCGTGCGCGGCGAACCCGGTGAACGACGCCTGGTAGGACGCCGTGGTCGCCACGTCGGCACCCGCGCGGAAGAACGCCACATGCGCCGCCTCGATCGCGCTCGGGCCGTCGGCCAACAGCCGCGCCGACCACAGCGAGCCGGAGAGATCGTGCCCGCGCGCCTCCAGCTCCGTGGCCAGCCCGCCGTCCAGCACGAGCGGGCCGGCTCCGTCGAGGAACGTGTCAGCCCTCCTCGGGCGCCGGCGCGCGGGTCACCAGCAGCGCCATGCCCCCGTGCGCCCGCAGCTCGACGTGGAAGCTCGACAGGTCGTCCACCGTCGCCACCAGGTTGTCGTCGAACATGTCCGTCACCGCGCTGCCCGGGACCAGGTGCTCCGAGCGGACGGTGCCGGCGATGGGCTCGTTCGCGAAGTTGAGCACCGTCAGCCCGAGCTGTTCGGGGTCGGCGAGCTGCTGGACCATCACGAGCATGCCCCGGTGCGAGACGTCCGGGATGTCGATCTGGCGGCTGATCGCCACCCCGTAGCGCTCCCGGACCGCGAGGATCGCCTGGAGCTGGCGGGCGAAGCTCGTCTCGTCGTCGAGCTGCTCGGGCAGCGGCCCGTACAGGCTGGTGCCGCGCGGCATCCCGGCCGACGACTTCGTCGCGCGCGGGTTGGCGCCCATGAGGTCGTGCGCGGGCCGGTTGATCCAGCGGGTGTCGCCGCTCTCCAGCAGCTCGGACACCTCGTCCGGGGGCAGCGTCAGCATCCCGCACAGGTCCCAGCCCGACAGCGCGAAGACCCCCGGCTGGAGGGCGTTGTACATCGCCAGGAGCAGGTGCGCGGTGCGGATGCGGGCGGTGTCGAGCTCGTCGATCGTGCTCAGGTCGGTGATGCCCAGCGACGCCGCGATGACCGTGGCGGTGGTGCAGGCGATGCCGTTCGTGGTGAAGACGAGGTTGTACGGGGCGGCGTCACCGGTGAGGTGGCGGCACATGTCCTGGCGCACGGAGTCGCCGAGGTCGGCGCCGGTGATCTCGCCGCCGTGGTAGGGGAACAGGTCGTCGCAGTGGCCCTGCGACCAGTGCAGCAGCTCGTAGGTCAGCTCGTCGTGGTTCTGCAGGGCGTGCACGAGCGAGGCGGGGTCCACCCCGACCTCGAGGCAGGTGCGCAGGCACAGCCGCAGGAACTCGGTGTCGCCGGTGGCCAGCGCGTGCTGGTAGGCGGGCCGGGTGACGAAGTCGTACGACAGGTCCGCGCCGGCCTCGCCGGTGGCGCGGATGTCGTCGATCGTCAGGTTGAGCTCCTGGAAGGTGAACCCGCCCACCTTGCGGACCATGCTGGCGATGAGGTGGTTCGCCGCCTCGGACAGCGGGTGGCCCTCCGACCACGCCGGCATGCCCTCCGCGCTGCGCTCGACCCCGAGGAAGCCGTTCGCGTCCAGCCGCAGCGCCGACGATCCCAGGTCGGCGAGCGAGTGCAGGACGTCCCCGATCACCAGCCGCATCCCCGCGAACGACGGGTCCAGCCAGTTGATCGAGGGCTGGCCCTCCTTGAAGTAGTGCAGGTACACCCAGCGGCGCTCGACGCCGTCCGTGCCGACGACCGGCGCCGTCGCGCTCCAGTTCGTCTCCTTGACGCCCTCGGCGTAGAAGATCACCCGCTGCAGCCGCCCGATGATGTAGCCGGCCTTCTGCAGCGCCTCCTCGCTCGCGAGGTCCAGGTTCACCGAGTCCTGCCCGGCCGGGACGTCGGGAAGCAGGTTCCAGTCCTCCGGCTCGATCTCCACCATGTGATAGATGCCGGGGTAGTCGGCGTGCTTCATCTCGGCGAGCCGGAAGTCGGCGCCCTTGCCGGTGTGGCCGGGCACGACGTCGTCGATGATCGCGCCGCCGTACCAGGTGGCCATGCCGCACATCGCGCGGAACTCGGCCTCGGTGCCGAAGGCCGGGTCGATCTCGGTGCTGATGCGGTCGAAGTGCCCGTCCACGCTGGGGGTCGGGCCGCCAGCCGACGAGCCCGCCCGCCCGCTTGACCGGCCCGGTGTGCAGGGCGTTGATGCCGATCGTGGCGAACGCCTTCCACAGCTCCTCGTCGCCCAGCGAGGCGAGGAACGACTCGCCGGGGCGGGTGATCAGCGAGATCGGGTAGGCGGTGAACCACACCGACGCCGACTCGACCGCGTGCCGCGGGTCCGGGTTGGCGAACGGGTTCTGCCACATGCTGCCCTGGCCGGAGAACTGCCGGCTGATCGTGTTCGCGTCGGCGAGCATCGACTGGCTCAGCAGCCACGACACGAAGGCCGGGTTCGTACCCCTCGGCTGCCCGTCCGTCTTGACCGTGTGGCGCTCGAACGACTGCTTCACGCGGGTGCGGTAGCGCAGGCTCTTCGGTCGCGCGGGATGGAAGTACTCCGCGTACGTGACCTCGCTGGGCTCGTGGGCGTGCTCGTCAGACATCGACTCTCCGTACCGGATCGAGCCCGTCCGGGTCCCGATTCTCTGGCCGGAGACTATCTTCTCGCTCGGACGGGCGGCGGCGACGCAGCCGTCCACCGCCAGGTGATACCCGAGCACGCCGTATCAGTCGCATGATCAGTCACGCAGCCGGAGCGGGCCGTCGACCATCACTGTACGTGTCGTGCCATTGGGCCGAGCGTGACCGGTACCGCCCCCTCGCCGGATTGAGCCTCGTACCGGGAGGACGTAGGTTCGCCGAGCCCACCGACGAAGGGGGAGCGGTGACCGGAGCGACGCTCGTCCCCGACACGCTCCTGCACCTCGCCGTCGCCTTGGACGGTGCCGCCCGGCACACGCGGGCCGACGCGGGGTCCCATCCGGCCTACTGGGCGGCGCTCGCCCGGACGGCCGAGCGGGGCCTGATCGACCTCGTGACGGTCGGCGACACCCGGCCCATGGACGACGAGCACCCCGACGCCGCGCTGCTCGCCGCGTACCTCGCCCCGCTGACGCGGCACATCGGGCTGGTCCCGGTCCTGTCCGCCGAGCCGCCGCAGGTCGTCGCCGCCACGCTCGCCCGCCTCGACCGGTCCTCGCGCGGCCGCGCCGGATGGCAGCCCGCGCCCGTGGCCGGGCTGGTCGAGGCGGTCCCGGCGGTGCACCGGCTCTGGGACGCGCGGGCCGGTGCGCCTCGCGGGGAGCGCGTCGACGGCGGGGTCCCCGAGCCGTCGGCCGGCCCGCGGCCGCCGGACGGTCGACCGCCCGTGGTGGTCGCCGCGGCGAGCGCCGCGGACCTGGCGGTCGCCGCCCGTGTCGGGGACGTCGTGCTCGTCACCCCATGCGACGCCGCGGACGCCGCGCGGGCGCTCGACGAGGTCCGCGCCGCCGAGGCGGCCGTCGGCCGGACCGGGCCGCCGCTGCGGGTGGTCGCCGACGTCGGGGTGGCTCTCGACGGCGCGCGGGAGACGGCGGCGGTGGCCTGCTCGCCCACCGAGCTGGCCGACCTGCTCGTGTCCCTGTGGACCGAGGGTCTCGACGGGGCCCGGCTGCGGCCCGCGACCCTGCCGAACGACCTGCTCGCGATCGTCGACGGTGTGGTGCCCGCGCTGCAGCGCCACGGCGTGTTCCGTACGGCCTACGGGCATGCGACGCTGCGTGCCCGGCTGGGGCTGGGCGCTCCACTGCACCAGGTCGGCACCGGGGCACCTGACACGGTGGCCGTGTACTCCTCTCCGCCTGCGGCGGGGATTCCGGTCGGCGCGACTCATGCCGTGCTCCCGGCGGGTTCCTGCTTCACGGCCGACTGCTCGGGCGGACCCGAGACTGACACCAGCTTCACAGGCGTTGGTCTGTCCGCGCGTCCCGCGGCCAGAATGTTACGTGCGGCGTTGATGTCCCGGTCATGAACCGCGCCACACGGGCACGTCCATTCGCGCACATTCAGGGGCTTGGCCTCGCAGGTGGCCCCGCACGCCGAGCACGCCCGGGTCGAGCGAAACCAGCGGTCCACCCGGGCGAACACGCGCCCGTACCGCCGTGCCTTATACGCCAACATGCCGACGAACATCGACCACCCGGCATCGTGCACCGACCGGGCCAGGCGCGTACGCGCCAAACCGGATACGGCCAGGTCTTCCACGTACACCGCTTGGTTCTCGCGGATCAACGTGGTCGACAACTTGTGCAGCCAGTCCCGGCGGGTCGCCCCGACCCGGACATGGCACTTCGCGACCTTGCGGACCGACTTGCGCCGGTTCGCCGAACCGCGCTGACGGCGAGCGAGCTCTTTCTGCGCCCGGCGCAGCTTGGCCGCGGCCCTCCGACCGTGCCGCGGGTTGTCCACCTTCCGCCCATCGGACAGCACCGCGAAATGCGTCAGCCCCAGGTCGACACCCACCTCGCGCTCGACCGGCGGGAGCGGGGCGTCCGGGACGTCAACGACGAACGAGGCGTGATAGCGGCCCGCCGCGTCCACCGTCACCGTCACGCTCGACGGCTCCGACGGCATGTCACGCGACCAGCGGACCGACACCTCGCCGATTCCCGGGAGCCGCAGCCGCCTGTTGGGCAGCACCCGGAACCGCGCGGCCTTGGTGAACCGGATCGACTGAGCCCGGTCGCGCTTCGACCGGAACCGCGGCGCCCCCAGCTTGCGACCCTTGCGTGTGCCCGTCACCGAGGCGAAGAAGTTGCGGTACGCGGTGTTCGCGTCCGCCAACGCCTGCTGCAGCACCACCGCCGACACCTCGCTGAGCCATGCCCGCGCCGGAGTGCGCTTGGCCTGGGGTGAGCGCCTTGGACAGCGCCGCATCGGTCGGGTACGGGGCCCCGGTCGCGTTTGCGGCCCGCCGTGCGGCCACGGCGTCGTTGAACACCACACGCGAGCAGCCGAACGTGCGCGCCAACGCCCGCCGCTGGCCGACGGTCGGGTTGAGGCGGTAGGCGTACCGGAGTTGCACACGAGCACCGTACGGTCGGGACCGACAAGAACGGCTGCCGCACCGGCCGGCACCGCGTACTGCTGCTGCAGGCCACTCGGTGTTCGTCACCAAGTACCGCACCGGTTCCGGCGACCGGCACCTCAAACACAAGAGATCACGCGGGCGGTTACGCGGACTTCGAGGCCGCGCTGTTCGAGTTCCATGGCGCGCCCAACCCCGTGGGCCTGCAGGTCAACCTCCCGCCCAAGGTCGCCGTCTCGAAGCTGGTCAACACCCTCAAGGGCGTGTCCTCCCACCCATCGAGCAGCAGAACCATGCTGCCCAGGCACGGCTCGGCTCCCTTGGCGGGCCTCCTCACACGCGGGCCTTCACCACTGCCGTGAACGGCCGTGTCCTGGCCCGCGCGGCGGGCGTACCGTCAGTCGAGCGGCCGCAGGCCCAGGTGTTCGCGCAGCGTCGTGCCCGTGTACTCGGTGCGGAAGCTGCCCCGCTCCTGCAGGAGCGGGACGACCTTGTCGGCGAAGTCGTCGAGCCCGCCCGGGGTGATGTGCGGGACGAGGACGAAGCCGTCGCTCGCGTCGGTCTGCACGAACTCGTCCATCGCCGCGGCGACGGTGGCGGGGGAACCGATGAACGACTGGCGGGCCGTCGTCTCGACGACGACGTCGCGCAGCGAGAGGTTCTTCGCCTCGGCGAGCGCGCGCCACTCGTTCGCGATGGCGATGGGATCGCGGTACATCCGCACGCTGGCCCGGCCCTTGGAGATCGTGTTCTCGCCGACGATCGGGTCTTCGGTGGGCAGCGGGCCGTCCGGGTCGCGGTCGGACAGGTCGCGGTTCCACAGCTGCTCGGCGAACTTGATCGCGGTCTGGCCGCTGACCTGCTGGCGGCGGATGACGTGCGCCTTCTCCTGCGCGTCGTCGTCGGTGTCGCCGAGCACGAACGTCGCAGCGGGAAGGATCTTGAGGTCGTCGGGGCTGCGGCCGTAGCGGGCGAGGCGACGCTTGACGTCGCTGTAGAAGGCGCGGCCCGCCTCCAGCGTGCCGTGCCGGGTGAAGATCGCGTCCGCGTCGGCGGCGGCGAACTCGCGGCCCTCCTCGGAGTCGCCGGCCTGCAGGATCACCGGGCGGCCCTGCGGGCTGCGGGGCACGGCGAACCGGCCCGCGATGTCGAACTGCTCGGAGTGCACGGCGAACCGGCCCGCGTCGGGGTCGGCGAGGAAGGTGCCCGAGTCCTTGTCCGCGACGACCTCGTCGCCCCGCCAGGAGTCGAACAGCACGCGGGTGGTGGCGAGGAACTCCCGCGCCCGGTCGTAGCGCTTGTCCTGCGGCAGGAAGCCGCCGCGGCGGAAGTTCTCGCCGGTGAACGCGTCCCACGAGGTCACGACGTTCCAGCCGGCCCGGCCCGCGGACAGGTGGTCCAGCGACGCGAACTGGCGCGCCACCTCGTAGGGCTCGTTGAACGTCGAGTTGATCGTCCCGGTGAGGCCGATCCGGTCGGTGACCGCGGCGAGCGCGGCGAGCACGGTGAACGTGTCGGGGCGGCCGACCACGTCCAGGTCGTAGATCAGCCCGTTCTGCTCGCGCAGCCGCAGCCCCTCGGCGAGGAACAGGAAGTCGAACTTCCCGCGCTCGGCCGTCCGCGCGAAGTGCACGAACGAGGAGAACTCGATGTGGCTGCCGGCCGCCGGGTCGCTCCAGACGGTGGTGTTGTTGACGCCCGGGAAGTGCGCGGCGAGGTGGATCTGCTTGTGCGGCACGGGATGTCCCCTCAGGCGGGCGTAGCGGTTGGCGGGGCGGGGGAGGCCGAGCAGCCCGCGCAGGGTGTCGGCCTCGTAGCCGGTGCGGAAGGCGCCGCGCCGCTGCAGCTCGGGCACCAGGCCGCGGGTGATCGCGTCCAGGTCGACGGGGAGCGTGCCGGGCCGCAGCCGCAGCCCGCTCAGGCCGGCGGCCTGCCACTCCAGCGCCAGGTCCGCGAGCTGCGCCGGCGTCCCGACGAACACCCGCGCGTCGCTGACGTACTCGTGCCCGAGCAGGCCGTCGAGCCGCTCCTTGCGGTCCGCGGCCGCGGCAGCGGACTCGTCGAGGAACACCACGACGTCGCCGAGCACGTGCACGGTCTCGCCGCCCCGCCCCGCGGCGTCCTGCTCGGCGCGGATCGTCGCCAGGATGTCCGCGGCGTCGGCCGCGTCGCGCGGCGTGACGAACCCGAGGTCGGCGGACCGCCCGACGAGCCGGAACGCGACGTCGCGGTGCGCGAGCGCGGCGACGACCGGCTGCCCCTGCGGCGGCCGCGGGGTGATCGACGGGCCGCGGACGGAGAACTGCGCGCCCTCGAAGTCGATGTAGTGCAGCTTCTCGCGGTCGACGAATCGGCCGGTGGCCGCGTCGCGGATCTCCGCGTCGTCCTCCCAGCTGTCCCACAGCCGCCGCAGCACCTCGACGTAGTCCGCGGCCTCGTCGAACAGGTCGGCCAGGGCGGCGGGGTCCGTGTCGTCGAGCAGGCCGGACGGAAGCGTGCGTCGACCGAACAGCGCGGCCTCGTCCGGCCGGTGCGAGACCCGCACCCGCACGCCCGCGCGGCCGGAGCTCACGTAGTCCAGCGTGGCGATCGCCTTGGAGGCGTGGAACGGCTCGGTGTGCGTGACCACCTGCGTCGGCACGATCCCGATGTGCCGGGTCAGCGGGGCGACGCGGGCGGCGACGAGCACGGCGTCGAGCCGGCCGCGGACCTGGTCGGTGCGATCGTCCGGAGATCGGGGGTTCGACGACTGCAGGCCGAGGGTGTCCTCGATCGTCACCAGGTCGAGCAGGCCGCGCTCGGCCTCCGCGACAAGGCCGGCCCAGTAGCCGGCGGTGAACAGCTCGCGCGGCCGGGCGTCCGGCTCGCGCCACGATGCGGGGTGCCAGCCGGTGCCGTCGAGGGCCACGGCGAGGTGGAGGTCGGACTCTCCCATGTCCGGCCCAACCCGCCGCACCCGCCGCGGATTCCGCCTCCGCCGCGTCGATCTGCACGAGCGATCGCCCGCCTGGCGCTGGCGGCCGGTGTCGAGGCCGGTGAGCCGGCCGACCGCTCGGCGTCACACCATTCGTGTGCTGTCGCACACCGCGTCGTGCTGTCACAGCTGCTGTGCAGGGTGCGACGGTCACCGATGCCGTGTGACAACCCGTCCCGAGGTGCGTCAGCAGCGTCGGACTTCTCCGCCCGTCGCTCGCGCAGGAGACACACCGATGACCGGGCGCGGGTTGCGCCGCCACCTCGACGACCTGCTCGCCGGGCGGCGGCCCCGACCGTTCCGGCCCACGCCCTCCGAGGCCGACGAGCTGCGCGTCGCGATCGCGCTTCGCGCCGTGCGGCCTGGGGCGGACGAGCCGCGCGAGGGGTTCGCCGACGAGCTGCACGCCCGGCTGGCGGCCGAACTCGGTGCGGGCGCCGCCGCCGTCGCCCCCGCTCCGGACGCCCCCGAGCCCACGGCGGGAGACGGGCACCCCCGGTCCCTCGGGCGCCGCCGGCTGCTCGTGCAGGGCGCGGGTCTCGCTGCCGCCTCCGCCGCGGTCGGCGCCGCCGTCGGTCACGCGCTCACCGGCCCGGATGAGACGTCGGCGGACACGGCACCGTCACCCCGACCGACGGGGTCTGGCACACGGTCGCCGCCACCACCGAACTTCCCGAGGGCGCCGTCCGCGCCTTCGACCTCGGCGCCGTCGCCGGGTTCGTGCACCGGATCGACGGCGTCGTGCGCGCCGTCTCGGGGTCGTGCACCCACCAGGGCTGCCGGCTCACCCTCGACGCGGCGCGGAACCTCGACTGCCCGTGCCACACCACCGTCTTCGCCCTGTCCGGCGAGTTGATCCGCCACCAACTGCCGGTCGCGCCCCGGCCGCTGCCGACGTTCGCCACCCGCGAGGTCGACGGCGCCGTGCAGGTGTACGCGCCACGGGCGTGACGGCCCGGATCGCCCCCGGAGGACGTATCCGGGAGGGCTGGTCACCCCTCTTCCCACCGACAGGAGGTGTGGCATGAGCGAGCGAATCGATGTCACAGCGCTCCGCGAAGCGCCGACCGAGCGCAGCGAAGGAGTGCGATGAGCTCGGTGGTGGTGTGCGGGGGAAGCGTGATCGGGCTGTCGGCGGCGATGATGCTCGCCCGCGACGGGCATGACGTCACCGTCCTGGAGGCCGATCCGGACGGGGCGCCGGAGGCGCCGGCGCAGGCGTGGGGGTCCTGGAAGCGCGGCGGGGTCGCCCAGTTCCACCAGCCGCACAACACGTTCGCGCGGTTCCGGCAGGTCCTCGACGCCGAGCTGCCGGGGCTGACCGACCGGCTGCTGGCGGCGGGCTGCCGGTGGGTCGACTACCTCGACCCGCTGCCGCCGACGCTCACCGACACGCGTCCGCGCCCGGGCGACGAGGCGCAGCGGCTGGTGACCGGTCGGCGTCCGGTGCTCGAGGCGGCGACGGCGGCCGCGGCGCAGGACCAGCCCGGCGTGACCGTCCGCCGCGGCGTCCGCGTCGCCGGGCTGCTGTCGGGTCCGTCGGCGGTCCCGGGGGTGCCGCACGTGACGGGCGTCCGCACGGACGCGGGGGAGGAGCTGCGGGCGGACCTCGTGATCGACGCGATGGGCCGGCGGACCCGCGCGGCCGACTGGATCGGCGCGCTGGGCGGCCGGCCGCCGCAGGCGGAGGCCGAGGACAAGGGCTTCGTCTACTACACGCGCTACTTCACGGGCCGCGCCGAACCCCAGCGGAGGGGCCCCCTGGTCATGCCGCTCGGCAGCATCTCCGTGCTGACCCTGTACGGCGACAACGACACCTGGTCCGTCACGGTCTTCACGGTCACCGGTGA
>CAVRHG010000004.1:0-6972 GCA_963720845.1 uncultured Actinomycetota bacterium | reverse complement strand
CCGCGGCGCCGACCCCATGACGCTCATTTCGGCGGCCCGGCCGTCACGGGTCCGACCGTGCTCGTGACCGGACCCTCCGCAGCTTTCCTGCACGGGCCGACGCCGATCTCGCCTGCACGCTGGAGTGGACATCCGCGGTCGCACACCCGGAGCTCTGCGTCCCCGCCGGCACCGCGAGCGCAGATCGCGGTGAGCCGGCGAACGTGGCGCGGGCTACCAGCCGGCCGGGGCCAGGCGGCGGTGGTGGCGGCCCGTGTCGGTCACCTGCTGGGGCGGCATCGAGTAGTCCCCCGGAGACCACACGGCCGTCGTCTCCGTCCGCGACGGCGGGGCCGCGTGCGGGGCGAACGAGCCCGGGTCGAAGGGATCGACCGACGTGCCGCGGCCGGCGTCCGATGCAGCTCGTCCGAGGCCCCCCGTGGACCAGGATCGACGCCGCGGTGACCGCCCCCCGTCTGCAGATCGACAGGCACAGCCCGGTGACCACCGGGTGCGGACGGCTCGACGACCGGCCAGCGGAAACCGCTCGACGCATAGGGCTCGACCCCCCGAACCCTCCTGACGCATTCGGATCGACCGTTGCCGCCCTGTAGCCGCCCGTCGGGTACGGGTCGAGCGCATGCAGGGCGGGGACGACCGGGATGGGCGACGTCGGCGGGCCGTCCTGACGGCGCTCCACCGGCTCGGGTGCCAGCCGCAGTCCCGGAGCTCCCGCCTGTCCGCGGGACCGCCGCCACCGTCCACGGCGCAGCGCCGTGAAGATCGGAGTGAGCGCGGCGTCCCGGTCGAGGGCGTGCCGCCCGTCGATGGCGTCGGCGCGGTCGGGCTCGGGCTCGGCGAGGCGTTCCGGTCCCCACCGGTTCACCGCCGGACGCTCCGTCCCCCGTCGGCCGAGGTTTGCCATCGGATGCTCCGACCGGTTCGGCGTCCCGCCCCACATGCCCGACCGCTCCGCCACGCCGTCCCCCTGTCCCATCCGCGCACTCGCCACCCACAACGGCGACACCCGCACGGGGAAACGGTCGCGACGCAACCATTACCGACCTCGGGCACGGTTGCCATCCGATCGGGTGGATTCGGCGCGTCGAACCGCCCGCATACGGACAAGTTGGCCACCGCGCTCGACCTGGACGGCCGCCGCCCTCACCCGACCGGTGTCGGGGACGGCCACGCTGGTACCCGACCGTGGTCCCCCCGTCGGGTCGGCTGGGCACAGCCCGTACCGAACAGGGCCCGTCGACATGCCGACCCGGCCGCCGCACGGCAGCATCGACCTGTGCGACATCTCGTCACCGGTGCCACCGGCTACGTCGGTGGGCGGCTCGCCCCGCGACTCCTGGCCGAGGGCGACGCCGTGCGCTGCCTGGTGCGCGACCCCGCGAAGCTGCGCGACGTCCCGTGGGCCCGCGACGCCGAGGTGGTGCGCGGCGACCTACTCGACGAGGACGCCGTACGGCGCGCCTGCGTGGGGGTCGATGTCGTGTACTTCCTCGTCCACTCCCTGGTCGACCGCGACTTCGCGGCGATCGACCGCCGGGCCGCGACCATCGTCGCCCGGGTGGCGCGCGACTGCGGCGTGCGCCGCATCGTCTACCTCGGCGGCCTGCATCCCGACGGGCCGCTGTCGACGCACCTGGAGAGCCGCCGTGAGGTCGGCGAGCTCCTGCTGTCCAGCGGCGTACCCACCGCGGTGCTGCAGGCCGCCGTCGTCCTCGGGTCGGGGTCGGCGAGTTTCGAGATGCTGCGCTACCTGACCGAACGGCTTCCGGTGATGGTGACGCCGCGCTGGGTCGGCACCCGCATCCAGCCGATCGCCATCCGTGACGTGCTGCGCTACCTGATCGCCGCCGCTCGGCTGCCCGAGAGCGTCAACCGGACCTTCGACATAGGTGGCCCCGACGTGCTCACCTACCGCGAGATGATGTCGCGCTACGCGACCGTCGCCGGGCTGCCCGCCCGCCGCGTGCTGCCGGTGCCGGTGCTGACGCCGCGGCTCTCGGCGCACTGGGTGAACGTCGTGACGCCGGTGCCGCGAGCCATCGCGGCCCCGCTGATCGACTCGCTGGTCCACGAGGTGGTCTGTCGCGAGCAGGACATCCTCGAGTATGTGCCGGACCCGCCCGAGGGGCGCATCGGCTACGACCAGGCCGTCGCGCTCGCCCTCACCAAGATCAATACCGGTGACGTGGAGACGCGATGGTCCGACGCCGCGGGCACCGGCGCCGCTGCGGACCCGCTGCCCAGCGACCCGCAGTGGGCGGGCGGCACCGTGTACATCGACGATCGCGAGCGCCCCTGCACCGCCGCACCCGAGGCGCTGTGGTCGGTCGTCACCGGCATCGGCGGAGGCCGGGGTTGGTACTCGTTCCCGCTGGCCTGGTCGGTGCGCGGCTGGCTGGACCGGCTGGTCGGCGGCGTCGGGCTGCGCCGCGGTCGGCGCGACCCCGACCGGCTGCACACCGGCGACGCCCTCGACTGGTGGCGGGTCGAGCGGCTGGAGGACACGGACGGCGAGCGCCTGCTGCGGCTGCGCGCCGAGATGAAGGTCCCCGGCCGCGCCTGGCTCGAGCTGACCGTCCGACCGGCCGCGGACGCGGGCTCGCGCTACCGCCAACGCGCCGTCTTCCTCCCCCGCGGACTGGCCGGGCACCTGTACTGGTGGGCCGTCGCGCCGTTCCACGGGCTGGTGTTCGGCGGCATGGTCCGCAACATCACGCGGGCCGCCGAACGGGACGCCGACGCCTGATCCGCGCATCTCCTTCGGCGTGTCGCGGGTGAATCTGCGGAAGGTTGCCGGCCGCGATTGCCCGGTCACGGGTCGCCCACTAGCGTTCCGCATGTGGCCAAGATCGTGTCGTTGACCGATGCCGTGGCCGAGTTCGTGCATGACGGCGACACGGTCGCGCTCGAGGGGTTCACCCATCTCATCCCGTTCGCCGCCGGGCACGAGATCATCCGCCAGCGCCGGCGCGACCTGACGCTCGCCCGGATGACGCCGGACCTCGTCTACGACCAGATCATCGGTGCGGGTTGCGCCCGCAAGCTGATCTTCTCGTGGGGCGGCAACCCGGGTGTCGGTTCGCTCTTCCGGCTCCGCGACGCGATCACGGCGGGGTGGCCGGTCCCGCTGGAGATCGAGGAGTACACCCACGCCGGGATGGCCAACCGGTACGTCGCCGGGGCTTCGGGCCTGCCGTTCGCGGTCCTGCGCGGCGCCGCGGGCACCGACCTGGTCCGGCACACGCGCGGCGTCTCCACGGTCCGCTGCCCGTTCACCGGCGAGCACCTGACGGCCGTCGCGGCGCTGAACCCGGACGTCACGATCGTGCACGCCCAACGAGCCGACCGCGACGGAAACGTCTCGATGTGGGGCATCTCGGGCGTGCAGAAGGAGGCCGTGCTCGCGGCCCGGCACGCGCTGGTGACCGTCGAGGAGATCGTGGACGAGCTGACGCCCGTGCCGGGTGAGGTCGTGCTGCCCCGGTTCACGGTGGACGCCGTCGCGGTCGTCCCCGGCGGTGCGGCGCCCTCGTACGCGCACGGCTACTACGACCGGGACAACGCCGCCTACCTGGAGTGGGAGAAGATCAGCCGGGACCGGGAGACGTTCACCGCGTGGCTGCGTGACGTCGAGAAGGGCGAGCCGGCCACGGAGCGGGGGGCACCGTGAACCACACGGCCGAGGAGATGATGACCGTCGCCGCGGCGCGCGAGCTGCGCGACGGCCAGGTGGTCTTTGTCGGGATCGACCTCCCGTCGCGAGCGGCGAACCTGGCCCGCCGCCTGCATGCCCCCGGTCTGGTACTCGTCTACGAGTCCGGGACGATCGACACCCGGCCCGACGAGCTGCCGCTCTCGATCGGCGACGGTGTGCTGGCCGACACCGCGCTGTCGGTCGTCAGCGTGCCCGAGATCTTCAACTACTGGCTGCAGTCCGGCCGGATGGACGTCGGGTTCCTGTCCGGCGCCCAGATCGACCGCTACGCCAACCTCAACACCACGGTCATCGGCGAGTACGACGAGCCGGAGGTCCGGCTGCCCGGCTCCGGGGGCGCCCCCGAGATCTCCGCGGGCTGCCGCGAGGTGATCGTCGTGATGCGCCACCGCAAGCGGGCGTTCGTCGACCGGGTCGATTTCGTCACCACGTGCGGCCACGGCACGGGGCCGACCGACCGCGCGCTGCTCGGGCTGCGCGGCGCGGGACCGGTCCGGGTGATCACCGACCTCGGCGTGCTGGAACCCGAGCCGGCGTCCAAGGAGCTGATGCTCACCGCGCTGCACCCGGGTGTCACGGTCGAGCAGGCGCGGGCCGAGACCGGGTGGTCGCTGGAGATCTCCGACGAGCTCGGCGAGACGACCCCGCCGACGGAGCGGGAGCTGACCACCCTGCGCGCGATGAAGACAGTGGGCGCGGGCCGGCGGTGACGGTGCGTCCGCACCACGTCGTCGACGGTCCCGCCGACGGGCCGGTGCTCGTCCTGGTCGGCTCGCTGGGCAGCACCGTGGAGATGTGGCGGCCGCAGCTGCCGGCGCTCGTCGGCCGGTTCCGGGTGGTACGGGTCGACCTGCCCGGCCACGGTGCCTCCCCGGCCCAACCAGGCGAGTACCGCATGGCCGAGCTGCCCGCTGGTTCACTCCGGGCTGGGCGGCGGCACACCCGAACCCTGGCCGCCGGCATCCCCGGCGCCCGGTTGGAGATCATTCCGGGCGCGCACGTCGCCACGATCGAGTCGGCGGCCGCGGCGAACCGGTTGCTGCTGGGCCACCTCTACCCGTGACGGTCACCGCGCCAGGTAGGCGGTGACCGTCGACTCCACGGCCCGCTTGTCGACCCTGAGCCCGGCGAGCACGCCCGAACCGGCCTCCTGCTCCAGCAGGGCGAGCACCAGGTGTTCGGTGCCGACGAAGGTGTGACCGAGCCGCAGCGCCTCGCGGAAGGTGAGCTCGAGCGCCTTCTTGGCCGCGGCATCGAACGGGATCAACGCCGGCAGGTCGTCGACGGGTGGGGGCAACGCAGCAGTCGCCGCCTGCCGGACGGTCTCCGCCGTGACGCCCTGCGCCATCAGCGCCCGGACGCCGAGCCCGTCCGGCTCCGCCAGCAACCCCAGCACCAGGTGCTCCGGCCGGATCTCCGGGTTGCCCGCGGCTCGGGTCTCGTTCTGGGCCGCCACCACCACGTTGCGCGCACGCGGGGTGAACCGTGTGAAGTCCTGCGCCGGCTCCTTCGGGACGAACCGCTTCTGCACGGCCTGCTTGCTGACACCCATGCTGTGCCCGATGTCGGTCCACGACGCCCCGGCCCGACGGGCGCGGTCGACGAAGTGGCCGATGAGGTGGTCAGCGGTCTCGCCGAGCGTCTCGCCGACGAGCACGGCGGTCGCGACCCGGTCCAGCGGATCGCTGTGCGCGGTCTCGACGCCGACGATCAGGTCGTCCAGCCGGGGAGTGCCTGTCATGCGAAGGGGTTCCGTCATGCGTCAACTCTAAGTTGACGACAGTGCGGGCGTCAACTCATGGTTGACGGTCAGCGCGCCGGGACGCCGCGCTCCTGCTCCCGCATCAGGCCCGCGACCTGATCGGCGATCGCCCGGCCGAACCGGCCGAACATCACGTCCAGCAGCGCTCCGACCGGCTGCACCCGCGCGAGCCGCAGCAGACCGCCGATCCGGGGCATCGAACGCGTCGGTGACGAGGACGACCCGGTGACCCGGGGAGGCAGCCATGCGCGCGAGATACCCCGGCCGCCCGACGTGAAGCACCTTCGGCCCGATTCGGGACGCACGTCACCCACGGGGATCGCACGGCGACCGGGGCCGGCACACCCTGCGCAGCGGGCGCGCCGGCCACACGCGCTGTGCGACGGGAGATCAACCACTAGCTTGAGCGGATGCCCAAACCGTCCGCCGTCGAGGTCGAGGCGGGAAGGCGCGCCGTCCGCGTGTCCAGCCCGGACCGGGTGATCTACGAGGCCACCGACCGGACGCCCGCCGTCACGAAGCTGATGGTCGCCGAGTACTTCACGCGGGTCGAGGAGGGCCTGATGCGCGCCCTGCGCGACCGGCCCACCGCGCTGGAACGCTGGCCGAGCGGCGTCCGCCCCGACGTCAAGCTCGCGACCGGCCGGCCCGGGGAGAAGGCCGACGCGTTCTACCAGAAGCGGGTCCCGAAAGGTGCCCCCGACTACCTGCAGAGCGTGGACGTCACGTTCCCCTCCGGCCGGAGAGCCGCCGAGATCTGCCCGACCGAGATCGCCGTGCCCGTATGGTGCGCGCAGATGGGCACGCTCACGTTCCACCCCTGGCCGGTTCGCTGCACGGACGTCGACCGCCCCGACCAGCTGCGCATCGATCTCGACCCGCAACCCGGCACGTCGTTCCGCGACGCGGCCCGGATCGCCGGGGTGGCCAAGGAGCTGCTCGACGAGCTCGGCCTCGTCGGCTTCCCGAAGACCTCGGGCAACCGCGGCGTGCACATCTACGTGCGCATCCGGCCCGAGTGGGAGTTCGTCGACGTCCGGCACGCGGCGATCGGGTTCGGCCGGGCCATGGAACGGCGCGACGACGGCGTCACCACCAAGTGGTGGAAGGAGGAACGCGGCGAACGCGTGTTCGTCGACTTCAACCAGAACTGCCGGGACCGCACGATCGCCTCGGCCTACTCGCTGCCCCCGATCCCCGGTGCCCCGGTGAGCACCCCCCTGACCTGGGCCGAGCTCGCCGAGACCACCGATCCGACGGCGTTCACGCTGTTCACCGTGCCCGACCGGCTCGCCGACGGCGACCCCTGGGCCGCGATCGACGACGTCGCGAACTCGCTGGAGCCGCTGCTGCGGCTCTACGAGGAGTCCGGTGGCGGCGAGATGCCCTATCCCCCCGACTACCCGAAGATGCCGGGCGAGCCGCCGCGGGTGCAGCCGAGCAAGAAGGTCGAGGCCAACTGGACCGAGGACGGCCGGCGCCGGGAACCGTGAGT
>CAVRHG010000003.1:0-60400 GCA_963720845.1 uncultured Actinomycetota bacterium | reverse complement strand
TGTACTACACCGCGACCACGCTCGACGGGTACATCGCCGACCCCGCGGACTCGCTGGACTGGCTCTTCGTCCAGGACATCGACGCGGACGGCCCGATGAACTACACCGCGTTCATCGCCGGGGTCGGCGCCATCGTCATGGGCGCGACGACCTACGAGTGGATCCGCGCACGGATCACCGCGGGCGTCGAGAAGTGGGGCTATCCGATGCCCGCGGTCGTGTTCACCCACCGCGACCTGCCGCGGGTCGACGGCGCCGACCTGCGGTTCGCCTCCGGTGACGTCACGGCCGTGCACGCCGAGCTGGTGGCGGCCGCAGGCGGGAAGGACGTGTGGGTGGTCGGGGGCGGAGACCTGGCCGGGCAGTTCGCCGACGCCGGTCTCCTGGACGAGATCGTCGCCGCGATCGCGCCGGTGACGCTCGGGGCAGGACGGCCGGTGTTCCCGCGTCGCTACGCCCTGCGCCTGACCGACCTGGCCCGCAACGGCGCGTTCGCCTGCGCGCGCTACGCGGTGCTCGGCCCGCGCACGACGGGCTGGCGCATGACGGGCCGCGACCGGCTGCGCGAGCTCCTCGACGCCGTCCTCGACGAGGAGAACCGGTCGCTGGCCGACATGGCCCACGGGGCGTACTCCTCGCCGTTCCACTTCAGCCGTCGGTTGGTCCGCGATGCCGGCGAGCCGCCCGTGGCGATGCGGCGGCGTGTGGCGCTCGAACGCGCCGCGTGGCAGCTCGCGCGGGGCGTCCCGGTCACCGACGCGGCGTTCGCGGCCGGGTACGGCTCGGTCGAGGGGTTCGCGCGCGCGTTCGCCCGCGCCTACGGGCATCCGCCCAGCGCAGGTGGAACAACCAGTGCGATGCCCACCGGGTCGACCACCGGCTCCGCACACTGGCTGCCCGCACCGAACGGAATCCACTTCCACGCGCCGGACAGCCTGTGGGTCGAGGGCTCGGCCGGGGCGTCGGCCGGCGAGGTCACCGCGCTGATGGTGCACCACGACGTCGACGACGTCCGCACGCTCGTGGACCTGGCCAAGGGCCTCGACCCGGCCGAGTACGCCCGCGAGCGGCTACCCGGGCTGACCCTGCTGCAGTGGGCGGGCCCGGAGGCCTCGATCGCCGCGCTGCTCAACAACTGCGTGGGGACCTACGAGATCTGGCTGGCCTCCGTCGAGGGCGCCGACCACCCCGGCCGGATCGCCGACGACGCCGACCCGGTGACGCTTCAGGGCCGGCTCGACGCCGTGGCGCCACGCTGGCTCGCGTTCGTCCGCGACGTCGAGCGACGGCGCGCGTGGGGCGACCGGCTGGTCGACGCGCTGTGCGACCCACCCGAGAGCTTCGTGCTCGGCAGCGTGCTGGCGCACGTGCTCACCTACTCCGCTCAGCGCCGTGGCCTCGCACGCGCCCTGCTGCGCCAGGCCGGCGTCGTGGTGGGCGAACCGGCACGGCCGGGCGGCCCGCCGGACCCGGCCCGCGACGGCGACGGCGACCTGGGGCGACCCCATCGAGTGGCTGCGGCGACGCGCGCGTAGCCGGGAGCCGGCCTCACACGTGGGGTTGGCGGAGAACGGCGCCGACGACGCGCGTGATCAGGCGCTCCGTCGGCGGGGTGGGGGTGCGCGCGTACCGGTCGATCCGGTTCCGACGCCGGATGTCGGCACGGAGCGCGGCGTCCGCGGCACGGCGGGCGCGGCGGGACGGCGTGGCGGGATCGGACATGGCCGGATCGGACACGGCGAAATCGGACATAGCGGGCGCCTTCACGGTGGGGAGCCGGTATCGGAGTGCTCCGCGCGGGCCGGGAGTCCGCACGAAGAGGTGCCGGCCGGGACCGTACCGGGCTGGCGTGCGCGACGACGGCCTACGCGACGGACGGTGCACTGGATGCGGCAGACGGGCGCAACCCCGCGGCGACATGGCATGTGCCCGAACATGCGGTTCACCCGATGAGACTTTGCGCGAGGAAATGCGGAAAGGCTATTCTTAAGGGTGCCATCAGAGAGAAATTCTCTTACTCCGCAACTTCAGAATAGCATGCGCGGGAAGAGCGTGGACAGACCCCCCTTCGGGCAGGAGCTGGACGCGGAGACCGCGCGGATCCGCCGGCTGCACGCGCTGCTCGCCACCGAGCTCGCGGCGGCCACGGCCCAGGCGCGCGGCATGCTGGCCGCGCCGACGGGCGGGCAGCTCAGTGCCCGCTGGGAGCGCGACGTCTCCGTGCACCGCTGGTCGGAGCGGGTGAACGCGCTGGCCGCCGCCCGCTCGGGGTTGTGCTTCGGCCGGCTCGATCACACCGACACGTCGACGAGCTACATCGGCCGCATCGGGCTCACCGATCCTGCGGACGGGGAGAGCGCGCTCATCGACTGGCGGGCACCCGCCGCCCGGCCGTTCTACTGCGCGACGTTGGCCACGCCGCTCGGGGTGACCCGGCGACGCCATTTCCAGCTCGCCGGAACGGCGCCCGACGAGCGGGTCGCCGATTTCCACGACGATGTGCTGGACCAGGACGCCGATTCCGGATCCGCGTCCGATCCGGCATTGCTCGCCGCGCTGAAGGCGCCGCGCGGATCGACGATGCGCGACATCGTGACGACGATCCAGGCCGAGCAGGACGCGATCATCCGGCTGCCGCTCTCCGGTGTCGTCGTGATCGAGGGCGGCCCCGGGACCGGGAAGACCGCCGTCGCGCTGCACCGCGTCGCCTACCTGCTCTACACCCACCGCGAGCGGCTGGCCCGCAGCGGCGTGCTGGTCGTCGGGCCCAGCACCGCGTTCATCCGGTACGTCGGGGGCGTGCTCCCGGCGCTGGGCGAGTCGGCGGTGGTGTTCACGACCCCCGGCCGGCTGGCGCACGGCGTCGTCGCCACCGCCGTCGATCCGGACGAGGTGGCCGCCACGAAGGGCGGCCTGGCGATGCTGGACGTCCTGCGCCGCGCCGTCGCCGACCGGCAGGAGCTGCCCGGGTCGCCGATCGCGATCGAGCTCGACGACGTCACCGTCGAGATCGACCGCGCGACGGCGACGGAAGCCAGGAGGCGCGCCCGGGCGACCGGCCTGCCCCACAACGCCGCACGGGCGACGTTCCGCGACACGCTCGGCGGCCTGCTCGTCACGCAGGGCGTCGAGCGGCTCGACCAGGACCTGGCGGACCCGCCCGAGCTCGCCGCGCTCCTCGGCGAGCTCGGCGACCTCCCGGAGATCGAACCGGTTGCCGCGGCGGGCGGTGTCGGCGGAGCTGCGCCGCGAGCTGCGCGACGACCTGCGCTCGGACCTCGGCTTCCACGCGGCGGTCGAGCGGCTCTGGCCGGTGCTGACCCCGGAGCAGGTCCTCGCCGAGCTCTTCGCGTCGCCGGACCGCCTGGCCTCGGCGGAGAGCGGTGGAGGAACCGACGTCTCCGCGCTGTACCGCGCCGAGGGCTCCGCGTGGACGGTGGCGGACGCACCGCTGCTCGACGAGCTGGCCGAGCTGCTCGGCCCCCCGCCCGGGCCGGCCGGCTCCGCGGAGCGGGCCCGACAGCGCCTACGCCGCGGAGGTGCTGAACATCCTCGAATCGGCGGACCGCCAGATCGCCGGGGAGGATCCCGACGAGCTGCGCCCGACCGACTTCGTCACCGCGGACGTGCTCGCCGCGCGGCAGGTGCCCGAGCACCTCATGAGCGTCGCCGAGCGGGCGGCCGCCGACCGGGACTGGCGGTACGGGCACCTCGTCATCGACGAGGCGCAGGAGCTCTCCGCTATGGACTGGCACGTCCTGCTGCGGCGCTGCCCGTCCGGCTCGGTCACCGCGGTGGGCGACCTCGCCCAGCGCAGCGCCTCCGCCGGAGCGCATGCGTGGGCGGACGTACTGGCCCCGCACCTCGGTTCCCGGTGGACCTACCGGACGCTCACGGTGAACTACCGGACGCCCGCCGAGATCATGGCGCTGGCCGCTGCCGTGCTGGCCGAGTTCGCGCCCGACCGCCGGCCACCCGAATCGGTGCGGGCGACGGGCGAGGACCCGTGGCAGCACACCGTGCCCGCGACCGACCTCGTAGCGCAGGTGCGCACGGCCGTCGAGGCGGAGGTGGCGCAGCTGGGCCGCGGGACGCTGGCGGTGATCGCCGCTGATGGAGAAACCCTGGCCGGTCTTGCCGATCTTCCTGTGCAGCTGCACACCCCGGTGTCGGCGAAGGGCCTCGAGTTCGACGTCGTCGTGATCGTCGACCCGGAGCGGATCCGGGCCCACAACCCCGCCGACCTCTACGTCTCGATGACCCGCGCCACCCAACGGCTCGGGCTGCTGCACGTCGAGCGTTGAGGTGCTTGGTCGTCAGGAGTCGTGGGTGCGGTCGAGGCGGGTGCAGAGCAGGGCGATGTCGTCGTGGAGGTGATGACCGTCGGCCATCTCGCTCATGATCGTGTCGCGGTGGGTGTGCGGGTCGTTTCCTCGTACATGTTCGGCGAGGTGGGCGAGGGTGTCGAGACCGGTGTCGATGTCCTCGCCGCGGCGTTCGACGAGGCCGTCGGTGCACCACAGGAGCAGCGAGCCGGGTGGCACGTGGAGGGCGGCCTCTGCGCGGGGCGGGCGGGTGCCTTCCCGTGCTCCCACGGGGACGCCCAGCGGCATGGATCTGCCGTCGGGGAGGTAGCGGGCGTGGCCGTGGGTGACCAGCAGGGGTGGGAGGTGTCCGGCGCAGGCGTAGCGGAGCAGGCCGGCGGTGGGGTCGTAGTCGCCGTAGCCGATGGTGGTGAGGGCGAGGCTGGTGGTGGCGAAGTCGAGGCGGTCCAGGGTGTCCGCGGGCCCGGTGGCGGTGGGGGCGGTGGCGGTGGGGGCGATGGCGGTGGGGGCGATGGCGCGGAGCATGGCGTGGACACGGCCCATGGCGGCGGCGGCGTGCAGGTCGTGGCCCATGACGTCGCCGATGACCAGGCCGACGCGGTTCCCGGGGAGCGCGAACACGTCGTGCCAGTCGCCGCCGACGTCGTGGTCGGAGTCGGCGGGCCGGTAGGCGGCGGCTGCCTTGACGCCGGGTAGGTCGAGCGGAGTCGGCGGGAGCAGCGCTTGCTGGAGTTCGTGGGCGGCGCGGTGCTGGCGTTCGTAGAGCCGTGCGCGTTCCAGGCCTTGTGCGGTCAGGTCGGCCAGGGTGTGGGCGTAGGTGAGCCGGGCACCGTCGATGCCGTGTTCGGTCTCGAAGCCGAACGCCAGCGCGCCCATGACCTCGTCGCCGACGCAGACAGGAAGTGCCAGCACGCCGCAGGTACCGGTCGCGATGTGCGTGTCGACGGTGTCGGGGAACCGGTCGCGGATCTGACCCAGGGTCGGGACCAGGACCGGTCGACCGACCGTCCGGATCGCCTGGGTCAGCGGGGTCACAGCATCGAGCGGCAGCAGACGGAGGTCCGCCACCAGATCCGTGGGGAACCCGGCGGTGGGCCAGGTGCGTAACTGCGTCCCGTCGGCGCTCAGGACCCCGACAACGCCATGGCAGGCGATCAGCTCGATCCCATGGCGCACGACCACATCAGCAATGTCGTCCTGGGTGACGGCGGTGGACAGCCGCGCGGTCAGGACCTGCAATTGGCGCAGTTGCTCGGCGGTCGCGGTCAGATCCTCGGCACCTCCTGAGCGTCGCGACTGGCGTCGCTGAGCTGCGCAACCGCGGCTACGGCACCGGCCACGGCGCCACCGGCGCCACCGGCGCCCGCGTCGGTCTCCACAGCCCGGTGGCTACTGCTCGCCCGTACGGTTGTCGTCATGGATCTTCGGCGTCGCATCTCGGAACGCAACGGCGAGTTCCTGCTCTTCGCGGTCACCCCGCCCCGGCAGTCGACCTCGCCGGAGCGGGCCCAAGAGATCGCCGACGCCACACTGGACCGGCTCCGCCCGCTGGCCCTCGATGGCCTCGTGCTCTACGACATCGACGACGAGAGCGACCGCAAGTCCGAGCAGCGGCCCTTCCCGTTCCTCTCGACGATGGACCCCGCCGACTACCTCACGCGGCACCTCACCGCCTGGACCGCCCCCACCGTGGTCTTCCGCGTCGTGGGGAAATATCCCGAGCCCGACCTGCGGGCGTGGTTGGACGCCCAGGATCCCGACCGCGTGCTGTCGGTGTTCGTCGGCGCCTCCACACATGAGAAGGAGGTGGCGATGTCGCTGAAGCACGCCCACGAGCTACGGGCGGAGGCGAGGCCGCAGCTCGCGCTCGGTGGCGTCGCCATTCCGGAACGCCACACCCGCAGCGGCGACGAGCACCTGCGGCTGCTCGCGAAACAGGACGCCGGCTGCACGTTCTTCGTCACCCAGGTCGTCTACGACGTGAACGCGGCAAAGAACATCGTCTCCGACTACCACGTCGAGTGCGCCGCCCGCGACGTCGACCCGGCGCCGATCGTGTTCACCTTCACGGTCGTGGGCTCAATGAAGACCCTGGAGTTCCTGACCTGGCTCGGCGTCGACGTGCCCCGCTGGATCCAGAACGAAATGAAGCACTCTGACGACGTCCTCACCACCTCCTACGACCAGTCCCTCTCCTGCGCCCTCGACCTCATCGCGTACTGCCGGCGGCTCGGCATCCCGTTCGGGCTCAACATCGAAAGCGTCTCCAACCGACGCGCCGAGATCGAGCAAGCCGTGCAGCTCGCCGCGCGGCTGGGGCAGGAACTACACCGCCCGTCGGGCTGACCGGTCAGCAGGCGTGGCCGTAGCGGCACCACGCGCAGGGCGGCCTGGAACCGCTCGCGCGTCCATGCCGCGTCCGGACCGGTCAACGCCGGTTCCCGCCATGGGGGTCGTGCTCAACCGCCAGTGGGTCTACGACATTGGCGGCGGGCCCACCTGGTACGTCCGCGCCGAGCAGTACGCGCACCTCGACGACGAGCAGCGGCGGCGGGCCACCCGGCTGGAGACGACCACCGTGGCGCGGTCGGACTGGCTGCACGAACGGGAATGGCGCATCCCGCTGCCCGCCGGCGACGAGCCGAGTCTCCCGCTGCCGCCGGGAGCGGTGGTGGCAATCCTGGTCGGACGCCCGGCCGACGGGAACGTCCTGCTGCCCGGCCCGACCGGTGTGCCGGTGATGCAGCAGGTCGCCATGCGTTGGGGGGATTGGGTGGAGTTCCCGCACTGGTGGCTCGACCCCGTCACCCACTCCTGGACCGGCGTCTGAACTGCACGCTGCTGGGCGCGTTCCCTCAAGAACTGGGGCTGAGCATCGCCCAGCGCGCGCCGCCCGAGTGCAGGCGACGTAGAGCTTGCGGTGCATGTCCTTGTTCACCGACAGCCCGCCGGCGAGGGCTGCTCGTTCGCCGTCGGTCAGCTCCGCTCCACTCAGCCGTGGGCCAGGTCCGCGAAGCGGCTGTAGTGCAGCTGGTGGGCGACGGTGATGGTGCTGGTGGGACCGTTCCTGTGCTTGGCGAGAATGAGGTCCGCCTCGCCGGCCCGAGGATCGTCGCGTTCGAAGGCATCGGGCCGGTGTAGCAGGATGACCATGTCCGCATCCTGCTCGATCGAGTTATGAAGGATGACACCATCTGCTACGAAATTGTGCGTCGTCCCGCCGACTGTAGCGTCGAAAACTTCCTGCTCGCCCAGGCACTGCACATCGACGATCTTTTCCCAGAAGACGTCGTTCGTAGACAGCATGTCCAACTCCGCGTCGTGCAACACCGCGGCGACCCGGGCAAGTCGCGACCGGCTTGGCGCATGCTTCCACATCGTCGATCCGCAGAACCGCGAGCCCAGCACGGCCGCGAAGTCTCGATGGGTCATCCGCTGTTCGGCCAGTAGGCGTCGCACCTTGTTCCACACTTCGATGGGGACCGAATCGGCGTTCGCTCTACCGACGATGTCGTCGAGTCGGCCAGCCAGTTCACGTGCCGCGACTCCACGTAGTCCGTGCACGCCGATCCCGCGCAGGAACAGGAGTTGGTTCTCCGAGCCGGAGATGTGTAGATGCCAGCAATGCCGATAGCCGGCCTTCGTGGTGCGCTGCAAGCGGCTGCGCACCCCGAGACGGACGAGGAGTCGGGCGACGTCTTCGACCAGGCGACGGCTGCTGGAGGCGTAGTAGATCTTGCCCATTGACGCCGACTTGTCCCAGCTGACCGACCCGTCCGTCGCCCAGAGGTGACGCAGGAACAGCGCCACCTGCTCGTCCGGCAACGAGAAGACCGGGGCCGGCACGAACTTCTCGTGGCTGCGCAGCCCGAACAAGCCGAGCTCGTCCAGCCATGCGGCGATGGGGTTCCGTCGACCGTGGGTCAATCGGTACGGCGCTGGCAGCCGCAGCGTCGTGCACCGCGCTGCGGCGTACTCGTCGCGGACCGCGGTGATTCCGAACCCTGCTCGCGCCGCATCACCGACCGCTTGCAGGTTCGCTTCGTCCGTGCTCGCGTACCTCAGCGGCTGGCGCTTCACGAACGATCCGTCGCCGATGAGATGCGCCAGGAGCACGATCCTCTCCTCCGGCATCGGCACGATCTGCGTCGGTGCCGGAATGCGCCGCGGCGTCGCGACGCGGTCGCCCACAGCCAGGTCCTCGAGCGCGCACCAGCCGTCGATGGTGAGGAACGGGTGGTTTGCGGTGGCCTCGACCTCGCGTCCCGATGCCAGGCGTACGCGGAACACTTCCTTGACCCCGCTGGGGAAGACGTTGGTGACCTCGCTGGCCACCATGCGCATCCGCTCGTCCACCGACCACAACCGCACACCGCGCTCCCCGGACGTGAGCAGGTCGCCGATCGTGATCTCCGCACCGCTGTCTGCCCGGAGCAGCCGGGTCCCTGCGGTGACACAGCCCGACTCGCGCAGGTCCGAGATCATCGGCCGCTTGTCGGTGCGCTGTTCCGGGCCACGGTTGAGCTGGCTGATCGCCACCACCGGAACCTCGAGCTCCTTCGCCAGGAGCTTGATCTGCCGGGAGAACTCGCTGACCTCCTGCTGGCGCGACTCGACCTTCCGGCCCGAGGTCATCAGCTGCAGGTAGTCCAGGATCACCAGCTTCAGGTCGTTGCGCTGCTTGAGCCGGCGCGCCTTGGCCCGGATCTCCATGAGCGTGAGGTTCGGCGAGTCGTCGATGAACAGCGGCGCCTCGCTGATCTCGCTCATCCGGCGCGCCATGCGCGTCCAGTCGTCGTCGCTCATCCGCCCGGCACGCATGTCGGCGAGCCGGATGCGCGCCTCGGCCGAAAGCAGCCGCATGACTATCTCGCTCTTGCTCATCTCCAGCGAGAACACCGCACTCGTCATGCCGTGCTTGACCGAGCAGGAGCGGGCAAAGTCGAGCCCGAGCGTCGAGTTGTGCGTGGGCACCATCGACCAACCGGCGAGATAGAGGTGATCGACGGCACCGACCTCGACACAGCGCACCGGCACGCTCCGCACCGGACGGACGTCGACGATCAACCGGGGCCGAGGGCGCCGCGGGTACGGGGCGAGCGGCGGGGCGGTGCACACCGCGCCACCGCCGTGCGCACGGTGGGCGGTGTGCACGAGGGGTGCCCGGTGTGCACGAGCGGGCGGCGGCGGGGCGTCGACGACGTGGTGGGGCTGCCCGTCGGGGCTCCGCAGCGTGCGGGCGAGCACCTGGGTGGTGCGAACGGCACGGCAATCGGCACCGTCAACGGTGATCCACTGGTGCTCGGTGTCTGCGACGATGACCGTGCCGTCCGAGAAGGCGACCTCATAGCAGGGCCGCCCGAGCATGACCTCGGTGGCGGCGACGACCTGCGTGGGCCGACCGTCCGCGCCCAGAAGGAAGTCGCCGACAGCGACGTCACCCATGGTCGTCCAGCCGGACGGAGTGGGCAGCGGAGTGTCGAGAGCCAGGGCCTTCCCCAACCCCGGACGCGCCGCCACCACGATCATCTGGCCCGGGTGCAGGCCGTTCGTGGCGGCGTCGAGGTCCACGAAGCCGGTGGGGACACCCAGGGAGACCCCGCCGCGGGAGGCGATGGCGTCGATCTCGTCCATCGTGGGCTGGAGCAGCTCTTCGAGGGCGACGTAGTCCTCGCTGGTGCTGCGTTCGGTGACCTCGTAGATCGCGGCCTGGGCGCGGTCGACGATGTCGTTGACCTCGCCACCCTCCGCACCGTGATAGCCGAGCTGCACGATCCGCGTACCGGCCTCGACGAGGCGCCGCAGCGTGGCCTTCTCGGCGACGATCTCGGCGTAGTAGGCGGCATTGGCGGCAGTGGGCACGGTCGCGATGAGCGTGTGCAGGTACGGCGCGCCGCCGAGGCGGATCAGGTCGCCCCGGCGCTGCAGTTCGGCGGACACGGTGACCGCGTCGGCGGGCTCACCACGGCCGTAGAGGTCGAGAATGCACTCGTAGACCGTCTGGTGCGCAGGACGGTAGAAGTCGTCGGGCCGCAGGACCTCGACGACGTCCGCGATGGCGTCCTTGCTCAGCAACATGCCGCCGAGGACCGACTGCTCGGCCGTCAGGTCCTGCGGAGGCTGGCGGTCGAACGGCGACAGGTCGGCACCCGATGCCGGGCCCTCACCTGCCGCGCGCACCGGGCGCGGGCGGCCCGCTGCTCGATCGTCCGTCACGGCCATACGCAGCGTCACCCCCGGTCGACAGTGTATCGAACATGTGTTCGATGCGCTCGGGGAAGTCGCCGTTGTCGCAGTTCGGACGGCAGACGGCGCGCACCACCCGCGCAACCCCGTGTGCGGCGAGGTTAGGCGCCCGGACCCCGGCAACCAAGCAGGCCTGCGGAGGCTGCTGTGGACAGCATGGGGATGGTCGAGATATGCCCAGCAGGCTGTCCCGACCGCCCTGTGGACAGAGTGGGGACAACCCGGGGTTTCCGACCATTGTCGCAGCTCAGCGCGGGGGGCGAAGCTGTGGACAAGATTGGGGTAACGACACGCCGAAGAGATCGTCTTCTCGGCGTGTCGCGCTCGCGGACCAGGGTGTCCACACGGCGCGTCCACAGGCCCGCTCGGCGATGGCGACGCAACCTCGACGCATCACGGCACCGACCAGGAGCGACCTGCCCGGGACACCTCACGAGGTACCGGAGACGACGGAGGGGCGGGTGACGGGTCCGTGGACCCTTCACCCGCCCCTCACGCGGAGTGACGGCCAGCGTCAGCCGGCGACCACCGCGATGTCCAGCTCGGTGGTGACCTCCGGGTGCAGGCGCACCGTGACCGGGTACTTGCCGACGGACTTGATCTGGCCCAGCACCTCGACCGCGCGGCGGTCGAGCGCCGGGCCGCCCGCGGCCCGGACCGCGTCGACGACGTCTGCAGACGTCACCGAGCCGAACAGCCGGCCCGAGTCGCCCGCGGCCTTCGCCGTGACGGTGACGTTCAGGCCACCCAGCTGGGCGGCGACCTCGCGAGCGTGCCCGAGGTCACGGATCTCGCGGGACTTGCGGGCCCGGCGGATCGCGTCCACCTGCTTCTCCGCGCCACGGGTGGCCGCGACGGCCAGCCCGCGCGGGAGCAGGTAGTTGCGGCCGTAGCCGTCCTTGACCTCGACGATGTCGCCGGGCGCGCCGAGGTTGGGCACGTCACCGGTGAGGATGAGCTTCACGATGTTCCTTCCCCTCAGCGTGCGGTCGAGGTGTAGGGCAGCAGGGCGACCTCGCGCGAGTTCTTCACTGCGACCGCGACGTCCCGCTGGTGCTGGCGGCAGTTGCCGCTGACCCGACGGGCCCGGATCTTGCCGCGGTCCGAGACGAACTTCCGCAGCAGGCCGGTGTCCTTGTAGTCGATGTCCTGGGCCGTGTCCTTGCAGAACGCGCAGACCTTCTTCTTGACCTTGCGCAGGACGGGTTTGGCCATGGGGGTGCTCCTGGTGGTTCTGGTGTGAGGAAGGTGACGCAGCGCTTAGAACGGCGGCTCGTCGTCCGCCGCGGGGGCACCGCCGGCGGGCGGCGCGGAACCCCACGGGTCGTCGTAGGCGCCGGCCGGCGCGGACCCACCGCCGCCGCCACCGCCGCCACCGAAGCCACCACTGCCACCACTACGGGCGACCTTGTTCACCTTCGCCGTGGCGTAGCGCAACGACGGGCCGACCTCGTCGACCTCCAGCTCGACGACGGTGCGCTTCTCGCCCTCACGCGTCTCGAACGACCGCTGGCGCAGCCGACCGGAAACCATGACGCGCATGCCGCGGGTCAGCGACTCGGCGACGTTCTCCGCCGGCTGCCGCCACACGTTGCAGCGCAGGAACAGCGCCTCGCCGTCCTTCCACTCGCCGGACTGGCGGTCGAAGGTGCGGGGCGTGGAGGCCACGGTGAAGTTCGCGACGGCCGCACCCGACGGGGTGAAGCGCAGCTCGGGGTCGGCGGTCAGGTTGCCGACCACGGTGATGACGGTTTCGCCAGCCATGATCAGCTCGCAGCCGCGGCGACGCGCTTGCGCTCGATGCGCAGGACCTTGGTGCGCAGCACGGACTCGTTGAGCCCCAGCTGGCGGTCGAGCTCGGCGACCGTGGCCGGCTCGCAGGTGACCTCGACGACGGCGTAGATCCCGTCGGCGTTCTTGTTGATCTCGTAGGCCAGCCGGCGCTTGCCCCACACCTCGACCTTCTCCACCGAGCCGCCATCCGTGCGGATGACGTTGAGGAATGCCTCCAGTGACGGCTGCACGGTGCGCTCGTCGAGACCCGGGTCGAGGATGACCATCAGCTCGTAGTGACGCATGAGAACCACTCACCTCCTATGGACTGGTAGCGGCCGCGGTCGGTCCGCGGCAGGAGGTTCTCACCCAACCCCGACAAGAACGGTCCGCCGCGAGGGCGGACGTCGGCGGCCGCACATGGGCGGCCGATCGGGGCAGTACCACAGGGTATCAACCGTGCGTGGTCGGCCCGGCGGCGCGGTCCCCGTACCGGCGACTCTCTGTGCGGCCACCGGACACCCAAGAGGGCTCACTACTCTGTGAGGCATGCTCATCGGTGCCCACGTGCGCGAGGCCGACCCGGTCGCCTCGGCGGCGCAGAGCGGGGCCGAGATCGTGCAGATGTTCCTGGCCGACCCACAGGGGTGGAAGAAGCCCCCGGCGCACCCGCAGGCGACGGAGCTGCGCGCGGGCCCGTTGACGGTCGTCGTGCACGCGCCTTACGTCGTCAACCTCGCCTCTCCGAACAACCGGATCCGCATCCCGTCCCGCAAGTTGGTGACGCAGCACGCCGCCGGCGCGGCTGAGCTCGGGGCGATCGGGATCGTGGTGCACGGCGGGCATGTCACCGCGAAGGACGACCCCGCGGACGGCGTGGCGAACTGGCGCAAGTTCCTCGTCCGCCAGGCGGACGAGGGCGGCTTCCCGGTGCCCGTGCTCATCGAGAACACCGCGGGTGGCGACTTCGCCATGGCCCGGCGGTTCGACGCGCTGGCCCGCCTCTGGGAGGCCGTCGGCGAGTTCGACGTCGGCTTCTGCCTCGACACCTGTCACGCGCACGCAGCGGGGGAGGAGCTGGCCGACGCGGTCGACCGGATCGAGGCGATCACCGGCCGGATCGACCTCGTGCACCTCAACGACTCGCGGGACGGGTTCGGGTCGGGCGCCGACCGGCACGCGAACGTCGGACAGGGCACGATCGACCCGGATCTCCTGGTCGCCGTGTGCGCCGCAGCCGGCGCGCCGGTCGTGGTCGAGACCCCGGCGGAGGGCCAGGCGGCAGACGTCGCGTTCCTGCGCGAGCGGCTCGGTTCGTGACCCCGTGACGGGCGTGGCCGCCGACCCGACCCTGGACGTCGACAGCGACGCCCGGGCGTCGAGGGGGCGCCGGGCCGGCGCCGGCCGGCTGCTGCTCGCGGTGATCGTGGTGCTCACCGGCCTCACGCTGCTCGCGGGGTACGCGAACAAGGCCCGCTGCGTCGGCCCGGAGTTCGACGCGCAGGGCCGCAGCACGCCGGACTTCACCGAGCGGGCCAACCGCGACGTCTGCTACTCGGACATCCAGAAGCTGTGGCTGGGCCGCGACATCGACCTGCACGTCTTCCCCTACCTCACAGGGTCGATCACGCCCGAGGGTGAGCTGCGCGGCGGGACGGTGGAGTACCCGGTGCTGTCGGGGCTGCTGATGTGGGTTGCAGCGGTGCCGGCGCATACGGACGGGGAGTTCCTGGCGTGGTCGGCGCTGCTGATGACGCCCTTCGGCCTGGTGACGGGCTGGCTTCTGGGCCGGCTCACGCGCTGGCGCGCGCTGCTCTGGGCGCTCGGTCCACCACTGGTGCTCTACGCCTTCCACAACTGGGATCTGCCCGTTGTGGCCTGCGCGGTCGGCGCGGTGTACGCGGTGCACGGCTGGCGCACGCCGCGGCCGCTGCGCGATCGCGCCGTCGTCGCCGCGGTGCTGCTCGGGCTCGGCTTCGCATTCAAGCTCTATCCCGGTGCGTTTGTCGCCCCGCTGGCATTGCTGGTGCTCACCGCACCGGGCCGGGATGCGTCGCTGGACTGGCGGGGCGCGCTGCGGGTCGTGGCTGCGGCCGTGGCGACGGTGGTGCTGGTCAACCTGCCGTTCGCGCTCGCCGGCTACGAGGGGTGGCGCGCGTCGTTCACCTTCCAGGAGCTGCGCAAGGTCGACATCACCACGAACTCGATCTGGTACTGGGGCTTCCGGCCCTGGTCGGACCCGGCGAACTTGGAGTTCCAGGCCGCGGTGGACAGGCTTTCGCCCGTGCTGGTGCTGGCGTCGTTCATCGTCGCGCTGGCGGTGGGCTGGCGGCGGTGGCGGCGTGACGGCAGCTACTACCCGTGGATCGGGGTCAGCGCCGCGATGCTGTGCGGGTTCCTGCTCCTGCACAAGGTGCACTCGCCGCAGTACACCTTGTGGCTCCTGCCGTTCTTCGTCCTGTTGCGGGTGCACTGGGGCTGGATCGTCGCCTACCTGGTGGCGGACCTCGCGATGTACGTCGGCATCTTCCGGCTGTTCTACCTGCTCAACGCCGGCCTGGACGTCGGCATCGGGGGCGGGATCGCCGCCCAGGCCGTGGTGATCGGGGTGTGGGGCCGGGCGGCCCTCCTGGCGGGGCTGTTCGTCGTGGCGTTGCGGGTACCGACTGCACTCGTGGGTGATCGGCTCGCCCCCGCTACCGCGGTGCGGACGAGCTGAGCACGCGCTGGCCGGCGTCGGCGTGCTCGCTCGTCGGCGTTGCGGCAGGCCACTCCGGGTCGTCCGCGCCGTGCGGAGGTGGAATGCCAGCCGCATGTCCTGTGGAGCACCGCCGCAGCGAAGCAAGGCGGAGATCCACAGGTGGAATGCCAGCCGCCCGCACCGGGTCGGTGGCGGGGCGAAGGACGCTGCGCACCACCAGCACCATCAGCACGACGACGAGCGCGTCGCGGGCCACGACGGCGCCGAGGAACCAGTCGGGCTGCAGCCCGCGGGCGCCCGGCCCGACGTAGTAGAACATCCGCGGCACCCAGACCAGCGCGTCCAGCGTCATCCAGGCCAGCAGCAGCCGCCACCGGGGCAGCGCAAGCACCGCGAGCGGCACGAGCCACAGCGAGTACTGCGGGCTCCACACCTTGTTGACCAGCAGGAACGCCGCGATGGCCAGGAACGCCAGCGACGCGAGCCGCGGCGGTTGCGGCGCGCGGCGCACGAGCAGGACCAGGCCGAGGCCCGCCGCGACGAACAGCGCAGCGATCACGGCGTTGAGCACTGTCGGACTCTCCCCGGCGACGAGCTCGCCGTCGAACCCAGGCCAGCCGGTGAAGTAGGAGACGATGTACCACAGCGAGTCGGGGTCGGCGGGCCGGCTGGCGTTGAGCCAGAAGAACTGCCACCAGCCGGCTGTCCAGGCCAGCGCGACCGGTCCGTTGATCGCCGCCCACGTTCCGAGCGCCGCCAGGGTGGTGGCCACCACCGGGCGCGGATCGCGCCGGCGCACTCCCACGAGGATCAGCGGCAGCAGCAGGATCAGCGGGTAGACCTTGACCGCTCCGCCCGCACCCAGCAGCAGGCCGGCGAGCACGGGCCGGCGCCGGGCGAACGCGAGCAGCGCGGAGGTCGCGAACGCGACGGCGAGCGCGTCGAAGTTGGTGAAGACGTGCACCGCCGCCAGTGGTGAACAGGCGACGAGAACCGCGTCCCACGGCCGGGCGGGCCGCAGCCGGCACACCGCCCACACGGTGACCAGCCAGGCGAGCGCGAGCCAGAACGCGGAGAAGGTGAAGTACACGACGACCGGCAGCGCCGTCGGCAGCCACGGCTGTTGCCCGACCAGCGCGAGCCAGGCTGCGGTCACCCGCGCGTTCGCGTACTGGAAGAAGCCGGTGAGCACCGGGTACTCCATATAGCGGATCTGCTCGGTGGGCGTGCCCGGGTCCTGCACCCAGGAATCGCGGTAGGGCACGGCCCCGCTGTCCAGCCGCTCGATGCCGTAGAGGGGCACGGTGTCCGAGTAGCACATCGCCACGTACTGCCGGTTGTTGCGCCAGTCGAGCGCGAGCCCGTCGTCCGTCTTGTACTGCTGCAGGCAGGGCGCCTTGCCCAGCCAGCCGAGCGCGAGGACGGCGACGGCCCCGAGCAGGAGCACGCGCAGCGGCGTCCAGAACCGGCTGCGCCCGACGACCGCGTGCACGCCGAGCGGGCCGCCGACGACCCGGCTGGCGGCGACCGCGAGCGGCTCGGCCCAGCTGGGGATGACCCGGCCGACGGGGTCCGGGGAAACGTCCGGTCCCGGAGGCCGACTCATCCCGCGGTCGGTGACCCGGCTGCCAGCGGCTGCTGCCCCACCGGCTGGCTGTTGCGCAGACCCGGCACGGTGAACCGGGGCTCCTGGAATGCGGCTCCCTCGTCCGACGAGTCGTCGCTGCCGGAACCACTGCCGGAACCACTGCCGGAACCGCCTGCCGGAACCGCTGCCGGAGTCGCCCTCGGAGTCGCTGTGGCGCGAATCGCTCGAGTCGCCCGAGCTGTCCGACCCGTGATCCGAGTCGCTGCTGTCGCTGTCGGACTTCTTCTTGTCCTTGTCCTCGCCGTCCGAGTTCTCGTCGGATTTCCCGTCGCCGTCCGTCGATCCCTCCGTGGCGGTGCCCGGCGGGGTGCCGAGGGCGACGAACGGGGAGAACTGCTCGGCCGGGCTGCCGCGTAGCGCGCCGGTCATGAAGGACTGCCAGATCGAGCCGGGCAGCATCCGCCCGAACACGGGGCGCCCGGCGGAGTTCTTGATCGGATCGCTCTGGTCGGTTCCGACCCAGACGGCGGTCGACACCGACGGGGTGTAGCCGACCATCCAGGCGTCCTTGTTCTGCCCGTTCAGCGTCGGGTGCTGCACGGTGCCGGTCTTGCCGGCGACCGCCCGGCCGGCGGGGGCGATCCCGCCGGAGGACGCTACATCGATCATCGCCTCGGTGACGTTGCGGGCGACCGGCTGCGGCACGGCCTGCTGCCCGGTCGCCGTGCCGTGGTCGTAGATCACCCGGCCGTCGGCCGCCGTCACCTTCGACACCACGAAGGCGTCGCGGCGGATTCCGTCGGCCGCGAACGTCGCGAACGCCGACGCCATGTCGATCGGGCGGACCTCCTTGTCGCCCAGCGCGATGCCCGCGGTGGGAGTGGGCAACTCGTCCGACGGGATCCCGGCCTGGTGCGCGGCGTCAACCACGCGCTGCGGGCCGGCGTCGATGCCCATCTTGTAGAAGACGGTGTTGACCGACTTGGTCATCGCCTGCTGCACCGTGCACGGGTTGCAGCTGAAGCCTTCGGAGTTGCCCACCTGGACACCCAGGAAGTTCTGCGGCGACGACCCGTCGTAGGTGCTCCCGAGCCCGACCTGCTGACGGGAGTCCTGCAGCGCCGCCGACAGCACGAACGGCTTGAACGACGACCCGGGCTGGCGCCGAGCCTGCGCGTAGTCGACGCCCACGCCGTTGGACCCGCCGTAGTAAGCGATGATCGCCCCGGTCTTGGGGTCGACCGACACCAGCGCACCCCGCAGGTTCGCAGGCTGACCCTTGAGCACCTTCGTCACGGCCGCGACGGCCTGCTCCTGGCGCTTCGAGTCGATCGTCAGGTCGATCGTCAGACCCTCGGTGTTGATCTCCTGGTCGGTGATCCCGCGGGCTGCGAGCTCGTCCATCGCGAGCTTGTAGACGTGGCCGCCCGCGTCGCCCGGGATCCCGCCGCCCTGCGGCGCCTCCGGCAGGAACGCGGGGAACTTCTCCTGGGCGCGGTCCGCGGCCGGCAGCCAGCCCTGGGCGACCATGCCATCGAGAACGAAGTTCCACCGCTCGGTCGACTTCTCAGGGTTCTTCGCCGGGTCCCATCGCGACGGCGACTGGATCGTGCCGGCAAGCATGGCGCCCTCGGCGACCGAGAGGTCCTTGACGTCCTTGCCGAAGTAGGCCTGGCTGGCCGCCTGGATGCCGTAGGCACCGCGGCCGAGGTAGATGACGTTCAGGTAGTTCTCGAGGATCTGGTCCTTGGTCTGCTCCTGGGAGATCTTGACGGCGAGGACGATCTCCTTGTACTTGCGCCCCAGCGACGCGGAGTCCTGCCCGGTGGAGACCTTCACGTACTGCTGGGTGATGGTCGAGCCGCCGCCGACCCCGCCGGTGGCCTGGTTCCACAGCGCCCGGCCGATACCGGTCAGATCGAAGCCGGGGTTGGAGTAGAAGGACCGGTCCTCGGCCGAGAGCACGGCGTGCCGGACGTGTTCGGGCACCTGGTTCAGCGTGACGATCGAGCGGTTGACGTTGTCCGGCCGGATGGTGGCCAGCGCGGGGCCGTCCGCGTACTTGAACGTCGCGACCTGCGTGACCGTGGTCTGGTTCGCCGAGGGCACGTCGAACATCACCCAGCCGACGAGGAACGCCACCACCGGCGTGAGCAGCCCCAGGCCGAGCAGCGCCACCAAGGTCCACACCAGACGGCGCGGCCAGCGGCGGCCGCCTCCGCCAGAGCCGGTCGGACGGCGGGGCCCGTCTCCGGCCGGGGGACCGCTCCGAACGGGCGGCGGACCCGGCGGCGGGCCGTACCCGGCGCGCGGGCGCGCGGCGACCGGGCGGGCGGTGTCGCTGGGAGGTCCGGGGGGTGCAACAGGCTCGGCCGGGTACCCCGACGACGGCCACCCGCCCATCGCCGCCTCATGGGTGAGCAGCGGGACCGCACCGGCGGGCTGAGGACGCGGACCCGCCGGCCGGGCCACGGGCGCGGGCCAGCGCGGCGCCGCCGCGGGCCCCGGGGCAGGCGGACCCGGACGGACCCCGGGGTGCCCGGCCGGGACCGCTGCCGTCGGACGGCCGGCCGGATGCTCCGGACCGGGGGGGTACTCGCGCTGGTCACTCACCGCACACTCCGGGGGGAGTCGAAAGGTGGGGGTTCACTCGGCGACGGTCCGGCGTCGGACGCGGGCTCGGCCGGTTCCGGTGTCGGGGGTGCCACCGGTACCCAGGACGTAGGAGAGCACGAGATGGTTCCACCGGCAGGAGCGGCAGACCTCCACCTCGTGGACGGAGAAGTCGGCGTGCAGCGCCGCGAGCCGCTCGAGCTCGTCCGAGCGCCGGGCCGAACCCGCGGCGTGCCGCAGCGCGTCGCCGAAGACCCACGACACGAGAGTGAGCCGCTCCTTGCGGCAGACCGGGCACGTCTGCTCCGTGGCCTCGCCGTGAAACCGGGCGGCGCGGAGCAGGTAGGGCCCCGCATCGCAGACCTCCTCCACGGCGACGCGACCGGCGTGGACGTCCGCGAGCAGCGCGCGGCGCTGCAACGCGTAGTCGACCACCTGTCGCTGGGTACGCACCCGCGTCAGGGTACGCGGGGTGGGCTCTGCGCCCGTCCGGACCGCCCGCGCGTCCTGCGGCCAGGCGGGTGACGACGCCCGGAGAGCCAGGCGCAGATGTATCGGCTCGATATAATGCTCCTACCGGTCGAGCGAACCGCAGGGAGGGGTCGCCGTGCTCGAGCTGGCGATCCTGGGCCTGCTCTACGAGGCCCCGGTGCACGGCTACGAGCTGCGCAAGCAGCTCAGCACCCGGCTCGGTGGCCTGCGGGTCATCTCCTACGGCTCCCTGTACCCCGCGCTGCGCCGGCTGACGAGGGCCGGACTGATCGTCGAAGACACCGCGGCGCCGGACGGCTCGTGGTCCCGTCGCGCCCGGCGGGTGTACCGGATCACGGCCGAGGGCAAGGAGCGCTTCGCCGAACTGTTGGCCGACTCGGGGCCGCAGTCGTTCGACGACGACGGGTTCGGCATACACCTCGCGTTCTTCTCCCGCACGCCCGCCGAGATCCGGATGCGCATCCTCGAGGGCCGTCGGCGGGCGGTGGAGGAGCGGCGGGAAGGTCTCCGGTCCGTGCTGGCCCGCGCGGGCGAGCAGATCGACCGCTACACCCGCGAGCTGCACCAGCTCGGCCTCGACGCCAGCGAGCGCGAGGTGCGGTGGCTCAACGAGCTGATCCAGCAGGAGCAGGCGGCCCACGAGCCAGACCCGAGCGAACCCACACCGAGCGAACCCACACCGAGGAACCCGGGAGAACAATGACCAGCGAACCGACCGTGCGCCCGCACCAGGTCAGGGTGGCCATCGCCGGCGTCGGCAACTGTGCCGCGTCGCTCGTGCAGGGCGTGCAGTACTACCGGGACGCGGACCCGTCGGCCCGGGTGCCCGGATTGATGCACGTCGACTTCGGCGGCTACCACGTCCGCGACGTCGCCTTCGTCGCCGCATTCGACGTCGATGCGAAGAAGGTCGGCCGCGACCTCGCCGAGGCGATCTTCGCCAGCGAGAACAACACGATCAAGATCGCCGATGTGCCGCCGTCGGACGTGCCGGTGCAGCGCGGCCCCACGCTCGACGGGCTGGGGCGCTTCTACCGGGAGACGATCACCGAGTCGGACGACGAGCCGGTCGACGTCGCGCAGGTGCTGCGGGACACGCGGACCGACGTGCTCGTGTCGTACCTGCCGGTCGGCAGCGAGGCCGCCGACCGCTTCTACGCGCAGGCGGCGCTGGACGCCGGCGTCGCGTTCGTCAACGCGTTGCCGGTGTTCATCGCGTCGGACCCGCAGTGGGCGGAGAAGTTCCGCGCGGCCGGCGTGCCGATCGTCGGGGACGACATCAAGAGCCAGGTCGGCGCGACCATCACCCATCGGGTGCTGGCCCGGCTGTTCGAGGACCGCGGCGTGCAGCTCGACCGCACGATGCAGCTCAATGTCGGCGGGAACATGGACTTTCTCAACATGAAGGAGCTCGAACGGCTGGAGTCGAAGAAGGTCTCGAAGACCCAGGCGGTCACTTCCCAGGTCGATCGCGACCTGGGCAAGGAAAACGTGCATATCGGGCCATCGGACTACGTCGCCTGGCTCGACGACCGCAAGTGGGCCTACGTGCGGCTCGAGGGCCGGGCGTTCGGCGATGTGCCGCTGAACCTGGAGTACAAGCTCGAGGTGTGGGACTCGCCGAACTCTGCGGGCATCATCATCGACGCGGTGCGGGCCGCGAAGATCGCCAAGGATCGGGGGATCGGTGGCCCGATCCTGTCGGCGTCGAGCTACTTCATGAAGTCGCCGCCCGAGCAGTACAGCGACGACGAGGCGCGACGCGCCGTCGAGGAGTTCATCCGCGGGGAGCGGGACCGGTAGCCCCCTCTCACCCGACGAACCCGTATCGGCCCCGGTGGTGGCATGTGCCCAGCCGGGGCCGTTGCATCGTCCGTCCGCCCGGTCGGACCCCAAGCCTGGAATCCACAGTGGATTTCCTTCCATACTGAAAACTGTTCCGCATTTCCGGTATGGAAGAGGTTTCACTCCACCGGACCAATCACGGCCGGATATCGCCAGGAAACGAGGGATTCAGTGACCGTGATCACTCCGCCGCTGCTCATGGCACTCCCGTTATCCGGAACGACAACTGTGTAACTCGCTCGCTCGGCGTAGATTTGATGGTGAAACAACTCACTGAAAGAAGTAGACCGTTCTGTTATCTGCATCATGGCGAATCACTGAAATACGTTCGTAATGTGGTGGACGGCCCCGATGCACCGCCGCTCATCCGGAACGACGGGCGCGGGGTCACCGTCTGGAGAAACGAGCGCGTCGAGCGCCGTCCCGTCCGGCTCCTGAGCCGTGGCAGGGCCAGAGGTGCTCCACGAAGGACGACGCTGTGCCCACCAACCCTGTGTCCCTACGGCCCGCGCTCGCACGGCGTGCCGCCGTCGTCGCCGGGTCCGCCGCGGCAGCCGCCCTGTTCGCCACGGTTCCGGCGGCACCGGCCGCCACCCCGGCAACCCCACCCGCGAGCCCGACCGTCACGATCAGCGCGCCCGTCGTGCCGCTCGCCGCACGCTCGTTCACGTTCAACCCGCAGGCGGTCGCGGCCGCCGCTCCCGCTGCGGTGCGTACATCGGCGATGCACAAGGCCCTCGGCAAGGTCGGCTCCACGTACCGTTACGGCGCCTCCGGCCCCAACGCCTTCGACTGCTCCGGCCTGGTCAACTGGGCCTACCGGAGCTCGGGCAAGTCCCTGCCGCGCACCAGCAGGGCCCTGTCGCGCGTCGGCACCCCGGTCTCGAAGTCCGCGCTGCAGCCCGGCGACCTGGTGTTCTTCTACGGCGGGCCGAGCCACGTCGGCATCTACATCGGCAACGGCAAGATCGTGCACGCGAGCAACCCGCGGCACCCGGTGAAGACCGCCGACATGGGCTCGATGCCGTTCCACTCCGCCCGTCGCATCTGACCGGGTCATCCCGCGCAACGGCCGCGGGCGTGCTCACACGACGACGTTCACCAGCCGACCGGGCACGACGATCACCTTCCGCGGCGAGCGGCCGTCCAGCACCGCGGCGATCTTCTCCTCCGCCAGCGCGGCCGCCCGGACCACGTCGCCATCGGCGTTCGCCGGCACCGTCATGCGCGAGCGGACCTTGCCGTTGACCTGGATCGGGTACTCGACGGTCTCCGCGACCAGCCACCGCTCGTCCGCGGTCGGGAACGGCGCGTACGTCAACGTGGTGTCGTTCCCCAGCCGCGACCACAGCTCCTCGGCGATGTGCGGGGCCAGCGGGGCCAGCATCAGCACCAGCGGCTCGGCGACCGACCGTGGCACCGCCGCCCCGCGCCTGGTCAGATGGTTGTTCAGCTCGATCAGCTTGGCGGCGGCCGTGTTGTAGTGCAGCGCGCGGAAGTCCGTGTGCACCCCGGCGATGGTGCGGTGCAGCAGCCGCAGCGTCTCGTCGTCCGGCTCGTCGGCGGACACCCGCGACGCCCCGGTGGTCTCGTCGATCAGGTTGCGCCAGACCCGCTGCAGGAACCGCTGCGACCCCACGACGTCGCGGGTCGACCATGGACGGGAGACATCCATCGGCCCGGTGGACATCTCGTACAGGCGGAAGGTGTCCGCGCCGTAGCGCTCGCAGATCTCGTCCGGGGTCACGACGTTGCGTAACGACTTGCCCATCTTCCCGTACTCCTGGGTGACCGGTGCACCGTTCCACGTGAAACCGCCGCCCGGCGACTCGACCACCTCCTCCGCCGGCACGTAGGTGCCGCGGGCGTCGGTGTAGGCGTACGCCTGGATGTATCCCTGGTTGAACAACCGCCGGAACGGCTCCTCGGAGGAGACCTCGCCCAGGTCGTAGAGCACCTTGTGCCAGAACCGGGCGTACAGCAGGTGCAGGACGGCGTGCTCGACCCCGCCGACGTACAGGTCGACGCCGCCGGGGTCGCCCGGCCGCGACGGGTCCCTCGCCATCCAGTACTGCTCGATCTCGGGCGCGCAGAAGTACTTCTCGTCGTGCGGGTCCAGGTAGCGCAGGTAGTACCAGCACGAGCCGGCCCACTGCGGCATCGTGTTCGTCTCGCGCCGGTAGGAGCGCACACCGTCGCCCAGGTCCAGCTCGACGTTCACCCAGTCCGCAGCGCGGCTCAGCGGCGGTTCAGGCTCGGTGTCCGCAGCGTTGGGGGGGTAGGTCTTCGGTGCGTAGTCCGCGATGTCGGGCAGCTCGACGGGCAGCTGGTCGTCGGGCAGCGGGACGGGGCCGTGCTCGTCCCACACGATCGGGAACGGCTCACCCCAGTAGCGCTGCCGGGAGAAGAGCCAGTCCCGCAGCTTGTACTGCACGACCGATTCGCCCGTGCCCTTCCCGGTCAGCCAGTCCGTGATCGTCCGCGTGGCCTCGGTGACGCCCAGCCCGTCCAGGCTGATCTCGTCGTTGTGGGAGTTGATCGCGGGGCCGTCGCCGACGTAGGCCTGCCCCTCCCAGCCGACGGACGGCTCGACCGTTCGGATGATCGGCAGCCGATAAGTCTCGGCGAAGTCCCAGTCGCGCTGGTCCTGGCCGGGCACCGCCATGATCGCGCCGGTGCCGTAGCCCATCAGGACGTAGTCGGCGACGAAGACCGGGATGGCCTGCCCGTTCACCGGGTTGACGGCCAGCGCACCGGTGAAGACGCCCGTCTTCTCCTTGTACTCCTGGCGGTCCAGGTCCGACTTGCGCCCGGCGGCCTCGCGGTACGCCGAGACGGCCTCGGCGGGCGTCTGATCCGGCGCGGGGCGGCGGTCACGCACGGAGTGCGGGATGGACGCGTCGTGGCCGGATCGGTTACTGCCCCGGTCCAGCGCGGGTCGGTGTCGACGGGCCATGCGCCCGGGACGATCTGCTCGACCAGCGGGTGCTCGGGGGCCAGCACCATGTAGGTGGCGCCGAACAGGGTGTCCGGCCGGGTCGTGAAGACCTCGATCTCCGCGGGGGCCCCGACCACGGGGAACCGCACGCGGGCGCCCTCGGAGCGGCCGATCCAGTTGCGCTGCATCGCCTTGACCGAGTCCGGCCAGTCCAGCCGGTCCAGATCCGCGGCCAGGCGGTCCGCGTACGCCGTGATCCGCATCATCCACTGCTTCAGGTTGCGGCGGAACACGGGGAAGTTCCCGCGCTCGCTGCGCCCGTCCGCCGTGACCTCCTCGTTCGCCAGCACGGTGCCCAGGCCGGGGCACCAGTTCACCGGCGCCTCCGAGATGTAGGCCAGGCGGAACGAGTCGATCACGTCGCGGCGCTCGACCTCGGACAGCTCGGCCCACTGCCGCCCGTCGGGGGTCGACCGGGCGCCGGACGCGAACTCGGCCTCCAGTTCCTCGATCGGCCGCGCGCGGCCCTGCTGCTCGTCGTAGAAGGAGCCGTAGATCTTCAGGAAGATCCACTGGGTCCAGCGGTAGAAGTCGACGTCCGTGGTCGCGACCGAACGGCGCTCGTCGTGCGCCAGGCCCAGCCGGCGCAGCTGCGCCTTGTAGCGGGCGACGTTGGCCTCGGTGGTGGTCCGCGGGTGCGTGCCCGTCTGCACCGCGTACTGCTCCGCGGGCAGGCCGAAGGCGTCGAAGCCCATCGCGTGCAGCACGTTGTGCCCGGTCATCCGCAGGTAGCGGCCCAGGACGTCCGTCCCGATGAAGCCCAGCGGGTGCCCGACATGCAGCCCCGCACCCGAGGGATAGGGGAACATGTCCAGCAGGTAGACCTTCGCGCGCTCGCTCCCCGGCTCGCCCGGGTTGGCTGCGAAGAAGCTTCCCTCCCGCTCCCACCGGTCCTGCCAGCGCCGCTCGATCTCCTCGGCCAGCGCCGCGCCGTAGCGGAACGGGGTGTCGGTGTTCCGCGCCGGTTCTCGCGTCTCTGTACCGGTGTCCGTGCTCATGCCACTCACCTCTGGTGTTCCGGGGCCCGGAAAACAACCGACCCCTCGCGCCGTTCGGCAGGAGGGGTCGCCGCGCCGGGACGCTGGTCGTCGACCGGCGCGGCTATGCGAGAAGCAGCTCGCGGGCCACGTCTCCAGCCTAGCCCCGCAGGCGGGAGCCCTGCAGCGGGGTTCACCCGGGCCCGGGTGGCCCGGCGCACCCGCCGCGGTCCTCCCTTCCGCAACAGGACGACGCCCACGGCGTCCGCGGACACCGCATTACGCTGGACCGGTGCCCACCCCCGTCCGCCTGGTCCTCGGCTGCGCGTTCCTGCTGGCCGGCGCCGTGCTGCTGGCCATTGCGGTGCAGGGAGCGCGCGGCCGGCTGCGCCGCAACCCGTGGGCCGGGGTGCGCACCCGCGGGACGCTGGCGTCGGACGAGGCGTTCACGGTCGCGAACCGGGTCGCCGCTGCACCGCTGGGGGCCGCCGGGATCGTCGCGCTGCTCGGCGGGGTCACGCTGGTCGTCGGCGGGTCGGGGCCGGTCGTCTGGACGGTGCTCGTGGTCGCGACGGCGGGGATGCTCGGGCTGACCGGGATCGGGGGAGCGCTCGGCGACCGAGCTGCGGCCCGAGTGGAAGCTCCGGCATCGGGCTGCGCGGGGACATGCGCAGGCTGCGACCTCGTGGCCGGCTGCCGCCCGTCCGCGCCGGCGCCGGACGGTGCCGCCGATACGGGCCGGACCACCGGCGGGGCCTGACCAACGAGCACCTGCTCACGTCGCGCCGGCAACGGGCGCCGGGCAAGCACTCAGTTGTGCCGGGCGTCGAGCGGGAACGTCGCCAACAGCGCCAACGGGATCCCCTGGCGGCGCAGCACCCGTGACCAGAGGTGCGGGCCCTGCCCGGCCAGCACGTCATCCGGCAGGGCGGGAACGACGAACCAGTCGCCCCGCGCGATCTCCCCGGCCAGCTGACCGGCGTCCCAGCCCGCGTAGCCCGCGAACACGCGCAGGCCGCGGAGCCGCGGGGCGAGCGCCTCGGGGTCGCCGTCCAGGTCCACCAGCGCGACCGGGCCGTTCACCGCGACGAGCCCGGGGGTCCCGTCCGCTCGATGCCCGGTGCGCAGGGCGGCCAGGCACAGGGCCGTCTTCCCGTCCACCGGACCGCCGACGAACACCGACGGCGGCCGCGACGACAGCGGCGCCCACCCCGGGAGCACGTCGTGCAGCGCGACCTCGCTGGGCCGGTTGAGCACCACCCCGAGGCTGCCCCGCTCCCGGTGCTCGATCAGGTAGACGACGGTGCGGCGGAAGTTCGGATCGAGCAGTCCCGGTGCCGCCACGAGCAGCGCGCCCGGGCCCACCCGGGTCGCAGAGCGGTCGTCCACCACGGGGTCCATCGTCGCATCCGCCGCTGGGCGTCGGGCCCACCGGCGTGCGGCCGTGACGTGATCGACCTGTCGTAGCCTCGTAGCCGTGTCGACCCCGCCGCCCGGACAGCTCCGGGAGCCGCCGACAACCCCGCCGAGCGCGCCGACCGCGCCGGTCGCCGAGCGGCTGGGCTGGCTCGCGCTGCTGCGGGACTCCGGCTTCCGGCGCCTGCTGGCCGTCCGCTTCGCGGCCCAGTGGGGCGACGGCATGTTCCAGGCTGCGCTGGGCGGTGCGGTGCTGTTCAACCCCGAGCGCGAGGCCGACCCGCTCGCCGTGGCGGCCGGGCTCGCCGTGATCCTGCTGCCCTACTCGGTGGTCGGGCCGTTCGCGGGTGCGCTGCTGGACCGGTGGGACCGCCGCCGGGTCCTGCTCGTCGCGAACCTGATGCGTGCGGTGCTGACCCTGGTCGTCGCCGTGATCGTGTTCGCCGGCATCGCGGGACCGCCGCTCTACCTCGCAGCGCTGGCCGTGGCCGGGGTCAGCCGGTTCGTGCTGGCCGGACTCTCGGCGTCGCTCCCGCACGTCGTCGCGCGGCAGCACCTCGTGGAAGCCAACGTCCTCGCCGCGACGGCCGGGGCCGGGGTGGCGGCGCTCGGCGGGGCGACCGCGATCGGGGCACGTGCACTTCTCGGGACGGGCGACACCGGCTCCGCGCTGACGACCGCCGTCGCCGCTGCGGGCTCGATCCTGGCCGCCGTGCTCGCCGCCGGCTTCGCGGCCCGGCTGCTGGGGCCGGACCGCACGGACGAGCCGGACCGCACCCTCGTCGCCGTCGCCCGCGGGCTGGCCGACGGCGCCCGGGCCACCGCGCGCACCCCGACGGTCGCGGCGTCGTTCGTCGCACTGGCGGCGCACCGGCTGGCGTTCGGCGTGTCGACCCTGCTGACCCTGATGCTGTTCCGGCACACGTTCACCGGCACGGGTGTGCTGCGCGGCGGGATGGCAGGCGTGGGGGAGGCGGTCGTGCTGGCCGCCGCCGGGCTCGGCGTCGCCGCGCTGCTGACCCCGTGGCTGGTGCACCGGCTGGGCCGCCCGCGCACCGTACGGATCGCGCTGCTGGTCGCGGCAGGCACCCAAGTCGCGCTGGCCGCGTGGCTCACCCTGCCCGCCGTGCTCGGCGCGGCCTTCCTGCTCGGCGGCGCCGGCCAGGTCGTGAAGCTGTGTGCCGACGCCGGGGTGCAGGGCGAGGTCGGCGACGAGGTCCGCGGCCGGGTGTTCGCGCTGTACGACGCGGTGTTCAACCTCTGCTACGTGCTGGCGGTGGCGGTCGCCGCGCTGCTGGCGCCGCCGACGGGGGTCGCCCCGTGGCTGGTGGCGGCGACGGCGGGGGTGTACCTGCTCGGCCTGCTGGCCCACGACCGGGCGCTTCGCCGGGCCGGCCCGACGTGAGCGAACGCGGCGTCGGGTGCATCCAACGCACCGAACGCCGCGTTCGCTTCATCCGGCCGCCGCGGGCAGAGGTCAGCCGGCGGCCGTCGTCCCGTTCTCCGCCGCCCAGCGGCGCAGCTCCGCCTCCGCCTCCGCCTGTCCCAGAGGCCCGCGTTCCATCCGCAGCGCGAGCAGGTGCTTGTACGCCTTGCCGACCTCCGGTCCCGGCGGAATGCCGAGCACCCGCATGATCGCGTTGCCGTCGAGGTCGGGCCGGATCGCGTCGAGCTCCTCCTGGGCGCGCAGCGCCGCGATCCGCCGCTCGAGCGAGTCGTAGCTGCGCTGCAGCGCGGCGGCCCGCCGACGGTTGCGGGTGGTGCAGTCCGAGCGGACCAGCGCGTGCAGCCGGTCCAGCAGCGGGCCCGCGTCCGTGACGTACCGGCGCACCGCCGAGTCGGTCCACTCGCCGGTGCCGTAGCCGTGGAAGCGCAGGTGCAGGAACACGAGCTGCGCCACCTCGTCGACGACGGCCTTCGGATAGCGCAGCTCGCGCAGCCGCCTGCGGGTCAGCTTCGCCCCGATGACCTCGTGGTGGTGGAAGCTCACCCGCCCGTCGGCCTCCTTGCGCCGGGTCGCGGGCTTACCGATGTCGTGCAGCAGCGCGGCGAGGCGCAGCACGAGGTCCGGGCCGGCCGGCTCGCGGTCGATCGCCTGCTCGAGGACCACGAGCGAGTGCGTGTAGACGTCCTTGTGCTGCATGTGCTCGTCGATGGCCAGCCGCATCGCCGGGACCTCGGGCAGCACGTACGCGCACAGGCCGGTGTCGACGAGCAGCTCGATCCCCCGGCGCGGGTGCCTGCCGAGGAGGAGCTTGGTGAGCTCGCCCTGCACCCGCTCCTTCGTGATCCGCTCCAGCTGCCCGGCCATCGCGGACATCGCCGCGACCACGCGCGGCGCCGGCGTGAGACCGAGCTGGGCGACGAACCGGGCCGCCCGCAGCATCCGCAGCGGGTCGTCGGCGAACGACTCCTCGGGAGTGGCCGGGGTGTCGAGCGTGCCGGCGGCCAGGGCGGCCAGCCCGCCATGGGGGTCGACGAACCTGCGGTCACCCCCGACTTGGCTGCCCGTGAGCTCGACCGCCATGGCGTTGACCGTGAAGTCGCGGCGGACCAGGTCGTCGTCGATCGTCTCGCCGAAGGCGACGACCGGATTGCGGCTCACGCGGTCGTAGGCGTCGGCCCGGAACGTGGTGATCTCGACGGTCGTGCCGTGCCGGCGGGCGCCGACGGTGCCGAAGGCGATCCCCGTGTCCCACACCGCCTCGGCCCAGCCGGCCAGCACGGCGAGCACAGCGGGGGGGTGCGCGTCTGTGGTGAAGTCGAGATCGGTCTGCTCGCCGGCGCCGGGCGAATCCCGGGCGAGGAGCGCATCGCGCACGCTGCCCCCGACCAGGTAGAGCCGGTGTCCGGCGAGGGCGAACCGAGCCGCGAGCTCATCGGCCACGGGGTGGATCGGGACGAGGTCCACCGCGGCATCCTCCTGCGCACGCGCGAGCTCGGGGGTAACGGCGGGGGAAGGCACGGCGCACCAGTCTAGTCATCACCCTGTTGATCTCCGACTCGCTCTGCCGTGGTGGTGATCGACCGGACACGCTGTGGTGATTCACCCACCGGTGGCGCGCCCGTGACCGGTGGCGGGCCATGAGGTGGCCGCCTCGTTACCATCGCCGCATGTCCACCTCCCGCGGTCGCTCCGGCGGGCGCCGCGCGGGCCGTTCGGTCGAACGTCGACGTCGGCTGCGCACCGTCGACGAGACGTCCGCAGGTGGCCTCGTGGTGGACCACCTGCGCCGCAGGGCTGCCCTGATCGGGCGCCTCGACCGGCGCGGGCGCCTGCTGTGGTCGTTGCCCAAGGGCCACATCGAGGTGGGGGAGACCGCCGAGCAGGCCGCGGTGCGCGAGGTGAAGGAGGAGACGGGCATCATCGGTCGTGTGGTCGCGCCGCTGGGCACCATCGACTTCTGGTTCGTCGCCGAGGACCGCCGGGTGCACAAGACCGTGCACCACTTCCTGCTGCGCGCGCTGGGCGGCGAGCTGTGCGACGACGACGTCGAGGTCGCCGAGGTCGCGTGGGTGCCCCTGGGCGAGCTGGAGTCTCGGCTGGCCTACGCCGACGAGCGGCGGCTCGTCCGGCGGGCCACCGAGTTGCTGGCGGACAGCGCGTGACCCCGACCGCGGCCGTCGTCACGCGGCCGCTCGGCACCGGGATGGCCCGACCACCCGCGGTGCCGGCCACCCGGCTGCTCGCGGCCGTGCTCGCGATCGCGTTCCTGCTGGCGTCCGGCGCGCTCCTCGCGCCCCCCGCCGCGGCGGACCCGGCCGTCACCGTGCCCGCTCCCGCCACCTCCGGGCCGTTGACCCTCGAGCTGAGCGGGTTGGCACCGCGGGTGATCACCGCCGAGGGCCCGTCGAGCGTCTCCGTCACCGGCACGCTGCGCAACACGGGCGACCGCGTGGTCGGGGACCTCGAGGCGCGCTTGCAGCGCGGCGAGGCGCTGCGCACCGACGGCGACGTGCGCGACGCCCTGGCCGGTGAGGGCCGCACGGACGCCGCCACGCCCGCGTTCACCCCGCTGCCCGGCACCCTCGCGCCGGGTGCCTCGATGCCCGTCACGCTCACCGTGCCGCTGCGCGGCGAGCCGGCCGACGGTCTCGCTCTGGACCGACCCGGGGTGTACGAGCTGCTCGTCAATGTCAACGGGGTGCCGCGCGACGGGCTGCGCGCCCGGCTGGCTGCCGCGCGCCTGCTGCTGCCGGTGCTGTCGCTGCCGGCAGGCCCGGGCCCGGACGACGCCCCGGTGGTGCCCACGGTGCCGGGTGGTCCCCCTGGTCTGACCGTGCTCTACCCGCTGGTCGACACCCCGCACCGGCTACCGACGGTGCCCGGTGAGCAGACGTTGCTCGCCAACGACGACCTGGCCCGCTCGCTGGCCCCGGACGGTCGCCTCGGGGGGCTGGTCGCCGCGTTCGCGGAGGGGGCGCCCGCGGGGTCGGCCGTCCGGTCGGCCACCTGCCTGGCCGTCGATCCCGACCTCGTCGGGACCGCTGCTGCGATGCGGCAGGGCTACGCGGTGCGCGGCCCGAACGGGACGGTGCCCGGCACCGGCGCCGAGGTCGCGGGCGTCTGGCTGGACACGCTGGCGGCGGCCGCGCGCGGCGGCTGCGTCGTCGCACTGCCGTTCGCCGACGCTGACCTCGTCGCGCTGGCCCGCGGGCAGCTGGGCGACCTCGGCCGGCTGGCCGTCGCCGACGCGGCCGCGGTCGTCACCGGTGCCCTCGGCACGCCGGTTCTCGATGCCACCACCTGGCCCAATGGGGGTGTGCTCGACGAACCGGCGCTCGCCGGTGTCGCCGACGCCGGTACCCGCACCGTGGTGCTGGATGCCGCCACGGTGGACGGGGACGCGGGGACGGCCGGTGCGGTGCCGGTCGGGTCGTCGTCGCTGCTCGCCGTGCTGACCGACCCCCTGCTCACCCGCGCTGCGGACGCCCCAGGGGCATCGGCACCCGCGATCCCCGGCGCCGCGACGACGGTGTCCGCGACGACGAGCCCGCCGCTGGCCACCCAGAACGTGGCCGCCGCGCTCGTGTTCCGCGCTCAGGCCGCGACGCAACCGGCGGGCGGGCCCCCGATCGTCCTCGCCCCGCCCCACGTGTGGCGCACGGACAGGACGGGCGCCGGTGCGCTGCTCGCCGCCGTGAACCTGCTGCTCGACACAGGCCGGGTGCGGGCCCGCCGGCTCGCGGACGTCGTCGCCGCCGGCCCGACGACTCCCGGTGCGGCCCGGCGCCCCGCGGACCCGCTGCAGGCCGGCAGCCGCGACATCCCGCCCACGGTGCTCGAGTCGGTCCGCGAGATGCGTGCGGACGTGCTCGACCTCCGCTCCGCGGCGGTGCCCGAGACGGGAGTCGGCGCCACCGTCGACGCGACCTTCGAGCCGCTGCTGCAGGCCGTCCTGCGCCCGGCGTCGGCGACCTGGCACGGGCGGCCGGACCTCGCGACCTCGGCGGCCACGGCCGCGGGAACCCGGATCGGGGAGCTGCGCGACTCGATCCGCGTCCTCACCCCGCCCAGCCCGTACTCGCTGGCGACCACCGACGCACCGCTGCTGCTGACGGTCGCGAACGGGCTTCCGGTGACGATGGAGGTGCGCCTGAGCATCTCCAGCACGACGGGCCTGCGGGTGGCGCCGATCCCGCCGCAGCGGATCCCGCCGCTGGGCCGGCGGCAGGTGCAGGTCAGCGCGGAGGTCGTGCGATCGGGGCAGTTCTCGGTGGAGGCGACCGTGCACAGCCCGGCGGGCCGGGCGCTCGGCCCGCCGAGCCGCCTGCAGGTGAGCTCCACCGCCTACGGCACGATCACCGTGTGGTTGACGGGATCCGCGGCCGTGCTGCTCGTCGTGCTGGCCGCGCACCGGGTGGTGCGCCGGGTGCGGGGCGAGCCGAGCCCACGCGACCGGACCGGGCCCTCGGTCGGCCCCCCGACGCCCGAGCCGCCGACGCCCGAGCCGCCGACGGACGGGGCCCCGACGGACGGGTCGCCGACATCCGGGCCCCCGCACCCGGAACCGGTGGCGGTCACACCGCCGGTACCGCCGGTGATGACGGACCTGCCGACGGCACCGGGCCGCGCGTCGGACCCGGAACCCCCGACGACACCAGTGCGGACGCCGTCGGACCCGGAACCCCCGACCCGTCCGATACCGGTCCGCCGCCCGTGACGCACGCCGACCGGTCCCGCCGCCGGGGACCGTCGCTGGGCCGGGCCAGCAGCCTGATGGCCGTCGCGAGCCTTGTCAGCCGCGTCACCGGGTTCCTGCGCCAACTCGCCCTGGTGAGCGTGCTGGGCCTGGGCGTGGTGAACGACTCGTACACGGTCGCGAACACGCTGCCCAACATCGTCTACGAGCTGCTGCTCGGTGGCGTGCTGACGAGCGTGATGGTGCCGCTGCTGGTCCGCGCGCAGACCGAGGACGCCGACGGCGGCGAGGCCTACACGCGGCGACTGCTGACCGTGGCCGGCGCGGTCCTCGCCCTCGCGACCCTCGTGGCGATGGCGACCGCGCCCCTGCTCACCCGCCTCTACCTCGGCGACGGCACCGGGCCGGCGAACCCGCAGCTCGCGACGGCGTTCGCCTGGCTGCTGCTGCCGCAGATCTTCTTCTACGGCCTGGGCGCGCTGCTCGGGGCGATGCTCAACACCCGTGGCGTGTTCGGGCCGTTCGCCTGGGCGCCGGTGCTCAACAACGTCGTCGTCCTCGCCGTGCTGGGGGTCTTCGTCGCCGTACCCGGGCGGATCAGCCTGGACCCCGTGCGCCTGAGCGACCCCAAGCTGCTGGTGCTCGGCCTCGGCACGACGCTCGGCATCGTCGCGCAGGCACTGGTGTTGATTCCGGCGGTGCGCCGGACCGGCTTCCGCTATCGGCCGATGTGGGGCTGGGACCGGCGGCTCGCCGAGACCGGTGGGCTGGCCGTCTGGGTGGTCGGGTACGTCCTGATCGGGCAGGCCGGCTACATCGTCACCACCCGCGTCGCCGCCGACGCGGCTCCGGGCAGCGTCGCGATCTACTCCAACGCCTGGCTGCTGCTCCAGGTGCCCTACGGCGTCCTGGGCGTCTCGCTGCTCACCGCGCTGATGCCGCGGATGAGCCGGGCCGCGGCCGAGGGCCGCACCGCCGACGTCATCTCCGACCTCGCGCTCGGCACCCGGCTGTCCGCAGTCGTGCTGCTACCGGTCAGCGCGCTGCTGACGCTGTTCGGCACCGCGCTCGGCGTGGCCCTGTTCTCGCTCGGCGCGGGGGCGAGCGGCGACGGGTCCACCCGGCTGGGCGCGACGCTGGCGGCGTCCGCCTTCGGCCTGCTGCCGTTCGCGGTGATGATGCTGCAGACCAGGGTGTTCTACGCGCTGACCGACAGCCGCACGCCGACGCTGCTGCAGCTGGTGATCGTCGCGGTCAAGATCCCGCTGCTCGTCGCGACGCCGTACGTCCTGCCCCCGCAGTGGGTCGTGCTCGGGTTGGCGGCGGCCAACTCGCTGTCCTTCGTGGTGGGCTCGATCCTGGGCCAGATACTGCTGCACCGGCGCCTGGGCAGGCTCGGCACGGCTGTGGTGCTGGGCGTACTGGTCCGGGTGGCCGTCGCCTCGGTGTTCGGCGCCGTGCTCGCCTTCGGGGTGGTGCTCCTGATCGGCCCGGCGCTGCCCGCCGTCGGCCCGGTGGCGGGATCGTGGATCGAGTTGTTGATCGCCGCGGTGATCGGTGGACCGGCCGTCGTGGTGGCGATGCTCGCCCTGCGGGTGCCGGAGGTGGCCGCGTTGTGGCGCCGTGTGACCGGTAAGATGGCGCGCCCCACCGAGCGGGGCGATTCCGGGCGTTGAGCCTGCTGCTGCCGTACGCTCGACCTCCTGAAGGGGTCGTCAAGGGCCTGGGGGGAGGTCGCGGGACGTGACTGGCCAGACCGAGCCCCGGCTGGTCGACCCGGTGCCGTTCGTGCCCACGCAATCCGGTCTCGCCCCTGATGCCGACGGGCAGGGGGAGACCACGACGGCCGCGGGCTCGCTGCTCGCGGGTCGCTACCGGCTGGGCAGCCGGGTCGGTTCGGACGCCGCCGCGGGAGCGGAGTTCTGGCGCGCGGAAGACACCGTGCTGCGCCGGGACGTCGCCGCCACCGTGTTGCGCCGCTTCGGCCCGGGCACGGACCCGGACGACGACGGGGGAGCAGCCCGCGCCGAGGAGATCATCGCGCGGGCGCTGCGGTCCGGAAGCTTCGAGCACCCCGGCTGCGCCCGGCTGCTGGACGTGCTCGCACCCGGTGCCCCGGGCCTGCCCGACGGGGTGCTCGGGGCGGCCGTCGCCGAGTGGGTCCCCGGTCTGAGCCTGGCCGAGGCCGTCGCGGACGGCATGCTCAAACCGCTCGCCGCGGCAAGGGCCCTGCAGCCGCTGGCGGCGGCCGCCGAGGCAGCGCACCGGCACGGCCACGTGCTGGGCTGCGATCATCCGCAGCGGATCCGGCTCAATCACGACGGTCGCCTTCAACTCGGCTTCGCGCTGCCGCGACCGGAGCTGACGCCGGCCGACGACGTGCGCGGTCTGGGTGCCGCGCTCTACACGCTGCTCACGACGCTCTGGCCGCTCTCGCCCTCGGACGCCGCCCGGGCGGGACTCCGGCCTGCCGAGCGCAGTGCCGATGGGACGCCGCTGGCGCCCTCCGTGGTCCGTCCCGGGGTGCCGGTGGAGCTGGAGACGCTGGTCGTCGGCACCCTCGGCACGGACTCGGAGGCCGGGCGCGTGCGCACGGCCGCCGCGGTGCGCAACGTCGTCGACGAGGTCGTGGCGGAGGCGGACCGCGTGGTCCTGTTCCCGCCCGAGCACGACGGGGTGCCACCGGAGCCCGGCGACGTCTGGCAGCCCCGCGGCGCGGTGCCCAAGCAGGCCGACCCGCGGCGGCGGCGCAAGCTGGCCGTCGGGCTGGCCGGGCTCGGGCTGTGCGTGCTGGCCGTCGCCGGGTACATGAGCGTGCAGCTCGGCGAGCTGTTCGGGGATCCGACACCGCGCATCGTCGTCGGCAGCAGCGCCGGCGGCACGAGCGGGGGCGGCGGTGCGGCCCCCCAACAGGCGGACGGAGGCGGCGGCACGCCGGTGGGCGACGCTGCGGTCAAGGCCGTGGGAGCAGACGTCTACGACGACGCCGGGGACCGGGACAACGCGGGCAAGGTATCCCGCGTGATCGACGGCAACCCGAGCACGGGCTGGAAGACCTTCAGCTACCGGCAGCAGTTCCCCGCGCTCAAACCGGGTGTCGGGATCATGACCTCGTTCGCGTCGCCGGTCCAGCTGTCGAGCCTGATCATCGAGTCGCCGAGCCCCGGCACGGAGATCGAGATCCGGTCCGCGCCGTCGTCGGACGCGAAGATCGCCGATACCGTGCTGCTCAGCCGCGCCACGCTCGACGACGGCGACACGACGGTCCCGCTGATCAACAGCCAGCCGGTGCAGTACGTGCTGCTGTGGATCACCCACCTCGGTGGCAGCGGAAGCGACAACAGCACGGAGATCCGCGAGGTCTCCTTCCGCCGGGTCGCCGACTGAGGGCAGTTCAAGCGAACGCCCACGGGCGACGGGGTCGTGGACCTACTGTCCGGGCGTGTCCGCCGGTCCACCCTCCGTGGGGTCCTCCGAGGGGGAGGAGAAGCCCCAGGGGCACCCGCATGTGCAGCGCGGATTTCTCGAGGCACTCGCCGACAGGGAACTGCTGGCCGCCCACTGCGCGGGCGACCCGGACGCGTTCGGGCAGCTGGCGAGGCGCCACTCGCGCGAGCTCTGGGCGATCGCCCTGCGCACCTTGGGCGACCCGGACGACGCCGCGGACGCTGTGCAGGAGGCGCTCGTGTCGGCCTACCGGCGCGCCGCGACGTTCCGTGGCGACGCGGCGGTGCGGACATGGCTGCGCCGGATCGTGGTCAACGCCTGCATCGACCGGATCCGGCACGAGAGGGTGCGCCCCACCGAGCCGTGGCCGGAGCGCGACCTTCCGTCGCGCGGTCCCGAGCCCGCTGTGGAGGTCGCCACCCGGATGGCGGTCGGCGAGGCGCTGGCCATGGTCCCGGTGGAGCAGCGGCTCGCCGTCGTGCTCGTCGACGTTCAGGGCTATCCCGTGGCCGAGGCTGCCGCGATCCTGGAGGTTCCGGTGGGCACGGTGAAGAGCCGGTGCGCACGGGGGCGGGCCCGGCTGGCGGCCCTGCTCGGGTACCTGAGGGAGGAGGGCCGATGAACGCGCGGGCATCCGACCCCGACGACGCCGTCGACGACCTCGCCGCGCTGGCAGCGACCCACGCGGAGCTGGCCGCCCTCCCGGAGCCGGAGGTGCCACCCGCGGTCGCGGCGCGGTGGGAGGCGGCGTTGGCGGCCGAGCGCGACCGCGCCCGGCCAGCTGCGGACGAGTTGCTGCCGACGCCGCGGCGCCGCAAGCTCCGGCCACGCGTCGTGCTCACCGTGTCCGCGGCTGCTGCCGCCGCCGTCGCGGCCGTCGTGCTGAGCGCGCCCCGTCCCGCGCCCCCCGTGCTCACCGTCAGCGGGGTCGACCTCGTCACCGTCGCGACCTCGGCGGTCGGCGTCGTCGATGTCGGTGATCTCGGCGATCCCGCCCGGCGGGAAGCCTGCCTGCGTGCAGTGCTGCCCGACGCCGCGCGCGAACGGCTGCTCGGTGGCCGCCGGGTGATCCTCGACGGCCACCCGGGAGTGCTCCTCGTGCTCGCCACGGGAGCACGCGGCGTATTGCACGTCGTCACCGTCGACCCGGGTTGCGGACCGGCAGGCGGAACCCTGCTCGCGCAGGTCACGGTGGCCTGACCGGCCCGGAGTGAGGTCGGCCGCGGCGGGAATGTCCGCTGATGGGATCGTGTTCCACGGGCCAGAGAGAGATGCTCGAAGGAGGACGGACGACGGTGACCACCGACGAGGTGCGTGAGTTGATCATCATCGGGTCGGGCCCGGCCGGTTACACGGCGGCGGTCTACGCGGCCCGGGCGCAGCTTCGGCCACTGGTGTTCGAGGGCACGCAGTTCGGCGGTGCCCTGATGACCACCACGGAGGTGGAGAACTACCCCGGTTTCACGGACGGCATCCTGGGCCCCGAGCTCATGGAGCAGATGCGCAACCAGGCGATCCGTTTCGGAGCGGAGTTGCGCTCGGAGGACGTCGAGGACGTGTCGCTCGCCGGGCCGGTGAAGACGGTGACGGCACACGGCATCACCTACCGGGCCCGGGCCGTGATCCTCGCGATGGGTGCGGCGGCCCGCTACCTGAACGTCCCCGGCGAGCAGAAGCTGCTGGGCCACGGGGTCAGTGCGTGTGCCACCTGTGACGGGTTCTTCTTCCGGGACCAGGACATCGCTGTGGTCGGCGGCGGTGACTCCGCGATGGAGGAGGCCACCTTCCTGACCCGCTTCGCGCGTTCCGTGACGGTCGTGCACCGGCGCGACGACTTCCGCGCTTCCAAGATCATGATCGAGCGCGCGAAGAACGACCCCAAGATGCGCTGGCGGACGAACGCCGTGGTCACCGGGGTGGTTGGCGACGGCTCGGTCTCTGGTTTGCGGCTTCGCGACACGAAGACCGGCGAGGAGTCGACGTTGGACATCACAGGCATGTTCGTCGCGATCGGACACGACCCGCGCAGCGAGCTGGTCCGTGGCCAGGTCGGCACGGACGAGGCCGGTTATGTGCTGACGGACGCGCCCGGCACCCGCACCAACATCCCCGGCGTCTTCGCCTGCGGTGATCTCGTGGACCACACCTACCGCCAGGCCGTCACGGCCGCCGGCTCCGGTTGCGCCGCGGCGATCGACGCCGAGCGGTGGCTCGCCGAGGGCCCGGTCGAGCCCGAGCTCGCCGGCGGTGGCTACAGCGCCGCCGCGGACGAGGTCGCGGCCGCCGTCCACTGATCCCGTCCCGCTTTCGCCCGAACAGGAGATCTCGCATGTCCAAGAACACCGTCGACGTGACGGACGCCACCTTCAGCACGGACGTGCTGCAGAGCGACAAGACCGTGCTGGTCGACTTCTGGGCGGAGTGGTGCGGCCCGTGCAAGATGGTCGCCCCCGTCCTCGACGAGATCGCCGGTGAGAACAAGGACACGTTGACCGTCGCCAAGCTCGACATCGACCGCAACCCGGACGCCATGCGCAAGTACAAGATCATGGCCGTGCCGACCCTGATGGTCTTCCAGAAGGGTGAGGTGGTCAAGGAGATCCGCGGCGCCAAGCCGAAGGCCGCATTGCTTCGCGATCTCGAGGACTACCTGGGCTGATCCGGTCGTAGACACACCCTGAGGACGAGGCCAGAGGCTACCGGGCAGTCCGGGCCGCGGTCTCGTCCTTCGGTCCTTTCGGGGCCCCAGGCAGGCGTACGTCGCTGGACCGGATAACGTAGTGATCACGCGGGAGACACGCCCGTACGCGCCCACTGCCGCCCGGTCGGGTGGTGGCAAGGCACAATGACGGTCCGTCCTGCGCCGCCCGCGGCCCGGTCAACCGTCAGACGAGCAGATCCGAGCGAGGAGTGCATGCAGCCGCTGCGCCGAGGAGACACCGGTCCGGCGGTCGTCGAGATCCGCGGGATGCTCAGTCAGTTCGAGCTGCTGAGCGACGCGAAGGACGGGTCTGCGGACCACTTCGACCCGGTCGTCGAGCACGCCGTGCGTGCGTTCCAGCAGCAGCGTGGGCTGATCACCGACGGCATCGTCGGCCAGGCCACCTATCGTGCGCTTCGCGAGGCAGGCTGGACGCTCGGTGACCGCATGCTCGCGCTGCTGATCTCGACGCCGATGTGCGGCGACGACGTCGTTGCGCTGCAGGAGCAGCTGCTGGAGCTCGGGTACGACACCGGCAGGCCCAGCGGGGTGTTCGACGAGCAGACCGAGCGCGGTCTGCGCGCCTTCCAACGTGACTACTGCGACATCTCGGACGGCGTCTGCGGGCCGGCGACGCTGCGCGCGCTGCGCCAGCTCGGCGCGCGTCGGGTCAAGGGCGGCCGCCCGCACCTGCTGCGCGAGCAGGAGCTGCTGCGCGAGGCCGGCCCCCGGTTGCGGGGGAAGCGGATCGTGATCGACCCGGGTCACGGAGGTCCGGACCGCGGCGTGACGGTGGCCGGTGTCACCGAGGCGGACCTGATGTGGGACCTCGCCCGCCGGTTGGAGGGACGCATGGCCGCGACGGGCATGGAGGCCCTGCTGACCCGCCGCGAGGACGCCTGCCCGGCCGAGGCCGAGCGGGCCACGTTCGCGAACGCCGCGGGCGCGGACATCGTGCTGTCGCTGCACGTCGACGCGAACCACAGCATGCACGCCGAGGGGCTCGCGACCTTCCACTTCGGTAGCGGCTCGGGCATCACCTCGACGGTGGGCGAGGCGCTCGCCGGCTACATCCACCGCGAACTGACCAGCCGGACGGCGATGCTCGACCTCGGCACCCAGGCCCGCACCTGGGAGCTGCTGCGGCTGACGCGCATGCCGACGGTCCGGGTGGAGATCGGCTACCTGACGAACATGGGCGACCGGCGCCGGCTGCTCGACCCGGTCTTCCGCGACGTCGTGGCCGAGGGCGTGCTCGTCGGGGTGAAACGGCTGTACCTGCAGGGGCAGGACGACCAGCCAACGGGCACGTTCACGTTCTCGGACGTGCTCGCCCGCGAACTGGCCCGTGAGGAGACCGCCTCGGCGGTCTCCCGTCGCGGCTAGACGATCACTCCGGCCCACTCCCGGTCACCCGGCAGCGGCCCTCTGGGCGCGCCCTGAGATCGCCGCTGCGGCCCGTCGGAGCAGGGGTCCGTGCCGGACGACGGGCCACGTCGCCGACCCCTGTGGACTGCAGCGGAAGGGTGATCGAGCCCAGGAGCTGCTCGAGCGCCGCCTCGACGTCTTCCTTCCACGTCATGGCCGATCGCAGCTCCATCCGCAGCCGCGGCCACCGCGGGTGCGGGCGCACGGTCTTGAACCCGACGCTGCGCAGGAAGTCGGCCGGGACCATGCAACTGGGCTCGGTGCCGGGCCGGGCGTCGCCGAACACCTCGACGGCCTTGACGCCGCGGCGGGTCAGGTCCTTCGCGACGGCCTGAGCCAGCATCCGGCCGATGCCCTCGCCGGAGAACTCCGGCATCACCTGCATGGTGGTCAGCAGCACGGCGTCCGCGCTGACCGGTCCCGTGGGCATCTCCGCGGCGCGCGGCACCGCCGACGGCGGTGCGTACATCACGTAGCCGGCGGGCGCCCCCCGCATGTAGACCACGCGGCCGCAGGAGCCCCACTCCAGCAGCACCTCGGAGACCCAGGCCTCCTTCTCCAACTCCGGCGACCCGAACCGCACGGCCTGCTCGCCCGCCTGCTGTGACAGCTCCCAGAACACGCAGGAACGGCACCGCTTCGGCAGGTCGCCGAGGTTGTCCAGCGTTATCGCCGCCATGTGCCAGGACAAGAGCAACCTCCGGCGGAACGGCTCGGGCGCGGGTCGGCGGCGGTTCTCCCGCCGACGCACGACGATAGATCGATCCAGCTCACCGCGACACCCTCTGTGCTGCGACCGGGGCCTCAGCCTCGACGAAGGGCCTGAAGATCAACCGAACTAGCTACACTCGGACGGTCGTCGAGGCGGCCGTCCGCCCGGCGGTCGTCCGTTCCGCCCGTCCACGGAGGATCCTTCATGCCCGTCCCGGAGCCGCTCCGGCCGCCCGACACGTCGATCGAGCCCGGACGGCCGGTCGAGCGGTTCGCAGCACGGGCGGCGGGCATGACGGCATCGGAGATCCGGGCGTTGTTCGCGGTGGCGAGCCGACCCGAGGTCGTCTCACTCGCGGGCGGTATGCCCAACCTCGCTGCCCTGCCGCTCGACACGCTTGCCGGCGATGTGGCCGAGCTCGTCGCCCGAGACGGCCAGGTGGCGCTGCAGTACGGCTCCGCGCAGGGCGTCCCGGCGCTGCGCGAGCAGATCTGCGAGGTGATGGCGCTGGAGGGGATCCGGGCAGACCCTAACGACATCGTCGTCACCGTCGGCTCGCAGATGGCGTTGGACCTCATCACCCGCATCCTCTGCGACCCCGGAGACGTCGTTCTCGCCGAGGGGCCGTCCTACGTGGGCGCGCTGGGCAGCTTCACCGCCTACCAGGCGCGGGTCGTGCACGTCGCCATGGACGCCCACGGCCTCGTCCCCGACCTGTTGCGCGACGCGTTGAGGACGCTACGGGCACAGGGTGTCGTGCCGAAGTTCCTGTACACGATCCCGAACTTCCACAATCCGGCCGGCGTGACGCTGGCCGTCGAGCGGCGGCGCGAGGTACTCGACATCTGTGCCGAGTACGGCGTGGCCGTCCTGGAGGACAACCCGTACGGCCTGCTCGGGTTCACCGGGCGGGTGTACCCAGCACTTCGGTCGATGGACGCGGGCGTGATGTACCTCGGCTCGTTCTCGAAGACGTTCGCGTCGGGTCTGCGGGTCGGCTGGGCCCTGGTACCGCCAGCCGTGCGGGACCGGCTGGTGCTCGCCGCCGAGTCCGCGACGCTGTGCCCCCCGACGTTCAACCAACTGCTCGTGTCGCGCTATCTGGCTGCGCACGACTGGCGCGGCCAGATCAAGAAGTTCACCGAGGTCTACCGCGAGCGCCGCGACGCGATGCTCGCCGCGCTGGAGGCCCACCTGCCCGAGGGTTGCACGTGGAACGTTCCGGATGGCGGGTTCTACGTCTGGCTGACCGTGCCGGAGGGGGTCGACACGAAGGCGATGCTGCCGCGGGCCGTGACGGCGCGCGTGGCGTACGCGTCGGGCACCGGCTTCTACGCCGACGGGTTCGGCAGCCAGCAGCTGCGGCTCTCGTACTGTTACCCGACCCCTGTGCGGATCACCGAGGGGGTGCGCCGGCTGGCGGGGGTGCTCGAGGCGGAGCTGGACGTCGTGCGGACGTTCGGCAGCGCGGCCCGACCCCGGCCCTCGATCCAGGGACCGCAGGCCCCGTCGCCGGACACCACCTGAGTCCGGCGAGAATGCGCAGGTGACCGACTCGACCCCCGCGCACCCGAGCTCGACGACCGATGCACCCGCGACGTCCGATCCCGGCGCCGAGCGTTCCGAGCGCACCGTCGCCGTGCTGGCCGGCGGGCTCTCCCACGAACGCGAGGTGTCACTGCGTTCCGGCAGGCGCCTGGCGGCCGCGCTGCGCGGTGTCGGCGCGGTCGTGCACGAGTGGGACGCGGACGCCGCCCTGCTCGAGCGCCTGCGGACGGACCGTCCCGACGCCGTCGTGATCGCCCTGCACGGGGGCGAGGGGGAGAACGGCTCCGTTCAGGCCGTGCTGGAGCTTCTTGACGTCCCGTTCGTGGGCACCCCCGCGACGGCCTGCCGACGAGCCTGGGACAAGCCGACCGCGAAGGCCGAGCTCGCCCGCGCCGGGCTCGACACCCCAGACTGGGTGGCGCTCCCGCACGCGACGTTCCGCGAGCTGGGCGCCCGCGCCGTGCTCGACGCGATGGTGGAGCGCCTGGGACTGCCGCTCATGCTCAAGCCGGATCAGGGCGGCTCTGCCCTCGGCGCACAGGTGGTCACCGAGGCCGCGGACCTGCCGGCCGCGATGGTGAGCTGCCTGGCCTACGCCGACACGGTGCTGGCCGAGCGGTTCATCGACGGCATTGAGGTCGCGGTGTCGGTCGTGGAAGACGGAGCCGAGCCGCGCGCCCTCCCGCCTGTCGAGGTCGAGGCGAAGGGCGGTGTCTACGACTACACCGCCCGCTACACGCCGGGAGCGACGACGTTCCACTGCCCGGCCCGGCTCGACGACGCGGTGCTGGCGACGCTGCAGGAGACCGCTCTCGCCGCGCACCGACTGCTCGGATTGCGCGACGTCTCTCGGATGGACGCGGTGGTGGACGCCGCCGGCCGGGTGCAGATCCTGGAGGTCAACGTGTCCCCAGGGCTGACCGACACGTCGCTGCTGCCAACGGCGGCGGCCGCTGAGAGCACGGATCTGGGCGTCCTGTTCGCGCGGCTCGTGGATCGGGCAGTGGCCCGCGGCTGAGCGTTTCACGTGGAACATCGCCACGTTTCACGTGAAACATCCGGCGTGGCCGAGCGTGGGGAGCTGCAGGCGCCGATCGTGGAGGGCCGCCGTGGGTTCTTGTGAACACCCGGCTCGTCTCGGCAGCATGCGGATCTGTGGACGCCAGCCGGCGACACGGCCGCGGTTTCACGTGAAACATCGCGGGTGGGCTCTGGCGTCCGAACCTGCGAGGCCGTCCGAACCTGCGAGCGGCCGTGAGTCTTGCCGAGCGGAGTCGGCGGCGCTGCGGCCGTTGACGTCGGCGGCGTTGTAGCTGGATACCGCGTCGGGGCTGCGGGCCGGGTGCTGCGGGCCGGGTGCTGCGGGCCCGCGTCGACCGTCCGGCGTACGCCCGCGCACCGCGGCAGGTGGGTGGCGCAGGAGCAGGCTCAGTTCGCCGTCGAGCGGCCAGGGGAGCACGCGGACGCGATCATCGACAACGAGGCGTCGTTGAGCCGTCGGGGCCCTGTGCTGGATGAGCGACACGGGACAGGTGACAGATCCACTGCGCGCTTCATCGACTCCCGGTTGTCACCTATTGCGGTTCCACGTGAAACATCCGGCTCGTCAGGAGTCCGGGGTCCGAGGCGCCCCCGGACTATGGACTTACGCCCTGGTTCCACGTGAAACATCCCGATGTACTCCGGGCGTCGTGGCGTGCGAGCACCGCGGTCGAGGAATGCCGGCAGTTCACGTGAACATCCAGCTCTCCAGGCCTCCGGACCTGAGGGACCGTGAGGTCGCCCTCGTTGACCCCGCGCGATCCACCCGCCGTGGATCACCCGCCATGGTCAGACATCGTCGTGGGCTCCAGGGGCTCCAGGGCTCCAGGGCTCCAGGGCTCGGGGCTTCGGGGCTTGGGCGCTCCGGGGCTCGGGCTCGGGCGATTCGGGGCTCGGGCGCTCCGGGGCTGTCGAGGTCCCGTATCTGCGACGCCGAACGTCGAGCGTCGCTGCAGCTCCACGTGAAACATCAGCGCGTGTCCGGTCGTCCAGACCTCGGTCGCCGACCCTGGATCACCGCGGTTCCACGTGAACATCCCGACGAGCTCGAGGCGTCGGGATCAGCAGGCGCCTGCCATCGAACGGCGCTCACGATCCCACCTGAACAGTCGGTTGGCGGTTCCGGGCGCACCCGGCTCCGAGCGCGTCCCCGGAGCCGGGCTCAAGGCCACGTCCACCTCCGGCGCACTCGCCGTATTGGTGGCCGAGTCCCGCCGCGACCAGTCGGCCTGCTCCCCCTGGGCCAGCGAGCGGCGGGCTGTCGAACATCGCCGGCAGTTCCGACGTGAAGCGTGACGCATATTCGGGCATGCGAGCCCCCGGCCGCGGAACAGGCGCGGTTCCACGTGAAACACCTCGGTGGATTCCGGGCGTCGCGATCCAGCGAACGCCCGCCGTCAACGGCGTTGCGGTTCCACCTGAAACACCTCGTTAGCGGGTGTCTGGACCTACGACCGCGGGGCTGTCGCGTGGCCGACGTTCCACGTGAAACATCGGCGCGTTCGGGCGTCCAGATCCTCGGGCACCCGGCCGTGCAAACACCAGCTCGGTTCCACGTGAAACATCCCGGCGGACCCGAGCGCCTGAACCTGAAGACGGCTGCCGCGGATCATCCCGCCAACCATGTCCCCCATGAAAGGGGCCGGTGTTCCACGTGGAACACCGGCCCGGTGACAAAGGACGATGGCTCAGCCGAGCGCGCCGCCCATCAGTCCGGCGATCCGCGCCAGATCGTCCGCGGAGCCGAACTCGACGACGATCCGCCCCTTGCGCTGTCCCACCTCCACCCGGACCCGGGTGTCGAAGGTATGGGACAGGCGCTCGGCCAACTCGTTCGTCACGGGGTTCGGCGCCGGCTTCCGACGCGGCGGTCGCGGCGTGATCGGCTCCTCCCGGCGCGCCAGGAGCACCGCTTCCTCGGTCGCTCGCACGGACATTCCTTCGGCGACGATCCGTGTCGCGAGATCCTCCTGCTGCCCCGGGTCGTCCAACCCGAGGAGTGCGCGGGCGTGGCCGGCCGAGAGCACACCGGCCGCTACCCGCCGCTGCACGGTCACCGGCAGCTTGAGCAACCGGATGGTGTTCGTGACCACCGGACGGCTGCGGCCGAGTCGGTCCGCCAGCTCGGCGTGCGTCACACCGAACTCGACCAGCAACTGCTCGTAAGCCGCAGCTTCCTCCAGCGGATTGAGCTGGACTCGGTGGATGTTCTCCAGCAGCGCGTCGCGCAGGAGGATGTCGTCGCCGGTCCGCCGTACGATCGCGGGGATCCGGCTGAGCCCGGCGCGCTGCGAGGCGCGCCAGCGTCGCTCGCCCATGACGAGCTGGTAGCGCCCGTTGCCCGACTCGCGGACCACGACCGGCTGCAGCAGCCCGAACTCGCGGATCGAGTGTTCGAGCTCGGCGAGCGCCTCCTCGTCGAAGACGGTGCGCGGCTGCTGCGGGTTCGGCTCGATCGCGTCGACGTCGATCTCGCGGTAGTAGGCCGCGCGGGAGGAGGTTTCACGTGGAACATCCGCCGGGACCGGGCGGGGCGCCGGCCGCGGGCCGCCGAAGAGGATGGCGGTCGGATCCGCTGTGGGCTGACGGACCGGGGGCGGCGGTGGCGGCGGGGGAGCCGTCTCCATGGGTGGTGGACCGGTCGGAATCAGGGCGGCGAGACCCCGCCCGAGCCCGCCCCGCCGCTCGACGACCTTTCGCTCGCTCACCGCACTCCCTCGCTGCGCTCGGTCGACAGTTCGCGCCTCCTGCTGAACCGCATTGCTCGCTGGCTGTGCTGTGTCGTATTGGCTACTCGGCGCGCTCACTCGCCGCACTCCTCGCTTGAACATGCCGGTACCGACGGATGCGCCGGCCCTGCGGTTCCGCTCCTCACGAACGGCCGTTCCGACCACGGCCTGCGCCGGCCTCTGCGATCTCCCGGGCTGCGTCGACGTAGCTCATCGCGCCACGCGAGCCGGGGTCGTAGGCGAGCACGGTCTGGCTGTACCCCGGCGCCTCGGACACCTTGACGCTGCGCGGGATGACGGTCCGGAGCACGGTGTCGCCGAAATGCTTGCGTACTTCGGTCGTGACCTGATCCGCGAGCTTGGTGCGGCCGTCGTACATCGTCAGCAGGATCGTCGAGACGTGCAGATCCCGGTTGAGGTGGCTGCGCACGAGATCGATGTTGCTCAGCAGCTGGCCGAGCCCCTCCAGCGCGTAGTACTCGCACTGGATCGGGATCAGCACCTCCTCGGCTGCGACGAGGGCGTTCACCGTGAGCAGGCCGAGTGAGGGCGGGCAGTCGATGAGGACGTAGTCGACGCCCACCTCCTCCAGCGCCGCGGGCGAGAGCGCCTGTTTGAGCCGCTGCTCGCGCGCGACCATCGATACCAGCTCGATCTCCGCGCCGGCGAGGTCGATGGTGGCCGGCACGCACCACAGGTTGTCCGATGCCGAACTGCGCGTAGCGGCGTCGGCGAGGGGGATCTCGCCGAGCAGCAGCTCATAGACCGAGGGCGTGCCCGACCGGTGTTCGACGTCGAGGGCCGTGCTGGCGTTGCCCTGGGGGTCGAGGTCGATGACGAGGACCTGGACCCCGTGCATCGCCAGGGCTGCGGCGAGGTTGACGGTGCTGGTGGTCTTGCCGACGCCGCCCTTCTGGTTGGCGACGGTCAGCACCCGGCGTTGGAGTGGCCGGGGCATCCGGTGCCGGTCGGGGTGCAGCACGCGGGCGGCGCGGGCCGCCTCCTCCGCGATGGGCGTCCAGTCCGCGTAGGCTGATGTTTCACGTGAAACACCCGCCCGGGACACATCGGCGTGAGAGACCTCGTCCGGTGAGACGTTGCGCGTCCGGCCGTCGGCCATCAGCTTCGTTCCTCTCTGCGGCGCGGGCGGCCGGGCCGTCGTCCGGTGCCGCGCGCTCGTTCCACGACCACCACCGTGCTCGGGGGGTCGACCAGTTCGGTGCCACATCGGACGGTCCGCGGCTCGCTCCCGCCGAGCTTGCGCACCGCGGCCGCATCACGGGCCACCTCGGTCTCCGCTGACCGACCCTTCAGCGCGAGCAACGTCCCGGCCGGCCGGAGCAGAGGGAGCGCCCACCCCGCGAGGCGCGCGAGCGGGGCGACGGCTCGGGCGGTCACCACGTCGGCCCCCTCCCATCGCGTGCGCACGCCCGATTCCTCGGCCCGCCCTCGCTCGACCGTCACCGGTAGACCCAGATCCTCCACGACCTCACGCAACCAGTCGACGCGACGCGCGAGCGGTTCGACGAGTACCACCGAGAGATCCGGGCGGGCGAGGGCCAACGGTATCCCGGGCAACCCGGCACCGGATCCGATGTCCACCGTCCGTGCGCCATCCGGGAGCAACTCCGCGACGACCGCACAGTTGAGGATGTGCCGCTCCCAAATTCGGGGCGCTTCGCGAGGCCCGAGCAGCCCGCGCTCGACCCCCGAACCGACGAGATGTGCCGCATAGCGCTGAGCGAGTGCCAACCGGTCACCGAAGATCAACGCGGCGACCGCCGATGGTTCCACGTGAAACACGACTGTTTCCGTGGGGTCCTGGGGCGGTTCCACGGCCAGACCCGGTTCCACGTGAAACACGGCATCGGAAGAAGAGGAAACGGCCTCGGGCCCCGGCGAACCGGGGCCCGAGGTGATGGAGTCGGACACGGAGATCAGGCGCTGCACGAGACGACGACCTGGCGCCGCGGCTCCTCGCCCTCGCTCTCACTGACCACGCCCTTGATCCCGGCGACCGCGTCGTGCACGACCTTCCGCTCGAACGGGGTCATGGGCCGCAGGCGAACGGCCTGACCACTGTCGAGCACCTCCTTCGCCGTCCGCGTGCCCAGCTCGGTCAGCTCGTCGCGCCGGGACCGGCGCCATCCGGCGATGTCGAGCATGAGCCGGCTGCGATTGCCGAGGGACTGCTGGACAGCGAGCCGCGTCAGCTCCTGCAGCGCTTCCAGCACCGCTCCGCGGTCACCGACGAGCTTGTCCAGGTCCTCCCCGCCGTCGATGCTCACCACGGCCCGTCCGGCTTCGACGTCCAGGTCGATGTCGCCGTCGAAATCCAGCACGTCCAACAGGCGCTCCAGATAGTCGCCCGCCACGTCGCCCTCGCGGACCAACTGGTCTTCGACCGACGACGCCGACCGCGCGCCGGAGCTGTCCGCTCCGTCCTGTGCAGCTTTGACCACGATCGTCTCCTTTCTCGGGTCGACGGGTGCCGGTTCCTCACTCGCACCCGCCGGGGCGGCCGTTCGAGCGGGGCCGCCGGTGGTCGATGGGCTCAGCGCCGCTTGCGGGAGCGGCGGGCGGGGGGCCGGGCCGCGCTGGTCGCGTCGGGACGGCTCGTCGCGCCGCCTGCTACGGCGCCGTTCGTCCCTGAGCCGTTCGCTCCGGCACCCGTCACCTCGGTTCGCTCCGCATCGCCCTGGACGGCCGCGCCGTCACCGCCAGCGGTGGACCCAGCACCGTCCGCGGTCGAACGCCGGGCGACCGGCTTCGCACCCGGGGTCTTCTCGGAGCGCGTCACGGTCTCGGGGCGGATCGGCTTCTGACCCGGACGGGGAGCGCGAGCCTGTCGATCCGCGACGACCTGCGCCTTCTTCTCCGCCTCTTCGGCGTCGATCTTCCGGTAGACGACGTACTGCTGGCCGAGCGTCCAGAGGTTGTTGGACACCCAGTAGAGGAGCACGGCCAGCGGGAGGAACGGCGCCCCGACGACGACACCGATCGGGAAGACGTACAGCATGAGCTTGTTCATGATCGCCGACTGCGGGTTCGCCGCCTGGGCCTCGGTCTGCCGGGCCACCGAGTGCCGCGCCGTGATGTGTGTGAACACGCCCGCCGCGATCATCAGCGGGATCATCACGATCAGCATGCTCGTGATCGAGGTGCCCAGGGCCTCGAGCTCCTGCTGGCCCATGGTCACCCAGGCACCGAGCTTCGCCCCGAACAGGCTGGCCGCGTTGAACGACTCGACCTCGGACGGGCCAAAGATGTAGTTCTGGGTCTTGCCCGGCTTGAACTCGCGCAGCACGTGGAACAGGCCGATGAACACCGGGACCTGCACCAGCACCGGCAGACAGCCGCCGAGCGGGTTCACGCCCTGCTGGCTCTGCAGCTTCTGCGTCTCGGCGGCGAGCTTCTGCCGGTCGTTGCCGTACTTGGCCTTGAGCTTCTGTACCTCCGGCGCGAACTCCTGCATCTTGCGCATGGAGCGCACCTGATGCACGAACGGCTTGTAGAGCAGCGCTCGGAGGGTGAATACGAGGAAGACGACGGACAACGCCCACGCGATGCCGCTGGCCTCGCCGAACACGTACCCGAAGGCCTTGTGCCAGAACCACATGATGGCCGACACCGGGTAGTAGATGAAGTTCAGCACGGCGCTTGCTCCTCGTGGTTCTCGGCCGGGCGGGTCCGGGGGGCGGCACGCGACCCGTCCGGAGAAGAAGTACGGGGGGCGCGCGCCGGCGGGACCTCGTCCACGCCGCCAGGGTGCCACGGCGCACAGCGCAGCAGGCGCCACACCGTCAGCGCCGTGCCCTTCACCAGGCCGTGGACCTGGAGGGCCTCGACGGCGTAGGCACTGCAGGTCGGGTGGAAGCGGCACGTCGGCGGCAGGGCTGGCGAGATCCAGCGCTGGTAGCCGCGCACGAGCGCGACGAGCGGCCGCGCCGCCCAGGACGTCCGGGCACGGACCTCGGCGGCGTCGCTCACGACCGTCCCCCGGTCCTGCGCAGGACCGCCCGCAGACCGGAGTCGAGGTCGTCGCCCAGTACGGAGGACGGTGCCTCCGCCGCCGGCGGTAGCGCCCGAACCACCAGCCGGGAACCCGGGGGCAGCGTCGCCAGGCGCGAGGCGAGGAGGTGGCGCAGCCTGCGGGCGACGCGGTGGCGCACCACCGACCCGCCGACGGCGCGGCTCACCACGAGACCCGCGCGCGGCGACGCGTCGGCGGGGTCCAGGACGGCAGCGGGCACCAAGAGATGGACGACCAGTCGAGGGCGGCCGACGCGTCGACCCCGGCGGACGGCCGAGATGAACTCGTCCCGACGGGTGAGCCGGGAGCCGGCCGGCAGCACCGGCGCGGCCGCGTCAGGCCGATAGCCGCTCGCGGCCCTTGCGGCGGCGACCGGCGAGGATGGCGCGCCCGGCCCGGGTGCGCATCCGCAGCCGGAAGCCGTGCGTACGTGCCCGGCGGCGGTTGTTCGGCTGGAAGGTGCGCTTGCCCTTGCTCACGGTCGACTCTCCCGGTCGACGGCACGGATCGAGGCCGGCCGTCGGTCTGCTTAATGTGCTCTGGACGGAACGTGCTGGTCCGCGATGGTGCTCGACGATATGCGCGCAGGGCACAACCGTCGGCGGACACGGTTCCCACCAGCGTACGCAGCGCCGTCAGAGAGGGTCAAACCGCCCCGGTACAGCCGATCGACCGAACCTCCTGCCACGGAGGGTGGTGAATGCCACCCGCGCCGTCACCCCACCGCATCTTGCGTCACGGACGTGGCTTGTGACTGGAGGGCCATGTCGGCTAGCGTGCCCCCTCACAGCTCGATCCGGGGGGATCCTCAGCCTGCGGCCGCCGTCGGGCCCCGACACGCGACGGCGCGCGCGTCCGCGTACCGTTTACACACAGGTGTGGACAGGTCTGGGGATGGTTGATGCCCCGAGCCTGTCCTGGATGCGGCGTCCGCCACAGCAGTCCCGCCTGGAACGTCGAAAGGGGTGCGGACGTGGCCGATCAGCCCGGCGAGCTGGCGTACGTATGGAACCGCGTGATCGCGGATCTGTCCGGCACCTCAGCGGGCTCCGGTGCGTCTGCACTGTCGGCGCAGCAGCGCGCATTCCTGCGCCTGACCCGGCCTCTCGGTCTCATCGACGGCACCGCGCTGCTGGCCGCCCCGAGCGAGTTCGCCAAGGACGCGATCGAGCGGATCCTGCGCCGGCCGATCAGTGACGCGCTGGGCCGTCACCTCGGATTCACCGTCAACCTGGCCGTCGTCGTGGACGTCGACGCCGCGTCGGGCGGCACCGAGGTGCCGGACCCGCCGGGCACGGCCCGGCCGCAGCCCGCTCCGGCTCCCGCTCCGCCGGGGTTCGCCGAGCCGGACGGCGCGATGTTCCCCGCAGCTCGTCCGGACGCACCGGCGCCCGTGGACGAGGAGCTGCTCGTTCCGGTGGGCGGCCAACCGGCCGCCGGGGCGGACGACCCGCGCCCGTCCGGCAACGGCAGCTGGCCCGCCTACCCGGCACAGCCGTCCTCGCCGCGGGGCGGCGACTCGGTCCCGTCCCCCTCGCAGAGCCGGCTGAACGAGAAGTACATCTTCGACACCTTCGTCATCGGGGCCTCGAACCGGTTCAGCCACGCCGCCGCCGTCGCCGTCGCCGAGGCGCCCGCGCGGGCCTACAACCCGCTGTTCATCTGGGGCGAGTCCGGGCTGGGCAAGACGCACCTGCTACACGCCGTCGGGCACTACACCCAGCGGCTGTTCCCCGGCATGCGCGTGCGGTACGTGTCCACCGAGGAGTTCACCAACGACTTCATCAACAGCCTGCGCGACGACCGCAAGGTGGCGTTCCAACGCCGCTACCGCGACGTCGACGTCCTGCTGGTGGACGACATCCAGTTCCTGGAAGGCAAGGAAGGCACCCAGGAGGAGTTCTTCCACACCTTCAACACCCTGCACAACTCGAACAAGCAGATCGTCGTGTCGTCGGACCGGCCGCCCAAGCGGCTGGAGACGCTGGAAGACCGGATGCGCACCCGGTTCGAGTGGGGGCTCACCACCGACATCCAGCCGCCCGAGCTCGAGACGCGGATCGCGATCCTGCGCAAGAAGGCTGCACAGGACCGGCTCGCCGTGCCCGGCGACGTCCTCGAGTTCATCGCCGAACGGATCGAGCGCAACATCCGCGAGCTGGAGGGCGCGCTGATCCGCGTCACGGCGTTCGCCTCGCTGAACCGCCAGCCCGTCGACACCCAGCTCGCCGAGATCGTGCTGCGCGACCTCATCCCGGACTCCGCCGCGTCGGAGATCACCGCCCCGACGATCATGGCGGTCACCGCCGACTTCTTCAGCGTCTCGATCGAGGAACTGTGCGGGCCGGGGAAGACCAAAGCGCTCGCCCAGGCCCGTCAGATCGCCATGTATCTGTGCCGCGAGCTGACCGACCTGTCCCTGCCCCGGATCGGCCAGACTTTCGGCGGCCGCGACCACACCACCGTCATGCACGCGGACAAGAAGATCCGCAACGAGATCGCCCAGCGCCGCAAGACCTTCGAGCAGGTCCAGGAGCTCACGGCGCGGATCAAGCAGCGCGCGCGGCACTGAGCGCGGCCGTCACCGACCCAGCGCCGCCCGCAGCACGCGCGCCGTACCGGTTTCCGGCGCGAAGTCGACGGCGCGACGGCGAACGGCGCGGGGTCGGCAGTACGGCGGCGCGACACGATCTTCCCGGTCTCCGGACGACACGCGGCCGCTCGTCGTGGGCTCCGCGACGCTCGCCGCTCCGCCGGTTGACCTGGTGATCGTGCTGATCGCGCTCCGGTGACCCTGGGTGCGATCTCCTTCGCGCCAAGTGAGATTCAACGACTCATCGGCGCCGAAGTCACCACCTCGGGGGTCACGAATCTGTCGCCCAGCGTGGCCGTGCGCGCACACTTCACCCACATCTGGGGATAACTCTGTGGATAGCTTCTTCCAGGGCAGTGGATGAACGAGGACGGATCCGTGGACAACCAGTGGACTGCCCGGGGACAACTTCCTCCGCGGGCAGGTTGTCCACCGGCGCACCGCCCCGTCCACGACCCGGTCCCGACCGCCACCCACACTCCGCCACGCCGTCCGAGCAGCCGAGACGGGGTCGATCCACACAATCCACAGCCCCTTTCTCTACTGCTGGATATCTCCTTCTCTCAGAACTCAAGAAGAACAACGCGGTGGACAAGGAAGTCGGCTCCCCGAGAACCCTCGACCGGGACCCGGACCTGAGATGACACCCGTCGCCGAGAGGCTCTACGGTGGCCGAACCGGTCCGGACCGTGCCGGGCGCCGATGCGCTCACCGGAAGGCCGGTCCGACCAGACCACCGAGCCCGAGCACGTTCGAGCACAGTCCAGCCGGCAGGAGCACCCATGAAGTTCCGGGTCGAACGCGACGTCCTGGCCGATGCCGCTGCCTGGGTGGCCCGCAGCCTGCCTGCCCGTCCCCCGGTCCCGGTCCTCGGCGGGGTGCTGCTCGAGGCCACGTCCGGTCCGTCGGGGGACCGCCTCACGGTCTCGGGCTTCGACTACGAGACCTCCGCCCGCGTCGAGCTGGACGCCACGATCGGCGACCCGGGGCGCGTGCTCGTCTCGGGGCGGCTGCTCGCCGACATCACCCGCGCGCTCCCGGCCAAGCCCGTCGACGTCGTGGTGGACGGCGCGCGGGCCACGATCTCCTGCGGCAACAGCCGGTTCAGCCTGCCGACCATGCCGGTCGAGGACTATCCCCAGCTGCCGGCCATGCCGCAGATCGCCGGTGTCGTGCCGGGCGACGTGCTGGCCCAGGCCGTCCAGCAGGTCGCCGTCGCCGCGGGCCGGGACGACACGCTGCCGATGCTCACCGGGATCCGCCTGGAGATCGACGGTCCCCGCCTCACCCTCGCCGCCACCGACCGGTTCCGGCTCGCGGTGCGCGAGCTGGAGTGGACCCCGGAGGACGCCGGGCTGACCACGTCGATCCTGATCCCCGCCCGCACGCTCGCGGACGTCGCGAAGACCCTCGCCGGTGCGGGCCCGGTGGAGCTGGCGCTGTCCGCGGGCGACGGCATGCTCGGGATCACCGGCGGCGGACGCCGCGCCACCACGCGCCTGCTCGACGCCGAGTTTCCCCGGTTCCGCCAGCTCATCCCGACCGAACACACCGGCGCGGCGGTCCTCGAGTCAGCTGCGCTCGTCGAGTCGATCAAGCGCGTGCAGCTCGTGACGGACCGGGTCGCGCAGGTGCGGATGGAATTCGGCGACGACGGGCTGCGGCTGTGCGCAGGCGGTGACGAGGTCGGCAGCGCCGAGGAGGAGCTCCCCTGCGAGTTCGACGGCGCCCCGCTCGTCATCGCGTTCAACCCCGGCTACCTGCTCGACGCGCTCGGCGTGCTGCACACGTCGCAGGCCCGACTGACCTTCACCACACCGAACCGACCCGCGCTCATGCGCCCCGTGCCACCACCTCCTGCCGCCACCGAGGCGACCGAGGCAGAGGTCGCGCTCGACGCGGAGCAGGACGCGGGTGCGGAGGAACCCTATTCGGGGTATCTGCACCTCCTGATGCCCGTCCGCCTGCCCGGCTGACCGACAGGTCCGCGGGTCGGCCCGGCTTTACCCACTTCTGGAGGGCAAGCGTGCAACTGGGACTGATCGGCCTGGGCCGCATGGGCGGCAATATGCGTGACCGTGTGCGGGCCGCGGGCCACGAGGTGATCGGCTACGACCCGCGACCGGACGTCACGGACGTCGAGTCGTTGCAGGCGCTGGCCGAGGCGCTGCAGGCGCCCCGCGTCATCTGGGTGATGGTGCCGTCCGGCGACCCCACCCGCGAGACCGTCCGCAAGCTCGCGGACGTGCTCGAACCGGGTGACCTGGTGATCGACGGCGGCAACTCCCGCTACACCGACGACGGGCCGAACGCCGCGCTGCTCGACCAGCGTGGCATCGGTTTCGTGGACTGCGGGGTGTCGGGCGGCGTCTGGGGTAAGGAGAACGGATACGGCCTGATGGCTGGCGGGTCGGACGAGCACATCGAGCGGGCCATGCCGATCTTCGACGCGCTGCGGCCGGACGGCCCGCGCGAGGAGGGCTTCGCACACGCCGGCCCGGTCGGCGCCGGGCACTTCGCGAAGATGGTGCACAACGGCATCGAGTACGGCCTCATGCAGGCCTACGCCGAGGGCTACGAGCTGATGGCCGCCTCCGAGCTGGTCACCAACGTGACCGGGGTGATCGAGGCCTGGTCGCGCGGCACAGTCGTGCGTTCGTGGCTGCTGGACCTGCTCGTGCTTGCTCTCAAGGACGACCCCGGGCTGAACAAGCTCAGCGACTACGTCGACGACTCCGGCGAGGGCCGCTGGACGATCGAGGAGGCGATCCGCCACGCGGTGCCGCTGCCGGTGATCTCCGCAGCGCTGTTCGCCCGGTTCACCTCGCGGCAGGAGTCGTCCCCGGCCATGCGGGCGGTGGCCGCGCTCCGCCACCAGTTCGGCGGGCATGCCGTGCACGCCGTCGGTCCGACGGGAACCCCTGGTCAGCTGGCCGGTCCTAGCTCCGGTACCGGCGCCACCCCGAGCCCGTCGTAGAAAGAACGCGTGCACCTGCGCCGTCTCGCGATCGCCGACTTCCGGTCCTGGGAGCGCGCCGAGCTCGATCTCGAGCCCGGCGTCAGCGTGCTCGTCGGACCCAACGGTGTCGGGAAGACGAACCTCGTCGAGGCGGTCGGCTATCTGGCGACGCTGGGGTCGCACCGGGTCGCGGGCGACGCCCCGCTGGTCCGGCGCGGCGCGGAGCGGGCGGTGATCCGTGCGACGGTCGTGCACCAGGGCCGGGAGCTGACCGTCGAACTGGAGATCGCGCCGGGCCGGGCCAACCGGGCGCGGGTGAACCGCGCGCCGGTGGCCCGGCCCCGGGACGTCCTGGGCATCCTGCGCACCGTGCTGTTCGCCCCCGAGGACCTCGCGCTGGTGCGCGGCGACCCGGGCGAGCGGCGCCGGTTCCTCGACGACCTCCTGGTCGCCCGGCGTCCCCGCTTCGCGGCCGTGCGCGCCGACTACGACAGGGTGCTCAAGCAGCGGTCGGCGCTGCTCAAGACCGCACGCACCAGCGCCCGATCCTCCGCAGGAGAAGATCTCCGTACCCTGGACGTGTGGGACGGCCACCTCGCCAGGCACGGTGCGGTGCTTCTCGCCGGGCGTTTGGACCTGGTCGCTGGTCTCGCCACGCCGGCCGTCGAGGCGTTCGCGGAGGTCGCGCCGTCGTCGGAGCCGATCGCGCTCGTCTACCGCTCGTCGTTGGACGGTGTGCTGCCCGCCACGGCCGACGAGCTGGAGCCCCTGTTGCTCGACGCGCTCGTCCAGGTGCGCCGTCAGGAGGTCGAACGGGGGGTGTGCCTCGTCGGCCCGCACCGCGACGATCTGGAGCTGCGGCTCGGCGCGGGCCCGGCGAAGGGGTACGCGAGTCACGGCGAGTCGTGGGCGCTGGCCCTCGCCCTGCGGCTGGCCTCCTACCGGCTGCTGTGCGCGGACGGCGTCGAACCGGTGCTGATCCTCGACGACGTGTTCGCCGAGCTGGACGAGAGGCGCCGTCGGGCTCTGGCGGGGGTGGCCGCCCGCGCGGAGCAGGTTCTGGTCACCGCAGCGGTCGCGGACGACGTGCCCACCGACCTCGGCGGCGTCCGGTTTGCGGTGAACGGCGGCCGGATCGAGCGTTGTTCGGCGGACGTGTCTCAGACCCCCACGTCAGCGCCCCACGCATGATCACCCACGGGTTGTGGACAAGGTTGTGGATACTGTGGACAACTTCGGCTCGACTGGTGATGAGCAGCGGAAACGACCGCCCGTCGGGCCCTCTCGACCGCCCGCCGCGGGTGAATCCGGGGGAGTTGTCCCCAGGCCTGGGGACAGCGATCGACCGACCGCTGGTCGTGAAGCTGCCCGCTCGGACGCCTCACCAAACCTCGATTCCGCCTCCGACCGGGCGAATCCGGGCGCCCGAGGGGCGGATCTCGCACGGCAGGCACTGCGAGCGGCGCGCGAGGCCTCGGCCTCCCGCGCCGCCGAACGGACGGCCGAGCGGTCGGGCGTCGTGCGCCGGCCGAAGGGCAGGCGGCGCCGGTGGTCTGGTCCCGGACCCGACGATCGCGACCCGCAGCCGTTCGGCCGCCTGGTCGCCCGCGTGTCGCTGGACCGCGGCTGGTCGCCCCGGCTGACCGACGCGACGGTCCTCGGCCGCTGGCCTCAGCTCGTCGGCTCGGACATCGCCGACCACTGCATCCCGCTCTCGCTGCGCGACGGCGAGCTCGTGCTGCAGGCCGAGTCGACGGCCTGGGCGACGCAGCTGCGCACCCTGTCGCGCCAGCTGCTCCAGCGGATCGCCGTGGGCGTCGGGAAGGACGTGGTACGGCGCATCCGCGTTGTTGGGCCCAGCGGGCCGTCGTGGCGACACGGCCCCCGGCACGTCCGGGGACGGGGCCCGCGCGACACGTACGGCTGACGCACCCCGGGTCCGCCCTCGGGGACGGGGGTCACGGGCCTGGCTGCGCGGGCGGCCAGACGGCCGTACAGCGCGCCGTGACGTCCGCTCCGCCCGCCGTGACCCCCCGATCGGCCGGTCGACCCCGATTTCGGTCCGGATCGCCCGTCAGTGAGCCCGCTAGGGGTGTCCTTCGTGCGCTTCTGTCGGCGCGCACCAGTACCATGGAAGTGTGCGCCGAGCGGGGCTCCCCGAAGAGTTGTGACAACCGCCCGGCCGACGAGCGTCACCGCAGCGAGTGGTGACGCCCTCAACGGTCGAGGAGACAGGCTGCCCGTGGCTGCCCAGAAGAACGCCTACAGCGCATCGTCGATCACGGTCCTCGAGGGGCTGGAGGCGGTCCGCAAGCGCCCTGGCATGTACATCGGGTCCACCGGCGAGCGCGGGCTGCACCACCTGATCTGGGAGGTCGTGGACAACGCCGTCGACGAGGCGATGGCGGGCTACGCCACCCGCGTCGAGGTCGTGCTGCAGGACGACGGCGGGGTGCGGGTCGTCGACGACGGCCGTGGCATCCCGGTCGGTATGCATCCGGTGGAGAAGCGGCCCGCGATCGAGGTCGTCATGACGGTGCTGCACGCGGGCGGCAAGTTCGACAGCGACTCCTACGCCGTCTCCGGCGGGCTGCACGGCGTCGGCGTCTCGGTGGTGAACGCGCTGTCGTCCGCGATCGACGTCGAGATCCACACCGAGGGGTACGTCTGGCGACAGCACTACGCCCGCTCGGTCCCGGGCCCGCTGCGCAAGGGCGAGACCACCCGGCGCACCGGCTCCAGCGTCACGTTCTGGGCCGATCCGGACATCTTCGAGACCACCGTCTACAACCTCGAGACGATCCGCCGCCGCCTGCAGGAGATGGCGTTCCTCAACAAGGGCCTCACGATCATGCTGCGCGACGAGCGCAATGGCGGCAATCACGACGCCGAGGAGCCCGACGCCGAGGGCTACGTCGCCAAGGTGCGCGAGTACGTCTTCCAGTACCCGGGTGGGTTGGAAGACTTCGTCGCGCACCTGAACAAGAGCAAGGACCCCATCCACAAGAAGCTGGTGTCGTTCTCCGGCGAGGGCCCCGGGCATGCTGTCGAGGTCGCGATGCAGTGGAACTCCGGCTACACCGAGTCGGTCTACACGTTCGCGAACACGATCAACACCCACGAGGGCGGCACCCACGAGGAGGGCTTCCGCTCGGCGCTGACCTCGACGGTGAACCGCTACGCGCGCGACAAGAAGCTGCTCAAGGACAAGGACCCGGCACTGTCCGGCGACGACATCCGCGAGGGGCTGGCCGCGATCGTGTCCGTCAAGGTCAAGGAGCCCCAGTTCGAGGGCCAGACCAAGACCAAGCTGGGCAACACCGAGGTCAAGTCGTTCGTGCAGCGCATCTGCAACGAGTGGCTGGCCGACTGGTTCGAGCGCAACCCCACCGAGGCGCGCACGATCGTCAACAAGTCGGTCCAGTCCGCGCAGGCCCGGGCGGCGGCGCGCAAGGCCCGCGAGCTGGTGCGCCGCAAGAGCGCGGGCGACCTCGGCGGGCTGCCGGGCAAGCTGGCCGACTGCCGGAGTAACGACCCGGCCCGCTGCGAGGTCTACATCGTGGAGGGCGACTCCGCGGGCGGCTCGGCGAAGTCCGGCCGCGACTCGATGTTCCAGGCGATCCTGCCCATCCGCGGCAAGATCATCAACGTCGAGAAGGCGCGGATCGACCGTGTCCTCAAGAACACCGAGGTCCAGTCGATCATCACGGCGCTGGGCACCGGCATCCACGACGAGTTCGACCTGAGCAAGCTGCGCTATCACAAGATCGTGCTGATGGCGGACGCGGACGTCGACGGACAGCACATCCGCACGCTGCTGCTGACGCTGCTGTTCCGCTTCATGCGCCCGCTGGTCGAGGCCGGTCACGTCTTCCTCGCCCAGCCGCCCCTCTACAAGATCAAATGGGGGGGCCGGGGCGCCGAGCCGGAGTTCGCGTACAGCGACGGCGAGCGCGACGGCCTCATCGAGGCCGGCCGGGCGGCGGGCAAGAAGCTGCCCAAGGAGGAAGGCGTCCAGCGCTACAAGGGCCTCGGCGAGATGAACGCCAAGGAGCTGTGGGAGACCACGATGGACCCGGCGAACCGGGTGCT
>CAVRHG010000002.1:0-22141 GCA_963720845.1 uncultured Actinomycetota bacterium | reverse complement strand
GTGTCCCCCTCCCCGGGGCGGGCGAAAATGGTCCGCGACGGCATACTGGATCGTCGGGGGAGGCCGACGTCCGGCTGCCCGGGGAGGTCGGTCCTGGCCAGCAGCACCAGGTCGCGGAGGCGGTCACTCGGCCTCGTCGGCCTGGCCATCGTGGGGTCCGGGCTCCTCGTCAACGCCTATCTGGCGATCATCGCCCGCACCATCTCCGCCGCCGAGTACGCCTATTTCGGTGCGTTCTGGTCACTCGCGCTGGTCGCGGGATTCGGCATGTTCCTGCCCATCGAGCAGGAGACCGCTCGGCTGCTGCAGGTGCCGAACCGGCCCCGCGGCCTGCTGCGGGCGGCGCTGCTGACGGCCGCAGCGCTGGCGGCCGTGCAGGTGGTGCTGGTCGCCGCGGCGGCGCCGTGGCTGGCCCGCGCCTTCGGCGGACATCCGTCGAGCGTCGTCGCGATCGGGGTGCTCTGCCTGATCAGCGCCGGGCAGTTCGTCGTCCGAGGTGCTCTGGTGGGCCTGGACCGGATGGACCGCTACGCGCTGGTCATGGTGCTGGACACCCTGCTGCGGGTGGCGTTGGCCGGCGCCGTCGCCCTGCTGATCGACGACCCGGGCAGCTCGACGTTCGCCTGGACGCTCGTCGCTGCCGTCGGGCTCGCCCACGCCCCACAGCTCTACCTGCTCGCCACCCGGCGCGTGCGGCTGGGCACGGTGCCCGCCATGGGCGAGCACACCGTCACCGTCGGGAAGGTGCGCCGGGCCGTCGCCCCGCTGCTCCTCGGTTCGCTGTGCGCCCAGGTACTGCTCAACGGGCCGCCGGTGCTGATCCCCGCCCTGGCGACGAACGAGGCCGAGATCACCCGGGCCGGGCAGTTCATCGCGGCGTTCACGCTCGCGCGCGTGCCGTTGTTCCTGGTCGTGCCCCTGCAGACCGCCCTGCTGCCGAGCCTCACCGCATTGCTGCACTCGGGCGACCGGGCGGCGCTGCGCCGCGTCATGCTGCACATCGCGATCGGGATCGCCGGCCTCGGCGTCGCGGCGCTCGTGCTCGGATACTTCGCCGGCCCCCCGCTGGTCGGCCTGATCTTCGGCAAGTCGTACGTGCTCGGCGGCCGCGACGTCGCGCTCCTCGCCGTGGGCGTCGCCGGCTACATCGGGCTCGTCCTCGTCACGCAGGTGCTCGTGGCCGCCGTGCGGCACCGGCTCGTGGCGTGGAGCTGGCTGTCGGGGGTCGCCGTGGCAGCCGTCATCCTGTTCACCGTCCCGGACCTACTGCTCGCGGCCGAGCTGGCGTTCCTCGCCGGATCGGCGACGGGCTGGCTGGTCGGGACACTGCTGGTCCTGACCACCGGACGACGAGAGCGAGAACTGCAGCGTGCCTGACGCCCCCGACCTGGCGATCGCCCTGACGTACTACTCCCCGTACGTCTCGGGCCTGACGAACATGGCGCGCGACATCGCCGAGGGGTTCGCTGCCCGCGGCCGCGCGGTCACGGTCGTCACCAGCCACTTCGACTCGGGCCTCCCGCTGGAGGAGCACATCAACGGCGTGCGGGTGCTGCGCGCGCCGGTGCTGGCGCGGGTGGGCCGCGGCGTGGTCAGCCCGCAGCTCGTGGCGCTGGGCCGCAGGACGCTGGGCCGGGCCCGGGTCGCGTCCCTGCAGCTGCCGATGCTGGAGGCCGGCGCGATCGCGGCGGGCCTGCGCACCCCGCTGGTCAGCACCTACCACTGCGACGTGACGCTGCCGCCCGGCCTGGTCAACGACGTGCAGCGGGTCGTCGTCGACGCGTCGAACCGGCTGGCCATGCGCCGCTCCGTGGCCGTCGCGGTGACCAGCGAGGACTACGCGCGGCACAGCCGCATGTGGCCGTCGATCGAGCCGGCGATGCACGTCGTCGCCCCGCCCTGCCCCGCACCGCCGACCGGGCGGCCGAACTACCGCGAGACCGACGGCCCGCACATCGGCTTCCTCGGCCGGATCGTGCGCGAGAAGGGCCTCGAGCACCTCGTCCGCGCCTTCCGCGCGCTGCCCGACCCGGACGCCCGCCTGCTGATCGGCGGCGACTACAGCCACGTCGCGGGCGGCAGCGTCGTCTCGCAGGTGCGGGCCGCGATGGGCGACGACCCGCGCATCCGGTTGCTGGGGTTCGTGCCCGAGGAACGGCTCGGCGACTTCTACGCGTCCCTCGATGTGTTCACGTTGCCGTCGGTGAACGCGTTCGAGGCGTTCGGGATCGTGCAGGCGGTCGCGATGCTCGCCGGCGTGCCGGTGCTGTCCAGCGACATCCCGGGCGTGCGCCAGCCCGTGGTGCAGACCGGCTTCGGCACGCTCGTGCCGCCCGCGGACGAGCCGGGGATCACCCGCGCCCTCCACGAGCTGTACACGAACCCGCCGGACCGCACCCGCGGCATCGCCCGCGCGCAGCGCGCGTTCTCGGTGGGGAACGTGCTCGACGCCTACGAGGTGCTGCTCGACAAGGCGGCCTCGGCCGGGCGGCCGCCCCGTCCACCCGGGTGATCGGCGACCCCTACGGCCCGGACTACTACCGGGACAACGGCCAGTCCGGCGACCGGCCCGCGCTGGCCTGGTATGCCCGGCTCGTGCGCCGCTACTGCGGGCCCGGGCCCTACCTCGACTACGGCTGCGGCACCGGGCACCTGCTGCGCCGGCTCGCGGCGCACGGCAGCGCGGCGGGGTTCGAGGTGTCGGCGTGGTCGGTGGCGGCCGCCCGGCACAGCGCGCCCTGCGCGGCCGTGTACGACGACCCCGCCGCCCTCCCCACCGCGGCGTTCGGCGCGCTGGTGGCCGTGCACGTGCTCGAGCACCTCGACGGCGACGCGGTGACGGCCGCGCTCGCCACCTGGCGCCGGGTGCTGGTCCCGGGCGGCCGCGCGCTGGTCGCGACGCCCGATCCGGCCGGTCGCGGACACGCGATCTCGGGCCCGCAGTGGATCGGGTACGCCGACCCGACGCACGTCAACCTCCAGCCGCACGAGCACTGGCGGGACCTGCTGTCCGCGCACGGGTTCGCGGTGCTGCGCGAGGGCACTGACGGGCTGTGGAACGTGCCCTACGGCCGATCGCCCCGGGAACGGCGTGGGCGGGTGGTCGGCCCGCGGGACGTCGTCCGGGCCGCCCCGGCGTTCGCCCAGTACCTCGCCGGGCGGCTCGTCCTGTCGCCGGGGTCGGGGGAGTCGTCGGTGTTCGTGGTCGAGCGTTCCGGGAAGGTCTGAGCTGTGACGACACTCCGAGCTCGGACCACCTGGCCGAGGTTCGCCGCCCGCGGCCTGGGTACGGCGTGGACGACACTGCACCTGGGCTACGAGGGCGAGGTCGCCGAGATGCTCGGCATCCCGGCGCACGTGCACCAGGGCGTCCTGCTCCCGACGGCCTACTACGCCGGCGAGACGTTCCGGCCGGCACCGCGGGAACCGCTGGAGAGCGTGCTCCACGTCGACCGCTGGTAGCCGCCCGTATCGCGGGCCGCGTCGTTCGGCCGGGTTGCTGCGACGTTCATCACTCGTTCGTCGCAGCTTCGCGGCCACGCTCCGTGCACTGGTCTGGCGTCCGGGTAGATCTCGAAGGTCACCCGTCGCGCGTAGCGACAGCCCCTCGTTACGCCGATCGTGACGATGACGACCCCGCAGTCCCCACGCGCCACCCGGGCGGGCGACGGGACGGCTCCACGCCCGGCTGAGTTCCCGGCACTGACCGGCCTGCGGATCGTCGCGGCGGCCTGGGTCGTGCTGTTCCACTTCCACTTCACCGGCCTCGACGGCGTCGCCGCAGCCGTGGGTGTGCTCGGCCCGCTGGTCACGGCCGGTGCGCTCGGCGTCGACCTGTTCTTCGTCCTCAGCGGGTTCGTCATCGCCCACACCTACCTCGACCGGCTGGGGCCGACCCTGCAGGTCGGCCCGACCGCCCGGTTCGTCTGGGCCCGGGCCTGCCGGATCTGGCCGGCGTACGCGGTGGTGTTCCACCTCTTCGGGATCTGGGTGATCGCGCGCCTGGTCTGGGGCTCGGACGACCGGATCGCCTTCCAGGCGGTGCAGCCCGTCGTCAGCCTTCCGGAGTACCTGCAGCAGCTCGTACTGGTCCAGCTGTGGGACTCCCCGTTCTTCGACGGGGTGTCCTGGGTGGGCTCGACGTGGTCGATCAGCGCGGAGTGGCTGGCCTACCTGCTGTTCCCGGTGGCGGCCCTCGTGTTCCACCGGCTGCGCGACCTGCCCGTCCCCCTGCTCGCAGCCGGGTCGCTGGCGCTGATGACCCCGATCGCCTGGGCCTACCTGCTCACCGGCAGCCCGTACCACCCGTGGAGCTGGGCCGTGCGGGTCTTGTGCGGGTTCGGCGCCGGCGTGCTGGCCCACCTGGTCGTCCGTCGTCTCCAGGGCTCCGCGTCCGGGCAGGACGGGCGGCCCTCCGACCGCGTGCGCCGGTGGGCGTCGGCGACGGCCGCGGCGCTGCCGTTGATGATCGCCGCGGGGCTGGTGGCGGGGGAGCTGGCCGGTCCGGGACGCGGCGGCGCAGTGCTCGTCGCCTTCCCGGTGCTGGTCGGAGCGCTCGCGCTGGCCGACCGCGGTCCCGCAATGTGGCTGACGCGGCCGTGGGCGATCCACGGGGGGCACGTCTCCTACAGCCTCTACCTGGTGCACATCCCGATGTTCGAGGTGTTCTGGCTGGCCCAGGAGCACTTCCCGCAGCTGCTCGGCCGATCCACGCCCTGGGGGCACGCCGTCGGGCTGGCCGTACTGGCGCTGACGCTGCCGGTCGCCGCGGTGCTGCACGGCCTCGTCGAGGAGCCGGCCCGGCTGCGGCTCGGCCGGCTCTGCCCGACCAGGATGGGCGTCCACCGGCCCGAGCCCGCTCCGGCGCCGACCCGGCCGATCGTGTTCATCCCGGCGCCGGTCGGCCCGGTGCGCAGCGCGTGGGGTTCGGCGGCCGTCGCCCCGCACCCACGCCGGGCCGGCGGCGCGCTGCACCGGCGAGGCGCGCCGGGCAGCCGCACGGTGACGGTCACGGAGTACGTGCAGCGGGTGCTGTGAGCCGCCGGACGAGTGCGCGGGTCCCCACGCCGCGGAGCACGAACCATCCGGCGCGGTACACGTGCCCGCGCTCGGCGGGACCGCTGCGCAGGCTCGTCGTCTCCACGATCATGTCGCTCGACGGGTACGTGATGATCCCGCCGACGGACGGCTTCTTCGACGCGCACCACCTCGACCGCCAGCGCGCGGCCGACACGCTGCTGCTCGGCGCGACGACCTACCGCAGCCTGAAGGCGTACTGGCCGGCCGTCGCGGACGACCCGGCGGTGTCCCCGGCCGTGCAGGAGACCGGGCGACGCATCACCGAGATGCGGAAGATCGTCGTCTCCGACTCCCTGAACCGGGCCGACACCGCGCCCTGGACGGCGACGACGACGATCGTCCGCCGGCCCGACGCCCGCGAGGCGGTCGCGGCGCTCAAGGAGCGCCCGGGCGCGGACATCCTGATGGTCGGCAGCCGGACGCTGTGGCCCGACCTCCTGGTCGCGGGGCTGGTGGACGAGCTGTCCGTGACGGTGGGCGCGGCGGTGCTCGGTGGTGGCACGCCGACCTTCGGCACGGGCCCGGTCCCGCCGCTGCACCTGCTCGACGTCACGCGGCGGGAGGGCTCGTCGACCGTGCTGCTGCGGTACGCCGTGGACGGCGCCGTCCGCTCATGATCAGCAGAAGGGGGACGTGAGGCTCGTATGTGAGCCTCATGTCCCCGAATCGTCGATCAGTGCTCAGACCGGCAGGCGGCGGAACACCGGACGGGGCAGGTGGCGCAGCACGCTCATCACCCCGCGCAACGGCGCCGGGACCCACACCTGCTCGCGGCGGTTTCGGACGGCGTCGACCACCGCGGCCGCCACCACCTCCGGGGTGGTGGACAGCGGCGCGGGCTTCATGCCCTCGGTCATGCGGGTGTGCACGAAACCGGGCCGGACCACCGTCACGCCGACGTCGTGGGGCCGCAGCGCCTCGGTCAGCCCCGTGTAGAAGGCGTCGAGGCCGGCCTTGGTGGAGCCGTAGACGAAGTTCGACCGCCGCACGCGCTCGCCGGCGACTGACGACAGCGCGACGATCGCGCCGTGGCTCTGCTCGCGCATCCGCTCCGCCAGCGCCACGCCCACCGAGACCGCGGCCGTGTAGTTCACCGTCGCGAGCTCCACCGCGGCGTCGACGTCCGTCCACGCCTTCTCGGCGTCACCGAGCAGCCCGAAGGCGACCACCGCGACGTCCACGTCCCCGCTCGCGAACGCCTTGCGGATCACGTCGGCGTGCGTGTCGACGGCGCACGCGTCGAAGTCGATCGTCTCGACCGCACAGCCGAGCTTCTCCACCTGCGCCTTCGCGGCGTCGAGGCGCTCCGACGGCCGGGCGGCGAGGACCACGCGCATCGGGCGGTCCGTGGCGAACGCCTCCACGATCGCGAGCCCGATCTCGGAGGTGCCTCCGAGCAGCAGCACACTCTGCGGGTTACCCACAGCATCGATCACGACCCCTCCTCGCTGGCGCTCGTCGGCGCCGTGCTCGTCGATGCTGTGTTTGATGGTGACCTCGCAAGCTCGGTCACGACCCCTCCTCGCTGGCGCTCGTCGGCGCCGTGCTCGTCGATGCTGTGTTTGATGGTGACCTCGCAAGCTCGGTCACGACCCCTCCTCGCTGGCGCTCGTCGGCGCCGTGCTCGTCGATGCTGTGTTTGATGGTGACCTCGCAGGCTCGGTCACGGGATCAGCTCCAGCCGTCGCGCCATGTCGGAGACGAAGAGGCCGTCGGGGTCGGCCGCGTCGCGGACCTTGCGCCACTCCTCGAACCGGGGGTAGCCCCGCTTGAAGGTCGCGCCGGTCGTCCGTGACTCCTTCGCCAGGTAGAGCCGGCCCCCGGCCTCGAGGACCAGATCGTCGAGCTCGTCGCAGAACCGGTGCAGGCCCGGCTCGATCGGGAAGTCGACCGTGATCGTCCAGCCGGGCTGGGGGAACGACAGCGGCGCCTGGTTCCCCGCACCGAAGCGCTTGAGCACGTTCAGCCCTGACGCGTGGCGCGAGGCCCCGATCTTCTCGACGATCCGGCGCAGCACCGACTCCTCCCCGAACGGGACGAGGAACTGGTACTGCAGGAACCCGCGCGAGCCGTAGACCCGGTTCCAGTCCCCGAAGAGGTCGAGCACCTGGTAGAAGGTCGTGATGTTCTGGATGGCGCCCCGCTGGCGACGCGGCGCCTTGCGGTACCAGAGCTCGCTGAACGCCCGCAACGTCGCCCGGTTGGCCAGGCCGTTCGGGAAGGCGTCGGGGAAGGTCAGCAGCTGCGGCGCCTCGAACTTCAGCGGGTCGCTGCGCAGCTTCGCGGGCAGCTGGTCGCGCGTGGCCAGGGAGCCGCGGGTCAGCACGGCCCGGCCGAGCTTGGTGCCGGTCGTCGTGGTGTCGAACCAGGCGGCCGAGTAGCCGTACGTGTCGTCCGAGCCGTCGGTGAGCAGCGTGAGCAGCTCGTCGAGGTCGCGGGTGCGGTCGGTGTCGACGACGAAGTAGGCCGACTCCGTGCGTTGCAGCTGGACCGCCGCCGCGACGATCACGCCGGTCAGCCCCATGCCGCCGACGGTGGCCCAGAACAGCTCGGTCTCGGGCCCGTCCGGGGTCAGCGTGCGGACGGCGCCGTCCGCCGTGACCAGGTCCATCGACAGCACGTGATTGCCGAAGCTGCCCTTGGTGTGGTGGTTCTTGCCGTGGACGTCCGCGCCGATCGCGCCGCCGATCGTGACCTGCCGGGTGCCCGGCAGCACCGGCACCCACCAGCCGAGCGGCAGCGCGGCGCGCATGAGCGTGTCCAGGCTGACGCCGCCGTCGACGACCGCGACGCCCGTGTCGGCGTCGATCGCGGGCGGGCGGGCGAGCCCGGTCATCTCGAGCACGAGGCCGCCCGCGTTCTGTGCCGGGTCGCCGTAGGAGCGGCCGAGACCGCGGGCGATCACCCCACGCGGGCCGGCGCCCGTGACCGCGGCCACCACGTCGGCGGGCGTGCGGGGGGCGGTGACGTGCGCGAGGGTCGGGGCGGTGCGCCCCCAGCCGTGCAGGCTCGCGGTCGAGGTCGGGGTGCTGGACATCGCCGGCCAGGCTACGCGCCCGGTACCCGCACCCCGTGCCGCGGTCAGGGCTCCCGCCCGGCCCGGCGCACACCGCCCGCGGTGTCGCACGGCGTCGACGACCGGCGCACCTGTTGCGCAGGGTGCAATGGCCCGGCTTGCTGTGCGTTCCGCCACGGAGTGTGTGACGACCGCCCGGTCGCCGGCGTCGCAGGCCGCTTTTGTCGGGGCCCGTCGTTACGATCCGCCCGTCCGGCGCCTGACGCCGGCGACGGGGCCGGTAACGGGGGAGCACGTGGCTACATCGGTGCGCGCGGCGTGGGGGACGGCCGCGGCGGACGGCGACGCATCGCCCGTCCGGCGCGTCGCGCCCCGGGGGCCGCTCGCGCTCACCGCCGCGCTGTACCTCACCGCCGCCCTCGCCCTGCACCACCGGCTGCTCCCGCAGCTCACCACCGCCACGGCGGGCTGGACCTCCAGCGACTCCTACCAGTTCGTCTGGTGGATCCGCTGGCTGCCGTGGTCGCTCGCGCACGGCGAAGACCCGCTCTACACCACATTCCTGCACGCCCCGCCCGGCGTGAACGGCATGTGGAACACCCCGGTGCCCGTGCTGGCCGCGCTCTTCTCGCCGATCACGCTCACCGCGGGACCCGTCGCGGCCTACAACGTCGCGATGATCCTTGGCCCGGTCGTGTCGGGGCTGGCGCTCGCGCTGGCGCTGGGCGTGTGGGTCGAGCGCTGGTGGCCGCGCGCCGCCGCCGGGCTGCTCTACGGGTTCTCGCCGTTCGTGATCGCGCACAGCTCGGTCGGGCACCTCAACCTCGTCTGGGCGGTGCTGCCGCCTGCCCTGGTGTGGCTACTGCACGCACTGCTCGTCGCACCCCACCCCCGGCCGTGGCGGACCGGCGTGTTCATCGGGCTGGCGTTCGTCCTGCAGACCGGGATCTACACGCAGACGGTCGCGCTGTGCGCCGTCCTGCTCGTCGTCGTGCTGGCACCGATGCTGGCGGTGCGGTGGCCGCGAGCGGCGGTGCGCCGGGCGCCGGACGTGCTGCGGGCGGCCGCGGCCTGCCTGGGTACCTACGTCGTGCTGTGTGCCTACCCGCTGTACCTGCTGCTCGCCGGGCCGGGCGGGCCGCGCTCGGAGATCCGCGAGCCCGGGACGACGAACTCGGACGCCGCGAACCTGCTGGTCCCCACGAGCCTCACCCGGTTCCGCATGGGGATGGACGCGCTCGCAGAGAAGCTGCACACCCACTCCGGTGAGCAGGGCGGCTACGTCGGGTTCGCGCTGCTCGCGGTGGTCGTCGTCGCTGTGGTGACAGGCCGGCCGCGCATCCGGGTGGTCGCGGTCGTCGGGGTGGCCGCCTGGGTGCTCTCGCTCGGGGTGAACCTCGTGGAGCTCGGCCGCGACACCGGTGTCGCGCTGCCCTGGCGCCTGATCGAGGGTCTCCCACTGGTGGGGGAGATCGAGACGATGCGGTTCCAGGTGGTGGTCGCGCTGTGCGTCGCGATCGTCGTCGCACTGTGGCTCGACGCGGTCGCCGACCTCCCGGCCGGCGGCCGACGGACGCTCGCGCTGGCGGCGACGGGCGTCGCGATGCTGACCTGGCTGCCGGCGAACGAGCAGGTCGCGACGCCCACGGTGGTCCCCGCATTTTTCGCTGCCGGGGCCCCCGGTCTGTCGAGGGCGGACGTCGTCGAGACCTACCCGCGCTCCACCGGCGTCTGGGTGGGCGGGGCGCGGCCGATGCTGTGGCAGGTGGCGAGCGGGTTCGCCTACCGGACCACCGGCGGGTACTTCATCGGGTCGGACGCGCAGAACGACCTGCTGCTCGAGTCGCCGGTCACCGCCTACCAGCAGGGTGCCCTCGACGTGGCGGCCGGCGGCACACGGCCGTCCGCGGACGCCGCGGCCGCGGCGCGGGACGACCTGCTCGCGCTGGGGGTGACGGCCGTGGCCGTCGTCCCCGACGGTGCGGACGTCGCGCCGGTGCTGGACTGGACGCGGCGCGTCACCGGACTGCCCGGTCAGCAGGTGGACGACGTGTGGCTCTTCCGGCTCGTCGTCGGGTGAGCATCCAGGGAGACCGCCCTACCCTGGGAGGGGTGACGCAGCCCCCGCCCGGGATCCGGATCTCCGACGCGGACCGTGAGCGCGCCGCCGCCCGCCTCCAGCAGGCACTGGCCGAGGGCCGGATCACCCTGGACGAGCTGGAGGAGCGGCTGGCGGTCGTCTACGCGGCCCGGTACGCCGCGGACCTGGTGCCGCCGTTCGCGGACCTGCCGGGCGACGACGTCGTGCCGGTGCCGTACGGCGCCGCGGCGCCGCCCACCTCGACGGACCGGCCGCTGCTCCTGCGCAGCGGGATGGGAACGCTGCGTCGTTCGGGACCGTGGGCCGTGCCGTCGCGGATCCGCGTGCAGAGCGTGATGGGCTCGGTGATCCTGGACTTCGGTGACACCACCGTGCCGCCGGTGGTCGACGTCTCGCTGGAGCTCGGCGCGGGGTCGGCGCGGCTGCTGCTGCCCGACGGTGCGACGGCGGACATCGACGGACTCGTGTCGGGCATGGGCACCGTCCGCAGCAAGGTGCCGTCGACGCCGGTGCCGGGACGCCCGCACTTCCGCGTGCACGGGCGCAGCGCGATGGGGTCGGTGACGGTGCGCTATCGCTATCGGCTCGCCGGCTTCCGGTTCTGAGGGGCACGACGACGCCCTCGGGGCGCGCCGCCGTAGCCCCTTGTTCGACGACGGCGGGATCAGGAGGGGGCATGATCCCGCCGTCACCGACATTCTCGGCGCTGAAGAGGGGTCTGTGACCAGTTCGATGCAGGCTTACGGTGTTGTTCGGCCGGAAGGAGCCGCGTTGCCACGTGCAGTTGGTCCAGCGGCGCACTAGGCCGTACAGCTCGTCGGCCAGGTCGCCCAACCCACTCCGCGGCGGTCAGGCGACGGCGGCGCCGAACCACGTGGCCAGTCGGTCGAGCAGGTCCTGCTGATCTTCACCGACCCACGCCACGTGGCCGTCCGGCCGCAGCAGCGCCGCGGGCACGTCCAGCTCCTCGCTCACGTCGACGACGTGGTCGACCCGGTCCTCCCAGCCCGCCACCGAGAGCCGGCCGGTCTGGTCGAGCAGGAGCCCGCGGCCGTCATGCATCATCCCGTAGAGGCGCCCCCGCTTGAGCCCCACGTCCCGCAACCGCCGGCCGAGCAACTCATGGCCCTCGCCGAAGTCGTAGCGGATCCCGATCGCGGTGATCTTCTCGATCAGGTACCGGTTCACCTCCTCGAAGTCCATCAGCTCCGACACCAGCCGGCGCACCGCCCGGGCACCCGGTTCGAGGGACATCAGCTCCATCTGCGCGCGGGTGTTGTCCAGCACCTCGGCGGCCACCGGGCGCCGTTCGGCCTGATAGCTGTCCAGCAGCCCCGCCGGCGCCCAGCCCTCGATCTCGGCGGCCAGTTTCCAGCCGAGGTTGAATGCGTCCTGGACACCGAGGTTGAGGCCCTGCCCGCCGGTCGGCGGGTGGGTGTGCGCCGCGTCGCCGGCCAGCAGGACGCGGCCGACCCGGAAGCTCTCGGCCAGCCGGGTGGAGTCGCCGAAGCGGGACAGCCAGCGCGGTGAGTGCACGCCGAAGTCGGTGCCGGCGGTCGCCCTCAGCTGCTGCCGGAACTCCTCCAGGGTCGGCGGGACCGCACGGTCCTCCGCCAGCCCGGCGGCCGGCACGACGACGCGGCACACCCCGTCCCCGACGGGGGGCCCGACACCGAACCGCAGCTGGGTCTTGCGGACCTCGGCCACCACGGCGGCCACCGTCTCCGGCGGCGCGGCCACCTCCATCTCGCCCAGCAGCGTCTCGACCCGGCTGGGCTCGCCCGGGAAGCCGACGCCGAGCAGCTTGCGCACCGTGCTTCGGCCTCCGTCGCAGCCGACGAGGTAGCGCGAGCGCAGCTGCGAGCCGTCGGCCAGCTCCGCGGTCACCCCGACCTCGTCCTGGCTCAGCCCGACCAGTTCGCAGCCACGCCGGATCTCGGCGCCGAGCTCGGTGGCGTGCTCGGTCAGCAGGCGCTCGGTGACCGGCTGCGGGATACCGAGGACGTAGGCATGTGCGGTGTCCAGCCGTTCGGGCGCCGGCTTGGGAATGGCGGCGAAGAAGCCACCGACCGGGTACTGCGTGCCGAGCGCGAGGAAGCGGTCCAGGAGTCCGCGCTGGTCCATCACCTCGATGCTGCGCGCGTGCAGGCCGAGGGAGCGGACAACCTTGGTCGGCTCCACCCCCTTCTCCAGCACGAGCACGTGCATGTCGTGCAGCCGCAGCTCGCAGGCCAACATCAAGCCGGTCGGTCCGCCGCCGGCAACGATCACGTCGATCAAGAAGCCCCCGTTCACCTCTGTTGCAGTGGGGCCAGCTGCTCCGTGTCGGGAACGCATGTCGTGGATCCCCGATTTCCGCAGGTCCTGGCTCCGGCCGACGATTCTGCGGCACGACCCGGGTCTTGCCGCAAGGCCCCCGGTGCGCTATACGTTGGAAGTGGCAAGGAGTGGTCGAAGCTCGTTGCCTTCGCCATTTGTCGGCCGCTGTCGGCGGACGAGCTCCCGGCTACCCACCGGGCCTGGAGGCCGGCTCGCTACCCTGCTCCGGTGACCGCGACCCGCCCCGCGCCCGCCGGCCTGTTCGGCCAGCTCGCGCGCTTCGTTGCGGTCGGGGTGGTCTCCGCGCTCGTCGACTTCGGCGTCTACCAGCTCCTGCTGCACCTCGGCGTGTGGGTGCACGCCGCCAAGGCGATCAGTTTCATCCTCGGCACGACCACGGCCTACCTCCTCAACCGGCGCTTCACCTTCACCGCCGCTCCGGGCGGGAAGCGGCGCTTCGCCGGCTTCGTCGCTCTGTACGCGACCACGTTCGCGATCAACGTCGGGGTGAACGCCCTGGCCCTGGCCCTGCTGCCCGCCATGCCGGCCCGCTACACGGTGGCCTGGGTGATCGCCCAGGGCACCGCCACGGCGATCAACTTCGTGATGCTACGGACGGTCGTGTTCCGGGCTTGACCCTCACCCCACGTGAGGCCGCACGCTTGCCGGCATGACCGAGAGGGCGGTGTCGGGGACGGGACTCACCGTCGGGCAGGTGGCCGAACGGTTCGGCGTGACGGTGCGCACCCTGCACCACTACGACGAGATCGGGCTCGTCCGCCCACACCGGACGGCGTCGGGCTACCGGACCTACACCGACGACGACCTGGAGCGGCTCCGGCACGTCGTGGTCTACCGGCGGCTGGGGTTCCCGCTCGAGGAGATCGGGCCGCTCCTCGACGACCCGCACGCCGACGTCGAGGCGCACCTCCGCCGCCAGCGGGCGGCGGTCGTGTCCCGGCTGGACGAGATGCGTGACCTCGTTGCGGCCATCGACCGAGCACTGGAGGCACGGATGACCGGCAACGCACCGACTCCCGACGAGCAGAGGGAGCTGTTCGGCGACGGGTTCAGCGACGAGTACGCCCGCGAGGCGGAGCAACGCTGGGGCGACACGGACGCGTGGCGGCAGTCCCGGGAGCGCGCCGTCCGGTACGGCACGGACGACTGGCGCCGCATCGCCGCCGAGGGCGAGGAGGTCACCGCACGGTTCGTCGCGCTCGCACGCGCGGGCACGCCGCCGGACTCGCCGGAGGCGATGGACACCGCCGAGGCGCACCGGGCGCACATCGACCGGTGGTTCTACGACCTCGGGTACGCCATGCACCGGGGGCTGGCGGACATGTACCTGGCGGACCCGCGATTCACGAAGACCTACGACGACCGTGCGCCCGGTCTGGCGCAGTACGTGCATGATGCGATCCACGCCAACGCCGACCGGAACGAACCGTAGTGCCCTCTCAGAGCCTGTCGAACCGCTCCGCGCGCCCCTGCCGCAGCAGCTGCACCCACTCGGCGAACCCCTTGGGGTCACGCCGGGTGACCAGGAAGTACCAGGCGAAGCGGGGGAACTCCAGCAGCCCGACGCGGCGCATCCCCGGCCTGCTCACGAGGTAGCCGCGGTTGCGGTAGGTGTAGTAGCGCTTCGCGGCGTCGTCGGGGTGCTGGGCGTGCAGCCGGCCGCCGAGCATCGGCTTGAGGTCGTCGGTGCCGCGCGGGTGCAGGTACGCCGCGGTCAGGCTGGTGCCGAACGGCAGCTTGGACCGCACCATCCGCCGGTGCAGCTCCACCTCGTCGCCGCGGACGAACAGCCGCAGGTCCGGCACGCCGATCATCTCCAGCGCCCCCGCCCGGAACAGGGCGCCGTTGAAGAATGCCGCGATCCCGCTGAGCAGCTCGCCCTCGGCCTCGGCCGCGAGGGTGGCCCGCGACCTGTGCCAGGTGAGCCCACGGCGGACGGTGAACGCCAGCCGTTCCGGGTTGTCGGCGTCGACGACCACGGGCGACACCGCGGCGAGCATCCGGCGCTGGGCGACGTCCAGCAGCGTGGCGAGCACGGTCTCGTCCGCGGCGCGGCCGTCGTCGTCGCCCAACCACACCCAGTCCGCCCCGAGCGCCAGCGCGTGCAGCATGCCCAGCGCGAAGCCGCCGGCCCCGCCCAGGTTGCGCCACGACGGCAGCCACGTCGACGGGATCCCGCACTCCTCCACGACCTCGCGCGCGGGCTCGTCCGGCCCGTTGTCGACGACGATCAGATGAGCGATCGGATGCGACTGCTTCGCCATCGCGGCGAGCGACTCGACGAGCTGCGTGGACCGGTGCCGCGTGACCACGACGGCGACGACCGAGCCGGGCGGAACCGGCACGTCCGGGACGGAGGTCACCGGCCCAGCTCGGCGAGGACGTCGCGGCCCTTGTAGTGGTGCAGCACGTCGCGCAGCGGCCCGTGCTCGCGGATCGTGCCGTGCTCGAGCCAGATCGCGGTGTCGCAGAGATCCGCGAGGAACTCGTCGGAGTGCGAGGCGAACACGAGGATCCCGGAGCGCTCGACCAGCTCGAACAGCCGCGCGCGCGCCTTCGCGAGGAACTCCGCGTCCACGGCGCCGATGCCCTCGTCGAGCAGCAGGATCTCAGGATCGATGCTGGTGACGACCCCCAGCGCGAGGCGCACCCGCATGCCGGTGGAGTAGGTGCGCAGGGGCATGGACAGGTAGTCGCCGAGCTCGGTGAAGGCGGCGATGTCGTCGACGCGCGCCTCCATCTGCTTGCGCGTCATGCCCAGGAAGAGGCCGCGGATGAGGATGTTGTCGAAGCCGGAGATCTCCGGGTCCATGCCCACCGCGAGGTCGAACACCGGCGCGACCTTCCCGACGACCGACGCCCGGCCGCGGGTGGGTTCGTAGATCCCCGACATGAGCCGCAGGAGCGTCGACTTGCCCGCGCCGTTGTGGCCGACGAGCGCGACGCGGGCGCCCTGGCGCAGCGACACGGTGATGTCGCGCAGCGCCTCGATGATCGGCACCTTCGAGTCCGTGCCGATCCGCCCACCGGCCCGGCCGAGCACGGCCTTCTTCAGCGAGCGGGTCTTGGCATCGAAGATCGGGAAGTCGACGGCGGCGCCGGTGATGTCGATGCGAGGCTCAGGGCTGGCGGTCGTCATCTCACACCCAGTACGCCACGCGGGAGCGGTAGTTGCGCATGCAGACCAGTGCCACGGAACAACCGACGACGGTGATCACCCCGACGACCGCCCAGTGCCGCCACACGATCGGCTGACCCAGCAGCGGCTGACGCAGGATCTCGACGAAGTGCATCACGGGGTTCAGCTCGACGTAGGCCGAGAGCGGGTTGCTCTTCAACCGCTCGTAGGACCACACGATCGGGGTCATGAAGAACAGCAGCTGCGTCAGGCTCGCGATGATCGGCGGGATGTCGCGGAAACGGGTGGCGATGATGCCGCAGAGCAACGCGAGCCACCCGCCGTTGATCATCAGCAGCAGGAACGCGGGGACGGCGAGCAGCACCGTCGCGCTCAGCGGCTGCGGGAAGATGATCACGAGCAGGAGCCAGATCACCAGGTTGTGCAGGAAGAACAACGTCTGACGCCAGAGCAGCCGGTACACGTGCAGGCTGATCGGGGCCGGCAGGAACCGGATCAGGCCCTCGTTCGCGATGAAGACCTCGCTGCCCTCGAGGATGCAGCCGTTGATGAAGTTCCAGATCAGCAGCCCGGTGGCAACGTACGGCAGGAACGTGTGGACCGGCTCGCCGAACAGCGCGCCGTAGAGGATGCCCATCGCCGTAGCGATGACCCCCATGCTGATGCTGATCCACAGCGGCCCGAGCACGGAGCGGCGGTAGCGCTGCTTGATGTCCTGCCAGCCCAGATACCCCCAGAGCGAGCGCTGTCGCCAGCCCGCCCCCAGGTCGCCGAAGGCCCGTTGCCAGCTCCGGGACCCCGGGACGTCCGGCAAAGCGGGCGCCGACGGCTGACCGCCGTCGTCGGCCCGGTGCTCACCGGTGGTCACGGGTTGCGCCACGGGGCGAGGGTACCGACGGGGTCCGACGGTCCGGCGCTGCACCCTGGAGTCAGGTGGCCGCGAACGCCGCGCCGACGTCCGAGGCCACCGCACTACAGGTACTGGCCGGTGCCCCGGCCGAGGCCCTCCGCCAGGGGCTGACCCGGGGTAGCGGTACCCGGCGGGAGCCCGCGCCGCATCTGCTCCAACTGCGCCCGCGCTGCCATCTGTTGGGCGAACAGGGCCGTCTGGATGCCCTGGAACAGGCCCTCCAACCAGCCCACCAGCTGGGCCTGCGCGATCCGCAGCTCGGCGTCACTGGGGGTGACGTCGGGGGCGAACGGCGTGCTCAACCGGTTCAGCTCATCGCGCAGTTCGGGCGCCAGACCCTCCTCCAGCTCACGCATGGAGCTCGACAGGATGCCGCGCAGCCGCAGCCGGGAGGCGTCGTCCAGCGGGGCCGACCGCACCTCATCGAGGAGCTGCTTGATCATCGTGCCGATCCGCATGACCTTCGCAGGCTGCTCGACCATGGCGCCGACGCCCTGCTGGTCGCCCTCGTCGTCCGGCGACTGCTGGGGCACGCGGGCCATCCCGAGCGGCCGCCCGTCGGGGCCGACCACCATCACGTGCTGCTCGCTGTCCCCGCCGTCCCCGCCGTTGGAGCCGCCGCCGTTGCCGTTGCCTGGCTGGGTCATGGACCCCATTGTTCCCCGTCAGGGGCCGATGGCGCCTACCGCACTCCCACCCGCCCCACCCCACCCCGCGAGTCGCCACCTTTGCCGCCGCGAGTCGGGACGTTCGTCAGGGCGTTCCGCCGGTAGGCACCTCCAGCAGCAGCTTGCCCACCACGCCTCCGGCTTCCAGTCGGCGGTGAGCATCCGCGGCCCGGTTCATCGGGAACGTTGCCTGCACCACGGGCCGCACCCGCCCATCGGCGATCATCGGCCAGATCTGCGCGCGGACCCCCGCGACCACCGCGCCCTTCCCGTGCGGGCCCGCTACCGGCCGGCCACGCAGGCTCATCGCGATGACGCTGCCCCGCTTGCGCAGGAGCGTGTTGAGGTTCAGCTCGGCCTTCGTCCCGCCCTGCATGCCGATGACCAGCAGCCGGCCGTCGTCGGCGAGCGCTGCGACGTTCGCGGCCAGGCCCTTGGCGCCCATGTTGTCGAGGATGACGTCCGCGCCGTGGCCGTCGGTCGCCTTCTTGAGCTGCTCGGGGACGTCGTCGTGGTAGTCGATGACGACGTCGGCGCCCAGCTCGCGACACCGGTCGGCCCGCGACGGCGCCGCGGTGGCGACGACCCGGGCGCTCAGCGCCTTCGCGACCTGGATCGCGTGGGTGCCGATCCCGCTGCTGCCGCCGTGGACGAGGAACGTCTCGCCCGCCTGGAGCCGCCCTGCCGAGACGACGTTGGACCAAACGGTGCACGCGACCTCCGGCAGCGCCGCGGCCGTCAGCAGGTCCACGCCCTCCGGAACGGGCAGCACCTGAGCGGCCGGCACGGCCACCTTCTGCGCGTAGCCGCCTCCGGCTAGCAGGGCGCATACCTCGTCGCCGACCGACCAGCCCGTGACGCCCTCGCCGAGCGCGGTGATCCGCCCGGCGCACTCGAGCCCGATGATCTCCGATGCGCCGGGCGGTGGCGGGTAGTGCCCCTGGCGCTGGAGCAGGTCGGCGCGGTTGACCGCGCTCGCGACGACGTCGATCAGTACCTCGCCCGCGCCCGCGACGGGGTCCGGCACCTCGGACCACTCCAGCATCTCCGGGCCGCCCGGCTCCCGCACCGTGATCGCGTACATGCCTGCGAACGCTATTCGCTCGGGAGGGTCGATGCGATCGGTGTCAGGCGGTGCACAGGACGCAACCAGCTAATCGCTCGTCGTCAGCGGTGCGGTCGGGCACCCTGCCGGCATGCACCGGGATCCGTGGCCGCCCCGGCACCTCGCGCTGCGGACCCCGCGGCTGGAACTGCGGCCGGACGACGACGCCGGGCTGTTCGAGCTGGCCGAGGAGGCGTTGCTCGGTGTCCACCCGCCGGAGCTGATGCCGTTCGTCACGGCCTGGACCGACGACACGCCGGAGAACCGTGCGCTGAGCACACTGCGCTGGCATTGGGAGAAGCGCGCAACGCTGCGACCGGAGTCGTGGACCCTGCAGTTCCTCGTCCGACTCGACGGCGCGGTCGTCGGCACCCAGGCGTTGGGTGGGACCGATTTCGCGGTGACGCGGGAGGTTGCGACCGGCTCGTGGCTCGGCCTGCGCCCACCAACGGCGCGGGATCGGCACCGAGATGCGGGCGGCGGTGCTGCTGTTCGCCTTCGATCACCTCGGCGCGACGCACGCCCGCTCCACCGCGTTCGTCGACAACCCGGCATCGCTGCGCGTGTCGGAGAAGCTCGGCTACCGCCGGGACGGCACCGAGGCCGTCGCCCGTCGCGGCCGGCTCGCCGAGGACGTGCGGCTGCTGGTCACACGCGACACGTTCCGCCGCGCTCGAGGTCGAGGGCGTCGAGGAATGCCTGCCGATGCTCGGCCTCACCCCAGGTTGACGCCCCGGGCGAACGTGTCGCACTGCGACGGGTCGCCGCTCCGGTAGCCGGTGGTCCACCACTTCTCGCGCTGCGCGGAGCTCCCGTGGGTGAACTGCGACTGGTCGACCCGGCCGCCGCCGAGGTTCGACTGGATGAAGTCGTCGCCGATGCGCGAGGCGGTGTCCAGAGCGGCGTTGACGTCGTCCTGGTTGACGTCCTGGATCAGCGGCTGGCCTGACGACGTGGGGACCGTGGTGGCGTTGTGCGCCCACACCCCCGCGTAGCAGTCGGCCTGCAGCTCCAACCGCACCGAGCCGGATGTCGGACCGGAGTCGCCCGCCTGCACCCGCTGGTTGGTACCGAGGAGGTTCTGGATGTGGTGCCCGTACTCGTGGGCGATGACGTACGCCCGGGAGAACGAGCCGCCCTGCGCGCCGAACCGGGTCTCGAGCTCCTTGAAGAAGTCCAGGTCGATGTAGATCTCGGAGTCGGGCGGGCAGTAGAAGGGCCCCACGTCCGACGACGCACTGCCGCAGCCCGTGCTCACCCCGCCGCTGAAGAAGTTCAGCCGAGGCTTCCGGAACGACTGCCCCGAGCGGGCGAATGCGTCGGACCAGTACCCGTCGAGCGAGTTGTCGACCGCCACGACCTCGCAGTCGAGCTGCCGGTTCGCCGACGCCCCGGTCTGGCACGCCTGGGAGATCTGTGAGTTGTCCGCGCTCTGCCCCTGCTGGACGCCGCCGAGGCCACCGCCGCTGGGAAGCGGGATCGGGGCCCCACCGCCGGCTCCGCCCCCGGTCAGCGCCGAGAGCAGGAAGAAGATGATCAGGCCGACGATGCCGAGGCCACCGCCGCCGATGGCGACCCGGCCACCCAAGCCTCCGCCGCCACCACCGCCGGACCCGCGCAGATCGTCGATCGACGACGTGTCGAGGTTGGCGTTCTCGTTGAACCGCACCTGTGCCTCCCACGGCCGTCCCGTCACTGCGCGACCGGGATCCCACCACACCAGTACCCGCGACGCAGTCATACCAGCCGGTCGGCGTCAGCGGAGCTTTCCACGCAAGAGGGTCCTCGCGACGTCAACCGTGCGGGGTTCGGCGAGTCGGCGAGGGCGGCGCGGCGGCTGGGCTTCCACGTGTGGATCGCCGCCTTACTCCGGCGTCGGTCCGCACAGCACCCGTTAGGCTGCGTCGCGGAAGCGTGGCAGAGCGGCCGAATGCACTCGCCTTGAAAGCGAGAGACGGGCAACCGTCCGGGGGTTCGAATCCCTCCGCTTCCGCTGGCCGACCGCTCGCCGGATCGTCGTGGGTCGTTGCCGGCCCGTTTTGACGGCAGCCGGTGACGGCGACGCGGCCCGCAACCGCGAGCAGCAGCGACCTTCGGCAGCGGGATGACGGCATCCGACGCTTCGGACCCAACAGTTACAGGTCGTTGCCAGCGTAGGAGAGGTTGAAGCTCTTGTTGACCAGCGGGAAGTCCGGCACGATCGTGTCGGCCAGCGCGACCGGCAGCGCGGGCCAGTTGAAGAAGCTGGGGTCGACGATCTTCACCCGGCTCAGCAGGCCGTCGGGTCCGAGTTCGACGCGGTGCACGATCGTGCCCCGCCAGCCCTCGACGATGCCCACACCTGAGCCCGCTGCGCCGCCCCCTTCGCCGGCGGTCGTCGTGGTGCCGCTCAGCGGGGTCGGGTCGCGGTGGCGTCCGTCGAGCTGCTCGACCCAGGCGGTGATCATCGCGACGGACGCGGTGATCTCCTCGGCGCGGGCGAGGAACCGGGCGAGCACGTCACCCTCGGTGCGGGTGTGCACGGTGCGGGGGTGTGGTGCGGCCAGGGTGGGGTGGTCGTGGCGGGCGTCGAGGGTCAGGCCGCTGGCGCGGGCGACGTAGCCCAGCGTGCCGAGGTCGCGGGCCTGCTCGGCGGTGAGCACGGCGGTACCGGTGAATCGGTCGCGGACCACGCCGTGGTCCAGGGCCAGCGCCACCACCTCGTCGATGTCGGCCGCGATCGCGTGCAGCCCGCTGGGGTCGGGTAGCTGGTGGAGGTCGGCGCCGCCGGGATAGAGGGCGCCGCGGAGCAGTCGATGTCCGGTGACCTGGTCGTTGATGCGCAGTAGCTGTTCGCGGATGCGCCCGGCGTGGGCGTTGAGGATGGAGTGCCCGACGTCGTTGCACAGCGCGCCGATGTCGGTGACGTGGTTGTATAGCCGTTCGAGCTCCAGCAGGATTCCGCGCCGCCGCTGGGCGTCATCACTGATCACCACTGATCGGGTGTCCTCCACGGCCTGGCAGAACGCCAGCGCGTGCCCGACGGAGGTGTCGCCGCTGACCCGTTCGGACAGCTCGAGGGCGTCTTGCGGGGTGCGGCCCTGGAAGAGTTTCTCGATGCCGCGGTGCACGAACCACAGCCGGGCCTTGAACTTGAGGATGGTCTCGCCGACGACGGAGAAACGGAAATGCCCGGGCTCGATCATGCCGGCGTGCACCGGGCCGACCGGTATCTCGTAGACCCCCGGGCCCTCGACGATGCGGAACGGGTACGGGCCGTCCAGGTCCCCGAAGGCCGGCGGGTCGCCGGCGTCGGCGAGCATCGGGTACCAGCCGCGGGGCCAGTGGAAGTGGCGCACGAGCCGTCGGGGCAGTGGGTGGTCGACCGGGACGATGCCGAACAGGTCACGCATCTCGCGCTCGAACCGGCCGGCGGGGTACGACAGCCCCGCCAGGCTGGGGACCTGGGGCCGGTCGGGGTCGAGCGGTACGTGCAGCTCGACGCGACGGTCCGGCGCGATGGCGGTGAACAGGTACACCGCCCGCAGCATCCTGCCGCCCCCGCCCTCCCCGCGCACGCCGTCACCGTGGCTGTCGTCGTGTCCGGCGATCAGCGCAACCCGGAACCCGGCGTCCAGGAGCGCCGCAGCGCGGTCGGGCAGCTCGTCGGGGGTGAGGGTGCTCGCGGTGCGGTGATGTCCGACGACCTCGCCTGCGGTGGGGGATTCGGTGGTCGCCGGGCGAGTGGTCCCCCGGGGGGCAGGCGTGATCATGGTGCTCCCGTCAAGACGTCGGCGGCCAGCT
>CAVRHG010000001.1:0-141204 GCA_963720845.1 uncultured Actinomycetota bacterium | reverse complement strand
TGTTGGCCAGGATCAGGTCGAGCATGCTGGCCTCGTCGACCACGATCAGGTCGGCATCCAACGGATGGTCCCGGTCGAAGCTGGGCTCCCCGCCCGGGCGCAGCTGCAGCAGCCGGTGCACGGTGGTGGCCGGGTGCCCGGACAGCTCGGTCAACCGTTTCGCCGCCCGCCCGGTCGGCGCCGCCAGCACGACCTTCGCGCGTTTCGCCGCAGCCAGGGTGATCACCGATTTGACGGTGAACGACTTGCCGCAGCCCGGGCCGCCGGTCAGCACCGCGACCCGCTGTGTCAGCGCCAGCCGCACCGCCTGCTCCTGCTCGGCGGCCAGCTCCGCCCCGGTGCGGGCCCGCAGCCAGGCCAGCGCCTTGGCCCAGTCGACCGTGCCGAAGGCGGGCATCCGATCCCCCGGTGCGGCCGAGAGCCGCAGCAGGGCGGCGGCGAGCGCGGTCTCGGCCCGGTGGAACGGCACCAGATACACCGCCGGGATCGTCCCGCCGCCGATGCCGGGGACCGGTTCACAGATCACCCCCTCGGCGGCAGCGAGGTCGGCCAGGCAGAGCGGACCAGGTCGGCGGGAACCCCGAGGATCTGCGCGGCGTCGGTGAGCAGGTTCGGCTCGGGCAGGTAGCAGTGGCCGTGGTCGGCGGCCTCCGAGAGCGTGTACTGGATGCCGGCCTGCACCCGCTGGGGGCTGTCGTGCGGGATCCCGACCGCCTGGGCGATGGTGTCGGCGGTCTTGAATCCGATCCCCCACACCTCGGCGGCCAGCCGGTACGGCTCATGCCGAACAACGGAGATGGACCCGTCGCCGTACTTTTTGTAGATCCGCACCGCCAGCGAGGTGGACACCCCGACGCCTTGCAGGAAGACCATCACCTCCTTGATGGCCTTCTGCTCCTCCCACGCCTTCCCGATCATCGCGGTGCGTTTCGGCCCCAGACCCGCGACCTCGACCAGCCGCCCCGGCTGCTCCTCGATCACCCGCAGCGTGTCCACCCCGAAGTGCCCGACGATCCGGCCGGCGGTCCGCGGCCCGATCCCCTTGATCAGACCGGAGCCGAGGTAGCGTTCGATGCCCTGGATGGTGGCCGGTAACACCGTGGTGTACGACTCGACCTCGAACTGCCGCCCATACCTGGGGTGCGAGCTCCACCGGCCCACCAGCCGCAGGCTCTCCCCCGGCTGCACCCCCAGCAGCGCACCCACCACCGTCAGCAGATCCGACCCGGAGCGGTCGGTGGCCACCCGGGCGATCGTGTAGCCGGTCTCCTCGTTGGCGTAGGTGATCCGCTCCAGCACCGCGTCCAGCACTCGTCCCGCCCGCACGACGCCGCTGCCGCGTCCCGGGCCGGCGACGAGGTGCTCACCCGCCCCATCGTGCCAGCCGGCACGCCCGCGACCAGCGACCCCGATCACCTGGACGGCGCGGAAGATCACAAATATGCCGGCAGCAAGGGTGGACGTAGGCGGTGTTCACGGGAGCCGGTCCTCGGCGCCGCCGATGCTGTTGTCGATCCAACCGTACGGCGCGCCGCCGGGCGTGTAGCCGACAACGAACATGCGTTGGTCGCCGATCCAGACCCAACCCTCATCGAAATCAGTAGGGAAATCAGCAGGCTCGGCTGGCGGCCGCTTCGGCGCGGGAGCCGGCCGAACCGCCCAGCGGTTGTCGCCGGGAGCGAGGCGGACGCCGATGGCGATCAGGTCCGCATAGGCGGTGTAGCAGTCGACGCCGTATCGGCGGGCGAAGGCCTTGACGCTCACGGGGGCGCCCGACGCCACCCACGCCCGGGCCGACTCGCGCCGGGCTTGCTGCCGCATTCGGTGGCGCCGCGGCTTTGCGGATCTCTCACCGACGCTGCGGTGCCGATCGGCGCCTGACCGCGTGTTGGGTCCCCCTCCGGGCACGTCGGCAGGGTACTGAATGGGCGTGGCAGTCGAGACACACGTGCCGGACCGGGTCCGCGAGCTGCGCGCCATCGGGTACTCCCCCAAGCAGATCGCGAGAACCCTCGATCTCCGCCCGGCCGTCGCCGCACGGCTCGTGCGCATGCTCGCCGCCGAGGACGCCGCGGCCGCACCCGAACCGGCGGTGGTCGGATGCTGGGTCAGCCCGGGCTGGAGCGCACACCTGACCGTCGACGGCCCCGAGCAGTGGGCCGACGTGCCGCCGCCCGAGGACGGTATGACGGGGCTCGCGGCCGTCGTGGTCGCCCGCCGGCACCGGCCACAGCGGGTGTCGGTCTGCGGCTACCTCGTCGACACCTTCTGCCTCGGGGTGAAGAACACCCTCGGCCCGGAGCTGATGAACGAGCGGGACCTGCCGGGCTTCCTGCACATGTTCTTCACCAGTTTCGAGGCGGTCGGGCAGCCGCTCGCGGTGCCGCTGGAGCTGGGCCGCCACCTCGTGTGGGGGGCGGTCGACCACGCCCGCCGCTTGGGTTTCGAACCGGCCCCCGACTTCCGGGACACCGCAGGCCACCTCGGGGAATGGACGGACACCAGCAGGATCACCTTCGGCCGCCACGGCGTGCCGTTCTACGTGTCCGGCCCCTACGACAACCCGCGCTCTGTCGTCCGCACCCTGGACAGGACCTGCGGCGAGGGCAACTACCAATACGTCGTCGGCCAGGGCTGAGCAACTGCCGGCCGTGCACGAGACTGCGCACGCGCCGGCGGTCGGCGACCCGCAGGCGGCGTGGCGCCGCGAAGTACCGCGCTACATGCAGTCCCAGCTCGGGCGCTCCGATCTCGGTGACGTCAACTCGCCTGGGCGATCAACGCGTCGAGCCTCGCAGCGAGGTCTGCGGACCGTCCGCCTCGAATCCTCGCGTACACATTCATCGTTACCTCGATCGACGAGTGGCCCATGTGCAGCTGAACGTCTTTGGGTGATGCACCTGCGTCGATGAGCAGAGAAACACAAGTGGCTCGAAGGTCGTGCGGTAGAGCCTTGATGCCCGCTTGTTCGGTCGCAGGATCCCAGTACCGCCGCCAGTTCTTGTATTGCAGGTAGCCACCCTTGGCGTTCGGAAACACCAGCGGCGTGGCATCGCCAGTACCGCCAGTAGAACTTTTACTGCGATAGTCACGCAGCTGCTCGGCAAGCCTGCAGGGGATGTCGATGGTTCGTGACGCGTATGTCTTGGTGGGACGCAGTATGGGCTTGCCCGTGTTGCTGGAGATGTTCTCGCAGATCGTGACGGTACGTCGCTCGAGGCGCAGTGATGACCAGCGAAGTGCGAACGCCTCGCCGATCCGGCAACCGGAGTATGCCAGGAAGCGGACGAGCATCTTGTCGCGCTCGCGCGTGCATGCTTGGGCGATCTTCTCTACTTCGGCCGGCGACAGCACCGGCCTCTCTACTTGTTGCTTCCGAGGAAGCTGCATACCTCGCTCAGCGCAAGGATTAGAGGGAATCACCTTGTCGCGCACTGCTCGGTTGAGGATTCGGCGCAGCACGCCCAGGGTTTCAACGATGACCGATCGAGACTTGCCCTCCTCGATCATCTGGCCAATCCACTCATCGATCGTGCTCGGCTTGATGCGGCGCACTCGCACGTCGCCGAACGCGGGCTCGATGCGGAGTCTCCAGGCCGTCTCGTAGGCCACCCTGCTCGACGGTGACAGAGCACCCCACGTTCGCTTGTACTTCGGCCACCAGTCCCGCAGTGGCCGGTTGCCCGCCTTCTCATCGATGACCAGCCCGGAGTCGATCTCCGTCCGCTTCCGGCTCAGCCATCGGTCTGCGGCTTGCTTGGTAGCGAAGGTGTGCGGCGCAGGAGTGAGGCGTCCGGTATCGGGGTCCGGGTAGCGAGCCTGCCAGCGGCCCGAGCTGAGCGGGCGGAGTGCACCGAAGCTTCGCCTCGTTCCCATGCGTCACCTCTCGTTAGTGAGCACTATTGCTCGTTGCATCTGGCAAACGCGTTGCACGACAGGCCGCAGACGGTACGCCTTTGCAGGTCAGACGGCTAGTGTGACCCTGTCCTGTACTGGTACCTCCACCGCTTCGCCGGACAGTGGCCCTTCGTCCGGACGAGCACGGAGGCCGCGCGGTTCCCGCGCCCGCTCTGCCCGTTGAGCGGCTGCCGGACCCTGGCGGAGACCAGCTGACGAGGCCGACCACGACCGGAACGGCCGGTGCGCAGGCGCACCGGCCGTTCCGCCGTTCCCGGGCACCCTCCTGCGTTACCGTCGCGCGGTGCGCGCACTGCTGCTCCTCGTCACCGCCGTCCTGGCGGCGGGGTGCACGACGGCGGTGCCGGGGACACCCTCGGCCGCGGGCCCGGCGCCGCTGCCCCCGAGACCGCGGGAGGTGCGGTTGGACGGGGTGGACCCGTGCTCGCTGCTTTCAAGGGAGCGAGCGAGCTCGCGCTGGGCTTGGAGAGCGATCCACGGTCGCAGCAGCCCCCTACGTCGCGTTGTTTCGCGGCGTACGTTGCCGACATGCACCATGCACGGCCTCCTGCCCCGAGCGCCTTCTGCTCGGAATCGGCACAGTGACCTCTGCTGGCATCGAGCGATGGACGGAGACAGATCTTGCGGCCGAACTCCAGCCACGCTCAGTCGCCGGCTTCCCTGCGCTCGTCGTCAAGCCAGGCCAGTCACCGACTACTGCAGCGTTGAAGTCGACGTGCGCGCCGGGCAGCTTCTCGACGTCCAGTTCAGTGATGGCGCGAGGCGGCCGCCGATCGCACAGGCCGATCTTTGCGCCAGCAGGCGCGATCGGCCGCGACGAGTCATGATGCAAACTCTCCTGAGCGTTGAGTTCACAGCTGCAAACAGTTCGACCGAGTCCGACCTTGCGCGGACCCGCTGCCGAGCCATAGCTATCGGTGTCATCAGCGACCAAGGACGGGAGGAGGCATGGACGACCGACCAGCAGGACGTCCTGCGCCTCCAACCGCACATGCTTCCGCCCTTCGTCCATGCCTTTTCCGCAGCCGTCGACCAGATCGATCAGGCTCTGATCAGGACTCCAACGCAGCGGCTACCTTGCGGGTCCCTGGCTAGGCGATGAATCAGCGGCGCGGTTGCAGCGCACTACAACTTGCCGCGCAATGGAGGAACCCGACTCCTCCTACCAGGCGCTTATCGCGTACCGCGACGAGCTAATCGCACGTATCCACGACACCCTCCAGCGCATGGAGGACGAATACCGCCGCCGCGACGACGACGCGTCCACCGACCTAGGGCGGCGGACGTGAGCGACGTGCGCTGGGAGGGGTTCTCCCACGAGGAGATCTACTCCCGCGTGCAGCAGGGGCCCGGGCGGCTCGCCTCCGCGGACGCCGAGGCCGCATGGTCCACCGTCGAGAGCACCATCCGCACCGTCGACGCCCAGCTCACCCGCGCCGTCCGGCAGATCGGCGCGGGCTGGCAGGGCCGGGCCGCGGAGGCCGTGCAGGGCGGCATGACGGTGATGAGCAACTGGGCACTCGACGCCGCCGGTGACGCGTCGCTCACCAAGAACGGCATCGGCGCGCAGGCCGAGCAGGCCGGCCGGTTGCGCAGCGCCATGCCTCCCCCGCGCACCGCGGAGTGGAGCCGGATCGTGCACGAGGAGGTGCCCGGCGTCGGGCTGATGTCGTCGATGGGCGACCTCGGCGCGCTCGAGGAACAGATGGCGAACGACCATGCGGTGGCGGTCGACATGATGACCCGGTACTCGAGCCAGTCGTCGGACAACCAGCGGCTGATGAACTACTGGACACAGCCGCCGACGGTCGTCGTCGAGGCCGCTGCGGCGGGGTCCACGGCCACCACTCGGCTCGGTGCCGCAGGCGCCGTCGGAGTGCGCCCGGGAGCCGGTGGGCTCCGGACCGGTTCGGCGGCCGAGGGTTCGTCGAGTGGCGGCGGCATCGACCCGTCCGCGACCGACCGTGCCGGCCGTGGTCGGATTCCCGGACGCCGCGGGCGCCGCACCGTCCGCCGCCCGCCGGGGAGGTACAGCCACGCCCGCGGATATCGGGCCGGCGAACGGCGAGCGGCCGGGCCGAGTCGGATCGGCGGCGACCCCCGGACGGGCGCCAGGAGCCGTCGACCCGTACCCGGACACACAGATCGGCCGGCCGGGCACCGGCGCCGCGCCGGGAACCGCTGCCGACCGCGGCGATCCCGTCGCTGTTCCTCGAACCGGCACGATCCCCGTCGGAGTCCGCCCGAGCGCCGAGGGCCGGGGGCCAGGATCGGTCGGACGGTGGCCGCCCACCGATCCGTCCATCGGCGGCGACGTCCGCCCCCTCGTCCCCGGGCCGCCCGCCCGGCCCGGGGGTGCCACCGACGGGCGCACCGGCCAGCGCACCGCACCCGTCTCCCCGCTCGACACCGCCGAGCCACCGGCCCGACCGCCGCGCGACCCCACCCCCGGCACTGGTGAACCGCCGCCCCGCGCCGCCGGCGCCGCGACCGAAGCAGCTGCCGAGCGGGTCGCCGCGGGGCGCTCGGCGTCAGCGGGCCACGGGATCCTCCCGATGGGCGGTGCCGTCAGGCCCGCGGAGCAGGAGCATCGGCGAGCGGCCTACCTGATCGACGACACGGACGCGTTCGCCGACGACCGCTGGTTCCCGCCGCCGGTGATCAGCGGCGATGCGATGGTGTCGCCGCGGGGAGGCTGAGGTGTCGCTCGACGGCAACGGCTCGGCCCACTTATCCGACGGACCACCATCGCACAGCGATGTCCGGGTGGCTCGGCCGTCGATGAACACGGTCACCCTGTCCGCGGTGGAGTTCGACGTCGTCTGGCGCGGTGCGGGCCTCGGCGCGCCACCGGCGGTGCTCCGGCTTCCCTCACCCGGCCGGACCCACACGGCGCGCCGGCGAATCGAGGCGGAGGTGTGGGCCACGCTGCGCGACCGCGGGCCGGCGTCGGGTGCCGGGGTCGATCCCGCCCTCGAACGTCTCCTTCATCTGCTCGCGGAGCCGCCGGTTCGCGTGGAGGTTCGCGCGTGGGGTGCCGCCACCGTCCGCGCCGCACTGGCCGGTGGGAGTGACGACTCGGTGCTCGCGCAGCGCTGCGGCGACGCGGTGGTGCTCACCTCGTGCACGTCGCTCGCCGTCGCCGTGGTCGGCGTCCTCGGCACCGCGCGACCGGGACCGGGCCGGGCGGCCGTCGTCGCCGCTGTCGATCTGGAGGCGGCGCTGCGCCGACCCACGGGTGCGGGCCTGCGCACGGACCTCGTCGACCGCGGGGTCGACCCCGCCGAGGCGAGCCTGATCGTCCGCATGCTGGGCGGCATCGACCGGCGTGCGCAGGTCTCCGTTCTCGTCCCGGACCGCCTGGGCATCCTGCGCCGCGCGGGCGAGCCGCTCGAGGTGCTCGACGGCCCGCGCGGCCGCTACCTGCTGACCCGCTGCCGCGGCGCCGACGGCACCGCCTGGACCTGCGTCACCCCGGTCGACGACCGCCGCCTGAACCACCGGTTGAGCGAGTGGTTCGACGCCGCCCGCCCGATCAGTCCAGGTCGCCGTGCCGCATCAGCTGCCGGGCCGCCTCCGTGATCGACCCGGACAGTGACGGGTAGACCGAGAAGGTGAGCGCGAGGTCCTCGACGGTCAGCCCGTTCTGCACGGCCATGGCGATCGGCAGGATCAGCTCGCTGGCCACCGGTGCCACGATCACGCCGCCGATGATGACGCCCGTCGCCGGGCGGCAGAAGAGCTTCACGAAGCCACGCCGGAGGCCCTGCATCTTCGCGCGCGGGTTCGTCGAGAGCGGCAGCATGATCGTGCGGGCCGGGACCTCGCCGGTGTCGATCGCGCGCTGGCTGATCCCGACCATCGCGATCTCCGGCCGGGTGAACACCGCAGCCGCCACGGTCTTGAGCTTGATCGGGGCGACCCCCTCACCGAGTGCGTGCCACATCGCGATCCGGCCCTGCATCGCGGCGACGGAGGCGAGCATCAGCACGCCGGTGCAGTCGCCCGCGGCGTAGATCCCGGGAACGCTCGTGCGCGACACCCGGTCGACGGGGATGAAGCCGCCGCGGTCGGTCTCGATGCCCACGTCCGCGAGCCCGATGTCGGTGGTGTTCGGGATCGAGCCGACGGTCATCAGCGCGTGCGAGCCCGTCACGGTGCGGCCGTCCGTGAGCGTGACCACGACGCCGTCGTCCGTCCGCTTCACCGACTCCGCCCGGGCCTGGGCCATCATGTGCACGCCGCGGTCGAGGAACACGTCCTGCAGCACCGCCGAGGCGTCGGCGTCCCCGGCCGGCATCACGCGGTCCCGGCTGGAGATCAACGTGACCTCGCTGCCCATCTCGACGTAGGCCGAGCAGAACTCGGCGCCCGTCACGCCCGACCCGACCACGATCAGGTGCTCGGGCAGCTCCTGGAGATCGTAGAGCTGGCGCCAGGTGACGATCCGCTCGCCGTCGGGCCGGGCGTCGTCGAGCATGCGGGGCGTCGCGCCGGTGGCGACCAGCACGACGTCCGCGGGCAGCTCCTCGGTGCCGCCATCGGTCACGGCCTCGACGATGTGCGCCGCCCCGGCCGTCTGCCCGGCGAAGCGGGACGTCCCCCGGATGATCCGGATCCCCGCGCGCTCGAGGCGGGCCCGGACGTCAGCGGACTGCGCCAGCGCAAGGTGCTTGACGCGGTTGTTGACCAGGGGCAGGTCGACGGGGGATGCCTGCCGGTCGACATGCACGCCGAGCTCGTCGGCACGGCGCAGCTCGACGCGGACGCCGGCGGAGGCGATGAACGTCTTCGACGGCACGCAGTCGTCGAGGACGCACGCCCCGCCCATGCCGTCACGCTCGACGACGGCGACGTCCGCCCCGTGCTGGACCGCGACGAGGGCCGCCTCGTAGCCGGCCGGGCCACCGCCCATGATCACAATTCGGGTCACGCGCGCCCATCCTCCTGGCTGCCGAGCGGTTGCGCGATCACCGTACGCCCGCTGACGGCTGCGGAACTGGGCGGCGGCACCCGCCGGTAGCCCGCTCCTGCCTGTGGAACCCGTTCCGGTCGGCACTACCCTGTGCGGGTGCCGCTGTATGCCGCCTACGGGTCGAACATGGACCCGGCGCAGATGAAGGAGCGTGCCCCGCACTCGCCGATGGCAGGTACGGGCTGGCTCATGGGCTGGCGGCTGACATTCGGTGGCGAAGACTTCGCGTGGGAGGGCGCGCTGTCGACCGTCGTCGAAGACCCTCTCTCGCAGGTCTTCGTCGTGCTGTACGACGTCCCGGACCACGACGCCGCGCAGCTCGACCGCTGGGAAGGCGGCGAGCTGGGGCTGCACAAGAAGCTGCGGCTGCGCGTGAACACGCTGGACAGCGACGTGTTGGCCTGGATCTACGTACTCGACGCCTACGAGGGCGGTCTGCCGTCGGCCCGCTACCTGGGCGTGCTCGCGGACGCGGCCGAACAGGCCGGCGCCCCCGCGGACTACGTGGCCGAACTGCGCGGCCGCCCGAGCGGTAAGTCCTCCTGACCCGGCTGGCGCCCCACCAAGCGAGTTGCGCGTTTCGGTACGGCGAGTTGCGCGTCTTGGCACGGCGAGTTGCGCGTTCCGGTACGGCGAGTTGACCACCTGCGCCCGGTGAGTTGCGCGTCTCGGCACGATCACCACGTGTACCCGCGGCGGGCGAACGCCCCGCGGAGCTCCGCCAGGAATCGTGTGGGATCTGCGAGATCAGCCGCCCTGGCACGCACGACGATCCAGCCTCGGCGGCGCAGATCGTCCTCCCGCTCGGCGTCCTGCTCCTCCCGGCCCGCGTGCACGGCATGCCCGTCGTACTCGACGGCAATGCGCAAGGTCGGCCACGCGAGGTCGAGCCGGTAGAGCTCGCGACCCGCCGGCGACAGGATGCAGAAATTGACCTCCGGAAGCGGAAAGCCCCGCTCGATCAGCAGCATGCGCGTCCAGCTCTCGGCCGCCGATTCGGCACAAGGCGAGGCGAGCTCCCACAGAAACGCACCCCGGACGGTGCCGCGTGGATCGGAGCGGGCTCGCATCCGGTCAGCCACCGCCCTGCGGAAATCGTCGCACGACGACCCCGCCTGACGAAGCGCCTCGTCGCCCACGGCGAGCGCATCGGCCGGCCGGGCGAGACACAGCAGATCCGCGATCACCTGGGAGAGGTTCAGCACCCGCAGGCCGTCGAGCACGATCACCTGGTCGCGGTAGAAGCTGCCGTGGTGGACGACCAGGCCGGGGCGCTTCTTCGGGTTGCAGCTGTAGGGAACCAGGACGTGTGTATCGGGCGACGACACTGCCGTGCAGCCGTTGAGCGCCGCAGCCGTCGGCCCGCAGATCACGGCGTCGCGGTTCGTCGTCAGGAGTGCCGCCGCGGCACGGGTGCGCACGTCCAACTCCCGCTCTGCGTCGACCACGACGCCGCACCAGAGCGGCCGAAGTACACCCGCGCGTAGAGCGTGGTCGAGGCGTCTCCGGCCGCATTCGCGCAGCAGATCGGCGCGCCGGTAGGCGCCGTGCAGTCCGGACGTGGAGTAGGGCACGCCCTCACGATCGGCCCGTTTCTCGCACCTGCTGCCACGACTTCGAAACTGTGGACGGACACGGCGACATGTGGACAACTTCGGGGCCCGGCGACTCCGCGCACCAACGCGCAACTCGCCAGGCGCGAACGCTCAACTCGCCGTACCAAGACGCTCAACTCGCCGAGCACGAACGCGCAACTCGCAACTCGCCGCAGGCGGGGCGGCGCGAGGTGGCGCCCTCAGGGGTGAGCCGTCAGGGAGTGACCGGTCAGGGAGTGACCGGTCAGGGCGTGAGGGCCGTCAGTGCAGCCTGGGTCAGCACCCGCACACCGAACGGGAGAGCCCGCTCGTCCAGGTCGAACGTGGGCTGGTGCAGGTCGCGCAGCGGGCCGTGACCCGGCCACACGCCGATCCGCGCCATCGAACCGGGCACGTGTTCCAGGTACCAGGCGAAGTCCTCGCCGCCGCTGGACTGCTCCGTGCTGCAGGCGGCGTCAGGCCCCAGCACGGTGACCGCGGCGTGCCCCAGCATCCGGGCGCTCTCCGCCTCGTTCACGACCGGCGGTACGCCCCGGGTGTGCGACAGGATGTACTCGCAGCCGGTCGGCGCGAGGATCTGGCCGACCAGCGTGCGGACCAGGCCCTCCAGGGCCTCCCACGTGGTGTGGTCGCCCGTGCGCAGGGTGCCGCGCAGCACGCCCTGCTGCGGGATCGCGTTCGCGGCCTCGCCCGAGTGCACCGCGCCCCAGACCAGGATGGTGCCCGACCGCGGGTCGACGTGGCGGGTCAGCAGGAGCGGGAGCTGGGTGATCAGCAGCCCGAGGGCCTCGACCAGGTCCGCCGTCAGGTGCGGGCGGGCGGTGTGGCCACCCGGCGAGGCGAGCTCGATCTCGACCAGGTCGCAGGCCGAGGTGATCGGGCCGGTCCGGGTGCCGAGCTTGCCCACCTCCAGCCGCGGGTCGCAGTGCAGCGCGAAGATCCGCTCGACGCCGTCGACGGCGCCGTCCGCGACCATGTCCATCGCTCCGCCGGGCTGCACCTCCTCGGCGGGCTGGAAGATCAGCCGGACGCGGCCCGGCAGCGCCGGCGCGCTCGCCAGCGCGAGGCCTGCGCCCAGCACCATCGCGGTGTGGGCATCGTGCCCGCACGCGTGCATGACGTTCGGCACCGTCGAGGCGAACGGCAGCCCCGTGGCCTCGTGCAGCGGAAGGGCGTCGATGTCGGCGCGCAGCGCCACGCAGCGCCGGCCCCGGCCGATGTCGCAGACCAGACCGATGCCGTCGGGCAGGGTGCGCGGCTCGAGGCCGGCCGCCGTCAGCAGGTGGCCGATCATCGCCGTGGTGCGGAGCTCGGCCCGGCCGAGCTCCGGCGCGGCGTGCAGCTCCCGACGCCAGGCGACGACGTCGGACCGGTGCAGGGCCAGCCAGGAGTCCAACCACGACGGACCGCTGCCCGCGCCCATGTCGACAACCGCGGGGCCGGCGGACGGCACAGCGGACGCGTCCTTCTCCAGGACCGTCACCGGACCCCACCGCCCCTCGACTCTCCGTGGTGCATCAGCCCATACTCCTCACCCGGACGGCGGTGTACCAAGCAGATATGACCTACTACCCCGAACGCTCGCCCAGGGGTTGCCGATCTGCTGCGGACGGGCGCACGCCGAGTGACGGACGGTCCTCCTCGCGACGACGAGCGGGATCTTCCGCCGTTCGTCGCACCGTGCCGGCGCCGTCTCTCCGTCTTGTGGTCGACTACCCGGCCGCCGCTGTTGCGGAACGGAGCATCCGGGACGCCGCGTGATACCCGTCCGGTGCAACGCTGGGCCCGTCCGATCGCATCCCGCCCGATTCGTCCCCCGCTGAGTCGACCGGTCGCCTTCGTCCTGCTCCGCGCCCCGCGCCCCGCCGACCACATCAGGCCCGAGATACGAGTGCGACAATGGCGGCGTGCATCCGGGGGACGACCAGCACCGCCTGATCGGCGGGCGCTACCGGTTGTCCGTGCAACTGGGCAGCGGCGCGATGGGCACCGTGTGGTCGGGCTACGACGAGGTGCTACGCCGCCGGGTGGCGGTCAAGGAGCTCAAGGTCCCGCCGGGTGTGCCGCAGCGCGAGGCGATGGCGATGCGCGAGCGGATGCTGCGCGAGGCGCGCGCGCTCGGCGGCCTGTCCCACCCCAACGTGATCACCGTCTACGACGTCGTGGACGCGGGCGGCGAGCCGATGGTCGTGCTGGAAATGGTGCCGTCGCGCAACCTCGCCACGCTGATCTCCGAGCAGGGGGTGCTGTCGACGGCCCAGTCCGCGGTCGTCGGGTTCGCCACGGCGGCGGCGCTGCGCGCGGCACACCGGGCCGGGATCACGCACCGCGACGTCAAGCCGGGCAACGTCCTGGTCGCCCACGACGGCCAGGTCAAGCTCACCGACTTCGGCATCGCCCGCAACGTCGCCGACGCCCCGATGACTACCGCGGGCCTGGTGCTCGGCTCGCCCGCCTACATCGCGCCGGAGGTGGCGGCGGGCCAGCCCGTGACGCCGGCCGCCGACCTGTGGGGCCTGGGGGCGACGCTGTTCGCCGCGATCGAGGGGCGCCCGCCGTACGACGTGCGCGGCGATCCGGTGTCGACGATCACCGAGGTGGTCGACGGCGAGGTCCCGCGGCCGAGCGCGAGCGGCCCCGTCACCGACGTGATCGCCGCGCTCATGGTCAAGGAGCCGTCGAAGCGGATGCCGCTGGGCGAGGTGCGGCGGCGGCTGCGGCCGCTGATCGGCGACCCCGACGACCCGCTCTTCCCGGGCTCGCCGGACGCGCCGACGATGGCCGCCACGTACCGGGTGCCGCAGGGCTCGCGCGGTGGTGCGGGGGCATCGGGTCCGGCGAGCTCCGGAGGGTCGGGCCCGGCGGGGCGCCGGTCGGGGCCGACGCCGACGGTCACCCCGGCGCCGCCCACGGCGTCCGGAGCGCCCGCGCCGGCTGCACCTCCGGTGTCGGCCGCGCTGCTCGCGGCATCGCCCGGTCCGCTGCCCGAGGCGCTCCGGACGGCCGGACCGGCCCCCGCACCGGCGCCGGACCCCCGCCCGGTCCGCCCCCCGCCCGACGAGGAGCAGACCGAGATCCGGCCGCCCGCGCCGAGGCCGACCGTGACGTCGCGGCGCCCCTCCGCGGTCATCGTGGCGGCCGGTGCGGCAGTGATGCTCGCCGGCCTCCTCGGGGGCTGGGCGGCGACGCGCGCATTCTCGGGACAGTCGCCGCTGACGACCGTGACGGTGGCGACGACGGCGGTGACGCTGCGGGCGCACACCGATGACCTCGGCTTCGCCGCCCAGGTGCCGGAGAACTGGGCCGAGCGCCGCGACGACCGGTCGGTCAGTTTCGTGAGCCCAGACGGCAGCGAGGAGCTCACGGTCGCCCGGGCGACGTCCGCGGAGGAGGTCATGGCAGGGCTCACCCCCGCCGCCCTCGGTACGGCCGACCTGCGGCCCGACCCGCCGCAGGCCCTGGAGGGCGGCGCGACGCAGGTCGTCTACCGCACCGCCGACGACGGCCTGCACCGGACCGGCTGGCTGCGCGTGGTGCCGGTCGCCGACGGCGGTGTCCTCGCCGTACGGCTCACCGCTCCGGGCGGCAGTTCCGAGATCGTGTCCGCGCAGCTGTTCGACGTCGTCGCGGACGCGGTCGGCCCCGCGAGCTGAGAGCGGGCTCGCGCCCCCGGTACTCGCGTGCCGGGAAGATCGGCGAGCGGCCCGGCGGCCGTAGGCTGCGGCGCATGACCGACCGGGCCTTCTCCGACCCCGCTGCGGCGGCCGCCGCGATCACGCAGGCCACCGGTGTCGCGGCGCACGACGTCGCCGTGGTGCTCGGCTCGGGCTGGCGGCCGGCCGCCGACGTCATCGGGTCACCCGCACACGAGCTCGCGATGGCCGACCTCCCCGGGTTCGTCCGGCCGGTCGTCGCGGGGCACGGCGGCACCGTCCGCTCCGTGCCCGTCGGCGACCTGAACGTGCTGGTGCTGCTCGGCCGCACCCACCTCTACGAGGGCCACGGCGTCGACGCGGTCGCACACGGGGTCCGCACCGCCGCGGCCGCCGGCTGCCGGACCGTCGTGCTGACGAACGCCGCGGGCGGGATCCGGGAGGGGATGGCCGTCGGTGACCCCGTCGTCGTCAGCGACCACGTCAACCTCACCGGCCGCTCCCCGCTGCACGGCCCGCGGTTCACCGACCTCACCGACCTCTACTCCCCCCGCCTGCGCGCGCTGGCGCGGGAGGTCGACCCGACGTTGACCGAGGGCGTCTACGCGGGGCTCGCCGGCCCGCACTTCGAGACGCCCGCCGAGATCCGCATGCTGCGGGTGCTGGGTGCGGACCTCGTCGGCATGTCCACGGTGCTGGAGGCGATCGCCGCTCGCGCGGAGGGCGTCGAGGTCTTCGCGCTCTCGCTGGTGACGAACCTGGCCGCCGGCCTGTCGGGCACGCCGCTCGACCACCAGGAGGTGCTCGCCGCCGGCGCCGCCGCGGCCGAGCGGATGGGCGCGCTGTTGCGGGACCTGGTGACCGGCTCGTGACGCACTGCAGTAGCGGCACGCGGTGATCAAGCCGGCGCAGCGCGACGCCGCGATGCGGTGGATCGCGGACGATCCCGACCCGGACACCCGCGTCGAGCTGCAGCGCGTGCTCGCCGCGGCGCTCACCGGTGACGGGTCGGCGGCCGCCGACCTGGCCGACCGCATGGCCGGGACGCTGCGGTTCGGCACGGCCGGGCTGCGCGGGCCGGTCCGCGCCGGGCCGAACGGCATGAACGTCGCGGTGGTCCGCCGGACGACCGCCGGCCTCGCGCACTGGCTGCGCACACGGGGCCGGGCGGGGGCGCCGGTCGTCGTCGGCCGGGACGCCCGCCGCGGATCGGAGGCGTTCGCGGCGGCCACCGCCGAAGTACTGGCGGCGGCCGGGTTCGCCGTCGGGACGCTGCCGGGCCCGCTGCCCACCCCCGTGCTCGCGTTCGCGGTCCGTCGGTTCGGGGCCGTCGCCGGTGTCCAGATCACCGCCTCGCACAACCCGCCGGCCGACAACGGCTACAAGGTCTACGTCGACGACGGGGGCCAGCTCGCCCCGCCCGCGGACACCGAGATCGAGGCCGCGATCGCCGCGGCTCCCCCCGCCGTCTCCGTGCCCGTCGGACCGCCGCGCGGGATCGTCGACGTCCGCGAGGCCTACCTCGACCGCGTCGCCGGCCTGCCGCGCGGCACGGCCCGGACCCTGCGGATCGCGCTCACCCCGCTGCACGGCGTCGGCGGGGAGACCGCCGTGCTCGCTCTGGCCCGCGCCGGCTTCACCGACGTGCACGTCGTCACCGCGCAGGCCGTACCGGACGCCGCGTTCCCGACCGTCGCCTTCCCCAACCCGGAGGAGCCCGGCGTCACCGACGCCCTGCTGGCGACGGCCGAGCGGGTCGGGGCCGACCTGGCCGTCGCCCTCGACCCCGACGCGGACCGGTGCGCGCTCGGTGTCCCCACTCCGGACGGCTGGCGGATGCTGACCGGCGACGAGACGGGCGCGCTGCTCGGCGACCACATCCTGCGGCACGGGTCAGCTCACCACGATCCGGCAGACCGGCTGGTCGCGACCACCGTCGTCTCGTCGTCGATGCTCCGCTCGATCGCCGCCGCGTACGGCGCGCACTTCGCCGAGACCCTGACCGGCTTCAAGTGGATCGCCCGTGCCGGAGCGGGGCTGGTCTACGGCTACGAGGAGGCGCTCGGGTACTGCGTCGACCCGGATGCGGTGCGCGACAAGGACGGCATCGCCGCCGCGGTCCTGGCGGCCGACCTCGCGGCCACCCTCAAGGCCGCAGGCGGCGGGCTGCTCGACCGCCTCGACGAGCTCGCGACCGCGCACGGCGTGCACGCCACCGCCGGACTGCCGATCCGGATGGACCCGGCCGCGCGCGACGCCGTCGTCGAGCGGCTCCGGGAGCGGCCCCCCGAGGGCTGGGCCGCCGACCGTCCGGCGCCGGACGTCCTCGTGCTGCGGCGCGGAGGCGAAGGGCGCGGGAGCATCGCAGCGAGCGCCGGCGAGCGAGGAGCGGACCGCGTCCGAGAGCCGACCATCCAACACGGAGAGGAGCGGGTCGTGATCCGTCCCTCGGGCACCGAACCGAAGCTCAAGGCATACCTGCAGGTCGTCGAGCCGGTCGCGGGCGGCCTCCCTGCTGCGCGGGCCGCGGCGGACGCGCGCCTGCATGCTCTTCGTGCGGAAGTCGAGGCGATGATCAGTGGACCCGGATCCGGCGGCGGTGATCACCCGGTCTAGCCTGCCGCCCGTGCCCCGGCCGAAGGTCCACGACGCGGCGCTGCGCCTGCGCCTGCTGGAGTGCGCGGGGGCGACGCTGTCGACCCGCGGCCTCGCCGCACTGAGCCTGCGCGCGCTGGCCGCCGACGTGGGGACGTCGACCACCGCCGTGTACGCGCTGTTCGGCGGCAAGCCGGGCCTGCTCGCCGCACTGCACGCCGAGGCCTTTGCCCGCCTCGGGGCTCGGCTGGACGCCGTACCGGTCGGCGCGGACCCGGTGGAGGACCTCGTCGCCCTCGGCCGCGCCTACCGCGACGCCGCGCTCGCCGACCCGCACTTCTACGAGGTGATGTTCGGCGGTGCGCTGCCCGCGGACGAGCAGTGGTGGGCCGTCGCCGCGCCCATCCTGCGGCCCGTCGCGGAGGTCGTGAACCGGGCCGCGGCGAGTGGCGTGCTGCGCTCGGAGGTCGACCCGGCGACGGTGACGCTCGCGCTGTGGGCGACCGTGCACGGGCTCGTCTCGCTGCACCTGCGCGGGTTGCATCCGGCCGACGCCCCGGCACCCGCGACCGTCGTGGACGTCGCCCTGCGGGCGGTCGTCGCGGGCTGGCTCGCCGCTCCCCGGCACTGCCGCGACGGAAGCCGGCGTACGATCGAGACGAACTGCTAGACCGTTCCGAACTGCCGGTCCCCGGCGTCCCCCAGCCCCGGGACGATGTAGGCCGAGTCGTTCAGCCGCTCGTCCACGCTCCCGGTCACCAGCCGGACGGACAGGCCGGCGCCGCTCAGCCGCGCGATGCCCTCCGGCGCGGCCACCGCGCACACGGCCGTCACGTCCTCGGCGCCCCGCTCGGCGAGCAGTTCGATCGTGTGGACCATCGAGCCGCCGGTGGCGAGCATCGGGTCGAGCACGAACACCGGGCGGCCCGCCAGCGACTCGGGGAGCGACACCATGTACGTCACGGCCTGGTGGGTCTCCTCGTCGCGGGCCATCCCGACGAATCCGACCTGTGACTCAGGCACGAACGCCTGCGCGGCGTCCACCATCCCGAGCCCTGCCCGCAGGACCGGTACGAGCAGCGGGGGATGCGCGAGGCCGTAGCCGAGCGTCCGCGCGACGGGGGTGTGGAGCGGCGCGGTGCGAAGCGGCGCGGCACGCATGGCCTCGTAGACGAGCATGAGCGTGAGGTCACGCAGCGCGGCGCGGAAGGTCGCGTTGTCGGTGCGGGCGTCGCGCATCGTCGACAGCCGTGACTTCGCCAGAGGGTGGTCCACGACCAGGACGTCCATGGTCGACACCGTAGGGCCTCAGGGGCGGTTCGGCGTCTCCTCCGTCCACCGCCACTCCCCGCCGTCGCGGTGGCCCCGGGTGCGGTCCTCCAGCACCGGGCCGCCGGCGCCGGTGGCCGCGAAGCAGGACAGCACGATCTCGTCCGCGGAGACGTCGATCCGCAGGACGCTGCGGAAGAGCGGCGGTCGTCGGGGCTCGATGAGGGCGGGCGGCGGGTTGCCGGGCAGTACCTCGCCGGTCGCGGGCAGGGGGTAGATCTGGCCGGCGGCGCGCCGGGCCCGGGCCGGGACGTCCGCGGGCGGCGTCGACGGGCGCGGGGCCGCGTTGCCGATCCGCTCGGCCATGATCGTCGTCGCATCGGCCGGGCGGATCGCCAGGCTGCCCTGGCCCATCAGCCCGCGGTGCTGCCTGCTGAACCGGGCCAGTGAGTCGCCGCGCAGCGGGTAGCAGCGGAAGTCGTCCTCGAACACCGCCGGGGCGAGGCGGTCGACGTTCGGGATGCGGTGGGTGGCCGACAGCGGCGTGCCCGCGGCGCCGGCGACCACGTACTGCAGCGTCCGGCCGTCGCGCAGGCGCACGGCGTAGCGCTGGTAGTTGTGGTCGCCGCCACCGATCGCGGCGACGTAGTCGTACGCGGGGTCGGTGACGATCTCGTTGAGGTCGGATCCGGCACTGCCGTCGTCGAGCGGGATCCGGCGCAGCCGCGCGCCGGCGAACAGGGGCCGGGCGGCGAGCAGGATCTTCGGCCGGTCGTCGGCGGACACCGTCCGCAGCCAGCGCGCCTGGACGCGGTCCACCCGGCCGGTCAGCCCGGTGTCGACCAGCACGAGCCGCAGCGGCCCCACGTCGATCGCGCAGTACGGGCCGGGCTGGACGGTGTACTGGGCGTCGGTGTCGCGGTACCAGCGGGCGGCAGCGAGCTCCTCGGGGGTGGCGGTGGGCGAGCGTCGCCAGAACATGCGGCGCACGGCCCGCGCCCACACCGGCCCGGTCGCGGCGGGCAGCGGCGCGCGGGCGTCGGGCGGGGCGTCGCAGAAGACGGTCATGAAGCCGGCGAGGCCGTCGTGCCAGTCGACGGAGCCGGGGACCCCGTAGATCGGGGCGGGATAGTCGGCGTACGGCGCGAGCAGGCGCTCCTCGTAGCTCCGCAGGCCCCCCGCCGGTGCACCGATGTCCCCGCAGGCGACGGCGAGGTCGGTGTCGCCCGCGGCGGCCAGCAGCACCGGCTCGACGGCGTTCTGGATCCCCCGGCCCGCGCCGGGGTCGCCGAGCACGGCCACCGAGGCGCGGTCGAGCTGCGCGAAGCGGTCGACTACCCGATCGGCCGGAGGGCCCGGCACCCCCTCGGCGCGGGCCCACTCGTCGAGCCGGCGCAGCCACAGCACGCGGGCTTCCTCCGTCGGATCGCCCAGCAGGCGCGCGAGCAGGGCGTTCCGCGCGGCGAACGGGGGACGGCGGCGCCGGCGGGTCAGTGTGGGACCGGCAGCCCTGAGACCCCAGCCGGCGGCCTCGGGCGCGGACCGGGACGACGGGCCCGAGGGCGGAGGCGGATCGGCGGGCACCACGGCCCGCTCCTGCCGGGACCACGGCCGCGACCACATGGCGCGCATCGTGGCAGGTTCACCACCCGAGGCGCAGCGCCAGTTCCCGAAAGATCACCCGCCGTCACCGGATCGGTGTGCTGTGACCCGATTGTCGGGTGTCCACCGACGTCGCGGTGGACGCGCGACCAGCCATGATCGACGGCCCCGGCCACGGGTACCCGAGGTCAGAGATCGTCCGGACGGGAGGGAGGATAGTTGATCACGGAGCGTGCCGGTACGACCGCGTCGGATCGGCGCGTCCCCCGGTCCGTTCGCCGAGCGTCCCGACCTCACGACGGCCTGTGAGAATCGGGGGCGCAAAGGGGCACCCGAACGGGTGGTTAGTCCCGTGCAGCGTGACACGGGAACGTCGTTCGACGCTGTACTAGACGACGAGGAGGTGATCCGGTGCCAGAGAACTCGACTTCCGAAGAGGCGACACTGATCGCTGCGGCGGAGAAGCTCACCCAGTGCGACGGCTACGTCGTCCTGGCGGTCGACCCACAGACCGGCGAGGTCGACGCGCACGGACCGTTCGACGGCCTGACCGCCACGGTCAAGGCCGACCAGCTCCGTCGTGACTTCGACCGCGGTGGGCTCGAAGACGTCTCGGTCGGTGTCGTCAGGCTTCACCAGTCCACCTGAGACGGCACGTCGAACCACCAGGGCGCGCAGGCGTCCGGCCGGTCGTCGTAGTGCCCGCTCAGCGCGCTTCCCTCCTCGCTTTCGGCACCGCCCGCTGCGCCGCAACGGGCGGTGCGTCGTATCCGGCCTGACCTACACTCCGGCCGTGACCGCGACCGTCCCCGTCCCCCGTGCGGAGAACCGGTTCGACGTGGTCGGGCTCGCCGACGTCGCCCGCGACGATCGCTCCCTGCGCCGCTTCCTGCACGGCCTGCCGCCCGTCGACGAGGCGGGCCTCGAGCGGCGATCCGCCTGGTTGGCCGGCCGCCGCGTCGCTGCCTCCGCGGAGCGCCAGGTACTCGACCTGGCCGTGTCGATGGTCGACCTCACCACCCTCGAGGGCGCCGACACCCGCGGTCGCGTCCGCGCCCTCTGCGCGCAGGCCCGGCGCCCCGACCCGACGGACCCGGGCATCCCGCCGGTCGCGGCCGTCTGCGTCTACCCGGACCTCGCCGCCGTCGCCGCTGAGGCGCTGCGCGGGTCGCCGGTCGAGATCGCCGCCGTGGCCACCGCCTTCCCGTCGGGCCGCGCATCGCTGCCGGTGAAGCTGGCGGACACCGCATTCGCGCTGGACGGCGGCGCCACCGAGATCGACATGGTGATCGACCGCGGGGCGTGGCTCGCCGGGCGCTACGGGCAGGTGCACGACGAGATCGTCGCCGTGCGCGAGCTCGTCGACGGTCGGGCGCACCTCAAGGTCATCCTGGAGACCGGCGAGCTGCCCGGCTACGACGACGTCCGCCGGGCCACCTGGCTGGCCCTGCTGGCCGGCGCGGACGTCGTCAAGACCTCCACGGGCAAGACCTCCCCCGCCGCGACCCTGCCCGTCGTGCAGGTGCTGCTGCAGGCCGTCCGTGACTGGCACCGTGCCACCGGCGAACGCCGCGGCGTCAAGGCGGCAGGCGGGATCCGCCGCGCCCAGGACGCGGTCCGGCACCTCGTGGCCGTGCGCGAGGTCGCGGGGCCGGAGTGGCTCACGCCGGCGCTGTTCCGCTTCGGGGCGTCGTCGCTGCTCGACGCCCTGCTGCGGCGCCGGAGAACCGCCGGATGAACTGGGACTACGGGGTGGCACGCGGCGACGCGGCGACGGCGAAGCTGAAGCCGACCTACTCGCCGTTCGTCGACGGCCGGTACGTCGAGGGCGGCGATCCGCTGACCCTGCACAACCCGGCCACGGGCGAGCGGCTCGCCGAGGTCGCCGCCGCCGGGCCCGCCGACGTCGAGCGCGCGATCGCCGCGGCGCGTCGGGCGCAGGTCGACTGGGGCACGTTGCCCGCCCGGCGCGTGCGGCTGCTGTTCCACGTCGCCCAGGTAGTGGCCGACCGCGCGGACGAGCTGGCCACACTGGAGGCGCTGGACGCCGGGCGGCCCGTGCGACGGGCCCGCGACGACCTGTCCGCCGTCGCCGCCCACCTGCGCTCGTGCGCCGGCTGGGCGGACAAGCTGGAGTTCGCCGGCTTCGGGCCCGCCCCGCGACCGGTGGGTGTGCTGGGCGTGCTCGTCACGGGTGCCATACCCGCCGTCATCCGCCGGGTCGCGCCCGCACTGGCGTGCGGCAACGCGGTGGTGCTCGTCCCCGACCCGGACGCGCCGCTGGGCGCGCTCGTGCTCGCGGAGGCCGCGGCCGAGGCGGGGCTGCCCGACGGGGTGCTCAACGTCGTGCCTGGCGGGGTGCTCGGCGGTGACGTCGACGCGGTCGCCGTCACCGGGCCGCCCGTCTTCTGCCGCGAGGCGGCGCGGCTCGTACCGGGCCGCGGGATCAGCCGCGAGACGACCGGGGGGCTCGTGCAGGTCGTCCACGACGACGCCCCGCTGGACCAGGCGGTCGACGGGATCGTCGAGGCGCTCGGTGACGACCAGCGGGTGCTCGTGGCCGAGTCGGTTGCGGACGAGTTCGGCGAGCTGCTGCGAGAGCGCCTCGCCCGGCTGCGCGTCGGCGACCCGCTGGACCACAACACCGACCTCGGGCCGATGAACGCCGCGCGGCGGCGGGATCGAGCCGTCGCCCTGGCCACGGCCGCGGACGACGAGGGCGCGCGCCGCTGGACCAGCCCCACCCTGCTGCCCGAGCGCGGGTGGTTCCTGGCGCCGACCGTGTTCACCGATGTCGCGCCGACAATGCGGATCGCCCGCGAGGAGATCCCCGGCCCGCTGTTGCCGGTGCTGACGTTCCGGACGCCGGCCGAGGCCGTGGCGACCGCCGGCGTGCCGCGCGCTGCCGCCGTGTGGACGGACAAGGGCAGCCGGGCCCTGTGGACGGCGCAGCGGCTGCGGGCGGGCGTCGTGTGGGTGAACGCCGCGAACCGGTGGGAGCCCGCCGCCCCTGCGGGAGCTCTCGCGGACCATCTGACCTTCTGAGCGGCGCCCGGGTCGGCACGTTTACCGCCCCGCTCCGCGTACGCTCGGCGCGTGCCCGCGTCGCCGATCTTCCGCATGCTCGTCGGCGGCCGGCTGCGGGGCACGCGAGGCCACCCCGTGCACGGCGCCACGGGCGCGCTGCTCGGGTACGCCGCCGTCGCCGGCCCGGGCGAGGTGACCGAGGCGGTCGCGGCCGCGAAGGCGGCCCAGCCGGGGTGGTCGGCCACGACCGCGGACGAGCGCGGGCGCGTGCTGCACGGCGTCGCGGAGCTGCTCGACGAGCGGCACGACCGGCTCGCCGCAGACCTCGCCGCCGCCGACGGGATCGCGGTGGACGCGGCCGCGGAGCTGGTCGACGCCGCGGTCGACCGCTGGGTCTGGTACGCGGGATGGACCGACAAGATCGCCGGGGTGCTGGGCGCCGTGCACCCGGTGACCGGGCCGTACGTCGGCTGGTCCGCGCCCCGCCCCGTCGGCGTGGTCGGGGTCGTGTGCCTGCCGTCGCTCGCCGCCCTGGTCGAGGCGCTGGCACCGGTGCTGGCCTCAGGCGCCACCGCCGTCGTGTTGGTCCCGGACGAGCGCCCGGTCGCCGCGGCCGCGCTCGCCGAGGTGCTCAGGACCGCGGAACTACCGGCGGGCGCGGCCAACCTGCTGACCGGGCCGGTCGGCGAGCTGGCGCCCCGGCTCTCGGGGGTCGACGGCGTCGACCTCACCGGCGTACCGGACGACCTCGCACCCGGCATGACCGCCGCCGCCGCGGAGCGCGGCACCCGCGTGCTGGCGCCACCGGTGATCGACGACCCGCCGCTTGCCCGGCTCCGGGCGTGGAGCGAGGTCACGACCGTGTGGCACCCCGTCGGCCGCTGAGCAGGCCGTCCTACTCTACGGGCGTGGCCAGCGACATCGTCCCCATTCAGCTCTCACTCACCGAGGGCGACCTCGTCACGCTCTGGGCGCCGCGGTGGCGGGAGGACGGCGAGGACTGGGAGGCCTTCCTCGGCGACGACGACTCCCTGTTCGCCTTCCCGGAGGTGGCCCAGCTGGCCGCGTTCGTCCGCACCGACGACGCGCACGACCTCGGCGACCACCCCGCGTGGCCGGTGGTGGCGGACCTGACGGTCGCGGAGCTGACGCCCGAGGAGGCCCACCGCTACGACGTGATCGGCGTGCCCGAGCTCGCGGCGGAGGACACCGACCAGTGGACGGTCGGCGAGCTGGCCGAGATCGTCGGCATGGTCCGGTCGATCGCCGACGTGTGCGACCTCGAGGTCGTCGAGGACGTGCTCGACTCCGCGCCCGGCTTCGCCCTGCTGGACCAGGGCACGCTGCCCTTCGTCGGCCGTGAGGGCGGGAAGCTGTGGCAGCAGCTGGTCGACACGATCGCCGAGCGCTGGGACGACGTGATCGACGCCCTCGACGACCTGGTGACCACCCCGCGGGTCGACATGGCCGCGCTCGCGGCGGCCGAGAAGGAGGCGGACGAGCTGGCCGCGCGGGAGGACGCCGACGCCGCCGCGGCCGGGGACGTGGGTGACGACGACGGGGTCGACGATCGCGAGTTCGACGCCGTGGACGAGGACGACGACGCCGAGGCCCGCCCGGTGGTGGCCGCCACGGTCGGCGAGGAGGTCGAGGAGGCCGACGAGAAGACGGCGGACGACGAGCCGGAGCCGACGTTCTGGGAGCAGATCGGCATCGACCCCATCCGGATCGTGACCAGCGACGGCGAGCTGCTGACGATGCGCTGCTACCTCGACGACCGGCCGATCTTCCTCGGCGCGAACGGGGAGATCGACACGTTCCCCACCCGCGGAGCGCTCGCCCGGTTCATCGCGGACGGCGCCGAGGGCAACGACATGGCCTCGGTGTCCACCTGGGCGGACGTGGTGGAGCGGGCCGCAGCGCGCGAGCTGGACGTCGAGGTGGACCCGCTCAACGTCTACGTGCTGCCCGGGCTGGACGACGACATCGCCGAGGGGCCGCTGGCGGTCGATCCGACACAGCTGGAGCAGGCCGTAGAGCTCGTTCGCGACGTGGGCGAGTGGGCGGGCGACGACGACCCGCGCGAGGCGCTCGCCGAGTCGCAGAGCCTGGGCTGGCTGGTGTCGTTCGTGATCCGGCCCGACCCCACCCGGTTGGCGCCCAGCCCGCCGTTCGAGGCGGACGCCGCGAAGTGGCGGGAGCTGGTCGACGACCTGGAGAAGCGGCTCGTCCGGCGGTGACGGGGTGGTCGGCTGACAGGGTGGTCGGCGTAAGGGGTGGTCACCGCGGGCGGGTGTTGCCGCTCGGTCCCTCGGTGTGTGACAACCGCTTGGCGAAGCAGTCGCCGGGCGCCAGCTTCTGGGTCTGGCACCACGTATTCGCGGCTTCGGGGGTGTCGAACGGCTCGGCGGCCAGCGTCACCCAGTAGTCCTTGCCGCGGAAGCTCGTGAACCGCTCGGACCGGGTCAGCACGCTGCTGGGCACCTTCTGCTGCCAGGACTGGAAGTCCGCCCAGACGGCAGCGGCGTCGTAACGGGTGCCGTTGACGACGTCGCCCTCCCGCTTCGACGACAGCTGCGGGACCCACTTCCCGACGAGCGACTCGACCCGCTCGGCGTCCCCGTCGAGCCGTTGACGCAGCAGGTCGTCGGGAGCGGTGGCGGTCGGCGGGGCCGACGTCGGCGGCGCCAGCGACGCCGAGACCTGCGCCGGGATCGACGCGGGGACCGGCGCCGGTTTCGGCACTGGGATGGGGGCGAACGTCGGCACGGACGGCGTCGGCTTGCTCGACCCGAGCCCGAGGGCGACCGCCGTCGCCCCACCCGCCACGGTCAACACCGCGATCACGGCACCGGCGATGAGCGCGGGGCGCGGGCCGCGCGAGGGGGGTCGGGGCGGGGCGGGGCGTCGCGGGCCGGGGCCGGACTGGGTCGGCGCCGGGAGGACCTGTGCGGGAGGGCGCCAGTCGGGCCGGGGGCCGGGGCCATAGGTCGGGGCTCCGGGGCCGGCGGCGTAGGTCGGTGGGCCGGGGCCGTAGGCCGGGGCTGCCGGTCCGGGACCGGCGCCGTAGGGATCCCCCGGTCCGGGGTCGGCGGCGGGCGTCCCGCAGGCGCCGCAGAACTGGCCGTCAGGCGTCAGCGGCGACCGGCACCGGACACACGTCGCCACGACCCGTCGTCACCACCTCGCCGGTCCGCCGCACCTCGTTGCGGGGCACCACTGTGGCGGGAACGCCCTCATGCCGTCAACGCGGCGTACCCCGGCTTGATCACGTCGTCGATCACGGTCAGCCGGTAGTCGAAGTGGCAGAAGGCCGACTTCATCGCGTTGATCGTGAACCAGCGCAGGTCGTCCCATCCGTATCCGAAGGTCTGCGCCAGCGTGAGCAGCTCGCTGGTCATCGAGCAGCCGGACATGAGGCGGTTGTCCGTGTTGACCGTCACCCGGAAGCGCAGCAGGGCCAGTAGTCCGATCGGGTGGTCGGCGATCGAGTGAGCTGCACCCGTATGGACGTTCGACGTCGGGCACATCTCCAGCGGGATCCGGCTGTCGCGGACGTAGGCGGCGAGGCGCCCCAGCCGGGGTTCCCCGTGCTCGTCGAGGGTGATGTCGTCGACGATCCGCACCCCGTGACCGAGCCGGTGCGCGCCGCACCACTGGATCGCCTCCCAGATCGACGGGAGCCCGAACGCCTCGCCGGCGTGGATGGTGACGTGCGCGTTCTGCTGGCGGACGTAGTCGAACGCGTCGAGATGGCGGGTGGGCGGGAAGCCCTTCTCGGCGCCGGCGATGTCGAAGCCGACCACCCCGACGTCGCGGTAGTTCACGGCCAGCTCGGCGATCTCGCGGGAGCGGGCGGCGTGGCGCATCGCCGTGAGCAGGCAGCCGATCCGGATCCGCCTGCCGTTCGCGGCGGCCGTCGCGCTGCCCTGCCGGAAGCCCTCGAGCACCGCCTCGACCACGGCCTCGAGGCTCAGACCCTCCTCGACGTGCAGCTCCGGGGCGAAGCGCACCTCGGCGTAGACGACCCCGTCCGCGGCCAGGTCCTCGGCACATTCGGCTGCCACCCGGACGAGTGCCTCCGGCGTCTGCATGACGGCCACCGTGTGCCCGAACGTCGCCAGGTATCGCACGAGCGACCCCGAGTGGGCGGCCCCCAGGAACCACGCGGCCAGCTCGGCGGGGTCGCGTGACGGCAGGGCGGGATAGCCGATGGAGTCGGCCAGCTCGATGATCGTGTCGGGCCGCAGCCCACCGTCCAGGTGGTCGTGGAGGAGCACCTTCGGGGCGTCCCGGACAGTGTCGACGGTCAGCGGCACGGACATCCCGTCACCGTAGAACGGAGCCGACCAGGTGCTTTCGCCGGGCAAGACTGCTCCGAACGGGGGTTCCACAGCCGAACGGGGACGCGCCGTGTGGGTGATCCACCCGTGTCGCTACATTTCCTTCCGCTCCCCGTCCCGCAGAACAGGAAGCCCCGTTCCCGATGAGTGCAGATACCGCAATGTCGTTCGACCGCATGCGCGGAATGCTCAACCGCGCCGCGGAGATCCGTGAGAGCGAGCAGCAACAGGTTTTCGACTCGCTCGACGAGATCCACGCCCGCCTCGCGGCCCTGGACGCGCTCGGCACGATGCGCAAGCGGCTGTCCGAGCTGCCCGACCGCACCGAGGTCAGCGTGCTGGCCGAGCGGCTCGACGAGACCGTGGCGAAGCTGGACGCGCAGGACGCCGCGATTGCGTCGATCATGCGAGCGGTCGAGTCGCTGCCGGACAAGCTGGCCAAGCCGTTCGCGCAGCTCGACGGCCGCCTCGACGGCATGGCGGGGCGCATGGAGGGCATCTCGGGCCGGATGGACGGCCTCGACGACCGCCTCGGTGGCCTCCACAAGCGGCTCGACGAGCTCGACCACCGGCTCGACCGCCACGAGATGCGTCTCGACGCCCTGCCGACCTCGGTGGGCGCGCCCATCCGGGAGAAGATCGACGGGATCGAGCGCACCGTGCGCGAGCAGCTCGACGCCACCGCCCGTGCGATGGACGAGAGCGCCGAGGGCGTGCGCAACCTGCTCGGCGACACCGGTGTCGGCCTGCACCGCCGGCTCGAAGACCTCGCCGGACGCCCGGCGATCGACCCGACCGAGCCGCTGGCGTCGATCACCGCGCGGCTCGAGGCGCTCGCGACCCGGCTGGACACGCTGGACGAGGGCATGTCCGGCCGGCTGGGCACCCTCGGCGGCTCGCTGGAGAACCGGCTGGCCAAGCTGGAGTCCGAGGTCGGCAACCGCCCGGACCGCGCCACGGTCTCCGCGCTGGTCGAAGGCGCGCACGCCGCGTCCGAGCAGCGCAACGCCGGGCAGCTGGACGAGGCGATGGCGACGTTCGCCGAACTCATCCTCGGCCGCGGCGCCTCGGTGCAGCAGCCCCCGCCCCCGCCCCGCCCGACCCAGCGCCGCACCCAGCGCCCCAAGGTCAAGTCGGCCAACGGCGCGTCGGCCGCCCACACCGAGATGGTCACCGACGACCCCGACGACTGACGCTCTCGGCGTACGCGGACATGCTCGTCCGCGTACGCGCGACGGGACGGCCGGGGTCTCAGGGGCGCAGGACGGTGCCGATCAGGGGAGTGCGGGCGGCGGCCGGGCCGTCGCCCACTACCACCCCGCTCCCGAGGGCGGCGAGGGCGCCCGCCACGGCGTCCGGGGTGTCGGTGTGCAGCTCGAGCAGCGGCTCGCCGGCCGTCACGGGATCGCCCGGCTCGACCAGCAACCGGATCCCGGCGGCGGCATGGACCGCGTGCTCCTTGCGGGCCCGGCCGGCGCCCAGCCGCCAGGCCGCGACGCCGACGGCCAGCGCGTCGCAGCGTTCCAGCACGCCCGACCGGCCGGCCCGCAGCTCCTGAACGTGCGCGGCGGTCGGCAGGGGTGCGGCCGGGTCGCCGCCCTGCGCCGCGATCATCGCCTCCCACACCGGGTACGCCGCGCCCGAGGCGAGCACCGTCGCCGGATCGGCGTCGATCCCGGCCAGCGCCAGCATCTCCTCAGCCAGGGCGACCGTCAGTGCCACGACGTCCGCGGGGCCGCCGCCGCGCAACACCTCGACCGACTCGGCCACCTCCAGCGCGTTGCCGACGGCCCGGCCCAACGGCACGGACATGTCGGTGAGCACCGCCGTGGTCCGGAGGCCGCTCGCCGTACCGATGTCGACCATCGTCGCCGCCAGCTCCTGCGCGCGCTCCGCCGTCTTCATGAACGCCCCGGAGCCCGACTTCACGTCGAGCACCAGGCCGTCCGTGCCCTCCGCGATCTTCTTGCTCATGATCGAGCTGGCGATCAGCGGGATCGACTCGACGGTGCCGGTGACGTCGCGCAGGGCGTAGAGCTTGCGGTCCGCCGGGGCCAGCGTCGGCGTCGTCGCGCAGATCACCGCTCCGACGTCCGCGAGCTGGGATGCGATCTCGTCGAGGGACAGCTCGGCCCGCCAGCCCGGAATCGACTCCAGCTTGTCCAGCGTGCCGCCGGTGTGCCCCAGCCCGCGCCCGGACAGCTGCGGTACGGCCGCACCGCACGCGGCGACCAGCGGCGCGAGCGGCAGGGTGATCTTGTCCCCGACGCCGCCGGTGGAGTGCTTGTCGACCAGCGGACGCCCGACGTCCGGGAACACCAGCCGCTCCCCCGACGCGATCATCGCCGCCGTCCACCGCGCGATCTCCCCGACGTCCATGCCGTTGAGCAGGATCGCCATGGCGAGCGCCGCCATCTGCTCGTCCGCGACGTCGCCGCGGGTGTAGGCGGCGACGACCCAGTCGATCTGCTCGTTCGTCAGGCGCTCGCCGTCCCGCTTGGCCCGGATCACGTCGACCGCCCCGAACCCGGCTGCACCGGTCATGCCGGACCTCCCGGGTGCAGTGGCAGGTCATCCGGCCCGAACGCGTCGGGCAGCACCGCCGAGAGCGGCAGCCCGCCGCGCGGGGTGTCGATCAGGCACTCCGGGCCGCCGAACTCGTAGAGCACCTGCCGGCACCGCCCGCACGGCATGAGCAGCTCGCCGGTGCCGGACCGGCAGGCGACGGCGACGAGCCGGCCGCCGCCGGTGAGCCGCAGTTGCCCCACGAGCGTGCACTCGGCGCACAGCCCGAGCCCGAACGAGGCGTTCTCCACGTTGCACCCGCTCACGATCCGGCCGTCGTCGCACACCGCGGCCGCGCCGACCTGCAGGCCGGAGTAGGGGCAGTACGCCGCCGACGCCGCCCACTGAGCCGTCGCCCGCAGCGTCGACCAGTCGACGACCGGCTCAGTCACCTTCGCCCCTGCGGTACTCCTCGCCCGCCGTGGCGGGGGGACGCAGGTGCTGCGCGGCGACGGCCAGCACGATCAGCGTCACCAGCTGCGGGGCGTACGTCGCGAACTCGCGCGGGACCGTGTCGATCGACCAGTAGATCGCGTACACGACCGCACCGGCACCCAGCGCGACGGCCGCGGACACCCAGCTGCGCCGGGCCGCCCAGTACACCGCCACCACCACGGCGATCAGCGTGGCCGCGTACAGCAGCGCGTGCACGGCCTCCCCGCCGGCGCGCAGCTGCAACCCGTCCACGTAGCCGAACAGCGCGGAACCGGCGAGCAACCCCACCGGCGCCCAGTTACCGAAGATCATCGCGGCGAGGCCGATGTAGCCGCGGCCGCCGGTCTGACCCTCGAGGTACCCCAGCTGCCCGGGGTTGAGCACCAGCGCGGCCCCGCCGAGCCCGGCCAGGCCGCCGGAGATCAGCACGCCGAAGTACTTGTAGCGGTAGACGTTCACGCCCAGCGACTCGGCAGCCACCGGATTCTCCCCGCAGGAGCGCAGCCGCAGCCCGAACCGCGTGTGCCAGAGCAGGTAGTAGCTGAGCGGCACGAGCGCGAACCCGATCACGACCAGCGGTGTCAGGTTCGTGACGAGGCCGCCGAGCAGGCCCGCGACGTCCGAGACGACCACCCGCTGCTGGGCCTCCAGCGCGGCCGCACCCTGGGACAGCCCGGGGATCGAGAACTCGGTGAAACCCTCCACCCGCGGTGACTCGCGCGGGTTCCGGGTGATCGGCAGGAACACCAGCGACGCCAGGTACTTCGTGACGCCCAGGCCGAGCAAGGTGATCGCGACGCCGGACACGATGTGGTTCACCGCGAAGGTCACCGTGGCGACGGCGTGCAGCAGCCCACCCAGCGCGCCGAACACGATCCCGCCCAGCAGCGCTGCCCACGGACCCCACTGGTAGCCGGCCCACGCCGCACCCCAGGTGCCGAGGATCATCATGCCCTCGAGGCCGATGTTGACCACCCCGGCGCGCTCGGACCACAGCCCGCCGAGGCCGGCGAGCAGGATCGGCAGCAGCAGCCGCACGGCGGCCTGCGCGGTGCCGCTGGACGTGAGCTGCACCTGGCCAGTGAGGGTCACCGTGATCGACAGGATCGCGATCCCGATCGCGACGACGAGCGCCGAGCGTGCCCAGCCGGGGAGGCGACGCGGCGGCCGCGGACCGGCGGAGGGTCCACGCTCGGCCAGGGCCGTCACGATGCACCTCCCGTCGACCCGACGACCGCGGGCTCGCCGGACCGGGCACGCAGCTGCGCGGCGACCCGGCGCTGCTCGGCAGCCAGCTCGTAGCGCCGGACGATCTCGTAGGCCACGACCACCGACAGCACGATCGACCCCTGCATGATCAGCACGATCTCCCGCGCCACACCCACGTTGTCCAGGGCCAGTGCGGACTTGTCGAGGAACGCCCAGAGCAGCGCCCCGATCGCCATCCCGACGGGGTGGTTGCGGCCCAGCAGCGCGATGGCGATGCCGGTGAACCCGTAGCCCGTCGGGGAGTTCAGCGTGTAGGCGAGGTCCCGGCCGAGCAGCTCGGGCAGCCCGACCAGCCCGGCGACGCCGCCGGACAGCAGCAGCGCGATGATCACCATCCGTCGCGCGTTCACCCCACCCGCGGCCGCAGCGGTGGGCGACTCTCCGGAGGCCTTGAGGTCGAATCCGAAGCGGGTGCGCTCGAGCAGGAACCAGTAGCCCACACCGAGCGCCGCTGAGAGGAAGATCAGCCCGAAGAGCGTGCCGGAGCCGCCGAACGGGATGCCGGGCACCTGGCCGCTCGGGGCGATCGGCTGGGTGGAGATGTTGTTGCCGCGCAACACGCCGAACGCGTCCGTACTGATCAGGAAGGCGATCAGGCCCGTCGCGACGAAGTTCAGCATGATCGTCGAGATGACCTCGCTGACCCCGCGGTAGGCCTTGAGGAGCGCGGCGATGCCGGCCCACGCCGCACCCGTCAGTGCGCCGACGACAAGGATCACGACGGTGTGCAGCACCGGCGGCAACGCGACCGCCCCACCGACAATCGCGGCGACGCACGCGGCAAGCCGGTACTGGCCCTCGATGCCGATGTTGAACAGCTTCATCTGGAAGCCGATCGCCACGGCGAGCGCGGCGAGGTAGTAGACGGCCGCGCTGTTGACGATGTCGACGGCCGTGGTGCCCTCGCCGACCTGGGTGATCATCACCGTCAGCGCCGTGAGCGGGTTGTCGCCACTGATCACCAGCGCGACCGCGCACAGCAGCGCCGCGAAGAGAACCGCCAGAGCGGGCGGCAGCATGACCGTGCGGATGCGGTTCACGGCGCTTCCACGGGTGAGCTCACCGCACTCCCTCGCTGCGCTCGGTCGGCGCTGCGCGCAGGCGCTGTGACACTGATTCGCTCGCAAGCTCGCTCACCGCACTCCCTCGCTGCGCTCGGTCGGCGCTGCGCGCAGGCGCTGTGACACTGATTCGCTCGCAAGCTCGCTCATGCGGCACCCTCACCGTCCGCCCCGGTCATCGCCGCGCCCAACTCCTCGGGCGTGACGGTCGCCGGGTCCGCCGTCGCCACCAGGCGCCCGCGCAGGATCACCGCGATGGAGTCGGACAGCCCGATGAGCTCGTCCAGGTCCGCGCTGACCAGGAGGACCGCGAGCCCGGCAGCGCGGGCCTTGCGCAGCTCCTCCCAGATCCCCGCCTGGGCGCCGACGTCCACCCCGCGCGTCGGGTGCGACGCGATCAGCAGCACGGGGTCGCCCGAGAGCTCGCGGCCGACCACGAGCTTCTGCTGGTTCCCGCCCGACAGCGCGGCGGCCGGCACGTCCACCCCCGGTGTGCGGACGTCGAACTCGGCGACGATGCGCTCGGTGTCGCGCCGGGCCGCCGCCAGGTCCAGCAGCCCGAGCGGGCCGGGCCGGGCGACCGGCGGGCGGGTCTGGTGGCCCAGGATGCGGTTCGCCCAAAGCGGTTGCGAGGCCAGCAGGCCGTGGCGCGTGCGGTCTTCGGGGATGTACCCGATCCCGGCCTCCCGGCGGCCCAGCGTCGCGACCCGGGTGATGTCGCGCCCGTCGAGCACGATCCGGCCCGCGGTGGCGTGTCGCATCCCCATGATCGTCTCGACCAGCTCCGTCTGGCCGTTGCCCTCGACCCCGGCGATGCCCAGCACCTCGCCGGCGTGCACGACGAGGTCCACCTCCGCCAGCAGCGGGCGGCCGGCCTCTGCCTTGAATGGTCGGCTCCCGGGCTTGGTCCGCTCCTCACTCGCTGGCGCTCGCTGCGATGCTCCCGCGCCCTTCGCCTCCGCGTTGAACGGTCGGCTCCCGGGCTTGGTCCGCTCCTCACTCGCTGGCGCTCGCTGCGATGCTCCCGCGCCCTTCGCCTCCCCCGCGAGCGTGAGGCCCTCGACGCGGAGCACCTCCCGATCCGTGACTGTGGTCTCCCGGGTGCCCGGGTCCGGCAGCTCGCTGCCCACCATCATCTCAGCCAGCTCGCGGCTGGTGACGGTGCGCGGGTCCGCGGTGCCCACACTCGTGCCACGGCGGATCACCGTGATGCGGTCCGCGATCGCGCGCACCTCGTCCAGCTTGTGGGATATGAACAGGAACGTGTAGCCCTCGGCCTGCATCCCGCGCAGGGTGGCGAACAGCTCGTCCACCTCCTGCGGAACCAGGACCGCCGTGGGCTCGTCCAGGATCACCGTGCGGGCGCCCCGGTAGAGCACCTTGAGGATCTCCACGCGCTGCCGGTCCGCCACGCCGAGGCGCTCCAGCAGCATGTCCGGCTCGGCCCGCAGGCCCACGACCCGGGCCAGCTCGGCGATCCGGGCGCGGGCCCGGGCGCCGATGCCGTGCGACGCCTCGGCGCCGAGCAGCACGTTCTCCGCGACCGTGAGGTTGTCCGCGAGCATGAAGTGCTGGTGCACCATGCCGAGCCCGGCTCGGATCGCGTCGGCGGGCGAGCGGAAGGTCACCTCCGCACCGTCGACCCGGATCACGCCCTCGTCCGGCTGCTGCATGCCGTAGAGGATCTTCATCAGGGTCGACTTGCCGGCCCCGTTCTCCCCGCACAGCGCATGCACCTCGCCGCGGCGCACGCGCAGGTGGATGTCGTCGTTCGCGACGACGCCCGGGAATCGCTTGCTGATCCCGACCAGCTCGACGGCGTACTCGCCGCCGTCGTGCACCCCGTCGCCGTGCACTGCTGTCGACTCCGCCATGCCTCCCCCGGCGACCTCGTCCGATCTGGCCCTACGGGGTGCTGGGCACCGTGATCTGACCGCTGATGATCTCCGCCTTGTACGCGTCCAGCTGCGGTGCGATGTCCGCCAGGTGGTCGCCCGTGGTGGCGTAGCCCACGCCGTCCACCTTCAGGTCGAAGACCTTCGGCAATGTGGTCAGATCACCCGCCGCGGAGGCGTTGATGTAGTCGTAGACCGCCACGTCCACCCGCTTGAGCATCGACGTGAGGATCCGCTCGTTGGTCGGCGGGGTGGCCGTCTTGGCCTGGTCCGAGTCGACCCCGATCGCCCACTTCGGGGCCTGGGCGGTGTTCGCCGCGGAGACGGCCTCGAACACGCCCTTCCCGGACGCGCCGGAGGCGTGGTAGACGATGTCCGCGCCGCCGTCGAGCTGGCCGCGCGTCACCTCCGTCGCCTTCGCGGGGTCGTTGAACCCGGTGAAGTCGCCGGCCGGGGTGAGGTACTTGGCGTCGATCTGGATGCTCGGCGCGACGGCCTTCGCGCCTGCCTCGTAGCCCGCCTCGAACTTCTGGATCAGCGGCGTCTCGACCCCGCCCACGAACCCGATCTTGCACGCGGTGGTCTTCAGTGCGGCCGCGGCACCGACCAGGAACGAACCCTGCTCCTCGGCGAACACCAGCGGGGTGACGTTCGGCAGGTTCACCGTGTTGTCGTCGACGATTGCGAACTTCACCTGCGGGTTCTCCGCGGCGACCGTCTGCGTGGCCGTGGCGTACTTGAAGCCGACCGCGACGATCGGGTTGAACCCGTCCGAGACGAGCTGGCGCAGGCGGGTGGCGGCGGCGTCCTCGCTCTCGTTCGGCGACGCCGACAGCTCGCGGGTGTTCTCCTTGACCAGGCCGAGCTCGCTGATCGCGCGCTCGAGGCCCGCTGCGGCGGCGTCGTTGAACGACTGGTCACCCCGGCCGCCGATGTCGTAGGCGATCCCGACCTTGAGCCCGGACGCGTCCGACCTGGCCAGCGCCGGGGCCGAGCTGGCAGCGCCGCCCGCGACGGCCGGGGCGGCGTTGCGCGTGCACTGCGTCCCACCGGCCGTCGCGCCCCCGCCGGTCGAGGGCGTGCCGGTGTCCCGGGCACAGCCCGCCACCACCAGGGCACTGGACAGCACCGCTGTCGCCAGCGCGAAGCCTCGTCTTGTCCGCACTCCACGCGCCTTCCGCTCCGGCCGACCCGCCACTCGGGTCCGGCAGACGACGGGAACGTAGCCGAGACCACCGACACTCACAGGCTCGGCGGCGGAGCCGTGACCGAATCGTCGGCTGACCGCCCGACGTGTGCCGCGTCACCCGTTGGTGGGACCCCGCCGCCGTCCCCCGCGTTGTGCCCGGCGCGCCGCCCGGCGACACTGCGGGCGTGGCAGCGGCACGGATCAAGACGGTCGTGGCCGCCGTCCTCCTCGCGGTGCTGCCGATGCTGATCAGTGGGCCGCCGGCGACCGCTGCCACCGGGTGCCCGGGCACGGACGTGCCGCCCCCGCCTGCGGCCGTCGAGGAGACCGCGCCGGGCGCCGCCACCCCTGCGCCCCTGCCCTGGCCGCTGCCGCCGGTCGGCGGGGCCGCGCTGGGTGCCTGCGGGGACGTCGTCGGGACCGGCGACCCCGCGCTGCCCGCCGACGTCACCGCCGCAGGCTTCGTGCTCGCCGACCTGGACACCGGCGCGGTGCTCGCCGCCCGCGCCCCGCACGCGCGCCAGCGCCCGGCGTCGACGCTCAAGGTCCTCACCGCGATGGTGGTGATCGACCGTCTCGACCCGGACGCGCAGGTCGCGGGCGCCCCCGAGGACCTCTCGATCGACGGCAGCCGGGCCGGGATCGGCCCCGGTGGCACCTACACCGTGCGGCAGCTGCTCACGGGCCTGCTGCTCAACTCGGGCAACGACACGGCGCAGGCCCTGGCCAGGGCGATGGGTGGTGACGCCGCGACCGTCGCCGCGATGGCCGAGAAGGCCCGCCGGCTCGGCGCGCTCGACACGCGGCCCGCGACGCCGTCCGGGCTCGACGGCCCGGGCATGGCGACGTCGGCCTACGACCTGGCCCTGCTGTTCCGCCACGCGATGGGCGAGCCGCTGTTCGCGGAGACGATCGCGACGCGCTCGATCCCGTTCCCGGGGTACGGCGACCGGCCCGGGTTCGTGCTGTCGAACGCCAACCCGCTGCTCGCCCGCTACCCCGGGACGCTGGGCAGCAAGACCGGTTTCACCGACGCCGCGCGGCACACGATCGTTGCGGCAGCGGAACGCAACGGGCGGCGGCTGGTGGTGTCGCTGGTGCGCGCCGAGAACACGCCGGTCGTGAACTGGCGCCAGGCGGCCGCGCTGCTCGACTACGGGTTCGCGCTGCCTGCGGGCGCTCCTGCGGTGGGGACGCTGGTGGACGCGGCGCCGGCACCGCCGACGGCCTCCGCCGGCGCGACAGGCCCGGCGGGCACCTTCACGGGCCCGGTGACGACGGGCCTGCGCCTCCCCGGTGGTCTCACGCTGCCCGGCGGCACCGCGACGGTCGCCGGCGCCGCGGGCGCGGCGGTCGCCGTCCTGCTGCTGGCCGTGGCGCTGCTCCGCACCCGCCGTCGACACCTTGCCGAACCCGGCGCCCGGCACCGACACCGGTGACGGTCAGCGGCGACGGCTGAACGCGCGCAGGCCGAGGAGGGCCGTGACGGCACCCATCCCGAGCAGGCCGGCGGTCGTCGCGTTGTTCGGGCCGGACCGCACCACGACCTCGGGCCGGATCACCGCCGGTGCCGGGATCGGAGCGGGGGCCTCCTTCTCGACGCCCTTTGTGGTCGCGGCCCACGCGGTGACGAACAGGATGAACCGCGACACGAAGTTGATGAACACCAGCAGACCGAGCAGCGACCCGAACACCGCGCCGCTCGGCGTGTTGGTGATTCCGGCCAGGTAGATCGTCATGACCTGCTTGAGGACCTCGAAGCCGACCGCCCCGAGCACCGCGGCCTTCACCGCGCTCCGGATCGGCGTGTGCTGGCGGGGCAGGCGCGCGATCACCCAGAGGAACACGAGGAAGTTCGCGATCAGGCCGAGCAGGATCGCCGAGCAGTCGCAGCAGGAACTGGGCCCAGCCCTGATCGGCCAGACCGACAAGGGCAAGCAGGTCTGCGGCGAACCCGGATGCCGCGCCGGTGATCGCGAAGGAGCCCACCAGTGCGATCCCGAGACCGAAGAGCGCGGTGAGGTCGAACAGCAGCCGCTTCGGCAGCGCGGGCGGTTCGGGCGACTGCGCCCACTGTTCCGACAGCGCATCGCGCAGGTTCGTCATCCACCCGATGCCGGAGTACAGCGCGGCGAGCAGGCCGAAGGCGGCCACCGTGTTCCGCTGGGCGATCGCCTGGTCGATGATCGGGTTGATCGTGTCGGCCATGCTGGGCGGCAGGGCCGCGTTGATCGCGTCGCGGATCTCGTTCAGGAGGTTCGGGTTGAAGAACAGCACGTAGCCCGCGACCGCGAACGCGATCATCAGCAGCGGCACCAGCGACAGGATCGAGAAGAACGTGATCGCCGCCGCGTAGTGGTCGCCGTGGTGATCGGTGTAGCGGGCGCCGGCGCGGACCAGGTGGTCCAGCCAGCCGTAGCGGGCGCGGAGCTGCTCGAGCTTGGACGGCTTGGCGTCGGCGTCCGCGCGCTCGTTCGCCGCGACCTCGGCGGCGACCCGCTCGGACGCTGCTCGATCGGATGCAGCCCGATCGGACGCAGCCCGGGTCGACTCGGCCCGGTCCGATACAGCTGTCACGGGGTGCTCCTCAGGCCTGATGGTTCGCGGGTGGCAGGAAGCCGATCTTCTCGTGAACGGTGGCGAGCGTCGAGGCGGCCACGCCGCGCGCGCGCTCGGCACCCCGGGCGAGAACGCGGTCGAGCTCCGCCGGATCGTCCAGGTATGCCCGTACCCGCTCCCGCAGCGGCGACACGAACTGCACGACGACCTCGGCGAGATTCTTCTTCAGATCACCGTAACCACGGCCGGCGTACTCGCCCTCGATCTCGGCGATCTTGCGCCCGGACAGCGCAGAGTAGATCACCAGGAGGTTCGAGATCCCCGGCTTGGCCTGCGGGTCGTAGCGAATCTCCCGCTCGGCGTCGGTGACCGCCGATCGGATCTTCTTGGCCGAGACCTTCGGGTCGTCCAGCAACTCGACGATCCCGCCCGGGCTCGACGCCGACTTGCTCATCTTCGCCGTGGGATCCTGGAGATCCTGGATCTTCGCGGCCCCGGCCGGGATGTAGGGCTCGGGCACGACGAACGCCCGTCCGTAGCGGCTGTTGAACCGCTGCGCAAGATCCCGGGTGAGCTCCAGGTGCTGGCGCTGATCCTCGCCGACCGGCACCCGGTCGGCCTGGTAGAGCAGGACGTCCGCGGCCATCAGGATCGGGTAGGTGAACAGGCCCACGGTGGCCCGTTCCGTCCCCTGCTTGACGGTCTTGTCCTTGAACTGCGTCATCCGGCTCGCCTCGCCGAATCCCGTGATGCAGCCGAGCACCCACTCCAGCTGCGCGTGCTCGGGCACATGCGACTGGACGAAGACCGTGCACCGGTCGGGGTCGAGCCCGAGCGCCAGGAGCTGCGCCGCGGCGTTGCGGGTGCGGGCGGCGAGCGTCTTCGGGTCGTGCTCGACCGTGATCGCGTGCAGGTCGGGGATGAAGTAGAACGCGTCGTGGTCGTCCTGCAGGGCCACCCACTGCCGGACCGCGCCGAGGTAGTTGCCGAGATGGAACGAGTCGGCGGTCGGCTGGATACCGGACAGGACCCGCGGTCGCCGGTCGGTGGGCGCGCTCATGCCCCCATTGTCCCGCGTCGGGCCAGCCAGTTCTCTCGGGTCTACTCCGAGGGCGGGAGGGACGGCGGCGAGCCGTCGGGCGCGGGGGCCTCGTCGTCTTCCGGCTCCGGCTCCGCCCGGTGCACCTCGACGACGCCGGCGTCCAGGTCGATCGGCCCGATCCGCCACCCCTGCCTGCTGCCGGCCTCGCCCGCCTCGGAGCGCAGCTTCTGGCTCGGGAACATCTCGCCGAGAACGCCCATGGCTTCACGCTACGCCGGGCCGACGCGGAGTAAACGAGGGTGGGACGCCATCGGCGTCGAGGGCGCGGGTCAGGCCGAGGTGAGCGGCAGCAGGCGCGGGGGCGCTGCCACGGCCGGCTCCAGCCGCGCCACCGGCTCGCGGTAGGTGGTGCTGCGCTGGCGCACCGGCCGACCCGCCGCCGCAGCGATCGCCGTCAGCTCGGTCACCGTGCGCGCCGACCCGTTCTCCGAGCCCGCCATCCGGCTGATCGTCTCCTCCATGAGCGTGCCGCCCATGTCGTCCGCCCCGCCGCGCAAGACGTCCGCCGCCAGCGCGTCGCCGAGCTTGACCCACGACACCTGCACATGGTCGATCCGGCCGTGCAGGGCCAACCGGGCGAAGGCGTGCACGGCGCGGTTGTCGCGCTCGGTGGGGCCCGGCCGAGCCAGCCCCGCCAGGTAGATCGGCGCGTTGTGGTGCACGAACGGCAGCGGCACGAACTCGGTGAGGCCGCCTGTCTCGTCCTGGATCCCGGCGAGCGTGCGCAGGTGTCCGAGCCAGTGCCGCGGCTCGTCGACGTGGCCGTACATCATCGTCGAGCTGGACGGGATACCGAGCCGGTGCGCCGTGGACACCACCTCCACCCACTGCGCCGTCGGCAGCTTGCCCTTGGTGAGCACCCAGCGGACCTCGTCGTCCAGGATCTCGGCCGCCGTACCCGGGATCGACCCGAGCCCGGCGTCGCGCAGCTCGGTGAGCCACTCCTCGATCGACACGCCCGCCTTGGCCGCGGCGGACACGATCTCCATCGGCGAGAACGCGTGCACGTGCATCCCGGGGACGGCGGCCCGCACGGCGCGGACGAGGTCTGCGTAGAAGGTGACGGGCAGCTGCGGGTCGATCCCACCCTGCATGCAGACCTCCGTGGCACCCGCCTCGGCCGCCTCCACGGCCCGCGCGGCGACCTCGTCCAGCGACAGCCGGAACGCGTCGGCGTCGCGCTCGCGCTGGGCGAAGGCACAGAACCGGCAGCCCACGTAGCAGACGTTCGAGAAGTTGATGTTCCGGTTGACGACGTAGGTGACGGCATCCCCGACGACGTCGCGGCGCAGCTCGTCCGCCGCCCTGGCCAGCTCCTCGAGTGCGGGTCCCTCGGCGAGGAGCAGGGCCATCGCGGCATCGGTGTGGGCCGGGTCGAGCAGGGCCGCGGGATCCGACGACGCGAGCGCGAGCCCGGCGCGGACGTCGGCGTCCAGCCGCTCGGGTGCGCCCTGCCGCGTGGCGTCGAGCTGCTCGCGCAGCGAGTCCCAGTCGCCGTAGACCGACGCGAAGTCGCCGCGACGGTCGACGGTGCGGCCCGCGGTGTCGATGGTGGCGTTGAGGTCGACGCGGCCGGTGGAGGCGAACCCGCCGTCCGGCTCCTGCCAGGGGCGGCCCACCGGGACCGCGCCCTCCCGGGCGAGCCCGGTCTCCTCGTCGGCCAGCGCGGCCACGTGCCCGTGCAGCCGCGTGTCGATCCACGGCGAGCCGGCCAGCACGTACCGCGGGTACGCCGTGAGCCGCTCCCGCAGGGTGAACCCGGCCTCGGCCGAGCGTTCGGCCAGCTCGTCGATCGCCGGCCACGGCCGCTCTGGGTTGACGTGGTCCGCCGTCACCGGCGAGACGCCACCCCAGTCGTCGATGCCGGCGCGGAGCATGAGCGCGAACTCGTCGCCCACGAGGTTCGGTGGGGCCTGCAGCCGCATCTTCGGCCCGAGCACCAGCCTCGCTGTGGCGATCGTGGCGGCGAGGTCGTCCAGATCGGCATCCGGGTCGTTCGCCATCGCGGTATCCGGCTTCGCCCGGAAGTTCTGGACGATCGTCTCCTGGACGTGCCCGTGCGCACGGGCGGCCGCGCGGATCGCGAACAGCGACTCGGCGCGCTCGACGCGGGTCTCCCCGATCCCGATGAGGATGCCGGTGGTGAACGGGACGCCCACGCGCCCCGCATCCGTCAGCGTCCGCAGCCGGACGGCGGGCTCCTTGTCCGGGCTGCCGAAGTGCGGGCCCCCGGGCTCGCTCCACAGCCGCGTCGCCGTGGTCTCCAGCATCATCCCCATGCTCGGCGCCACCGGCTTGAGCCGCGTGAGCTCCTCCCAGCTCAGGACACCGGGGTTGAGGTGCGGCAGCAGGCCGGTCTCCTCCAGCACGGCGATCGCGCACGCACGCACGTACTCCAGCGTGGAGTGGTAGCCGCGGGCCGCCAACCACTCGCGCGCGGCGGGCCAGCGCTCCTCGGGCCGGTCGCCGAGGGTGAACAACGCCTCCTTGCACCCGGCGGCCGCCCCGGCGCGGGCGATCTCCAGCACCTCGTCCCGCTCGAGGAACGCCGCAGGCAGGCGGTGCGGCACGGTGGCGAAGGTGCAGTAGTGGCAGCGGTCGCGGCACAACCTCGTGAGCGGCACGAACACCTTGCGGGAGTAGGTGACCACACCGGGACGGCCGGCGTCGACCGACCCGGCGTCACGTACGCGGGCGGCCGCGGCCATCATCTCGTCGAGTTGCTCGCCCCGGGCGGCCAGCAGGACGGAGGCCTCCGTCACGTCGAGCGCCACCCCGTCCCGGACCCGGCGGAGCGCCCGGCGCAATGCAGTCGTAGAGGGGGCCGACATGGTGGGGGCCGTCGAGGCGCGGGCCGCGGCGGCGGAGGCTGCTCCGGTCGGAGCCGCCCCGAACGGCGTGGACGAGGCGATCGGCGTATCGGCCATGAGTGAACATTAGGTCGCCGCACCGACAGTCTGCAGCGGGCACCGATCACGCAGCCCGCCTGCCGGTGCCGGTACCACCGAGGCTCGCACGTCAGAGGCGCACCATCGCTCTTCGATCGTGGTCGGGCAGCGATGGTGTGCCTTTCACGCGCGTCGAGCCGTCGGGGCCGGATGCCGTCCGACCGGTCCGCGCTCGCTCGGTCCATAGTGCGCCGAGTGGTTCACCCGCCCCGGTTGCCGGATGGGCAGCGGGACGCCGGGCGGGCCAGCATGACGCCGTGCGCCCGTCCGCGTCCGAGCGGCCCGCCCCGCTGCGGTGTCGAGCGGCGGCGTTCTGCCTGGTGGCGCTCGCCTGCCTGGCGGGCTGCGCCCCGGCGTCGGTGGCGCCGGCCCCGGTCCCCGCCGGCACGCGGACCGTCACCGTGCATGTCGACGGCGACCGCACCGCGATCGTGTACCGCGGAGCGTCGGCGGCGGCAGGCGCGCCGCTCGTGGTGGTGCTGCACGGCGCCCGCGGTACGGCTGCTGGCATGCGGGCGAACCTGGGCTGGGACGCGCTCGCCGACCGGGAGGGCCTCGTCGTCGCCTACCCCGACGGGCTCGATCGCACCTGGAACGCGGGCAGGTGCTGCGGGTCGGCGCGCGACCGGGGGGTCGACGACGTCGACTTCCTCGACACGCTGGTCACGACGCTGCGCCGGGACGACGCCGTCGGCCCGGTCTACGCCGTCGGGTTCTCCAACGGCGCGATGATGAGCTACGCGTGGGCCTGCGCCCGGCCCGGGGCGCTTGCCGGGATCGGCCCCGTGGCGGGCGCACGGACCGTCGACTGCCCCGCGCCTGCGCCGCTGACCGTCGTGGCCGTGCACGGGACGCGCGACGCGCGGGTGCCCATCGGAGGCGGCCGCGGACCGTCCGGTATCGACTTCCCCTCGCTCGACGCCTCGGTCGCCCCGTTCCGGACGGCCGCCGCATGCCCGGCGGCCGGAGCCGTGGTCGATGCCGCTCCCGCCCGGGTCGACGAGCGGGCGTGCGACGGGCACTCGGTGGTGAGCGACGTCGTCGCCGACCTGCCGCACGTCTGGCCCGGTGCGGGGCCGAACGCGGGCCGGACGGACGGGCCGTTGGACGCGACTGGCTTCCTGTGGGCGCACCTGCACGGGTGAGCGAGCTTGCGCCCAGCGAGGGAGAGCGGTGAGCCGGTCAGATCATCCGGCGCATCACCAGGCGCGGCAGCGTGCTGGCCACCGCATCGGTGGTCCCGACGACGTCGAAGCCGGCCTTCTCGAACATCGCCCGCGTGCCGACGAACGCCATCGTCAGGTCGATCCGCCCGGACCCCGGGTCGACCGGATAGCTCTCGACGGCGGGCGCACCGCGCGACGCCGCGTACCCTACCGCGCCCTCGATCAAGGGCGTCGTGTGGCCGCGCTTGCGGTGGCCGCCCCGGATGACCACGCAGATGATGCTCCACACCGGCAGGTCGTCGAGGGGGCGGATCAATCGTGACCGGCTGAGCCGCGTGTTCTCCGCCCGTGGCCCGATGCTGCACCAGCCCACCGGCTCGCCGTCGGCGTAGCCGATCACGCCGGGCGGGTTCGCCCGGCCGCACAGCGCACGGAACGCGGCCTCGCGGCTCCCGCCGCCGAGCTGCGCAGCCTCTGCGGCGGTCAGCCGGTGCGACAGGCACCAGCAGTGGCTCGGCCGCCGGTTGGGGTTCACCACCGCGACGAAGTCGTCGACCCGGTCCGGTGTGACCGGACGGGTGTCGAAATCCATCCGCCGAGCCAAGTGCGGACCACGCGGTCGGTCAATTCGTGGCGCGCTAACCGTAAGCGTCGCCGCGAGACGAAATCTTGATCACGTCGACGATCACCTCGTGTTCGTCGATCCGGTACACGACGCGGTACTGCCCGCGACGCGCGGAGTAGTAGCCCTCCAGCTCGAACCGAAGGCGCTTGCCGACCCGGTGGGGGTTGTCGAGCAACGGGCCGCTGACGAACTGCCAGACGGCGGCGGCCACGCTCTCGGGCAGCGTCTCCGCCAGTGCCCTCCGGGCCGCCCGGGACAGCCGCAGCTCGCACCTCACGTCGCGCCGCGGCCCAGCCTCTTCGCCATGATCGCAGCCATCTGTTGACCCGTGGTCAGCTCGCCCGTCCCGGCCCTGTGCTCGGCGATCGCGGCCATCGCCTCCGGATCAGACAGGATCTCCACGGTCTCCGTCAGGCTCTCCAGGTCCTCGACCGCCATCAAGACGGCCACCGGCTTGCCGTTCTTGGTGATCGTCAGCCGCTCCCAGGTACCGGACACGGCGCTGACCAGCTCACTGAGCCGGTTCTTGGCGTCAGCCAACGACGTGGTCTCCATGGCCAGAATTATAGCCACAACGGTCCGCCGATGGTCACGCCCGACCCCGGCCTCGTTCTCCGTCATGGCAACCCGTTTGCGGTCCCAGCAAAGTTCGTTGGCCACGGGCTCCCGCGCATCGAGCATCGGATCGGTCGACGCCAGACACCCACACGTGACCGACTCGAGGAGAACGAGATGACCCGCGCGCTGACCCCTGAGTCCGCAGACGACGCCACCGCGCGTCATGGACCGACCGAGCCGACGAGGGCGAACCTCGTCCTCGCGACCCTGTTCCTGGGCACCTTCGCCGTCGGATGCGCCGAGATGCTCGTGGTGGGCGTCCTCGATCTGCTCGCCGCGGATCTGGACGTATCCGTCCCGGCGGCGGGCTCGCTGATGACGGCCAGCGCACTCGGCCTCGCCGTGGGCGGGCCCGTGCTCACCGCGCTGACGACGAGGTTCGATCGGCGGACGATCCTGCTGCAGTCGCTCGCGGCATTCGTGCTGGTGAGCGCGTTGCCCGTTCTGCTCCACTCCTACGACCTGTTCCTCGTGACCCGCGCGGTCGCCGGTGCGCTGCAAGGCGTGTTCATCGCGGCCGCCTTCGTGATCGGGCCGTCCGTGGTCGCACCGAACAGGGTCGGCGGGGCGATGTCGATCGTGCTGTCCGGATTCGCCGTGTCGTCGGCGGCCGGTGTGCCGATCGGCACGCTGATCGGGCACGCCGTCGGATGGCGCGGTGCGTTCGTCGTCGTGCTCGCCCTCGCGTCGATCGTGTTCGTCGCCGCCCTCGCGGTCATCCCGTCGACCCCCGGCGACGGTGACGCAGCCTCGGGTCGAGCGCGGTTCGCGTTCGCGCCGCGGGTGCTCGCGCTGCTCGGCCTGTTCTTCCTGGTATTCACCGCCAACTCGGCTGTGCTGACGTACCTGGTCCCGTTCCTGCAGAGGATCACCGGCGTCTCCGGGTCCCTGGTCAGCGTCTTCCTGTTCGCCTACGGCGCCGCCACCTTCGCCGGGTCGCTCGGCGGCGGCCGGCTGGCGGATGGGCGTGCGGCGCGCACGCTCGTCGTCGGCACCTGCGGGCTGGCCGGGGCGCTCCTGGTCCTCTGGGCCGTGGCCTCGAACGCGATCCTCGTCCTCCCGGCGTTGGTGGTCTGGGGCCTGATCGCCTTCGGCATGACGCCGTCGGTCCAACTGCGCGTCGTCACGCTGGCCGGACCCGGCGCCGCACTCGCAGCGTCCCTGCCGGCGTCCGCGGCCAACGCCGGGATCGCCTGCGGGTCGGTGCTCGGTGGCCTCACCATCGACCAGGTCGGCACCCGTCCGGTGGTCCTCACCGGACTCGGCGTCGCCGTCGCGGCCGTCGTCGTCGCCGTTCTCACCCGCAACCTCCAGCCCACCCACCCCACCACGTCGAGGAGCCACTGATGAACCAGCAACCCACCGATCTCAGCGGTCTGGTGCCGGGCGCCACCACGGCGAAGACGCTGCCGCCGATCGTCGACCGCGAGGTTTTCCAGACGACGTTGGACGCCCTGCGCACGCGCGAGAAGGCGCACACCCGGGAGAACGACGCGATCGCCGCGGCCCTACGGCGCCTGCCGATGGTCGAGGTCGACGCGGCAACCGCCCTGATCGGGGCGGACGGGCCGGCGACGCTGCTCGACGCGTTCGAGGGCGCCGACAGCTCATCGTGTACTACATGATGTGGCACACCGGCGCCGCCGCAGCCGATCAGTGCGAGGGCTGCACCTGGAACAACACCCAGGTCGTCGAGCGGTCCTACCTGTACTCCCGCGACATCACGTACGCGGTGCTGTGCCAGGGTCCGTACGACGAGAGCCGCCGCTATCGCGACTTCATGGGGTGGGACCTGCCGTGGTACTCCGCGCAGGCCTCGCTCAACACGCTCCTCGTCGGCCGCCGGATCGGAACGATGCACGTGGTGTGCTACCTGCGCGACGACGACCGCGTGTTCGAGACGTACTGGACGACCCTCCGCGGCGTGGAGGCCGTCGACTACAACTACCGGCTCATGGACCTCACCGTGTGGGGTCGGCAGGAGCCGTGGGAGGACTCGCCCCCAGGCTGGCCGCAGCGGTGGGGCGTGCACGACCTCACGACCCGGGTGAACGGACGCCCGATCGCGCAGTGGTCACGAATCGAGGCGGGACGATCCGATGACCTCGGCCCGGACGGGAGTAGGGGATGACGGTCCCGCGCACCGTCCTGGCCCGCATGCCCAAGGTGGAGATGTGCCCGTCGTGCAACGTGCAGCTGGGTGTCGTCGCCAATCTCGGCGACCACCCGGCGCGCAGCATCCTCACCTCGCTGTCGTCGCCCACCTACGCACTTCGCGACCCGCGGTTCGCGGCGATGCTGCGGCACGGCACCCAGCATCTGCCGAAGGGCTGGGCCGACAGCGGCATCATGTTCGGCGGCTACTACTTCATCGAGGCTCTCGGACGCTACGAGAAGGCGGGGAGCTCGACCGCGGCATTCATGTCGGACTGACCGCCCTCGTCAGGTGCTCCGGCGAAGCGAGCGGCATCCGCCGGTCATGCTCACCAGCTCACCGATGCCGCAAGCGGCGCTGCGGTGGAGAATTCTGGTCACCTGCGTGCGCGAACTCGGACCAACACGATGCGGAGGACTTCGCGTGATGACTCCCGGGTGGTCTCCGGACGAGCTGGATCGGATCGCTTCGGCCGACGAACTGGAGATTGCCGCCAAGCGTGTCGACGGGACCCTGCGGCACTGGCTGCCGATCTGGGGCGTGCGCTACGGGGCGCACCTGTACGTGCGGGCCTGGCACAGACGTGATGGCGAATGGTTCGGCCAGGTACTGTGCTCCCGCCAGGCCCGCATCCGCGTCCCGGGCCTCGCGGCCGACGTCACTGTCGAGGACATCGGCGAAGGGACGGCTCAGCTGCGCGCAGGCGTCGACGCCGCCTACCGCGACAAGTACGGACGCTATGGCAGCTCGTCCGTGGACCCCATGGTGGCGCCCGCAGCTGCGGCGGCTCAGCCCGGAGTAAGGAGCCGTACGCGCTGCGCGAGTTGGCGTCGACAGCAGGATGATCCCGTTCTACGGGTATCCGTTGTCGTCGGTCCCGCCGTGAACACCCGAAGACGGCGATCTTCGACTTGGGACACCCGCAACCGAGGATTAGCCGGCGCGCGGCCCGCAGCGCCGACCGTGCCGTCGCCGCGCTAGGCGACGCCAGCCGGCTCGCCGCCGGTGACGGTCACCAACTCGGCGTAGGTCGTGGGGAACACCGCGTGCGGGATGCCACCGGCGGCCCACACCTCGGCGTACTGCTCGAGTGCGCGGTCGACCAGCGTGCGCAGCGGTGCCGGGTGGCCGACCGGGGCCACGCCCCCGATCGCCTGGCCCGTCGCGGCCCGCACGAAGTCCGGGGACGCCCGGCGCACCCGCTTCGCACCGATCAGGGCGGCGACCTTGCCCGTGTCGACCCGGTGCGCGCCGGAGGTCAGCACCAGCAGCGGCTCACCGTCCGCGTCGAACACCAGCGAGTTGGCGATCTGGCCGACCTCGACCCCCAGCGCGGCAGCGGCCGCCGCGGCGGTGGTCACGGCGTCGGGCAGCACCCGCATGCCGTCGAGGGCACGCGGCGCCGCACCACCGGCGCGCAGGTGGGCGAGCACGAGGTCGACATTGCGATGGGCGGGACCGGTCACCCAGGCATGACACCACGACGCGTCAACCGGGATTCGGCGCCCACCCGTGTCGAACGGCCCGTGTCCTGATCGCCCTCTCAGCGGCAGTTCGTATTGGGCAGCGGGGTGAGGAACTGGTCTGCGGCCCAGCGGTCGCCCTCGAGCTCGCGGAACCCGTCCGTGACCACTCGCGTACCGTCGACGACCGCGCCGTCGGAGAGCACCTCGACCTGCTCGGCGTCCGTGCTCGGTCCCGACCGCACACGCAACTCGGCGGCCGAGACCCGCAGCTGGCAGCCGGTGGAATTGTCCGCAGTGTGGACCGCGCTGGTGCCGTTACCGGCGGGGGCGTCGATCATCGCGAGGATCGTCAGGACGATCCCGGTCAGGAAGACCACGCCCCACCCGCGCACCCTCCACGGCTTCTTGAGCGAGGAGGTCCACTTCGCCATGTCGCTCCGCCTTCCGGCATGCCCGATCGACTTTCCGACGGTAGCCGTCCGGGCACCGCTGCGGAAAGCGGTGGCCCGGGGGCCCGGCCGACAGGTGGAGGTACTAGCTGCTGGCGGCCTTGAGGTTCTCGTCCAGGGCGGCCAGGAAATCCTCGGTGGTGAGGAAGGGCGCGTCCTTGCCGATCAGCAGGGCGAGGTCCTTGGTCATCTTCCCGCTCTCGACGGTCTTGACGACCACGTCTTCGAGCTTGTCCGCGAACGCCGTCACCTCCGGCGTGTTGTCGAGCTTGCCGCGGTGCGCGAGCCCGCGCGTCCAGGCATAGATCGACGCGATCGGGTTCGTCGACGTCGGCTTGCCGGCCTGGTGCTGGCGGAAGTGCCGGGTGACGGTGCCGTGCGCGGCCTCGGCCTCGACCGTCCGGCCGTCCGGGGTCATCAGCACGCTGGTCATGAGGCCCAGCGATCCGAAGCCCTGCGCGACGATGTCGGACTGCACGTCGCCGTCGTAGTTCTTGCAGGCCCAGAGGTAACCGCCCTCCCACTTGAGCGCGGCGGCCACCATGTCGTCGATCAGGCGGTGCTCGTAGGTGAGCCCCTTGGCCTCGAAGCGGTCCTTGAACTCGGACTCGAAGACCTCCTGGAACAGATCCTTGAAGCGCCCGTCGTAGGCCTTGAGGATCGTGTTCTTGGTGGAGAGGTAGACCGGATACTCGCGGTTCAGGCCGTAGTTCAGCGATGCGCGTGCGAAGTCGCGGATCGACTCGTCCAGGTTGTACATCGCCATCGCCACGCCCGAGCCGGGTGCCTGGAAGACCTCGTGCTCGATGGGCGCGGACCCGTCCTTCGGGGTGAACGTGATCGTCAGCGTGCCCTCGCCGGGGAACCGGAAGTCGGTGGCGCGGTACTGGTCGCCGAAGGCGTGGCGGCCGACGACGATCGGCTGCGTCCAGTGCGGGACCAGGCGCGGGATGTTCGAGATGATGATCGGCTCGCGGAAGATGACGCCGCCGAGGATGTTGCGGATCGTGCCGTTCGGGGAGCGGTACATCCGCTTGAGGCCGAACTCCTCGACCCGGGCCTCGTCCGGGGTGATCGTGGCGCACTTCACACCGACGCCGTACTTCTTGATCGCGTTCGCGGCGTCGACGGTGATCTGGTCGTCCGTCTTGTCGCGCGCCTCGATGCCGAGGTCGTAGTACTCCAGGTTCACGTCGAGGTACGGATGGATCAACTTGTCCTTGATGAACTGCCAGATGATCCGTGTCATCTCGTCGCCGTCGAGCTCGACGACGGTGCCCTCGACCTTGATCTTCGCCATGCCGGACCTCCGCTCGCACCGCTGCTTGAGGGGAGCCTACTGACGGGGTCCGACAATGAGCGGTGGAGCGGACTACGTCACGGTCAGCGAACCCCGGGTGATCGTCACCGCGAGCAGCACCACTGCGAGGCCCAGGCCCGCGTAGGCCAGGATGTCGAGTACGCGGCTGCGGATCGCGAGCAGCCCGGCGCGGTCCGGAGGCAGCGCCGCACGCAGGGCGGCGGCGACCAGCAGCGCACCGCCGAGCAGTACCGAGCCTTCGCGCCAGTGGGCCGTCGCCACGCGCAGCAACCCGACGGCCGCGATCGCGAGCACGACGAGCATCGGCCACTCGACCGGGAGACGGGACCACAACGTGCGCGACTCCCGCGGTGTCACGGGGTCGGGGGCGCTCACCGGGCCATCCTGGCAGACCGGGACGGTGGAGCGTCGTCGTCCGAGCGCCCGCGGTCGGTGGGCGTGCGAGCATGACGCACCCGTCCCACCCCTCCGGGAGAGTCATGGAAATCGCAGGTTCGGCCGCGCTGGTGACCGGCGCGGCATCGGGGCTCGGCGCGGCCACCGCCGCCGCCCTGGCCACGCGGGGTGCCAGCGTCTACGGGCTGGACCTGGAGACGGCGCTGATCGGTGCTGCCGCTCCGGACGGCGTGATGCTGATGCCGGCGGACGTGACCGAGGAGGCGGGCGTGCGTGCGGCGCTGGCCCGGATCGACGACGACGGACAGCAGCTGCGGCTCGCGGTGAACTGCGCGGGGATCGCGCCCTCCGCCCGGATCGTGTCCCGCCGCGGCCCGCACGACCTGGACCTGTTCCGCACGGTCGTCGGGGTCAACCTCGTCGGGACGTTCAACATCGTGCGACTGGCGGCGGACGCGATGAGCCGGCTCCCGGCGGGCGTCGACGGGCAGCGCGGGGTGATCGTCAACACGGCCTCGATCGCGGCGTTCGAGGCGCAGATCGGCCAGGTGGCGTACGCCGCGTCGAAGGCCGGGGTCGCCGGGATGACGGTGACGGCTGCCCGCGACCTCGCGCAGCACGGGATCCGGGTGGTCGCGATCGCGCCGGGGATCGTCGACACGCCGATGATGGCGGGCATGCCCGACGACGTGCGAGCGGGGCTCGCCGCGAACGTCCCGTTCCCGCAGCGGCTCGCCCGCCCCGCGGAGTACGCCCGGCTCGTGCTGATGATCGCGGCGCACGACTACCTCAACGGCGAGACGATTCGGATGGACGGCGCGCTCCGGATGGGACCGCGGTGACGCGTCCCGGCTGACGGACCCCGGCCGTCGCGACCGGCGGGTGCCGGACGGGCGTGATCGTCGGACGCGGGTGGTCCGGGCTGTCGGCACAGCCGTCCGCACCCGCGGGCCGGGATCATCGCGGCCGTTCGGGTGGTGATCAGCCGATCCGCAAGCCGTGGGCGGCGGCGAAGGCGATCGCGGTCTCGACGTCGACGGTGGTGCCGGTCAGGCGGGCCCCGCGGAGCGCGTCGGCGTCGAGCCGCGCCCCGCGCAGGTCCGCGCCGTCGAGCCGGGCGCCCCGCAGGCGCGCGCCACTCAGGTCCGCACCGCGCAGGTCTGCCTCGCGCAGGTCCGCGTCGACGAGGTTCACCTCCCGCATCCGCAGCCCGGACAGGTCGGTACGCCGCAGGTCGATCCCGCCGAGCGCGGCCAGCGTGAGGTCGCAGTCGGTGAGTGTCAGCGGGCGTACCCGACTGTCCAGCACGGTGCTGCCGAGCAGCGAACATCCCGCGAAGGTGGCGCCGCTCAGCGTGGTGCGCTCGAACGTGCACGACCGGAAGGCGCTGCCACGGTGCGCCGAGTCGCCGAGGTCGGTGCCGCGGAAGCGGCAGCCGTCGAAGGTGCACCGCTCGGTGACGAGTCCGCGCAGGTCCGCGTCGTGGAACGTGCAGTCGACGAACCGGCGCGCGCCCCAGACCCGGCCACCGGCCGCCGGGCCGTCGGGCACGAGGTCCGACAGATCGAGGCCCACGTACTCGGTGTCGTCGGCGAGGTCATCACCGGTCGGGGACCGACCGCGGCCGTTCGCAGGGGACGCTCCGGTGGACGTGGCGGACGGCCGAGCAGGACGTCGAGCGGGCACGGTGCCGAGGGTGCCAGGCGAGGGCTGCCGAGCTCCACGGGCCCCTGCCGCTGGTGCACACCGCAGTCGCCCCGTGCACAAGGTGCGCGGTGTGCACGAGCGTCCCACGCTGTGCACCGGCAAGCCGCAGCCTGCACACGCGACCCACTCGACGGTGCCCCTGCCACCGGTGCACATCGCAGACGCCCGTGCACAAGGTGTGCGGTGTGCACGAGCGACCCACGCTGTGCACCGGCGGCTGGGGGGAGGCGGCCGCTCGGTGCGTGGTTAACGGAAGTCGCGCGACTTCACCGGCACGGCGAGCACCAGCCGCGCCAACCGGTCCGCCACCAGGTTCAGCACCCCCTCCTCGCTGCGTTCCAGCCGGCCCCGCACCAGCAGCGCGGCGCTGCCGAGCGCCACCGTCCGATAGCGCATCCACAGCCCCTCCGAGCAGGTGACGTTGAGCATGCCCGTCTCGTCTTCCAGGTTGAGGAAGGTGACGCCGCCCGCCGTGGCGGGTCGCTGCCGGTGGGTGACCAGGCCGCCGACCAGCACCCGTGGCGGAGCGTCGGGGCCGGCTGCGCGGCCCACCGCGTCGAGGCGGTCGACCGGGATCGCGCCGAACCGGTCCAGACGGTCCCGCAGGTGCACGATCGGATGGCTGTCCGGGGAGACACCCGTGGCCCACACGTCCGCCACGGTGAGCTCGGCGGCCGTCATCCCCGGCAACGCCGGCGCGTCGAGGCCGACGGCGGTGCCCGGCAGCTGCTCCGGCCGCACGGCGGCGACCACCCCCGCCGCCCACAGCGCCGCCCGCCGGTCGACCCCGAACGACCCGAGCGCCCCGGCCGTGGCCAGCGCCTCGGCCTGGGGAACCGTGAGCCGGACGCGGCGGGCCAGGTCGGCCAGGTCCCGGTAGGGGCCGTCGCGCGAGCGCTCCGCCTCGATCTGCTCGGCGAGCTTCTCGCCGACGCTGCGGATGTCGGCCATCCCCAGCCGGATCGCCTGCCCACCGGCGCTGTGCGCGTCCGGCTGCAGCACGGCCTGCGCCCCGCCGAGGTTGACGTCCGGGCCGCGCACCCGCACCCCGTGCCGGCGGGCGTCGGCCACCAGCGACTGCGGGGAGTAGAAGCCCATCGGCTGGGCGTTGAGCAACGCCGCGCAGAACGCCGAGGGGTGGTAGAGCTTGAACCAGGCGCTGTAGTAGACCAGCGACGCGAAGCTGATCGAGTGGCTCTCCGGGAAGCCGAAGTTCGCGAACGCCAGCATCCGGTCGAAGATCTTGTCGGCGAGCTCGCCCTCGATCCCGTTGACCGCCATCCCCGCGTAGAACCGGCCCCGCAGCCGCTCCATCCGCTCGGTGGATCGCTTGGCCCCCATCGCCCGGCGCAGCTCGTCCGCCTCTGCAGGGGAGAACCCGGCGACGTCCACCGCAACCTGCATGAGCTGCTCCTGGAACAGCGGCACGCCGAGGGTCTTGTCGAGGGCGTTCTTCAGGAGGGGATGGTCGTGTTTCCACTTCTCCTGACCGTTGCGCCGCCGGATGTAGGGGTGCACCGAGCCGCCCTGGATGGGGCCGGGCCGGATCAGCGCGACCTCGACGACCAGGTCGTAGAACTCGCGCGGGCGCAGCCGCGGCAGCGTGGCCATCTGCGCCCGGGACTCGACCTGGAACACCCCGACCGAGTCGCCCCGCGCGAGCATCGCGTAGACCTCGGGATCGACCGGCTGGAGCTCGTGCAGCGCGATCCGGCGCCCGTGGTGCTCCGCGACGATGTCGATCATCAGGTGCAGCGCGGTGAGCATGCCGAGCCCGAGCAGGTCGAACTTCACGAGCCCGGCCGACGCGCAGTCGTCCTTGTCCCACTGCACGACCGTGCGGCCGTCCATCCGGGCCCACTCGACGGGCACGACCTCCGCCACCGGGCGGTCGCAGATGACCATGCCCCCGGAGTGGATGCCGAGATGGCGGGGGAAGCCGAGCAGCTGGTTCGCCAGCTCCCCGACCTGCGCGGGCATGCCCGCGACCTCCCCGCCCTCCATACCGTTGCCCCCGACCCCGTACCACCGCTCGATCTGCTTGCTCCACGCGTCCTGTTGGCCCGGGGAGAACCCCAGCGCCTTCGCGACGTCCCGCACCGCCGACCGCGGCCGGTAGCTGATCACGTTCGCCACCTGTGCCGCCCGGTCGCGCCCGTAGCGGCTGTAGACGTACTGGATGACCTCCTCGCGGCGGCCGGACTCGATGTCGAGGTCGATGTCCGGGTAGCCGTCACGGGCCGGGGACAGGAACCGCTCGAACAGCAGGCCGTGCGACACCGCGTCCACGTTCGTGATCCCCAGCGCGTAGCAGACCGCGGAGTTCGCCGCCGAGCCGCGGCCCTGGCAGAGGATGCCGGCCGCGCGGCAGAACGCCACGATGTCGTGCACGATCAGGAAGTAGCCGGGGAACCTCCTGTCTTCGATGACCGCCAGCTCCCGGTCCACCGTGGCGACGGCCTCGGGGTACTCGGCGTAGCTGCCGTAGCGCTCCAGGACACCGCGGCGGGTGAGCTCACGCAGCCATGTCGCCTCCGTGCGGCCCGGCGGGGTCTCGAACGGGGGCAGGTCCGGGGCGACGAGATCGATCGTGAACGCGCACTCGGCGCCGAACTCCGCCGCCCGTGCCACCGCTCCGGGATGACGGGTGTCGAACCGGGCCGCCATCTCCGCACCCGAGCGCAGGTGCGCGGTGCCCGCGGGCGGCAGCCAACCGTCGGCCTCGTCCAGGCTGCGCCGGGCCCGGACCGCCGCCAGCGCCGTGGCCAGCGGGAACCGCTCCGGCACGGCGTAGTGGGCGGCCGTGCTGGCGACCGTCGGCAGCCCGGCATCGGCGGCGAGCCCGGCCAGGGCGTCGTTGACCTCGGTGTCCGTGGGCAGCGCTCCGTAGGTGAGTTCGACGGCCACGTTGTCCCGCCCGAACCGCTCCGCCAGGCCGCGGAGCGCGGCTGCCGCCGCACCGCGCCCCCCGCGGTCCAGCGCCTGCCGGACCGCGCCCTTGCGGCACCCGGTGAGCACGAGCACGTGCCCGGCCGTGTCGGCGACGACCTCCGCGAGGTCGTAGACGGGGCGCCCCTTCTCCTGCCCGGCGAGCTGAGCGGTGCTGATCGTGCGGCACAGCCCCCGGTAGCCGTCGGGATCGCGCGCGAGCAGGAGCAGGTGGCTGCCCTCCGGATCGGCCACCCCGTTCTGCGGCGCGGTGAGCCCCAGCGACAGCTCGGCGCCGAAGACGGTGCGGACCCCGAGCTCGGCGGCGGCCTCGGCGAACCGGACCACGCCGTACATCCCGTCGTGGTCGGTGAGCGCGAGGGCGTCGAGCCCCAGACGGGCGGCTCGCTCGACCAGCTCCTCGGGGTGGCTCGCACCGTCCAGGAAGCTGAAGTTGGAGTGGCAGTGCAGCTCGGCGTACGGGACGCGGGGACCCCGATCGAGCGCGGGCGGGTCGGCGGCCCGGTACGGCTCCCGCTTGCGCGACCAGGCCGGCGAGTCGCCCCCGTCTGCCTCCGGCCCGCCCGTCAGACTTGAGCCTGCGCGGCCGGAGAGCGCGGCCTCCAGCTCGGACCATGACACGTCCGGATTGCTCCACTCCATGCCGAGGACTCTACTCGAACATGCGTTCGAATAATCCGCTTTCTGATGCGCTGCCTCGAGCCGACCGGGTGATGCCGCGCCCCTGCTGTCGCACCCCGAATCGCCTGTCGCACAGCCCTGCGGGCTGTCACACCTTGCCCAGCAGGTGCGAGAGCCCTACTCGGTGTGCGACGGGGCGGACGGGGTGCGTCGGCGCGGACGGGGTGCAACGAGCGGCGGGCGGTGCGACGCCGGCATCACCGTTCCGTGCAGCGTCATCCCTCGGAACCGACGGAGGGCCCTGCCGTGGACGTCGGCAACGGCGTCGATCCGGGACACCTCCGTAGGCTCCCCGACATGCGCCCCTCCTCCCCGCGCGCCGCCCTGCTCCGGGCGGTGGCGCTGAGCGCCGCCGGCCTCGCCGTAGCCTGCTCGCAGTCCACGCAGTCCACGCCGTCGACCCCGGCCCCCGCTCCCACGGCGACCTCGACGCCGGCTCCGGACGCCGCGCTCCCGGGTCGGCTGGTCACCGAGGTCACCGGTGACGGGGCGTTCCGCCACCTGGAGGAGCTGCAACGCATCGCCGACGGCAACGGCGGCAACCGTGCCCTGGGCACGCCCGGCTACGACGCGAGCGTGGAGTACGTCGCCCGGACACTGCGCGACGCCGGCTACACCGTGGAGACACCCGAGTTCACCGCGCGGTCGTTCTCGGTGCAGGACGCACGCCTCACCGTGGACGGCGCCACCATCGCGGCGACGGTGCTCGGGCTCTCCCCCGCCACACCGGCCGGCGGGATCAGCGCGCCGCTGGCGGTGCTGGCGCAGGACGAGACGTCGGGCTGCGAGGCCGCGGACTTCGCGAACGTGCCCGCGGGCGCCGTGGTGCTGGTGCGGCGGGGGGCGTGCCCGTTCGGGGTGAAGTCGACCAACGCCGCGGCGGCGCACGCGGCCGCGGTGCTCGTGGCGAACAACGTGGACGGGCCGCTCGACCAGGCCACGCTCGGCGACGTCACCGGCGCTCTGCCGACCGCCGGGCTGAGCAAGGCGGACGGCGACGCGCTCGTCGGGCGGGCCGGAGTCCCGGTGAGCCTGGCGCTCGCGACGACGATCGAGGAGCGGTCGAGCCACAACGTGATCGCCCAGACCACCACCGGCAACCCGGACAACGTGGTGATGGCCGGGGCCCACCTGGACTCCGTGCCGGAGGGCCCGGGGATCAACGACAACGGGTCGGGCGCCGCGGCGCTCCTGGAGACGGCCGTGCGACTCAGTGGGGCGCCGCCTGTGGCGAACGCCGTCCGCTTCGCGTTCTGGGGCGCCGAGGAGGAGGGCCTGATCGGCTCGACGCGGTACGTCGCCGGGCTCTCCGACGCCGACCGCCAGAAGATCTCCCTCTACCTCAACCTGGACATGGTGGGCTCGCCGAACGCCGCCTACCTCGCCTACGACGGCGACAACTCCGACAACCAGGGCGCCGGGCCGGGCCCGGAGGGATCCGCGACCGTCGAGCGGCTGCTGCTCGAGCAGCTTGCGACGACGGGGGTGACCGGCGAGGGCTCGGACTTCGACGGCCGTTCGGACTACGGCCCGTTCATCGCCGCCGGCATCCCCGCGGGCGGGCTGTTCACCGGCGCCGAGGAGATCAAGACGCCGGAGCAGGCGCAGCGCTGGGGCGGTACGGCGGGCCAACCGTACGACCGCTGCTACCACCAGGCGTGCGACCGCATCGACGGGATCGACCGGACGGCACTGGACCGCAACACCGACGCCGTGGCCGGCACGATCGGCCGTCTCGCGCTGTCCACCGAGGGCATCCCGGCCTGACCCCGGCCACTGCGACGCCGGACCGCCCTCATGACCGTCGTCCCGGCGTGCCGATCGATGATCCGACCGCAGCAGACACGCCCGCCCGGCGATCGCCCGCCGTACACGCGCCCGAACGACGATCACGGGCTCAGTCGTAGCCACCGACCACCTCCCACCGGCCCGCGGAGCCGAACAGCAGGAACGCCGCCCCGTCCGCGCGGAGCACCTGCAGCCGGCTTCCCGCCACCGCCCCCGGCACCCACCACCGCTGTGCGACCGGCCACGGGCCGGCCCAACCGCGCACGGCCTCGGCCGACCCGCCGTCGACGGCGAGCGAATGCGGGGGTGCGGCGAGCAGGTCCGGGGCGGCGAGCTGCACCGGTTCCCCCGCAACGTCGCGCAGGTCGGCAGGTAGGGGCTCTGGAGGGACGACGGCCGGTGACGGCGGGGGCAGCCGCCCGGGCCACGGCGGGGGCGGTTCCCGCACCGCGGTTCTCCGGCCGGGGGCCACGCCGGCGGCCCCGGGCCCGGGTGCGGCGGCCTCCACCGCCTGCTGCAGGTCTGCGGGCACACCGCGGTCGTCCCCCCAGGGCACCAGGCGGACCTGCTCCGCGGGGTTCCGGCCACCGCCGAGCACTGCGGTGACCACCGCCTCCGGCCCGAGCAGCGCCTGCACCCGGACCAGCGCGCGCCCCGCCCGTTCGTCCGCCTCCCCGACGTCGCCCCACAGCCCCAGCTGCAGCGCGCCCGCGGTGACCGTCTCCTCGGGCACCAGCCGCAGCCGGTCCACCACCCCGCGACCACCCCGGACGAGCCAGGAGTCGAGCTGCCAGCGGACCCGGTCCGCCGTGCCGGACGGGGTGAGCGGCTCGGCGCAGCGCCAGACACGGCGCAACTCCTCCCCCGCCACCGTGCGCGCCTCGACCCCGAGGCGCGTGCAGGACAACCCGTGTGCGGCGAGCAGGCCGTGCAGCCGCTGCGCCAACGTGCGCGCGGCGAAGGCGGCGGCATCCACCCGGTCCACGGGCGGGTCCAGCTCCAGCTCGACGGCCAGCTCCGCAGGCGGCCACCGGCGGACGGGGGGACGCGGGTCCAGGCCGCGGGCCAGCCGGTGCGCCAGCACGGCGTCCGCCCCGAACCGCGACGCCACATCGGGCGCCGCCAGCGCGCCGAACGCCCCCAGGCTGCGGAGCCCGAGCCGGCGCAGCAGCCCGACCAGCTCGGACCGGTCCAGCTCCGGCTCTCGATCCAGCTCCTCCACTCCGAGCGGGGCGAGGAAGGCGCGCGTGTCACCCGGTGCGACGGCAACGCCGCGGCGGGCGGCGAGCACGGCACCGAAGAGCCCCTCCGCGATCCCGGCCTGGCACTCGACGCCCGCGCGCGCGGCCACCTGGTCCACGAGCCGCTCCGCGGCCGCCAGCTCGTCGCACTCCCTCGCTGCGCTCGGTCGGCACTTCGCAGAGGCGCTGTGTTGAGCAGAGGCGCTGTGTTGAATGGTTCGCTCGCACGCTCGCTCACGGCCGAACCAACCCGCCGGACCCTGGACGGGCAGCGCCAGCAGTCCCGGCCGGATCACCTCCACCCCCGGCGCCCTCTCCTCGACGGCGGCGACGACCGGCTCGAACAGGCGGGCGTCGCGGTCCGCGTCGCGAGCCAGCACGACGAGCTCGGGACACCGGGCCTGGGCTTCGCGGCGGCGCAAACCGCGCCGGACCCCGGCGGCGCGGGCGACGGCGGAACAGGCGAGCACCCGGTTGGCCACGACGACCGCCGCGGGCCGGTCCGGGGTGACGTGCGCGGCGCGAGCGGCGGCGGTGACCGGCCAGTCCGGCGACCAGAGCGCGAGCACCCGCACGGGGCCGACGGCAGGGGCCACCGGTGCGGTGACGGGTCCCGGTCCGCCGCCCACTTCGGTTCCGGGCGTCCCGGCGTGTCTCACCCGCCGCCCCCGCAACCGGCGGTGCACACCCCGGGGAGGTCGTGCACACGTCCCGCCATGTGCACGACCTCCCCGCGATGTGCACGACCTAGGTCTGGCAGGTCGGCGGCCCCGGGCAGCAACAGCCGGGCGCTGCGGCCCGCGGGAGCGACACCGCGGCCACGCAGCCGCACGGAGACCCGCCGCCTGCGCAACCGCCCGATGTCGCCTTCCCCGGCACCCACGCCCCACCACTGCCCCTGCTCGCAGGCCAGCTCGACGTCCACGCCCGGCCACGGCCCGAGTGGCAGCAGCACCGCACCGCGCTGGCGGGCCCGGGCGGCCAGCCGCGCGCGGTCGCTGCCGTGCAGCACCCGGCCCGCCAGGACCACGAGGTCCAGCCCGTCCAGCAGGGCAGCGGCGACCGCCACCAGGTCCGCCCCGGGGTACGGGACCAGCGCCACGCGCTCGAGTGCGATCCCTGCCTCGGCTGCGGCGACGAGCCCGAGATCCGGGCGGCCGATCACCCCGGCCCAGGCGCCTGCGGCCGAGGCCTCGGCGAGCAGCGCCAGCACCAGCGAGGTGGCCCCCGCCGTTCCCGTGACCGCGACCGTCGTGCCCCGCCGCAGCCCGCCGGCCGGAAGCAGCGCGGCCAGCGGGGCGATCACCGGGAGCACCCGGGCGTCCGCCCCCGGCTCGACGACCGGGTGCGCTCCTGCTGCCCGGTCCTCCAGGCGCCGCAGGAGCCCACGGGCCGTCGCCAACCGGTGCGCGGCATCGACCTCCAGGCGGGCCACAGCACCGGCCTTCCCACCGGCCTCCACGCTGGTGGCGGAGCCGAGCGACGCCCCCTCCCCCACGTGCACGCCTCCCCGCAGGCCACGGCCGCGGGGAAGGCGACTCGAACTTATGTTCGAATCATACCAAGAGCACTGCGCCCACTCAACCCCCGAGCTGTGATCGCCGCGGGCGGCACCGCAGGGGTGCGTCACCGACCACCGCGCGACGCCCGCGACGATCACCGGCGGAGCACGGCCGTCCTCGCCGATCGAGCCACAGACCCCTCAGTGCGCGAAGTGGCGCGTCCCCGTGAGGTACATCGGCACACCTGCGGCGGCCGCGGCCGCGACGACCAGGTTGTCGCGCATCGAGCCGCCGGGCTGCACGACCGCCCGGACCCCGGCCTCCAGCAGCACCTCGAGCCCATCCGGGAACGGGAAGAACGCGTCCGAGGCGGCCACCGACCCACGGGCCCGGTCGCTGGCCCGCGCGACCGCGAGACGCGCCGAGTCCACCCGGTTCACCTGCCCCATGCCGATCCCGACGGCCGCGCCGTCCGAGGCCAGCAGGATCGCGTTCGACTTCACCGCACGGCAGGCCCGCCAGGCGAAGGCGAGGTCGGCCAGCACGTCCTCCGGCACGGGGTCGCCGGTCGCCAGCGTCCATGAGGCGGGATCGTCGCCGGGGGCGTCGACCAGGTCGCGCTGCTGCAGAAGCAGGCCACCGGAGATCGGCCGGATCTCGGCCCCACCGCGCGCACTCGCTTCCGGCAGGCGCAGCAGCCGCACGTTCTTCTTGCGCGTGAGGATCTCCAGGGCTTCGGGCGCGTACGTCGGCGCCAGCACGACCTCGGTGAAGACCTCGGCGACCTGCTCGGCCATCGCCGCGCTGACCTCGCCGTTGGTCGCGATCACGCCACCGAACGCGCTCACCGGGTCCGTCGCGTGCGCCTTGCGGTACGCCTCGGCGACGTCCGCGCCGATCGCGATCCCGCACGGGTTGGTGTGCTTGATCACGGCGACCGTGGGCACATCGCCATGGTCGTGCGCGGCGCGCCACGCGGCGTCCGCGTCGACGTAGTTGTTGTACGACATCTCCTTGCCGTGCACCTGTTCGGCGGCGGCCAGGCCACCCCGGCCCGCCGTGTAGAGCGCGGCGGCCTGGTGCGGGTTCTCGCCGTAGCGCAGGGTGGACGCCCGCTCCCACGTGGCACCGACCCAGACCGGGAACGGGCCGTCACCGTCGGGCGCGAGCACGCTGCCCAGCCAGGAGGCCACGGCGACGTCGTAGGTCGCGGTGTGCCGGAAGGCCGCGGCGGCGAGCCTGCGGCGGTCGTCCAGGGTGAACCCGCCGGCCTCGATCTGCTCGAGCAGCCACTCGTAGCGCTCGGGGTCCACGACGACGGCCACGCTGTCGTGGTTCTTCGCACTCGCGCGCACCATCGCGGGGCCGCCGATGTCGATCTGCTCGACGCACTCGTCGGGCGTCGCGCCGGAGGCCACCGTCTCGGTGAACGGGTAGAGGTTGGCCACGAGCAGGTCGAACGGGGCGACGCCGAGGCCGTCCAGCTGCGCGAGGTGCTCGGGACGGCGGGTGTCGGCGAGGAGCCCGGCGTGCACGTTCGGGTGCAGGGTCTTCACCCGGCCGTCGAGACATTCGGGGAAGCCCGTCAGCTCCTCGACCGCGGTGACCGGCACGCTGGTCTCCGCGATCCGCTGCGCCGTCGAGCCGGTCGAGACGATGTCCACACCGAGTTTGTGTAGCCCTGCAGCGAGCTCCGGGAGCCCCTCCTTCTCGTAGACGCTCACCAGTGCCCGGCGCACCGGCCGCCGCTCGTGGCCCTGCGCCGACGGTTCACTCACGGGATGGTCACCTCTCGTCCGCTCACGCTGGCGCCGTTGCGCGCCAGCGCCGCCACGGTGCCCACGAGCAACCGCCGCTCTTCGATCTTGATGCGTTCGTGCAGTTCGCCGACGGTGTCGCCGGGCCGGACCTCGACGGCGGCCTGCGCCAGCACCGGCCCGGTGTCCACGCCGTCGTCGACGAGGTGGACGGTCGCGCCGGTGATCTTGACGCCGTAGGCGAGCGTGTCGGCAACGGGGTGCGCGCCCGGAAAGGCGGGCAGCAGCGCCGGATGAGTGTTGATCATCGGGCAGCCGATCTCCTTCAGGAAGGCCGCTCCGAGGAGCTTCATGAACCCGGCGCTGACGACGAGGTCGGGTCGGTGCGCGACGACGGTCGCGGTGATCGCGGCGTTCCACGCGGTGCGGTCGGGGTGCGCACGGACCGGCTCGACGAAGGTCGGGACCCCCGCGCGCTCGGCCCGGGCGAGCCCCTCGATGCCGGCACGGTCCGCTCCGACGGCGACGACCTGTGCCGGGTAGCCGGGATCGGCGGTCGCGTCCAGCAGTGCCTGGAGCAGCGTGCCCGAACCGGACACCAGCACGACGACCCGCGCCGGGACGGGCAGCTGCACCCGGAAGGTGCTGCTCGGCTGCGGCACGCGCGACTCCTCGGTCTCACGCCGACGTGGGGGACTGTCCCAAGCCTAGGTTGCGAGCGAGGTCACACCACCCCCGGCCGTCCCGCCGTCCTCGCGGTTGGCCACCGCCACGGTATCGGCGTGCAGAGCGGCGCACGCCCTCGCGACGCGGTGCCGCACCCCTGATGGCTGACGCACGGTGAGTGCGACTGCCGCACCCTGTACGGAAGGTGCGCCAGCCCCGCAAGGTGTGCGACCCAGTCCGGTGCATGTGCCGTGAGGTCGTACGGCACGGAGGTCGAGCAGCGGCACGGTGTGTGCGAGCTGTGCTACCGGGCGTCGGTCCCGCGCGCCGCCCGCTCCGCCGCCGCCCGCTCCGCGACCAGGTCGGCCACAGTCCGGGGGCGCTTCGGGGCCGGCAGTTCGGCGCTCCCGTCCGGCCGACGTCGGCCGAAGAGCCTCCGGCGCGCGGGGAACGGGACCGCGTCGGGTGCGACCGCCGACGCGGGGTCCGGCACTGTGCGGCGTGCACCGCCGGTCACCGCGCCGGCCGCAACCGGGCCCTCGTCCGCGCCGTCATGCTCCGCGCCGTCGTCCACCGGATCGCGGGCCACCACGTCGTCCACCGCGTCGTCCACCGCGTCGTCCGGGCATCCACGGGATCGTCGGACGGGTCCGGGCGCGCGTCCGGCGCGACGTCCACTGCGTCGTCCGGATCGCCATCGGGCACCGCAGTCGCGCGGACCGGCCCCTCCGGGTCGACGTCCGGCTCCTCAACCCCGTCCACCACCTCGACGTAGTCCGGATCGTCCACCGGCCGCCGGAGGATCACGACGACCGCCGCGACGCCCCCGATCCAGAGCAGCGTCGCCGGGGCGATCAGTTCGGGCGGGAACCGCACCGGGTCGTACGGCCCCGCGGCCAGCCGCCCACCCGCCAGAAGAGCGAGCGCCGTGGCACCCGACGCCGCGACGAGCCCGGCGACGACCGTCGCGCGGATGCGGTCGGCGGGCACCGGCAGGGCGCGACGGACGGACAGCCCGACCAGCAGCCCCAGGAGCACCGGCAGCGCCAGCACGGCCGGCGCCCACACCGGCGGCACCCCGGTGGGCAGCGCCGCCAGCAGCGGGAACGACGACGGCACGCCGGGCTTCGCGTCGAAGGGCGAGATCGTCGCGGTACCGACGGTGAATCCTGCCCCGACCGCCCAGCTCATCGCCCCGACTGCGGCGTTGGGCAGGTAGGCCAGCCCGAGCAGGGTGACGCCGAGGCCGTCGCCGAACGTGGGCGCGAGCGCACCGTAGGCCGCCACCATCCGGGGCGCGCCCGCCACCAGGGCCACCACCAACAGCACCGACGCCACCGCGGCGAGGCCCGCGAGCGCGAGCGCCCCGGCCCGCATCCCGACGCGCAGCCACGCCGGACCCCCGCGCCACTCGGGGGGCAGGCCGCAGGAGCGCAGCATGCCGGTCAGCGCGGAGGATCCCGCGAGCAGCCCGGCCCCGACCATCGCCGCCCACGGCTGCGCCGCGACCTCCGCCGCCCGGGGCAACAGCGCGCTGCCGAGCACGGCGACCGCGGCGTGCGCGCCGGCCGTCCCCACCAGCACCGGTCCGCCGTCGTGCCGGAACCGTCCGCCGAGGCGCCGCAGCGCCCAGCCCGCACCCAGCGCGACGACGGCGAACAGCACGGCCGTCGGCAGCAGCGGAAGGACGCTGAACGGCTGGCCCGCCAACACGAGCGGGATCTGGTGCGCGGCGAGCCAGAGCGGGATGGCCGCGGCGAAGGCCCCGTCGAAGGACAGGCCGTCGCCCGCGGTCCAGCCGACGGCCGCCGCGGCCGGAACGAGCAGCGCGTAGCTCGCGAGCACCGTCCCCATCGCGGCGGCACACAGGATCCGCAGCCGGGCGACGCCGTCGGGCTGGGTGGGCACGGGGTCGGCGGCCGGGAGGTCGGCGGGGGGTGCGAGGGAGCGGCTCACATCGTTCAGCGTCGCAGCGGCCGGCGCCGCGGCGCCTCAGGCACGCCGACGTGAGGTGGCCCGCCCGGTTCGGTCAGCGCGTGTCGACGGTCACGCTCAACGCTGGTCGTCCGGGACGGTGGGGATGGTGCGGGTGCGCTCGCCGTCGGAGTCGGGCGGTGCCGCCGCATCGGCCTCCGGCCACCGGCCGGACGACGTCGCCCCGACGGAGCCCGTCCCCGACGCGGCCCGGTGCGAGCCGGTGCCCGTGGCCGGACCCTCTGGGACGGCCGGGTACGACCCCGCGCCCGACAGGGGCCGGAACGACCCCGTGCCGGGATCAGGCACAGCCCGGTGCGTGCCGGTGCCCGTGGGGGCGGCGTCGGAGCGGAACAGGGCCGCGCCCGGGTCGGGCACCGCGCGGTGGGCTCCCGTGCCCAGCCCGGGGAAACCACCGGCGCCCTGGCCGTAGCCCGAGCCGGGTTCGGCCGCACTCCCGACGGGTTCGGTCACCGGCCGGGTGCCCCGCGGCGGTGCCGCGGTGTCACCGGGTGCCTCGGCGCCGACGGCCACGGTCTGCGCCTCGGACCGGGCGTGCAGCGGGTCGTAGCCGGGCGCTCCGACGGGCGGGGGCGGCGGGTAGCCGGGCACCCCGTACTGACCGCCGTAGCGGGCGTTCTGGGCGAAGGCGTGCTCGCCCGTCCACTGGTCGCCCGGGAACGGCTGGGCATCGGCGGGATACGCGCGCGGGTGGGGCTGGCCCGGGTACTGCTGCCCCGGGAACTGCGGGCCGGCGGGGTGGCCGGAGAACGCCGGCTGCGGGGCGGCCTTCCGCGGCTTCGGCGGGCGCGCCCGCACCACCCCGGAGTGCACCAACGTGGCTCCGACCGTCGCGGCGGCCTCGAGCAGGCCCAGCACCAGCGCGCCGACCGAGAGGGCACTCCCGCCGCCGTCGATCACGGCACGCAGCAGCAGCAGGGCGCCGGTGGTCGTCGCGACGGCAGCGGGGGCGAGGACGCGCCCACCCACCGTCGGCAGCGCGACCGAGCCCGCGAGCAGGCCGCCGCCGAGCAGGAGCGGCAGGATGAGCGACGACGAGCCGCCGAGGTTCGTGACGAACCCGATCAAATAGATCACGAGGCCGAGTCCGGCGGCGACGAGACCCAGCTCGGCGACCGGACCTGACTGCCCCGCCCGGCTGCCGGCGGCGGGCGACGCCGCGCTCGCCGGCGAGGATTCCTCCACGCCGGGGGTGGGGGATGTCTCGGGGGGTGTCTCGTGGGGTATCTCGGCGTTCCGGGTCATGTCGCTCCTTCCCGCGGCCATCGCGGTTGAGCATCGCAGACCTGCACGCGGCCGACGCACGGCGGGCGGGCGCCGGTCCCGCCCGCCGCGGCCACGACTCCTACAGCGACGCCACGATCTCGCGCATCAGCGCGGCCGTCTCGCTCGGCGTCTTGCCGACGCGCACGCCGGCCGCCTCGAGGGCGTCCTTCTTGGCCTGTGCGGTGCCCGCGGAGCCGGACACGATCGCGCCGGCGTGGCCCATCGTCTTGCCCTCCGGGGCGGTGAACCCGGCGACGTAGCCGACCACGGGCTTGCTGACCTTCGCCTTCACGAAGTCCGCCGCCCGCTCCTCGGCGTCACCGCCGATCTCCCCGATCATCACGATCGCCACGGTCTCCGGGTCTGCCTCGAACGCCTCCAGCGCGTCGATGTGCGTGGTCCCGATGATCGGGTCCCCGCCGATGCCGATGGCCGTGGAGAACCCGATCTCCCGCAGCTCGTACATCATCTGGTAGGTCAGCGTCCCCGACTTCGACACCAACCCGACCCGCCCCGGCCCGGCGATGTCCGCGGGGATGATCCCCGCGTTCGACTTGCCCGGCGAGATGATCCCCGGGCAGTTCGGGCCGATGATCCGGGTGCGGTTGCCGTTCGCCACCGCGTGCGCCCAGAACCAGGCCGAGTCGTGCACCGGGACTCCCTCGGTGATCACCACCGCCAGCCCGATCGCGGCGTCGATCGCCTCCACCACCGCGGCCTTGGCGAACACCGGCGGCACGAACACCACCGACACGTCCGCGCCGGTCTCCTTCATCGCCTCCTCGACCGTCCCGAACACGGTCAGGTCCCTGTCCTGCGGGACACCCGCACCCGGGCCCACCGGCAACCTCACCGAGCTACCGGCCTTGCGGGCGTTCACCCCGCCCACGATGTTCGTCCCGGCCGCCAGCATCTTCGTGGCGTGCTTGGTGCCCTCGGCGCCGGTCAGACCCTGGACGATGACCTTGCTGTGCTCGTTGAGAAAGATCGCCATCTCACGCCCCCGTCGCTGCGAGCTCGGCGGCCTTGTCGGCCGCGTCATCCATCGTGTCCACCTGCGTCACCAGCGGGTTGTTCGCCTCGTCCAGGATCCGCCGGCCCTCGATCACGTTGTTCCCGTCCAGCCGCACCACCAGCGGCTTGCTGGCGGTGTCGCCGAGGATCTTCAGCGCCTCGACGATGCCGTTCGCGACCGCGTCGCAGGAGGTGATCCCGCCGAACACGTTGACGAACACGCTCTTCACGTCTTCGTCGCCCAGGATCACGTCCAGGCCGTCCGCCATCACCTTCGCCGAGGCCCCACCGCCGATGTCCAGGAAGTTCGCCGGCTTCACCCCGCCGTGCTTCTCACCGGCGTAGGCCACCACGTCCAGCGTGGACATCACCAGGCCGGCACCGTTGCCGATGATCCCGACCTGCCCGTCTTCCAGCTTGACGTAGTTCAGGTTCCTCGCCTTGGCCTTGGCCTCCAGCGGGTTCTCGGTACGCTCGTCCACCAGGTCGGCGTGGCCGGGGTGGCGGAAGTCCGCGTTGTCGTCCAGGGTGACCTTGCCGTCGAGGGCGACCACGTGGTCCTTCGGGTCGCGCACCAGCGGGTTCACCTCGACCAGCGTCGCGTCCTCACCGACGAAGGTCTCCCACAGCTTGACGATGACGTCGGCAGCCTGGTCCGCCACCGCCGCCGGGATCTTCCCGGCGGCGACGATCTCCGCGGCCTTCGCCTTGTCCACCCCGGTGATCGCGTCGACCGGGATCCGGGCCAGCGCATCCGGCCGCTCGACGGCCAGCTGCTCGATCTCCATACCGCCCTCGGCCGAGCACATCGCCAGGAACGTGCGGTTGCCCCGGTCCAGCAGGAACGAGAAGTAGTACTCCTCGGCGATGTCGCTGGCCTCGGTGATCAACACCCGGTGCACCGTGTGGCCCTTGATGTCCAGCCCCAGGATGGCCGCGGCCTTCTCCTGCGCCTCCTCGGGCGAGCTCGCCAGCTTCACCCCACCGGCCTTGCCCCGGCCACCGGTCTTGACCTGTGCCTTGACGACCACGGTCCCGCCCAGCTCGCGGGCCGCCGCAGCGGCCTCCTCGGGCGTTTCGACGGTCCGGCCCGGCAGTACCGGGACTCCGTGTGCAGCGAACAATGCCTTCGCCTGATACTCGTAGAGGTCCACTGGCTCTCCTCGCCCGCTTTCCCGCAGCCCACTCCAGCGTGTGCGCTCGTCGGGCCGACCCTAGCGACGCACGGCGCACCCACTCTGACCTGGTCCGGTGACCGTTGTCACCCGTGAAACGCCCCACGACGTCGATACCACTCAGCCACCCGAACGGTCCAGTGGGCGACGTACCGCACCCCCCGTTTGCTCCACTCCTTCACCGGGCGCTACGGTCCCGAGGTCCATGTCACGAACCGTGACGGAACGTCGGCACCGGCCCCGGACGGCGCCGAGGGTTCTCCCCGACCCACGCCCCGTCGCGGCCTCGCTTGGAGAAGGGCAGGTCTTGGCGCGCCACCGCTCCCCCAGCGGCGCCCGACCCGAGCCCGGTGTGCTGCCCCCTGCGCAGCCGACCGGCTCGCACCGGCTGCCGCCCCCGCCGTCGGCGTCCCTGCGCGGGCGCGTGACGCTGGCGGCCGCAGCCGCGGGTGCAGTGGTGGCCGGTGGGCAGACCATGGTGACCGCTCTCACCGCCGGCCCGGCCATCGTGCCGGTGGCGGCGCTGCTCCCGGTCGCGGACACGAGCACCGGCACGGGTGGGACCGACGCCGCCGGGACCGACGCCATCGGCGCGGACCAGCTGCCCCCCGGCACGCTGCGGGTGGGCCCGCTCGACGGGAACTTCGGGCCGACCGGGCATCTCGACCCGCGCTCCGAGGTCGACGTCCGCAACCTCACCAAGGCCACCGACATCGGCCAGGAGATCGCGAAACGCACCACCGTCCTGCGGTCGGCCCTGGCCGACGGGGCGCCCGAGGCCAACGTCATCGACGGCCAGGCGTTCGTCCGGCCCGCTGTCGGTCGCCTGACCTCGCTGTTCGGCGCCCGGTGGGGCGTTACCCACTACGGCGTCGACATCGCCAACGCCATCGGGACGCCGATCTACGCGCTGACCGACGGGGTGGTCGAGGAGTCCGGGCCCGCATCCGGGTTCGGGATGTGGGTGGTGATCAAGCACCCGGACGGGGAGTCCACCGTCTACGGGCATGTCAACCGGACCTACGTCAGCGTCGGGCAGCAGGTGCGTGCGGGCGAGCACATCGCGGACATCGGCAACCGCGGCTTCTCCACCGGCCCGCACTTGCATCTCGAGGTGTGGGCGCCGGACGGGACCAAGCTCAACCCGCTGCCGTGGCTGGCCCGGCACGGGATCCAGCTCTAGTCATTCGACCTGCCTCAGGGTCGGCCGGTCGCCAGAGCACGCAGGTCGACTTCGAACGGCCACGGGAGCGACGACCGGAGCAGCCCGCTCGCCGAACGAGCGGTCTCCCGGTAGCCGCCCTCGACAAGCTCGAAGAGCGTCGCCTCAAGTGCCTCGTGCCCCTTCTCCAGGTCCACCCGCAGGTAGAACGGCACGCCTGCGGCGGCGTAGTCGCCATGCTTGACGATCCGGTCCTGGCGGAAGTTGCCCGGTGAGGTGATCTCGACGAGCAACACGGTGTCCGTGGCCGGGACGTACCGCGACATCGCGCCGCGCCGGGTGACGATGACGTCCGGATTGCGGACGTGACCAGGCCATAGCCGCACGTTCAGCCCGGCGAAGACCTCCCACTCCTGGGTGGGGCAGCTCTCCTCGAGAATCCTGCCGAGCTGCCAGACGAGCCGCTGATGCACCACCGAGGACAGCGGCATCACGACGAGGACCCCGTCCACGAGCTCGACCTTCGTCGGCATCTCCGGTAGAGCGAAGTACTCGTCCTCGGTCCACGGACCAGGATGAGCGAACACCGCCTCGTACAGCGCTTCTGCAACCTCGACGGACATGTGCGGCCTCCCGTGTCAGCGGTGTCCAGTGTCACACGGCCCCTGACGGATCCGGGACCGGCGCGGTTCCACCCGATCTACGACCTCCGGCGGCCCAGGACGACCGGGAGTGCGACGAGCCGGCCCCCCGCGATCCCCCCGTAGCTCACCTGGCGCAGCGCGCCGCGCGGCACGGCCAGCCGCGCGTCCGGGAACTCGGTGCGGACGACCGCGGCGACCGCCTGCAACTCCAGGGCCGCCAGCTGGGCGCCGAGGCAGTAATGGGGACCGGCGCCGAACGTCAGGTCCGATCCGGTCGGCCGGTGCGGGTCGGTGCCGACACCGAGGATGTCGACGAGCACTGGCGCGCGCGGCGGCAGGCGCACGCCGGCGAGCTCGACCTCCTCGGTGGTGAACCGCCAGAGGCTGAGTGGCGCGGGCGGGTGGTGGCGCAGCGACTCGCGCACGAGATCCTCGAGGTCGGCGCTGGCCCGGCCGTCGTCGAGGACGTCCGGGAGGACGAACCCGAGTGCGGGATCGGTGGTGATCTGCCCGGGGAAGATCAACCCGAAGAGCAGGTAGTGCAGCTGGTCGCGGGTGATCTCCGCGGGAACCCGGTCGCGCAGCTGCGCCGCGAGCCCGCTGCGGCCGTCGGTCAGGCCCGCGGCGGCGAGGTCGGCGAAGGTCGCCATCGCCCGCCCGAACCCCTCGGGGCCGGTGAACATCGCCCGGCACGCGCCCATCGCGTCGTCGACGCGGTCGAGCGGGCTCCCGAGCAGGTCGAGCAGGACGGCCACGGGGTAACGCGCGGTGAAGTCCGCCGCGAGATCGACGGGATCCTCGCCGGCCACCGCCGTCAGCAGCTCCCGGGCCAGCTCCGTCATGCGGCCGTGATGGGCGCGGAGCAGCCGGGCGGTGAACAGCGGCGCGTGGGCCTGGCGGAGCGCGGCGTGCGCCGGGCCGTCCAGGGTGGTCAGGGAGGGCAGCGCCGCCGCCGGCGGTTCAAGCCCTGCCACCTGCGGGCCCCATGCGGTCGGCGCCCAGGCCGGGTCCTTGGTGATCCGGTGGTCGACGAGCGCGGCCCGGGCCACGGCGTCGTCGGTGACGATCCACGCCGACCCGCCTGCGGGTGCGTCGACCCGGACGACCGGACCGGCGGCGCGCAGCGCGGTACGGACCGGGTCGGGCTCGTCGATGCCCCGGGCGAACGGGGCGAACGGGGCGAGGGCTGCTGCAGTGTTGATCACACACCGACCGTAGGGCGCATTCCGGCCGGTTCCTGACCGCAAAAGGGGTCCGGCTACAGCTTCGTGAGCGGCACTCCACCGATCAGCATCAGCCGCACGGTCCCCGCGCTCCCGAAGTCGATCGTCACCGTCGCCCGGGCCCCCGCCCCGTCCGACGCGACGACCGTGCCCAGCCCGTACTTGTCGTGGTTCACCCGGTCCCCCACCTCCAGGTGCAGCGACGGGGTCAGCGTCCGCTCCGGCACCTTCCAGCTGCCGCGATCAGCCCCCACGGAGCGCCGCCCGAACCCGAACCGGCCCACCGGCGCCGCACGCTCGGGTTCGGACCGCTTCCAGTCGACCAGCGTCGCGGGCACCTCATCGAGGAAGCGCGACGCCGGGTTCGCGTTCGGCTGCCCGAACGACGAGCGCATCAGCGCGCGGGACAGGTAGAGGCGCTCGCGGGCGCGGGTGATGCCGACGTAGGCCAGCCGGCGCTCCTCGGCCAGCTCCGCCGGGTCCGACATCGCCCGCAGGTGCGGGAACACCCCGTCTTCCAGACCGGTGACGAACACGGCCGGGAACTCCAGGCCCTTGGCGGTGTGCAGGGTCATCAGCGTGACCATGCCCTCGTGGTTGTCCGGGATCGAGTCGGCGTCGGCCACCAGGGCGACCCGTTCGAGGAACGCCGCGAGCGAGCCGGGCTCGGGCTCCCCCGTGGCGTCGTCGGCGGGGGCGAGCCCGGCGTTCTCCACCGCCTCCTCCACGGCCAGGTCCGCGACGGCGGCGTCACCCGCGAACTCCCGGGCGACCGTGACCAGCTCGGCGAGGTTCTCCAGCCGCGACGCGTCCTGCGGGTCGTCGCTGGCCTCCAGCTCAGAGGTGTAGCCGGTGCGGGCGTAGATCGCCTCCAGCAGCTCGGCCGTGCCCTCGCCCTGCTCGACGAGCTCCTGCAAGCCGTCGAGCAACCGCACGAACCCCGCGATGCACCGCTGCGACCGCGTGGCCAGCGCGCCCATCCGTTCGGGCCGCTCGGCCGCGACGCGCAGCGCGGCGGCGAAGGAGATCCGCTCGCGGTCCGCGTACTGCGCGACGAGCTCCTCGGCCCGCTCGCCGATACCGCGCCTGGGCACGTTGAGGATGCGCCGCAGGCTCACGGTGTCGTCCGGGTTCGACAGCACCCGCAGGTACGCCAGCGCGTCGCGAATCTCCCGGCGCTCGTAGAAGCGGACCCCGCCGACCACCTTGTACGGCAGCCCGACCCGCAGGAAGACGTCTTCGAACACACGCGACTGGGCGTTCGTCCGGTAGAAGACCGCGACGTCGCTGTTGCGGATCTCGCCGTTGTCCACGAGCCGGTCGATCTCGCCCGCCACGAACGCGGCCTCGTCGTGCTCGTTGTCCGCGACGTACCCGACTACGTTGGGCCCGTCGCCCGCGGCCGTCCACAGGCGCTTGTCGCGGCGGTCCGGGTTGCGCGCGATAACGGCGTTCGCGGCCGAGAGGATCGTCTGCGTGGAGCGGTAGTTCTGCTCCAGCAGCACGGTGTACGCATCGCGGAAGTCGCGCTCGAACTCGGTGATGTTGCGGATGCTCGCGCCGCGGAAGGCGTAGATCGACTGGTCCGCGTCGCCGACGACGCACAGCTCACCCGGCTGTGTCGATGCGGGCTCCGCCTTCGCTCCGCCCTGTGCGCCCCCCGAACGGGCGGGGGCGACGAGCTCGCGGACCAGCACGTACTGGGCGTGGTTCGTGTCCTGGTACTCGTCGACCAGCACGTGGCGGAACCGGCGGCGGTAGTACTCGGCGACGTCCGGCAACCGCTGGAGCAGCGCCACCGTCTCCATGATCAGGTCGTCGAAGTCGAAGGCGTTCGCCGAGCGCAACCGTGCCTGATAGAGCGCGTACACCTCGGCGACGCGGCGCTCGTACTCGTTCGTCGCGCGCTCCGCGGCCTCCTCGGGGCCCAGCAACTCGTTCTTGAGGTTCGAGATCTGCGCGGCCAGCCCGCGGGCGGCGAACTTCTTGGGGTCGAGCTCGAGATCGCGGGCGACGAGGCCGACAAGCCGGCGCGTGTCGTCCGCGTCGTAGACCGAGAACTGGCTGCGCACGCCGAGGTGCTTGGCCTCACGGCGCAGGATCCGCACGCACATGGAGTGGAAGGTCGACACCCACATCGCGGCCGCCCGGCGGCCCACCAGCGCGTCCACCCGCTCCTTCATCTCGGCCGCGGCCTTGTTGGTGAAGGTGATCGCCATGATCTCGCCGGGGTGCACGTGGCGTTCGGCGAGTAGCCAGCCGATGCGGTGGGTGAGCACGCGCGTCTTGCCCGAGCCCGCCCCGGCGACGATCAGCAGCGGCGTGCCGGCGTGCACCACGGCCTCGCGCTGGCGGGGGTTGAGGCCCTCGAGCAGCGTCGCGCCGCGGGCGGTGCGGGGCTGCACGGGCCCAGAAGGATTCGACGCGGCGGCAGGAAGTTCGAACAGGGCGCTCATCGGGTCGAAACGGTACGCCCGTTCCCCGACAGTCCTTCCGTGTGGCACACTGCTGCCGTGCGCATGAGTCGGCGATTTTTCTACGGGTACCGGACACCGGTTCCCGTGGCCGCTTAGCGCACTCAAGCCCTCCACGCCCCGGAGTCCGACGGACCCGGGGCGTTGTCGTGTCCGGGACGGCGGTACTCGCGAAACACCGGACACCAGGAGAACATCATGATCGTGACCAGCGACGAGATCGCGCCGACGGACCCGGTACGGATCCCGGCCGCCGAGGAGATCGATCAGCTGAGACAGGAGATCGACCACCTCGACGCGGAGATCCTGCGGCTGGTGAAACGGCGCAGCGAGGTCTCGCGCCTCATCGGCGCCGCCCGGATGGCCGCCGGCGGCCCACGCATCGTCTACAACCGCGAGATGGCCGTGCTGGCGCGGTTCCGCGACCTCGGGGCCGAGGGCCGGGAGCTGGGCATGTTGCTGCTGCGGCTAGGACGTGGGCGCCTGGGAGGTCGCTGAGACTTCACGCGGACCTGTTGCGGGTCGTGGCAGTCTGGTGGGCATGGCAGGGACGGTCGGGATCGTCGCGGGGCTGATCGCCCTGCTGGGACTGCTGGTCGCGCTGGGCAACGCCGGCTATCTCGCCATGCTGAACTCGGCGGCCCGCAAGCGGGGCCTCTCCGGGGAGAGCGCGGCGCTGTTCGTCAAGGAGCGGCGGGGGGTGGCCATCGGCACCACCGCCGTCGCGGCGCTGGGCCTGTTGCTGACGCTCGGTGGCTCGGTGCCCGTCGACGTGCTCGGCGCGGTGCTCGCCGCGGGCGGCGGTGTGGCCGCCAAGCGGGCTCTGGACGGCACCCGCGACCGGTTCCGCGGCGGCGCCTGACACCGCCGCGCACCTCCGGGTTCTGCCGCCTGCACACAGGTCCGCGGGCCCGTACACAGTTCGTGACGTGGGTGTGAGCCCGACGTCGTGTGTGCCGACGGACCGCGCGCGCAGGTCGTAGGGTGCGACCGTGTCGACACCCCTGCGGTCGGTCAGCGTCCGGACCGACGTCACCCGCGTGCTCGTGGTCACCGCACACCCCGACGACGTGGACTTCGCCGCCGCCGGAACCGTCGCGACCTGGACCGCGGCCGGCATCGAGACCGCGTACTGCGTCTGCACCTCCGGGGATGCGGGCGGCTTCGACGACACCCCGCGCCACGAGATGGGACCCCTGCGCGAGGCCGAGCAGCGCGCCGCCGCGAAGGAGGTGGGAGTCTCCGACGTCCGATTCCTCGGCTACGCCGACGGCCGCCTCACCCCGAGCCTGGAGCTGCGCCGCGACATCAGCCGGGAGATCCGCCGCTTCCGGCCGGACCGGGTGCTGGCCCCGTCGCCGGAGATCTGGTGGCGCCGCCTCTCTGCCTCGCACCCGGACCACCGCGCCGTCGGCGAGGCCGCACTCGCCGCCGTCTACCCCGACGCGCGCAACCCCTTCGCCCATCCGGAGCTGCTCGCAGACGAGGGTCTCGAACCATGGTCCGTGCGCGAGCTCTGGCTGATGGCCGCACCCGACGAGCGCATCGACCACGTCGTCGACATCACCGACACCGTTGGGCGCAAAGTCGCGGCACTTCGTGCCCATGCCAGCCAGACCACCCACATGACGGATCTCGACCAACGAATCCGCAGCCTGGGAGGTGTGTGGGCCCACCGCTTCGGATTGACCGCCGGGCGATTGGCCGAGGCGTTCCAGATTGTGTTAGTCGGCTAACGGTGCGTGACGAAAGGTGAACGGCGTCACACTTCGGTGAGTGCTGCGACAAGCGGTCGATCAAGGTTTCTCGCTCTCCGTCGCGTGCTGTACACATTCGGTGTCCACATCGGCTGGGGAGTCCGGGAGGGTCGGCGCAGTGGCAGCCACAAGAGGCGACGGATCAACGGATGTTCCGGTGAGTGTCGCCGAGCTGTGCCGGCGGCTGGGCTCCGCGCCGGCGACGACCGACAGCGTGTCCACCGGCGCGACGCCGGTGCTCGTCGGCGACCTGCTGCGCCGAGAGGGTCGCCCGCCGGTGCGGGCGGAGGTACCCGCGGCCCGGGTCGCCCCGTCCCCCGAGACCGAACCCGAGCCGGACGCGGACCAGCCCGGCGTGCCGACGCCGCGGAGCCGCGGCGACGCCTGCCGGACCGCACTCGGTGCGGGTGGCCTCGTCGTCGCCGGGTCCGTGCTCGGCGCCGCGCTCCTGGCGGCTGCCGGTGTCGGCGGTCCCCTGCCGTTCGGCCAGGGCGGGGACGACGGGGCCGGGCAGTTCCAGGGTGAGGGCACGTTGGTCAAGCCGGGCACGGCATACGGCTCGGTGCGCGGACGCGACGTCGTCGCCCGTTCCGGGCTGCTCCGGGCCATCGCCTACTACACACCGTTCAGGTCGACGGACGACCCGGCGCCGGGCACCCGCGCGGCCGGCGTGGTGACGGCGGCGGCACCGGCCGGGCCGGTTCGGGCACTCGCCCCGGCCGGTGCTGCAGTGCCGGCCGGCCCGGCGGGCGGCATCGTCACTCCCGTGGTGAGCGGGGTGACGCACGCGACGGACCCCGTGACCGAGGTGATCGCCCCGGTCATCCACGGTGTGACACACACCGCCGACCCTGTCGTGACCGGCGTGGCGCAGGCAGCCGCGCCCGTCGTCGATGCCCTCGCACAGGGGGTGAGCCCGGTCGTCGCCCCTGTCGCGGCAGTGGTCGCACCTGCCGCGACGGTGATCGCCCCGGTCGCGAACGAGGTCGCCCGGGCCGCGACCCCGGTCGCGGAGCTCGTGGGCACGACCACCGGACCCGTCCTCGAGAACGTGACACCACTGGTGAACGCCGCTGCGCCGGCCGTCAGTCCGGTCGTCGCCGCAACGGAGTCGGTGATCCAGCCCGTCCTGGCGGTGAGCGGGCCGGCCGTCGCGCTGGGGGCTGCGGGGTCGGTTCTCGACCTTGCGGACCCGTTGCTGCCCTCGCTGCCCGGGGAGTTGACCGATCCGGTCGTGAGCGGCGACCCACCGGCCGCCCCGGGCTCGTTCGCGCAGGCGGCGACCGGGAACGTCGTGTCCGCGGTGCGGGACGCGGCGGCCGTCACCACCTCTGCCGTGCAGGGCGCCACCGACGCCGCGCGTCCGGTCCTGCCGGTTGATCCTTCGGAGACCGCCCGCCGGGTCGCGGCCCGGGGCGAGAGCCCGGTCGTGGACCCCCCGACCCTGCCGATTCCGATCGTCCCGTCCCAGGCGGCCGGCTACCCGGAGCAGACAGCGGTCGACCCAGCGGACGTGCTGACGAAGATCGTCCCGTTGCAGGCGACCGGCTCCCCAGCTGCTGCGGCGGACACGACCCTGCCGACGCGGGTCCTGTCCTCCCGGGCCGTCGACGGGCCGGAGACGACAGAGGCGCAGACACGGGCAGAGGCGGAGCCTCCGACGGAGCCGCTGCAAATCGTCACCCCGCTCGACGACCCCGACCCGTCGGCCGAACCGCGAACCGCACCGCTGCGGGTCGTCGCTCCGGAGAAGTCGGACGAGCGGGCGGAGAGCAAGCCCGACGCCGACACACCCGCCCCCCGGAGCCTCCCGGCTGCCGAGGCCCTCAAGGACAAGGCGAGCGCCCTGCTCGGTCGGTGATGCGGGCCGGGAGCGCAAGCGCGCGGGGGCCGATCAGACCAGCCGGCGGTCCGACGCCCAGCGCGAGAGCTCGTACCGGTTCGACAGCTGCGTCTTGCGCAGCACGCTCGACACATGCGTCTCGACGGTCTTGACCGATATGAACAGCTCGCCCGCGATCTCACGGTAGGAGTAGCCGCGGGCGAGCAGGCGCAGGACGTCGCGTTCGCGCCGCGTGAGCCGATCCAGCTCGGGATCGGTGGGCGGCGCGGCGCCGGGGCGGTCGGAGAACGCGTCGAGCACGAAGCCGGCGAGGCGGGGCGAGAACACCGGGTCACCGGCCCGGACGCGACGCACCGCGTCGGCCAGCTCCCGACCGGAGATCGTCTTCGTGACGTACCCGCGGGCCCCTGCGCGGATCACGGCGATGACGTCCTCGGCGGCGTCGGAGACGCTCAAGGCCAGGAACACGACGTCCGGCTGCGCGGGGCGCACCTTGCGCAGAACCTCGGCGCCGCCGCCGTCGGGCATGTGGACGTCGAGCAGGACGACGTCCGGGCGCAGGTGCGCGATCCCGGCGACCGCCTCGGCCACCGAACCGGCCTCCCCGACCACCGATACGTCGGGCACGCTGCGGTCCAGCTCGGCGCGCACCCCCGAGCGGAACAGGGCGTGGTCGTCGACGAGGAAAACCCGCACGGGCGTGGCCGGCTCGGTCATGGCGAGTGCTCCTTCTGCTCGACTGCCCGATCCTTCTCCTCCACAGCGGCGGTCGGCATCCGCAGGTGCACCTCGGTGCCCTCCCCGGCCCGGCTGCGCAGCCGAACCGTCCCGCCGTGCCGGGCCATCCTGCCGCGTACCGAGTCCGCCAGGCCGTGCCGGTCGTCAGGGACGGAATCGGGGTCGAACCCGGCCCCGCGGTCGCGGACGAACACGTTCACCTCGTCCGGCTCGACCTCGGCGAACACGCTCACCTCGTCCACCCCGGCGTGCTTCGCGGCGTTCACCATTGCCTCGCGGGCGGCCAGGACGAGGGCGCGCAGGTCGTCGTCCAGGGTCCGGTCCCCGCCGACCACCACCGGGCGCACCGAGAGCGCGTAGGTGTCCTCGACCTCGGCGGCCGTGGCGGCAAGGGCGTCGGTCAGCCCCGCATCCGCCCGGTCGGACGCCCCCGGCCGCCGGTACCCGCCGAGCCCGTACAGCCACGTCCGCAGCTCGCGCTCCTGGCCCCGGGCCAGCCGGGCCACCTCGCGGGGCGAGTCGGACTGGCGCTGGATCAACGCGAGGGTCTGGAGCACCGAGTCGTGCAGGTGCGCCGCGATCTCCGCCCGCTCGGCCTCCCGGATGCGCTCGCTGCGCTCCTCACCGAGGTCGCGGACCAGCCGCACCCACCACGGCACCGTGATCACCGCGACGCCGACGAGCGTGGCCAGCACGGCGAGCAGCCCGAACTGCACCTGGCCCATGTCGAGGTTCCCCAGCAGGAAGACCGCGATCCCGGCGGCGACGAACAGCGCCCCGGCGACCACCCGCAGCAGCGCCGCCCGCCAACCCGGCCGCGCACCCGCCCATCGACGGCGCTGGGCCTCGTCGGCCTCCCGCCACACGACCGCGGCACCGGCGATCACGACGCCCAGCGGCCCGACGACCCAGCCCAGGGTCGAGTTGCCCAGCGCGGAGGCGGCCAGCCCGACGCCCAGCCCGAGCGCGGCGAGCCCGAGCGCCTGCTGGCGCTCGCGCGCCGGCACCGCCCGCTCGACGGTCGCCGCCTCCTGCCGAACGAAGATCCACAGCAGGCCGTAGGCGAGCACCCCCGCACCGCTCACCGCCATCAGCGCGACGAACGCCGCGCGCACCCACAGCACCTTCACGCCGAGGTGGTCCGCGATGCCCCCGGCCACGCCCGCGACCAGGCGGCCGGACCGGCGGCGGTGCAGCGGTCCCGCCGGCGGCGGGACCGGCACCGGCGCCGGAGAGGTCGGAACAGGGCTGGTCACGCTCTCATCGTCACACGGACCTGGGGAGGTGCCATCGGGGTCGGCGGGCCGATTTCTCAGGGTGTCCCCTGATGTCGGGGCCCGCGGGCCGGACCAACCTGAGAGCCATGAACGGTTCGGACGTGCACACCACGCTGCGGGACATGTGGGTAACCCGCCCCGCTCGGCCGCGGGACGGCCGGCAGGTCGCCGGCGTCGCCGCGGCGATCGCGCGCCGCTACGACATCGATCCCGTACTCGTCCGGGTGGGTTTCGTCGTCGCGGCCTTCTACGGCATCGGCGCGGCGCTCTACATCGCCGGCTGGGTGCTGCTACCCGACGAGCCCGATACCGGTCCGGTCGGATCCGGCCGGCGGCGCCCCAAGGCGTGGCTGCTGATCCCGCTCGGGATCGCGGCCGTGGTCGGCCTCGGCGGGATGTCGCACTCGCACGGCGGTGTGCTGCTACCGATCGCGGCGGTCGCGGCGCTGCTGTTCCTGCTGCACCGCAGCCGCAGCGGCCGCGGTCTCCCCGGGCCGGCAGCGCCCCGGCCCGCCCAGCACGACCGGCCCGCCCAGCAGGACGCGCCGGGGACGACCACGGAGGGCAGCGCGATGACCCCACCGGCCTGGGACCCGCTGGGCGCCGCCCCGTTCGCCTGGGACCTGCCCGAACCCTCCCCGACCCCGGCCACCCCGCCACGGCCGCGGTCGCGGGTGACGCCGGTGACCTTGGCCCTCGCGCTGCTCGCCGGCGGAGTCACCGCGCTCGTGCTGCTGGCCGTGGGCGGTCTCACGGACCTGCCCGTGCTGTTCGGGGTGCTGCTGGCGGTGCTCGGCGCGGGTCTCGTCGTGGGCGCCTTCACCCGCTCGGGCCGTGGCCTGATCCCCGTCGCGCTCCTGGTCGGGGCACTGACCTGGGGGGCGCTCGCGGCACCGCTGGACCGGATCGCCGCCGCAGGACCGCCGCAGGACCTGCGGCTGGCACCGACGACCCCGGCCGCGCTCGCGCCGCAGTACCGCAGCGACGTCGGCACGATCGAGCTGGACCTGCGCCGGATGGATCTGACCGTGCCGCCGGGAGCGGCGGCCACGCCGGTCGCGACGTCGATCGACGCCGGGGTGGGCGCCGTCGAGATCTGGGTGCCCCGCGACGCGGACGTGCGCTTCACCGGCGAGTCCGGCCTCGGCTCGGTGGAGTTCGACGACCAGGAGAACGACGGGCCCGGGGCCCGGCTCAGCGTGAACGACCTGGGCGCGGACGGGGTCGCCGCCGGGCGGCCGATCGTGCTCGACGTGCACGCAGGCGTCGGGTCGGTGGAGGTGCACCGTGGCTGAGCGGGAGCACACCGACGACCAGACCGGAACCGAGAGCGGAGAGACCATGCACATCGACGCGCTGCAACCCGACGCGACCCAACCCGACGCGCTGCACACCGACGTGATCACCACCGACGACCCGGCGCCGTCCGCGCGACGGCGCGGCCCCGACCCGCTCACGCTGCTCGTGGGGCTGGCGACGCTGGCGATGGCGGTGTTCGCCTTCGTCGGCGACCTGCCCGACCTCAGCGGGTTCGACCCCCGCTGGCTGCTCGCGGGCGGGGCAGCCGCGGTCGGCCTGGTGCTGCTGGTAGGCAGCCTCCGCAGCCGTTCGGGGGGACGGCGCAGCGGCTGATCCAGCGGGGCCGGTTCTGGGGAGCACCGGCTACGCAGCGAGAGCGGCGTTGGCAAGGTTGACCCTTGCGAACGCCGCTTTCGCTTGGGCATCGGCCGGCCGGCGGGGTCAGCTCCCCGCCGCGCCGGTCACTCCCACTCGATGGTTCCCGGCGGCTTGCTCGTCACGTCCAGCACCACGCGGTTGACCTCGGCCACCTCGTTCGTGATCCGTGTCGAAATGCGCTCCAGCACGTCGTACGGCAGCCGCGTCCAGTCGGCCGTCATCGCGTCCTCCGAGCTGACCGGGCGCAGCACCACCGGATGCCCGTAGGTGCGGCCGTCGCCCTGCACCCCCACGCTGCGCACGTCCGCGAGCAGCACCACCGGGCACTGCCAGATCTCCCGGTCCAGCCCGGCGTAGGTCAGCTCCTCGCGGGCGATCGCGTCCGCGGCGCGCAGGGTCTCGAGCCGGTCCGCGGTGACCTCGCCGATGATCCGGATCCCCAGGCCGGGGCCCGGGAACGGCTGGCGGTGGACGATCTCGTCGGGCAGACCCAGCTCGGCGCCGACCTTGCGCACCTCGTCCTTGAACAGCGCACGCAACGGCTCGACCAGGGCGAACTCGATGTCGTCCGGCAGCCCGCCCACGTTGTGGTGGCTCTTGATCGTCGCGGTGCCGGAGCCGCCGCCCGACTCCACGACGTCCGGGTAGAGTGTCCCCTGGACGAGAAACCCGACGTGATCGCCCGGCGGAGCCTCGGCGGAGCCGCCGTCCGACACAGCGGTGAGGACCTCGGCCGTCGCCGCCTCGAACACCCGGATGAACTCGCGGCCGATCGTCTTGCGCTTGGTCTCGGGATCGGTCACCCCGGCCAGCGCGGTGAGGAAGCGCTCCCGCGCGTCCACGGTGTGCAGCTTCGCGCCCGTCGCCGTCACGAAGTCCTTCTCCACCTGCTCCCGCTCGCCCGCCCGCAGCAGCCCGTGGTCCACGAACACGCAGGTCAGCCGGTCCCGGATCGCCCGCTGGACGAGCGCGGCCGCCACGGCCGAGTCCACACCGCCGGACAGCCCGCAGATCGCCCGCCCGTCGCCGATCTGGTCCCGGATCGCCGCGACCGTGTCCTCGATGATCGAGGAGATCGTCCAGCCCGGGGCGATGCCGGCGATGTCGTGCAGGAAGCGGCGCAGCACCTGCTGACCGTGCGGGGAGTGCCCGACCTCGGGGTGGTACTGCAGGCCGGCCAGCCGCCGCCCCCGATCCTCGAAGGCCGCGACCGCCGCCCGCTCCGACGCCGCCGTCACCGCGAAGCCCTCGGGCGCCCTTACGACCGAGTCGCCGTGGCTCATCCACACCGGATGCCGGGTCGGCAGGCCCGCGTGCAGGGCGCCGGCGTCGTCGGTGACCGTCAGCTCGGTGCGGCCGTACTCGCGCGTCCCGTCCGGCGCGACCTCCCCACCGAGCGCCTGTGCCATCGCCTGGAAGCCATAGCACAGTCCCAGCACCGGCACCCCGGCCGTGAACAGCTCGGGATCCACGCTGGGGGCGCCGGGCGCGTACACGCTCGACGGGCCCCCGGAGAGGATCAACGCCGCGGGCTTGCGGGCGAGGATCTCCGCGACGGAGGCGTCGCCGGGCACGATCTCGGAGTAGACCTGCGCCTCCCGCACCCGGCGGGCGATCAGCTGGGCGTACTGCGCCCCGTAGTCGACGACGAGGACGGTCGGCGGTTGCACCCCGCCCAGCGTAGTCAGTACCTCCCCCGCGCCCTTCTGCGCTGCGGGCCGCATCCAGTGTTCGGGACGGTGCCTGCGGGTACCAGCCCGCGTGCACGCGTTCACCTGCTCGGGTACTCCCGCGCCGACCGCGCGATGCGGGTGCTGCACGACGGGCGGACCGCGGGCGGCCTGGTCCGCTGCGCCAACAGCGACATCGCCGCCTGCAACTGGCTCACCACCCCGGACGAGCCGCTGTGCGGCTGCTGCCGGCTCACCCGCACGCGGCCCGCGGACGGCGACGCCGCCGCGCTGCCGATGTTCGCCCGCACCGAGGCCGCCAAGCGCCGGCTGCTCCACCAGCTCGACGACCTCGGGCTGCCGGTCGTCGGCCGGGACGGGAAGGACGGGGACCCCGAGGGCGGCCTGGCCTTCGACCTGCTGTCCAGCGCACACGAGAACGTGGTCATCGGGCATGCCTCCGGTGTGGTGACCATCGACCTGGCCGAAGGCGACGACGGCTACCGCGAGCAGCTGCGCATCCGCCTGGCCGAGCCGTACCGGACGATGCTCGGGCACCTTCGCCACGAGACCGGGCACTGGTACTGGGAGGTGCTGGTGGACCGGCCGGGGAACGCCGACGCGTTCGGCGCCCTGTTCGGCGACGAGCGGGTCAGCTATGCCGACGCGCTCGAGCAGCACTACGGGGCCGAGCCGCCGGCGGGCTGGGAGGAGCACTACGTCTCGACCTACGCCACCGCGCACCCGTGGGAGGACTGGGCCGAGTCGTTCGCCCACTACCTGCACATCCGCGACACCGAGCAGACCGCGGCGGCCTACGGGCTGGTCGTCGAGGGCCCGGACGACGCAGCGGCACCCCCGGAGGCGCCGCTGGATGCGGTGCCGAGCGAGCAGCCGTCGACCTTCGACGAGATCGTCGAGACCTGGCTGCCGCTGACGTACGCGCTCAACGCCGTGAACCGCAGCATGGGCGCGAACGACCTCTATCCGTTCGTGCTGGCCCCGACGGTGCTGGAGAAGCTGCGGTTCGTGCACGACCTGGTGCAGGCGCACATCCCTTACAGGACGCCCGCGCGTCTGCGGAGCACGGCGGCGTCGAGCACCAGCGCGACGACGAGCACCGAGGCGACCGCCGTGCAGAAGCCGCCCACGACGTCGGTCGGGTAATGCGAGCCGAGCGCCACCATGCCCGTGCCCACTGCGCCTCCCACCACGACCGCGCTCGCCGCGGCGAACACCGCCGTACCGCGCGCCCGTAGACCGAATGCGGCGGCCAGGAGCAGGGCGCACACCAGGATCAACGACGTGGCGCCGCCGGTGTGCCCGCTCGGGAACGCGAAAGTGTCGTCGCGACCGATGGTCCGGTCGACGATCGGCTTCCCGAAGGTGGTGATCAGCCCGGTCAGCCCGGGACCGCCGACCGCGAGCACCGCCGCCCGCGGGGCGCCGGCCACGAGGCAGACCAGGGCGAGCACGGTCGCGGAGATGGTGACGACCGCCGGCGAGCCGAGCACGGTGATGGCCCGCATGAACCCGTCCCCGGCCGCCGGGAGCGCGTCGACCGCGCGGTCGAGGTGGCCGTCGACCCGGCCGGGGGCGTGGTCACCCGCGTAGCGCACGGCGAGGACCGCGACGACCGTCGCCGCGAGCACCGCGACCGCCGACGCGGCCCAGCGGGCCCCGTCGGGGAGCAGCGTGCGGTCGGCGAGGGGCACCAGCCCGACGGTACCGAAACCCGCGGCGCCCCGGCGGCGTTTCCACTGCACGGCGGGGTGGCGTCAGGCCGTCGGCCCGACCATCGTCCGCACCCGTTGCGCGAACGCCGCGCGCACCGTGACTGGGGTGGAGCGCTGCTCGCGGGTGCGGTAGCTCAGCACCCAGCGACCGATCCGGTCCGCGTTTCCCGAGCCTTCCCCGACGTACCGCGGCGCGGCCGTGACGTCCGGCCACTCGTAGATCGACACCTCGCCTGCTGTGATCAACCCCCGGCACCCCGCCACGACCGCGCAGGACCCGGTGTTGTCCCGTGGATGCCGGAGGGTGCGGATCGCCCCGAGCGCGTCGGCGATCTCGGTCACCGAGGGGCCTGCCGGCACCGGTGCCGCCGAGGTGGTCGGGGTCGGGAGGACCGGTGCACTGCGCACGACGACGGGTGCCGCCCGCTCGGGTGCGCCGCAGGCGGTCACGGTGCCGACGACGAGGGCCGCCACGACCGAGCGGACGGCCCCGGGGACGGACGACGGGCCTGACGGCGCGATCACGGCGCGGCTCAGCTGCAGACCGTGAGCCCGACGCGCTGGAACTCCTTCAGGTCCGAGTAGCCCGTCTTCGCCATCGCGCGCCGCAGGGCCCCGAACAGATCGACGGTGCCGTTCGGGGTGCTCGACGGGCCGAACAGCACGGTCTCCAGGTCTCGCGCACCCGGGCCGCCGAAGCCCGTCACCTCCGAGCGGGGCAGGGACGGGTGCGCCGCCGCGGAGGTCCAGTACAGACCGCGGCCGGGCGCGTCGGCGGCCTCCGTGAGCTGCTCGCCCAGCATCACCGCGTCCGCGCCGCAGGCGATCGCCTTGGCCAGGTCGCCGGAGTGGTCCATCCCGCCGTCCGCGATGACGTGGACGTAGCGGCCGCCGGTCTCGTCGAGGTAGTCGCGCCGCGCGGCCGCGGCGTCCACGATCGCGGTCGCCATGGGGACCCCGATGCCGAGCACCGCGTCCGTCGTCGTCGCCGACGACTCGCCGTACCCGACGATCACGCCTGCCGCACCGGTGCGCATGAGGTGCATCGCGGTGCGGTAGTCGCCGACCCCGCCCGCCACCACCGGGATCTCCAGGGAGGCGATGAAGTCCTTGAGGTTGAGCGGCTCGCCGGTCGAGACGTGCTCGGCCGAGATGATCGTGCCCTGCACGACCAGCACCTCGACGCCCGCGGCAAGCAGCAGCGGCGCCAGCTCGCGGGCCCGCTGCGGGCTCACCCGCGCCGCGACGGTCACGCCGGCGTCCCGCACGGTCCGCAGCGCCTCGGTGAGCAGGTCTTCGCGGATCGGGGCGGCGTGCAGCTCCTGCAGGGTGCTCACCGCGGCGTCCGGGTCGTCCGACGCCGCCGCCTCGACGACCCGCGCCAGCGCACCCTCGGCGTCGGCGTGCCGGGCCCACAGCCCCTCGGCGTTGAGCACCCCGAGAGCGCCCAGCTTGCCGACCCGCACGGCGTTCGCCGGGGACACGACGGCGTCCGTCGGGTGCGTCACCAAGGGGATCTCGAAGCGGTAGGCGTCGAGCTGCCAGGCGGTGGAGACCTCCTTGGAGCTGCGCGTGCGCCGCGAAGGCACGATCTCGACCTGCGACAGGTCGTAGCCGCGGCGGGCCGTCCGGCCCATTCCGATCTCCACGAGGTCACGCACGGAGTAGCAGCGTAGGTGGGGTCAGCGCCCGGCGTAGTTCGGGGCCTCCACCGTCATCGTGATGTCGTGTGGGTGGCTCTCCTTCAGCCCCGCCGCCGTGATGCGCACGAGCTGCGCCTCCTGGAGGCGCTCGACCGTCGGCGCACCGGCATATCCCATGCCGGACCGCAGACCACCGACGAGCTGGTGCACGACCTGGGCCAGCGGCCCGCGGAACGGGATCCGGCCCTCGATCCCCTCGGGGACGAGCTTGTCCTCGCTGAGCACGTCGTCCTGCGCGTAGCGGTCCGTGGAGTACGACTTCGCGTCGCCGCGCGACTGCATCGCCCCCAGCGACCCCATGCCGCGGTAGGTCTTGAACTGCTTGCCGCCGACGAAGATCAGCTGGCCCGGCGACTCCGCGGTGCCCGCGAGCAGGCTGCCGAGCATGACCGTGCTCGCCCCGGCGGCGATCGCCTTCGCGATGTCGCCGGAGTACTGGATGCCGCCGTCCCCGATGACCGGGACGCCCGCCTCCTTGCAGGCCAGTGACGCCTCGTAGATCGCCGTGATCTGCGGCGCGCCGACGCCGGCCACCACCCGGGTGGTGCAGATCGAGCCCGGGCCGACGCCGACCTTGACCGCGTCCGCCCCGGCGTCGACCAGGGCCTGGGCCCCGCTGCGGGTGGCGACGTTGCCACCGACGACGTCCACGGAGTCGCCGACCTCGGCGCGCAGCTTGGCCACCATCTCGAGCACGCGGCGCGAGTGCCCGTGCGCGGTGTCGACCATGAGCACGTCCACGCCGGCTTCGACCAGCGTCATCGCCCGGGCGTAGGACTCCTCGCCGACGCCCACGGCGGACGCAACGACCAGCCGGCCGTCGGGGTCCTTCGTGGCCAGCGGGTACTTCTCCGTCTTGTTGAAGTCCTTGATGGTGATGAGCCCGCGCAGGATGCCCGCGCCGTCGACGATCGGCAGCTTCTCCAGCTTGTTGCGCCGCAGCAGGCCGAGCGCGGCCTCGGCGGACACACCGATCTTGGCGGTGATCAGCGGTGCGAGCGTCATGACCTCGCGGACGGGCCGGGCGTGGTCCATCTCGAAACGCATGTCACGGTTCGTGATGATCCCCACGAGCTTGCCGTCGCCGTCGGTGACCGGCAGCCCGGAGATCCGGAAGCGCGAGCAGAGGGCGTCCACGTCGGCGAGCGTGTCGTCCGGCGAGCAGGTGACGGGATCGGTCACCATCCCGGCCTCCGACCGCTTCACCACCTCGACCTGAGCCGCCTGCTGTTCCGGGGCGAGGTTGCGGTGCAGCACGCCGAGCCCGCCCGCCCGCGCCATGGCGATGGCCATCCGCGACTCGGTGACGGTGTCCATCGGCGACGAGACCAGGGGCACGTTCAGCCGCACGCGCCGGCTGAGCTGTGTGCTCGTGTCGGCCTGTCCGGGCACGACGTCCGACTCCGCCGGCAGCAGCAGCACGTCGTCGAACGTGAGGCCGAGCATCGCGAACTTGGGCGGCAGCCCGGTGACGATCTCGCTGGTCATCCTGGCAGCCCCTCACCGGCGCTCGTGTCGCCGAGAAGTCGATCTGAGCCGGGACCGGGGACGATCCCGTTCACGCCATCGTATCGATCCGCTGCGGGACGCGGTCGTCAGGCGATGCCCCTCGGCGGGACCGCCGGTCCCCTGTGGAGTCGGCGAGCTCGGCGGCTTGCGGCTGGGCGCCGTCAGGCGGACACCGGGACGCGCCCCGCACGCGCGGGTATGGCGTCGGTGGAGGCGAGTACCCTGCGTGTTGTGTCATCGGACGCACTGCCGCCAGATCCCTTCGCCGGCGACCCGCACGACCCGGCGCTCTCCCTCGATGCCCCCGCACCGGAGGAGCCCGAGGAAATGAGCGAGGCCGAGCGGGACGAGGTCGTGGCCGACCTGGCCGACCTGGCCGTATACCAGGCGCTCCTCGAGTCCCGCGGGGTGCGCGGGATCGTCGTGGACTGCGCGGACTGCGGCGAGCAGCACTTCCACGAGTGGAGCCTGCTGCGGGCCAGCCTGCAGCAGCTGCTCGAGGAGGGTCACATGCGCCCGCACGAGCCGGCGTTCGACCCGGACCCCGTCGAGTACGTCAGCTGGGAGTACTGCCGCGGTTACGCGGACGCGGTGCTCTCCGACGGCTGAGCCGGACCGAGCAACGGAAACGGCCCCCTCCCCGATGGGAGGGGGCCGTTTCCGTGTGCGGTCAGCTCGTGGTGGTCGTCCCGGTCGCGTCGACCTTCGTCCCGGCCGACCCGGACGCGGTCGTTCCGGACGCCGTGGTGTCCGAGGAGCTGGTCCCGTCCTTCGCACCGCCCGCCGCCGGCTGCCTCGTGCCACCCTCCGACACCGGCTGGGCGCCGGACGACGGTGCGGGCTTGGTGATCGGATCCGTCGAGCCCTCGGTGTTCTCCGGGGCCGGCTTCGGCTCGTCGGGTTGCTTCGTCACGTCCGGGGCGGACGAACCGGAGTCCGGCGTCGACGGCTTGTCCGAACCCGACCCCGAGGCGGGTGCCGGGACGAGCGCCTCGCTCGGCCTCCGCTCTCGCCGGACGTCCGGGCCGACGGACTTCGACTGGGAGGGGTCGTCCGGGACCGCCGACTGCGACGACGAGCTGGACGCGGAGGCCGACGAGGACGGCGGCGCGGCGGCCGACGCGGTCGAGCGGGCGCTCGGCTTGCTCTTCGGCGGCGTCGACAGGTCCGCGGGCTCGCCCGGCGGCGTATCGGCCAGCTTCGCGGCCAGGAACTCCTGCTCCTGGACGAGCTGCGGCTGCCCCTCCTCGCCCCGGACCGCGGGGATCTCGGTGCCGATCGCCTGCAGCTCGCGGGCAGCGGTCTCCGTGTCGCCGCTGGCCAGTGCCGTGCGCACCGCCTCGAACCGGCTCTCGACAACCAGCTTCGCCTCGACGGACTCGGCGCGGTCGGGGTTGACCACCTTCTGGACGGGCCACAGAGTGTCGCCCGGCAGCGCGTTCTGCGACCCGAGACCGACCCCGGTGACCGTCGCCACGATGATGGCCGCGGCCGCCGCCAGCGGAGCGAGGTGGCGCAGCCGGGCGGCCCGCTTCCGCCGCGTTCCCGCGGCGTCCGCCTTCACCCCGGCCACGACGGCGGCGACGGCGGTGTCGAGGTCGATCAGTTCGGGGATCGGCTCGGCCTCGATCTCGGCCCGCCAGGCGGCCAGCATCGCAACGACACGCTCGTCGCGGGTCCGCCGCAGGTCCGGGTCGGAGCCGCGGGCACGATCACCGTAGGTGACGACCGCACCGGCGCCGAGGGCGTTCACCAGCTCGTCGTCCGCCTGCACGGCGACCAGATCGATGGGGCCGTCCGAGACGTCGACCGGCAGCGATCGCGTCGGCAGGTCGACAGGGCGCTGGGGGACGCCGTTGGAGTGCCGGCCCTGGGAGGGGACGCCGTTGGTTCCGCGCGCCCGATCGAAGGGAGTCGGCGGCCCCGCGGGTGCGCCGTTCCGTTCGTCAGGCATGCAGGTCACTCCCCTCGGGCATGCTCTTGCGGAGGCGGGCCAGCGCCCGGTGTTGCGCCACGCGCACCGCACCCGGTGTCGAGCCCACCGCCTCCGCCGTCTCCTCGGCCGACAGGCCGACCACCACACGCAGGACGAGGATCTCACGCTGCTTGTCGGGTAGCTGGTCGAGCAGCCTGCCCATCTCGCCGGACAGTTCGACACGCAGCGCCCGCTGCTCCGGGCCGTCGGAGACCTCGACCGCATCGGGGACGTCGGCGACGGGCTCCGAACGGTTACGCGACGACGCGCGGTGCGCGTCGATCACCTTGTGTGCCGCAATCCCGTACACGAACGCCAGGAACGGCTTCCCCTGGACGCGGTACCCGGGCAGGGCCGTCAACACGGCCAAGCACACCTCCTGCGCGACGTCGTCCGCCGAGGCGGACGACCGGTCCGGCGCGCCGAGGCGGGCGCGGCAGTAGCGCACGACCAGCGGCCGGATGATGGCCAGCACACGTCCCACGGCTTCCCGGTCGCCGGTCATGGCGGCCGCGACCAGATCGTCGGGAACGTCTGTCGTGTCACTCATCGCGCACTGTTGTGGGAGCGTTACCAGGCATCGTGGCTGTGGTCCGATCGTGAGCCCGATCACGCAGAGTAACGTTCTGCGCCTCGGAAGTCCCTCCACAGTAGCGGGCCACCACCACCGGGCCGGACACGGCACGCGATCGGGACGACCTCCCGCCCGGCGCGCAGGCGCCGACCTGCGCCGCACGTCGAGTGACGAGGCGGACGCCACAACGCCCCGAACCGGAGGACCGGCCCGGGGCGCAGGGAGGCAGGCGGCGCTGCTTCGTTCAGGACACCAGGCCGCGGCGGAAACCGTGTGCGACGGCCTGCGCACGGTCCCGCACACCCAGCTTGCGGAACAGTCGGCGCGCGTGGGTCTTCACGGTGTCCTCGGAGAGGTAGAGCTCACGGCCGATCTGGCCGTTGCTCTTGCCCTGGCTCATCCCGCGCAGGACCTGCAGCTCCCGCTCGGTCAGCTGCACCCCCGGGTCGGCGGGCGTGCGCGGCGTCGGCACCGCGGTGCTCGCCAGCGTGTGCGCCAGGGCGGCGACCAGCTCCGGGCGCGAGGCGTCCCAGCGCAGGTAGCCGCGGGCACCGCCGGCGATGGCGGCGGCGATGCTGCCCGCGTCGTCCGGGGCGCCGAAGACGATGACGTTCGCCTGGGGGTGCGCCGCGACGAGCCGACGCGTCGCCTCCACCCCGGTCGGTACGGCACGCTGGGTGCCGACCAGAACGACGTCCACCGGCTGCCGGGAGAACCGGGCCAGCAACTCGTCCCCGTGCGCGACGCAGTCGATCCGGTGGACTCCCGGGACCGCCGACATCACGCGCGTCAGGCCTTCGCGGACGCTGCGACGATCGTCGCAGATCAGTACCGTCGTCACGACGATTCCTTCCTGCAGCTTCCTGCAGCCGGGTGATGTGTCACCCCACGCATCGGCGAGTGACCGCCTCACCTTGACACGATCAGGGTGGTTTGTGCCCCCGTTCGAAGAGCGAAGCGCCGAACGGCGCCTGTCATGTGGGTGACAGCACTTCGAATGGAGTAGCCAGACTACCGAGTGCCACACGAGGCCGTGCAGGGACTCCCCCATCAGGCGCTTGCCGAGGACGTCATTGCTCCGGTCGAGGTCAGCCAACGCGGTGAACCGACCGCCCGGCGATCTTCACTCGGGAAGATACGTGCGCAATCGGACAGGGGCTCGTTGGACGACGGCGCCGGCCATTGCCACTCACCGCACTCCCTCGCTGCACTTGGTCGCACGCTTCGCGAAGCGCTGTGACACTGGTTCGCTCGCTGCGCTCGCTCACCGGAGTACGGCGGCACCGATCCGTTCGCCCGCGTCGACGAGAGAGCGGAGCACGCCCACCCCCGACGGCAGCGCGGTGCCGTCCCAGCCGGGGCCGGCGACGAAGGTCCGGTAGCGAGGGCGGGTGACCGGCAGCCCGGTGACGACGGTCGGGTCAGCAGTCGAGGGGAGTTGGGACCAGAGCACGACCGCGGCGGGCGCGGTCCGGCGCACGGCGGCGGCGAGGGCGTCGGCGGGCAGGGCGGCCCCGAGCGAGCGGCAGCCGACCCCCCGCTCCGCCAGCAGCGCCGCGAGCACGGCGAGCGGGACGACGTGCAACTCGGTCGGCATCGCGGCGAGCAGGACCGGGCGCGTCGGGGTGGGCACGGGGTCCGCCGGCGCGGCTACGGCGGTCGTCCGGGTGCCGAACACCCCGACGAGGCACTGGCTGAGCAGGTGCTCCACCTCCACGCCACGACCGGTGGCCGCCCAGCGGTCCCCGACCGCGGCCAGCACCGGGCGCGCGACCTCGTCCCACGTGGCGACCAGCCCGTCCGCGGCGATCGAGTCCTCCACCACGTGGTTCACCGCTATCGGGTCCATCGCCAGTGCGGCCCGGCCGAGCCCGCGGGCCCGGGGCCCGGCACCGGGCATCCGCAGCGATGCTCCGCCCCCACCCCGACCGAGGAGCATCGGTACCGGCAGGACGACCGCCCCGGAGCCGGGACAATCGGCTCGCTCGGGTGCCGGCACCTCGTCCTCAGCGGTCGCCGTCGGGCCGGGCTCCGGGCGCAGCGCCGGGACGCTGTTGCGGGCGTAGCGGGCGGCCTCCGCGGGCGCGGCCCCCTGCATGAGGGCGCGCTGCATGAGCTCCAGGCGGGCCATGTCGGCTGCCGAGTAGCGGCGGTGCCGCCCATGGGAGTGCCCGCTGGGCCCGATCCCGTACCGGCGGTCCCAGGTGCGCAGGGTCGCCGGCGCGATGCCGAGCCTGCGGGCCGCTCCGGAGACCGTCAGGCGGGGCTCGTCCACATCTCCACCGAGGCCTCGATTTTCTTCGTGGGCGGCCATCCGCGCTGCTTCCGGCGCCGAATCACCATACGGCAGCGATCGATCGTCCGCGCTGCACGTCCCGGTCCGGAGTACCGGGCCGGGCCGCGGCGGGGTGCGTCCGGCGGCTCCCTGCGTCGTGGGGGGTGCAGGGATAGTCGTTTCCACCTGCGGACACGACTGGCCGCGGGCGCTCCCCGTCGCGTCGGACAGCTCGGCAGAGGTCGTGGCGCGCGACGAAAATCCGCGTGTCGATTTCCTTGAACAAGGTTTGACACGGTTCTACGGTGGACATCACCACGACTGTCGGGCAGGACCTGGGTGGACGGGCAGGGTGAGTGGGATGGCGGACATCCGAAGGCTTCCAGTTCCGGTGACGGACATCTGGGACTGGCAGATGCACGGCGCCTGCCGCGGGATGGACAGCGGCTTTTTCTTCCACCCGGAGGGTGAGCGGGGGCCGGCTCGGGCCAACCGGGAGGCCCGGGCGAAGCAGATCTGCGGGACGTGCCCGGTGCTGGAGCAGTGCCGCCGGCACGCTCTGGCGGTGCACGAACCCTACGGGGTGTGGGGCGGGCTCTCAGAGGCCGAGCGCGACGAGATCATCCGCGGACACACGCGTCGGCTGCGGGTGGCCGTGACGCCGCTGCACCGCGCCCGCCCGGTCGCCGAGCGCTGACCGAGGCCGGAGACGCCGGTGCGGGTGAGCCGAGCCGGCCCACCCGCACCGGGGCATGTTTCGGACGCGGTCAGTGCCCGTGCCCGTGACCGTGACCGCCCACGGGAGCCGGGGCGGGCGGCTCCGGCTTGTCGACCACGGCGCTCTCGGTGGTGAGCACCATCCGCGCGATCGACGCGGCGTTCACCACCGCGGAGCGGGTGACCTTCACCGGGTCCACCACGCCGTCGGCGAACAGGTCGCCGAAGGTCAACGTGGCGGCGTTGAAGCCCTGCCCCCAGCCGACGGCCGCGACCTTGTCGATCACGACCGCACCCTCCTGGCCGCCGTTCGCCGCGATCCAGTAGAGCGGCGCCCGCAGTGCCGTGCGCACGATCGCGACGCCCGTCGCCTCGTCACCGGTGAGCCCCAGGCCGTCGGCCAACGCTTCGGACGCGTGGATCAGTGCCGAGCCGCCGCCGGGGATGATGCCCTCCTCGACCGCGGCGCGGGTGGCCGACACCGCGTCCTCGATGCGGTGCTTGCGCTCCTTGAGCGCGGTCTCGGTGGCCGCCCCGACCTTGATCACCGCAACGCCGCCGGACAGCTTCGCCAGCCGCTCCTGCAGCTTCTCGCGGTCCCAGTCGGAGTCCGACGCCTCGACCTCGCGTTTGAGCTGCTCGATCCGGCCCGCGACGGCGTCCTTGGACCCGCCACCATCGACCAGCGTGGTGGCGTCCTTCGTGACGACGGCGCGGCGCACGCGGCCGAGCTGGGCCAGCCCGGTCTCGGCGAGCTTGAGCCCGACCTCGGAGGAGATGACCTCACCGCCGGTGGCGATCGCGAGGTCGTCCATGAAGGCCTTGCGCCGGTCGCCGAAGAACGGCGACTTGACCGCGACGACCCGCAGGGTCTTGCGGATCGAGTTGACGACCAGGGTCGACAACGCCTCGCCCTCGACGTCCTCGGCGACGATCAGCAGTGGCTTGCCGTCGGCGAGGACCTTCTCCAGCAGCGGCAGCAGGTCCACGATGGCGCTGATCTTCTCGCGGTGCAGCAGGACGTAGGGGTCGTCGAGGCCCGCCTCCATCGACTCCGCATCCGTGACGAAGTACGGCGACAGGTAGCCCTTGTCGAACTGCAGGCCCTCGGTGATCTCCAGCTCGGTGGCGAGCGTGGAGCCCTCCTCGACGGTGATCACCCCGTCCTTGCCGACGGCGTCGAGCGCCTGGCTGATCAGGTCCCCGATCTCCGACTCGCGCGAGGCGATGGTGCCGACCTGGGCGATGGCCTTGCCCTCGACGGGGGTGGCCTTGTCCTTCAGGAACTCCGACACCTTGTCCGCGGCCGCGGAGATGCCGATGCCCAGCGCCATCGGGTTCGCCCCCGCGGCCACGTTGCGCAGGCCCGCGGCGACCATGGCCTGGGCGAGCACGGTCGCGGTGGTGGTTCCGTCGCCTGCGACATCATTGGTCTTGGTGGCGGCGGTCTTGGCGAGCTGGGCACCCAGGTTCTCGAAGGGGTCGCCCAGCTCGATCTCGCGGGCGATGGTGACACCGTCGTTGGTCACCGTCGGGCCGCCGAACTTCTTCTCCAGCACGACGTTGCGCCCGCGCGGGCCGAGGGTCACCTTGACCGCGTCGGCCAGCTGGTTCACCCCGCGCTCGAGCGCCCGGCGCGCGGTCTCGTCGAAGCTGATCTGCTTCGGCATTGTTCTCGGAACTCCCTATGGGGTCAGGGGAACGACGTCAGGGGAACGACGTCAGGGGAACGACACCGCCCCGGCAGCCCGTCCGGTCGACGGACCGCCGGGGCGGTGCGAGCCCTCTTCGAGCCCCGGCCGTGAGGCTGGGGGAAAAGGGCACGAGGCTCTACGAAGCGAGCGTCAGTTGACGACCGCGAGGACGTCGCGAGCGGAGAGGATGAGGTACTCCTCGCCGTTGTACTTCACCTCGGTGCCGCCGTACTTGCTGTAGATGACGACGTCGCCGACCTGCACGTCGAGCGGAATGCGGTTGCCGTTGTCGTCGATGCGACCCGGGCCCACCGCGAGGACCTTGCCCTCCTGCGGCTTCTCCTTGGCCGTGTCGGGGATGACGATGCCCGACGCGGTGGTGGTCTCGGCCTCACTGGCCTGAACGACGATCTTGTCCTCGAGCGGCTTGATGTTCGCCACTTGATGACCTCCCCTTCCCTGGGGTGCGTGCGATGTCCTGACGTGATGTCGTGTCGCGAGCAGCCGGTCCGGCAGCGCCCCGTCGTCGCGGGTGCCGGGACGCCCGGTCGGCCCTCGCATTGGCACTCTACCCATGAGAGTGCCAAGCCCTCAACGGCGGCCCGCAGCCGGCCGAATGATCCGCGGGACGCACCCTGACGGGTGATCGTAGTCTCGCGGCATGGCAACCATCGGATCCAGCGGCATCGAGGTCTCCCGGCTCTGCCTGGGGGCCAACGTCTTCGGCTGGACGGCCGACCGCGACACGTCGTTCGCCGTGCTCGACGCCTACGTCGCAGCGGGCGGGAACTTCGTCGACACCGCCGACTCGTACATGTGGCGGGTCCCCGGCAACTCGGGCGGCGAGTCCGAGACGATCATCGGCGAGTGGTTCGCGGCGCGCGGGCGCCGCGACGACGTCGTACTGGCGACCAAGGTGTCGTCGCTGCCCACGCGTAAGGGCCTGGCCGCGGCCAACATCGCCGCTGCGTGCGACGACTCGCTGCGGCGCCTGCAGACCGACCACATCGACCTCTACTACGCCCACTACGACGACCAGAACGTCGCGCAGGAGGAGTACCTGGACGCCTTCGACGCCCTCGTGCGCGCAGGCAAGGTCCGGGCGATCGCGGCCTCGAACTTCACCGCCGAGCGGTTGCGCAGCGCCCTGGAGATCTCGCGGCGGGACGGGCTGGCCGAGTTCGTCGCGTTGCAGCCGCACTACAACCTGATGGAGCGGGCCGATTTCGAGGCGTCCCTACAGCCGCTCCTGCAGGCGGAGGGCCTGTCGAGCGTGCCCTACTACGGGCTGGCGAAGGGGTTCCTCACCGGCAAGTACCGCGACAGCGGCCCCGAGGTCGACAGCCCGCGCGCGCAGGGGGCACTCACCTACCTCGACGACCGGGGACGGGCGGTGCTGGCCGTGCTCGACGAGATCGCCGCCGGGCACGAGGTAGCCACGGGAACCAAGATCACGGTCGCGGCGGTGGCACTGGCGTGGCTCGCGGCGCAGTCGACGGTCGTGGCGCCGATCGCGAGCGCCCGGAACACCGAGCAGCTGGCGGACCTACTGCCGGTGCTGGACCTCAAGCTGACCGACGACGAGGTGCGGCTGCTGGCGCACGCGAGCGCCTGACCCACGGTCGGCACACGTTTCCCGGGCCGACTCGCGCCCCCGGCTCAGCCGACGAGGACCTCGGTCACCGGCAACGACGAGTCCGCCGGCAGGTCCAGCGGGGAGGGCTTCGCGCCGCCCGCCAGCAGGTGCGCCCCCAGCGCCGCGACCATCGCCCCGTTGTCGGTGCACAGCCGCGGGCGTGGCACCCGCAGTGCGATCCCCGCCGCGCTGCAGCGCTCCTCGGCCAGCACCCGCAGCCGGGAGTTCGCGGCGACGCCGCCGCCGAGCACCATCGTCTCCGCGCCCCGCTCGCTCGCAGCGCGCACGGCCTTGGCCGTGAGCACGTCGACGACGGCCTCCTGGAAGCTCGCCGCCACGTCGGCCACGGGCACGGGCTCCCCTGCCCGCTGCAGTCCCTCGACGTGGCGGGCGACGGCGGTCTTCAGCCCGGAGAAGGAGAAGTCGAACGGCGCATCCCGGGGACCGGTGAGCCCGCGTGGGAAGGCGATCGCCGCGGGGTCGCCGTCGCGCCCCACACGGTCGATGTGCGGTCCGCCGGGGAACGGCAGCCCGAGCAGCCGCGCCACCTTGTCGAACGCCTCGCCCGCGGCATCGTCGATCGTCGCGCCGAGCGGGGTGACCGGGCCCGCGAGGTCCGGGACGTCGAGCAGGCTGGAGTGCCCGCCGGACACCAGCAGGGCAAGGCACGGGGGCAGCGGACCGTGCTGGAGGGTGTCGACGGCGACGTGCGCGGCGAGATGGTTGACCCCGTAGAGCGGCACCCCCCAGGCCGCCGCGTAGGCCTTCGCCGCCGCGACCCCGACCAGCAGCGCCCCCGCCAGACCGGGGCCTGCGGTGACGGCGACGGCGGCGACGTCACCCGGGCGCACCCCGGCCGTCGCCAGCGCCCGGTGCACGGCCGGAACCATCGCCTGCAGGTGCGCCCGGGAGGCCACCTCGGGCACCACTCCGCCGAAGCGCGCGTGCTCGTCGACCGAGGAGGCTATCTCGTCCGCGAGCAGCTCCACCCGGCCCGTGTCGTCGAGGGAGACGACGCCGACGCCGGTCTCGTCGCAGGAGGTCTCGATCCCGAGGACGATCATTGCTGTCCTGTCCGTCGCAGCGACTTCGGCCCGCTCGCAAGCTCGCCGCACCGCACTCCCTCGCTGGCGCTCGGTCGGCGCTTCGCGAATGCACTGTGCTGAACTGTTCGCTCGCTCCGCTCGCTCACCGCACTCCCTCGCTGGCGCTCGGTCGGCGCTTCGCGAATGCACTGTGCTGAACTGTTCGCTCGCTCCGCTCGCTCACCGAGCTTCCCTCCGCATCGTGTACGCGTCCGCACCGCTGGGCCGGTAGTAGCGGCGCCGCAGGCCGACCACCGTGAAGCCCTCGGTCTCGTAGAGCGCACGGGCCGGCTCGTTGTCCGTGCGGACCTCCAGGAACACCGTCGCGCGCAGCGCGTCGGCCGCCGCGAGCAGCCCGCGCAGGAGGGCACGGCCGATCCCGCGCCCCTGGTGGGCCGGGTCCACGCCGATCGTGTGAATCTCCCCCTCGGCGCCGGGCGGGCCGCCGACCACGGCGACACCGCCGTAACCGACCAGCTCGCCGTCGATCCGGGCGGCCAGGTAGGTGTGGCCCGCGCGCATCTCCTCCCGGAACGCGCCGGCGTTCCACGGCTCGTCGCCTGGGAAGAGCACCTCCTCCAGCGCGGCGCACCGGGGTGCGTCGGTCATGCGAAGGGTCTCGATCACCACATCCGTGGGCAGGGTCACCGCCGGCCCCGTCATCCGGTGCGGGCCGGCTTGCGCGCGCCGGGGGCGACGGCGTCCGGGCGGCGCAGGTACAGCGGCTCGAGCGGGCCGGGCCGGGCGCCTGCCCGCAACGCGTCGACGGCGCACGCGACCAGTCCCCCGGGCCTCGGCGACTCCGGGGACACCACCCGCAGACCGGTTCCGCCCGCACAGGCGCCCGCGGCCGCCACCGCACCCAGCTCGGGGATCCGGGCGAGAAGCGCGGCCGGGATCTCGACGTGCGGGCCGGAGATCCGGACACCGCCGGTGTAGGCGGCCCAGTAGACCTCGCGGCGGCGGGCGTCGGTGGCGACGACGAGCGGACCGTCGACGCCCTCCGCGTCGGCGGCGATCGCGTCGAGCGAGCAGACGCCGTGAACGGGAAGGTCGAGCGCGTCACCGAGGGCGGCGGCGGTCACCATCCCGACCCGCAGGCCGGTGAACGGTCCCGGTCCGGTTCCGACGACGACCGCGTCGACTTCGAGTAGCGCGATCCCGGCCTCCGCGCACGCCGCGAGCACACCCGGCAGGAGGAGCTCGCCGTGCTTGCGGGCGTCGTGGGTGGCGCGGACGGCCCGGATCGTGATCCCCGCGGACGGGTCGGACGGGACCTCCACGACGCCGGCCGTCACGGTCGGCGTGGCGGTGTCGAGGGCGAGCACGAGCACGGGTCGAGCGTATGCGGTCCCCCTCGGAGCGCCGTCTGCGGCCACGACGCGGCCGCCCGCCTGTGGACAACTCCCGTCGCGCGGGCCCGTTCCGCCCGATGTCGTCGGACCGGCCATCGACGGTGGCCCCATGACACACCTCATTCCCCTCTCCGAGGCGCTGGGCCCGATCCGCGACGTCTACGGCCACCTGCTGGTGGCGGCGGCGCGCTGGCAGGACGGCCGGGAGCGCCGCACCGATCCCGACCACTTCGCGCTGATCTGCGTGGCTTCGGACGCGGGGTTCGGGCGCGCGGTCTCGCCGACGCGCTGGGCCCGCACCGACGTCTACCACGTGCTGCGCTGCGACATCCCGAACTGGTGCTCGCTGCACGGCTGCCTGTGGCCGGTCGAGATCCCGCAGGCCATGTGGGAGTGGTTCGACTTCCTGGCCGAGACGACCAGGCTGGACCCCGCGAGCGACCCGCTGTGGGAGCTGCGCAAGCCGCTGCTCTGCTACGGCGGTCTGGACGCGCAGGGTCGGCTCCGGCCGGACGACGCACCGCGCCCCGCCGAGTGCGAGTGCCATCTGCCCTACCGCGAGACCGTCCAGCTGCTCAACCGTCTGGGCCTGCAGTGCGAGTACCGCGGGCAGAGCCCCTCGGACGTGCTGCGTGCCCTGGTCGGCGAAGGGCAGCGACATCCGGGCCCGGAGGAGCTGGACACGATGCTGCGCGATCTGCGCGACGACATGCGCGACATCGAGAGCGGCGGTATCAGCGGGTTCCCCTACCCGCCGGACGACCCCCCGCCGGACGACCCGTCGTGGGCGTGAGCCCAACCTCGACGTCCACAGCCTCGACGTCCACGGCCTCGACGTCCACGGCCTCGATCCGGTGCACGACCGCGACCCGCACGTCGTCGGGCCGGCGGTCCAGCCGGACGAGCAGGTGGCGCGCAGCGAGGCGCTCGGCCACGCCTTCCCCCCACTCGACGGCGACGACGGCGCCGTCGAGGTCCGTGTCGAGGTCGAGGTCGTCGAGCTCGGCCGCGACATCGCCTGCGGTGCCGAGCCGGTAGGCGTCGACGTGCACCAGCGGCACCCCGGTGCCGCCGGGCAGCGGCCGGTGCTCGCGGGCGATGACGAACGTGGGCGACGTGACAGGCCCGGCGACCCCGAGCCCGCGCGCCAGGCCACGCACCAGCGCGGTCTTGCCGGCGCCCAGCGGCCCGGCGAGCACCACGAGGTCGCCCGCGCCCAGTCCGGCGGCGAGCCGCTCGCCCAGCGCCTCGGTGTCGGCGGTTCCGGGCAGCTCCAGCGGTGTGTCCAGCGGCACCGGGCCGCGGTCGACGGTGCTCATGCGCGCCTCCGGGTGGGTAGGTGCTCGATGGCTCGGGCAATCAGGTCGGCCAGGGCCGCGTCGATCACCTCGGGCTGCTCCAGCATCGGCACGTGCCCGACGCCGGGCAGCCGCACGAGTGTGGCGTGCGGCAGCTCGGCGGCGATCACCTCGCTGTGCCGGAAGGGGATCAGCGCGTCCGCGTCGCCCGCCGCGACGAGAATCTCGCAGCCGGACAGCGCCGGCAGGGCGGCGACGCGGTCGTGCGTGCCGAGGGTCTCGACGAAGTCGGTCAGCGCGTCCACGGCATTGGCACTGATCATCGAGTCGACGAGGTCGACGCGGGCCGGGTCGATGTGGCGGTCGCCGTAGGCGAACCGGCGGGTCAATGTCCAGATCAGGTCGTGCCCGACGCGCCGGGCGCCCTCGACGAGCAGCGGCTGCCAGCCGGCGATCAGGCCGAGCCCGCGGGTGACGGGGTTGCGCCGGGACAGGAAGGTGCCGGGCAGCCCGCGGCCCGCGACCTCGGCCGCGGAGGTCGCCAGGAACGCGACGCCGAGCACCCGCTCGACGAACAGCTCCGGCTGCTGCTCGGCGAGGGCCATGATCGTCATACCGCCCATCGAGTGGCCGACGAGCACGAGCGGGCCGTCCTGCGCAAGTGTGCGCAGCACGGCCGCGAGGTCGTGGCCGAGCTGGTCGATCGTGCAGCTCGCCCGCGGCGCCCGCTCGGAGCGCCCGTGGCTGCGCTGGTCGTAGATCACCTGTCGGAGCACGGGCTCACCGACGTCGGCCAGGAAACGACGCTGGAAGTACCAGGTGCGTCGGTCGAGCGCGAAGCCGTGCACGAGCACGACGGTGACGTCGGCGGGCACGCCGGGCGGCGGCTCGATCTCCTCACAGGAGAGCCGGACCCCGTCGTCCGCGGTCACCGACGACGCGACACCGGCGGGCAGCGCCCCGGTGCCGTCGGCGCCGGTCGACAGCTCGGTGGCCAGCGCGTGGCGGTCGAGGGCGTCACGATGGCGCTTGCGGGCGGCCAGGCTGACTGCCGCGCCCGTGGCGGCGGCACCGACCAGCCCTCCGGCGACGCCGACGGCCTGCCAGGCGCGTCGGTGGATCATACCCGGCCCTCGTCGCCTGCACCTCGGTCGACCACCGTGCGCCGCACCCGGTTCCCGTGCACCCCGGTGACGACCTCGTAGTGGATCGTGCCCAATTCGTCCGCCCAGTCCTGCGCGGTCGGCTCGCCCCCGTCCCCCGGTCCGAACAGCACTGCGCGGTCGCCCACAGCCACCTCGTCTTCCCCACCCGCCGGGCCGCAGTCGACGACCACCTGGTCCATGCAGATCCGCCCCACGACCGGACGCAGGCGGCCGCCGAGCAGCACCCGCATCCGGCCGCCGAAGTTCAGTCGCCGCGGCACACCGTCGGCATACCCGATCGGGACGAGCGCGAGCGTGGTGTCCGTCTCGGCCGTCCAGTCGTGCCCGTAGGAGACGCCCTCCCCGGCCGGCACCTGCTTGACCAGCACGACGTGCGCGGCCAGCGTCATGGCCGGGCGCAGCGGGGTCTGCCCGACCGGACGTTCGAGCGGGTCCAGCCCGTAGACGGCGATCCCTGGCCGGACCAGGTCGAGGTGCAGGTCGGGGCGGGTCAGCGTGGCCGCGGAGTTGGCGAGGTGCCGGATCGGCGTGAGGCCGCGGTCGACCGCCGCGCGCCACGCCGCGGTCAGCCGCGCGGCCTGGACGTCGAGCATCGGATGGTCCGGGACGTCGGCGTGCGCGAGGTGCGACCACACCGCCACGACCTCGCATGCGCCCTCGGCCGCGGCCTTCGCGGCGTCGTCGAGCAGGTCCGGCCAGTCGGCGAGGGCAGCGCCGTTGCGGCTCAGGCCGGTGTCGACCTTGAGGTGCACCCGCGCGGGGTGGCCGGCTCGGCGGGCGCCGTCGAGCACGGCGGCCAGGTGGGCCCGAGACGACGCGGACAGGTCGATCCCCACGGCCACGGCGGGCGCGAAGTCCTCGTCCGGCAGGTGCAGCCACGACAGCACCGGCGCGGCGATCCCGGCACCGCGAAGTGCGAGCGCCTCGTCGAGGGTGCAGACACCCAACCAGGTGGCCCCGGCGCCGAGCGCGGCCCGGGCGACCGGGACGGCCCCGTGCCCGTAGCCGTCCGCCTTGACCACGGCCATGACCGCGGCGGCGGGCGCGGCGGCGGCGAGCACCCGGATGTTGTGCCGCACCGCGGCGAGGTCGACGACCGCCTCGGTCCGGGCCATACCGCCGCGGTCCATGTCTCCATCCTCGCACCCGCGCGAGTGGCGCGTTCCGGCACGCAAGTTGCTCGCGGAGCGGGTGCGGGCCGGGCGGGACGTCGACCAGGTCAGCTCCAACTCGACCTCGATCTCGTCGCACTTCACCTCCACCTCGAACTCCACGCAGAGGTCGTCGGCGACGTGGAGGCTGGGTCCTGCCCTGAGCTTCGGTCGGCAGCCGGGACCGGGCCTCACCCCGGCAGGGTGGGGACATCGGGCTCAGCTCGAGGCCGGGAGCGACAGCCGGGGAGACCGTGCGAGGCGCATACACAGGCAGAGCCCCGCTTCGCGCCGATGGAGGGCACCCGGGAGGTACTGATGACCAGGTTCGGCGCGGGGCGGCCGGTCGTCGTCGGGATCGAGAAGTGAGGAACTGGACATGAGTACTGACACTCCGTCCCGATCCTGACCGATGTGGGACGGTCCGGGAGGCCATGGGCCGCCGGTCTCACCGCCTTCGCAGCAGTGGTGGTGATGATTTCCCGGGTGTGGCACGCCTTGGCCGGTGTCGGCGCCCTGGTGAACGACAAGGTCTACGTAACAACCCCGCGCTACATCTAGGGCCGCGCATCGGCCCGACAGTCGGAAGGAGAGCTGATGACCACCACCATCGGGTCCGACGAGCAGCTCCCCTGGTCACCGCGCTGCATCCCGGCGGTGCCCGGCTCGTAGCCGGAAGCTTCATCGCTTACGACCCGATGATCGCATCTCTCGAGGCGACCGAGACTCCCGCACCGACCAGTACCTGACCGGCAGGGAGGCGCCATCGCCATGCCAGGACTGTTGAGGGGCATTGCCCGGACCGCCGTCTCAGCGACGAGGAGTTCGCCGGCCGGGTTGCCGCCGTCCGTACGAACCTCAGACCGCGGCACGGATCGACCGGATCGCCGCCGGGATCGACCCCTGGATCGCCGACGACGGGGTCGGGGCGCCGGCGGCCGCCACCTCCGCGGCCCGGGCGTGCACGAAGGCGCCGCACCCGGCGGCCCACCACGGCGGAAGGCCCGCGGCCAGCAGCGCGCCGACGATCCCGGTCAGCACGTCGCCGGAGCCCGCCGTGGCCGCCCACGACGTCGTCGACGGGTGCACGAGCGTCCGGCCGTCCGGGTCGGCAACGACGGTGGCATTGCCCTTGAGCAGCACCGTCACCTGCAGCGCCGCTGCGGCCCGCCGTGCGGCGGCGATCCGGTCCGGACCCACCTCTCCCGCAACCCGGGCGAACTCCCGGTCGTGCGGGGTGATCACCACCGGCCGGCGGGCGAGCGCACCACGCAGGTCCGCGTACCGGCCGAGCAGCGTCACACCGTCGGCGTCGATGCACACCGGGACGGCACGGTCCAGCACGGCCCCGAGCAGTGCCCGGCCGGCGTCGTCGGTCCCGATCCCCGGCCCGACCGCCCAGGCCTGGGTCCGCCCGGCGTCGGCGATGTCGTCGGTGGCGATGACCTCCGGCCACCGGGCCCGGACCAGGTCGGCGGCCGACCCCGCGTAGCGCACCATCCCGCTGGTCGCGAGCACGGCGGCCCCCGATGCCAACACGGCGGCCCCCGGGTAGGTGGCGGATCCGGCCGCGACGCCCACCACGCCCTGGGTGTACTTGTCGTCGGTCGGGCCGGGTACCGGCCAGCGCGCCGCCACGTCCGCCTCGCCGAGGACGACCGCGTGCGGCTCCGGCAGCTCCGATCCGAGCCCGATGTCGACCAGGTGCACCGGGCCGCAGCGGTGGGCGGCCAGCACGTGCACGGGTTTGAGCGCGCCGAAGGTGACGGTCTCCGCGGCCGTGACAGCCGGGCCGTCGACGGTCCCCGTGTCGGGATCCACGCCGCTGGGCGAGTCGACGGCCAGCACCGGGATCCCGCCGCGGTCCGCGACGGCGACGAGCTCGGCTGCGGCCGGGCGCAGCGGCCCACGCCCGGAGAGGCCGACGACGCCGTCGAGCACGAGGTCCGCGCGCGCGATCGCCGCAGCCGCCTCGGGACCGGCCACAACATCGCGGCCACCGGCCCGGCGCAGGGCGGCGAGCCCCTCCGCGTGGGCCCGCTGCGGATCGAGGAGCACCGCGGTGACGCCGACGCCACGGTGTCGCAGCGCCGCGCCGGCCCACAGGGCGTCACCGCCGTTGTCGCCCGCACCCACGAGCAGCGCGACGCGCCGGCCCCCGCGGTCGGCGAGCATCCTGCGCGCGACGACGGCGAGCCCGAACGCGGCACGGCGCATCAGCGCACCCGGCGGCACCCGCGCCAGCACCGTCCGCTCCGCGGTGCGTACATGTTCGACCGTGAAGACCTCGCGCACCCGGCGACGTTAGCGTTATTCCGGCGGCGTCAGCGCGACGGCGCGGTCGTCGGTGTCTGGTCCACCTGGATGTCGAACTTGACGTCCGTGCCCTGCACGCCCGTCACCGTGACGGTCACACCGTAGGTGTCGGCGCCGGCCTTGAGGGTGCACCGCTGCGACGCCCCGACCGATGCGGGCAGGTCCGGGCAGCTGACCTCGTCCACCTGCTTGCCGCCGGCCGCGAGCTGGGTGAGGACGCTCTGCGCGACGGACTTCCCGGCGACGGTGGGCGCGACAGCGGTCGCCGGCACCGCCGTCGTGGCCGTCGCGGGTCCACCGACCCGCTCGATCGAGAAGTTGATCGTGTCGCCGGACACCGAGGTCACGGTGACCTTGACGTCGAAGGCCTCGCCACCCTTGGTGGCGTTACAAATGATCGACTGGCCCTGCTCGCCCTTCAGGTCCGTCGGGCAGTCCGAGCTGTCGGTGCCGAGCTGGCTCTTGATCTGCTCCTCGACGCTGTCGTCCGTGGCGACCTTGCCGCACGCCGTGAGGGCGACCGTTGTGAGCGCCGTCGCGAGCACCGCCGCCAGCCGACCCAAACCACTCATCGCTCTCCCTCGCTACGCTCGGTCGGCGCTTCGCGAGGCGCTGTGACACTTGATTCGCTCGCAAGCTCGCTCATCGGGGACCCGCCTGCTCGATGGAGTAGTCGATCTTACCGCCGTCCACGGAGGTGGTCGTCACGGTCCAGGTCGACACACCGTCCGAGCCGGACAGTGTGCACCCCACCGTCGCCCCGACCTGCGCCGGCAGGTCTCCCGCACAGCTCGCGGTACCCGTAGGCACCCCGGCCTGCTCGAGCTTCTGCGCCACCGACCGTTCGAGCACGTCCTTCGCCACCGGCCGCGCCTCGGTGTGCACGTCGTAGGTGACGGTGGCGCCGTTGACCGCGGTAATCCGCGCGACCGCGTCGACCGGCTGTCCGTCGACGGTGAACGTGCACCGCACCGACTCCCCGACCTCGGCCCGCAGGCCGGTCGGGCAGCGCAGGTCGTCGGCCCGCACGCCGTGGCGCTCGAGTTCCGCGCGCAGGGTCGCGACGAGGTCCGCGTCGTCGAGCCGGGCTCCCGCACAGCCGCCGAGGACGCCGGCCAGCAGGAGGGCCACCCCCGTACGGCGCAGCGAACGACCGAGCCCGAGCGCCATCGGTTCTCCCAGGTCTCTAGAGGGCATCTCGAAACCCGAGCCGGGTGCCGCGCGCCCTGGGGCTTCGACATGTCCTCTGACTAGCCACCGTCTCCTCCGCATCGTCGCCGTGCCGATCATCGTTACCGCAGGTCGGGCGCGTGCGGCGCGATCGCGCCCACCACGCTGGGCCGGAGGTGATCGTCGGCGGTACGGTGCTGCGCTGTGAGCCCCACCAGCGCGTTCGCCCGACCGCCCGAAGTGAGGAACGCGCGCGAGGCGGTGTCGCGGCTCGCCGACACGGGCCCGCACGAGGTGTTGCGCGGCGACCTCGGCATGGTCGGGGTGCCGGGCGTCGTGTTCGCGCCCGCACAGGGGCTCGGCCTGCCCGCCGTCGCGTTCGGGCACGACTGGCTCCAGCCCGTCGGCCGCTACGCCGAGTTGCTGCGCCACCTCGCCTCGTGGGGTTTTGTCGTCGCCGCTCCGGACAGCCAGCGCGGCCCGCTTCCCAGCCACGCCCGGTTCGCCGCGGACCTGCGGACCGCGCTGGAGGTGTGCGTCGGGGTTCGGTTGGGCGAGGGGAAGATCAGCGTCGACGGCCGGCGGACCGCGCTTGTCGGGCACGGGATCGGCGGGGGCGCCGCTCTGCTCGCCGCCGCGGACACGCCTCGGGTGGCGGCGGTCGTCACGATCGCGGTCGCACAGACGCGGCCCTCCGCGCTCGACGCCGCCCGCCGTGTGACCGCGCCGACGTTGCACATCGCGGCGGGTCGCGACATGGTTGCGCCGGCCGCCGGGCACGCCGAGCCGATCACCGCGGCGGCGGGCGGCCCCGTCTGGCTGCGCACGCTGCGCAAGGCCGAGCACACGGGGTTCCTCGACGGGCGCCACTGGAGCGACGTTCTGCTCACCGGCAGCCCGAGTGCGAAGACGCGGCAGCTGACCCGCGCGCTCGTCACAGCGTTCCTGTTCCACCACCTCGTCGACGAAGACCGCGGCGACGTGCTGGTGGAGGGCAAGGTCAAGGGCACTGAGCTGATCACCCGCTCCTGACGGCGGTCCGTCAGTCGCCTGCCGGGTCGTCGAGGCGCGGGATCCGGACGCCGCGCTCGTCGTCCGCGCGGCGGGCGGCGGTGCCGCCGAGCCGCGGGCCCGTCACCGGCCCGTCCGCCATCCGCTCGGCCGCCTGCCCCAGACTCACGACCGCGTCGGTGTCACGATCGAGGCTGGTCCGCAGGGTCAGCAGCCGCTCACTCCATTCCCGGCCGTGGTGATCCGGCCAACCCGCGGCGAGCCGCCGGGCGAGGTCGCCGACCTCCCCGGCGACGGCGCTGAGCGCCGCCGCGAGACCGGCCGACCAGTTCCGGACCCTCTCCAGCTCCGGCCGCTCCGGGGATGTCACCGGTCCGCGACGGTCAGCGACCGCAGCGCGTGCGACTCCGCCGCCTCCAGCCCGATGACCGCCGTCCCGAGGGCGACGTCCAGCTCCGCCAGCTCGCGGGCCGCCCGGACCACGGCGGCGACCAGGCGGTCGTGCTCGGCGACCAGCGCCGCACCGCCGCGCTCCGCGGCGAGTGCGGCCAGGTCAGCGGGATCCAGTGCGGCCGGTCGCAGTGCGGCGCGCAGCGCCTCAACCGACGTCCGGGCGGCGCGCAGTGCGGTGACGTCGACGTGCAGCTCGTAGGACACCGCTCGATGGTGCCCTACCGCACCGTGTCCCGAGGCTGTTCCGAGAAACCCGGCACAGGTGGGAGAGCTGATCAGCTCGCCGCTACGACCGCGCTCAGCTCCGTGGCGACCCCGCGGGCCTCCTCGATCGTCGGTGCCTCGACCATCACCCGCACCAGCTGCTCCGTGCCGGAGGGCCGCAGCAGCACCCGGCCGGTGTCGCCGAGGCGCACCTCAGCGGCGGCCACGGCCTGCCGGACGGTGGGCGACGCGGCGACGGCGTCCCTGTCTGCCACCTCGACGTTCTCCAGCACCTGCGGCAGAACGGCCACGACGCCCGCGAGATCGGCGAGGCTCTTGCCGGTCTGGGCCATGCGGGCCATCAGGCGCAGGGCCGTCAGCAGCCCGTCGCCGGTGGTGGCGTGCGCGGGCAGCACGACGTGCCCCGACTGCTCGCCGCCGAGCGCCAACCCGCCCGCGCGCAGCTCCTCCAGCACGTACCGGTCGCCGACCTGCGTGGTCCGCAACCTGATGCCGTGCTCTCGCATCGCGATGTGCAGGCCGAGGTTGCTCATGACCGTGGCGACGAGCGTGTCGTCGACGAGCTCGCCCGCCTCGTGCATCGCAAGGGCCAGCACCGCCATGATCTGGTCGCCGTCGACGTCGCGCCCGTCCGCGTCGACCGCAAGGCACCGGTCGGCGTCGCCGTCGTGGGCGATGCCCAGGTCCGCGCCGTGCGCCCGCACGGCCGCATGCAGCGGCCCGAGGTGGGTCGAACCGACGCCGTCGTTGATGTTGAGCCCGTCCGGGTCCGCGTGCAGCGCGACGACCTCCGCGCCGGCGCGCGCGTAGCAGTCGGGGGCGGCCGTCGACGCCGCGCCGTAGGCACAGTCGACGACCACGCGCAGCCCGGACAGCGGCTGCGGGGTGCTCGCCAGCAGGTGCGCCACGTACCGCGGCTCGGCGTCCGGAAGATCGCGCACGCGGCCGATCCGGGCGCCGGTAGGACGGGTGAACGGCGTGCCGAGGCCCTCCTCGACGGCGAGCTCGACGGCGTCCGGCAGCTTGTGGCCGCCCGCCGCGAAGAGCTTGATGCCGTTGTCCGGCATCGCATTGTGCGACGCCGAGATCATCACGCCCAGATCAGCACTCAGCGCGTCCACGAGATGGGCGACCGCCGGGGTGGGCAGCACGCCCACCCGCACGGCATCCGCACCGGCGGAGGCGAGCCCGGCGACGACCGCCGCCTCGAGCATCTCCCCGCTGGCGCGGGGGTCGCGGCCAACCACGGCGAGGGGCCGATGGGACCGGTCGCGTTCTGCGAGCACGCGCGCCGCCGAGGCGGCCAACAAGAGGGCGAGCTCAGGAGTGAGCACCTCACCGTTGGCCAGCCCGCGGACGCCGTCCGTGCCGAACAGCCGTCGCACGCCTGCGATCAGCGCTTGCTGTACTGCGGCGCCTTACGCGCCTTCTTGAGGCCGTACTTCTTGCGCTCCGTCGCCCGGGCGTCCCGGGTGAGGAAGCCGGCACGCTTGAGCGGCGGACGGTCCTCGGCGTCGACCTCGATGAGGGCGCGGGCGATGGCCAGCCGCAGCGCGCCGGCCTGGCCGGAGGTGCCGCCACCCTGCAGGTTCGCGAAGATGTCGAACCGCTCGGTCTTCTCGACCGTGACCAGGGGCTCCCGGATCAACTGCTGGTGCAGCTTGTTCGGGAAGTAGGTCTCCAGGCTCTTGCCGTTCAGCGTGAACTTGCCGGTGCCGGGCATCAGGCGCACGCGGACCACGGCCTCCTTGCGGCGGCCGACGGTCTGCACGGGGCGCTCGGTGAAGACGACGGGGATCTCGGCGGCGTTCCCGACCTCGGCCTCGTACTCGTCGGCGGTGTCGGCGACGTCGAGCGCATCGGCCTCGACGGCGGCCTCCTCGACGGCCTCGATCTCGGACTCGGGGGTGGTCACGGGCTGTCCCTCTTCCGGGTACTCGGTGCCGGTCGGCTCACTCACTGAGCGACCTGGGTGATCTCGTAGTCGACGGGCTTCTGCGCCGCGTGCGGGTGCGCCGGGCCGGCGTACACCTTGAGCTTCTTGCCGATCGCGCGGCCGAGCCGGTTCTTCGGGAGCATGCCCTTCACGGCCTTCTCGACCAACCGGTCCGGGTGCTTCTCGATCATCTCGCCGACCGAGCGCTTGCGGAGACCGCCCGGGTAGCCGCTGTGGCGGTAGACGAACTCGTTGTCACGCTTGCTCTGCGCAACCGCGATCTTCTCCGCGTTCACGATGATCACGAAGTCGCCCGTGTCCATGTGCGGCGCGAAGGTGGGCTTGTGCTTGCCACGCAGGAGCGTGGCGGCCTGGGAGGCGAGCCGGCCGAGCACCACATCCGTGGCATCGATCACGTGCCAGGCGCGGGTGATATCGCCGGGCTTCGGGCTGTACGTGGGCACGGATCTACCTCGTCGTTCTGGGCTCGTATGCTGCCTGTCGCTGCGGCCGGTAGGGCGGGAGACCCCGGGCAGGCGCACGAGCCGCGGTTGGGGCGCGGCCGCGGGTCGCCACCCACCGCACATCGATAGTCGAGGGTACCCGTCGCCTGCGGACGACTTCAAATCACCCCCTGGCAACCGACACAACACCACGGGCCCCCGGGTCGGGCGCTCACGTGGACCGCCACAGGTTCGCATTGGCGGTCTCGGCGGCCCGGTAGCCCGCCTCGGCCTCACCGAGCGCCCGGCCGACATCGGCGAGCACCCGGGTCAGGTCCGCCGCCGCGACATCCCACTGCCGCTGTCGGTCCCGGTACCCGTGCGCGGCCTGCCCTTCCCACGTCGCCGCGAGCGGGACCACCGCGCGGCGCAGGTCGTCGAGCCGCCCCGCGATCCGGGCAGCCGTGCCCATGACGTCCGTGCGAGCCGCCTCGAGCGCCCCGAAGGTCACCTTGATCTCCCCCATCGTGCTTCTCCCCTGCTCAGCCCAGCGCCGCGCGGATCGCGGACAACCCGGTGCGTTGGGCGTCTTCCTGCTGCTGGTACGTACGACCCGACCCCTGGATCGCTTCGCCGATGGCGCGCAGCGCCTCGCCGAGCGCGCGGGCGTCGGCGTCCCAGCGCGCCATGAGGCCGGCGAAGGCGGTCGCCGCCTCGCCCATCCACGCGCCCTGAAGCGGGACCAGCTGCCCGCGCAGGGCCGCGAGGTCGGCCTGTACCTCGGTGTCGACCGCGAGCACGTGCCTTCCGGCGCGCGCCATCTCCTCGACGGTGGTGCCGAACCCACCGGCTCCCGACCCGATCGGGTCACGTCCGTCCGCCATGTCGTCCCCCTTGCCCCGGTCGGTATCCCGGTGCCGCTGTACCGGTGGTGTGTCCAGAGCCACGGTGACAGCGACACCCCGACCCGTGGGGTCGTTCGGGGAAACCGTGTGCGACTGCGAACGCGCTCGTCAGCGGGCATGTCGACGACTCCACCGCGCGGGCTCCACATGTCCGGTCAGCTCGTACGGTGCAGCGAGTCGACGACGGTCGCGCACGCCGCCGCGACCCGGGCCACCCCGGCGGCGGTGTGCCGGCAGCCGACGCTGAGCTGCGCATCGCCGTCGAGCACCACGTACCAGTCGACCTCAGCCCCATCGACCTCTGCCCTGCCGGACTCGGCCCGGTCGGACCCGCCGGGGTGCGGGCCGCGCCCGGTCTCCCGGTAGGTCACGACGGCTCGCCCCGCGAGCCGTGCGTCGTCGTCGAACCCGGCCAGCGGTGCGCCCGCGGCCACTGCGCGGTCGAACTCCGCCCGCAGCTCGACACGGGCGCGCTGCGGCTCCGCATCGGCGTCGTACCCGAGCTGCGTGCGCTCCACGGAGATCAAGTCGCTGCCGTCGGGCGCGCCCACGGGTGTCAGGAGGCTGCGCCTGCGCTCCGGTAACCCGCCCGTATGGGCCCACCCCGCCGGAAGCCGCACCGTGTAGCCGTACTGGACGAGATCACCGGCGGCGGTCAGCGGGATCGGGCCGGTCGCGGGCAGCGCGGTGTCCACCGCATACAGCCCGGCCAGCGCGACCGCCGCCGCGACCGCGGCCGCCAGCGCCCGCAGCGGACGGTGCCGGGTGGGGGCGACGGGCGGGAGCCAGTACGCCGCAGGCGCCCCGGACCGGGCCGCCCGGGTGTCGAGCGGCGTTCCCGGTGAGGGCGATTCCGGGAAGGACGCGTGCGAACCGGCCACCGGGCTCGCGATCAGTGGCGACCCCAGCAACTGTGCGGGCAACCGGAGCGCGCCCACGACGGCCGCGCCGTCCGGCCGGCCGGCCACGCGTACGTCGGGCACCCCGGCGGCGTCGAGCAGTTCGGCGAGCAGCGGCGTCCGGGCGACGCCGCCGATCAGCAGCACCGGGGGCGACCGCCCAGGACCGGCGCCGTCCACCACCGTCCGGACGGCCGCGACGACGGCCGCCAGCGGCGGGGCCAGTGCGCAGCGCACCGCATCGGTGCCCAGATCAGCCGGAGGCCCGCCCCCGCGCACCACCGGCAGCAGCGAGAGCTCCTCGCGCACGGCCCGCGCGGCCGCGCCCACGGTCCCGCGCCCGCCCATCAGCTCCGCCGTGACGTCGTCCAGGACCGTGCCGCCGACGGGGACCCGGAAGGCGGTCACGACGCGCCCGCCGGAGACCCGGACGACATCGGTGCCGGACCGCCCGGCATCGACGACCACGACCTCCGCCGGGAGGTCGGCGGTGTCCGCGGCGCCGTCCGGGTGGCACCCCAGCGCCGCGACGGCCGCCGGCACGACCCGCACCACCGTGGCCGCACCCGGCGGCACCGCGGGTGGTGGGCCGGCGCCATGCACGATGATCAGTTCGTCCACGGGCCGGTCCAACAGCGCCGTCAGGCCGGCCGCGAGCACTCCTGGCGCGTCGCCGCTCGCCGGCACCGGCAGCTCCGCGAGCAGCCGTGGGCGGGGGTCGTCGCCCGCGATGCGCACCCACGCGCTCCCTGCCGACACGGCGACGCGGTTCACGGACCGGCTCCTCCGGGCTCCGCATCCGGATCGGGCGGGAGCCACGCGAGCTGGACGCGGCGGTTGCCGCGCCGCCGGTCGACGAGCGTGCCCCGGCCCGGTGGCAGCGGCTGCGGCCGGACTGAGCCGACCAGCGCGCCCTCGTCCGGGCTGCCGTTCATCACCAGCCCCGGGACGGCGAGCTCGCGCAGCCGACCGACCAACGGATCGAACAGCGCCCGGGCCGCCCCGCCGCAACGACGGGTGACGACCACGTGCAGTCCGACGTCCTTGGCCTGTGGCAGGAACTCCAGCAGCGGCAGCAGCGGATGGACGGTGGCGCCACCGGGAGCTACGAGGTCGTAGTCGTCGACGAGCACCACCACCTCCGGGCCGCTCCACCAGCTCCGTTCACGCAGCTCCCGCGGCCCGACGGTCGGGCCCGGAAGCCGTCCCCGCAGGGACGCGGCGATGTCGTGGGCCGCCTCCGCGGCCGCGTCGGCCGTACTCGCGTACGCGAGTAGGTGGGTGGCAGGCACGGCGCCAAGCAGCCCGCGGCGGTAGTCGACGACCACGATGCGCAGCTCGTCCGGCCCGTACCGCGCGGCCAGCCCGTGCGCGACCACCCGCAGGAGCGTGGTCTTGCCGCTCTCCGCGTCCGCAAAGCACACGAGGTGCGGGTCCGCGCCCAGATCGACCGCGACCGGGGCGAGACCCTCCTCATCCAGGCCGATCGCAATCCCGCCCCGGCCGGGACCGACACGGCCCACGGCGACGGCCGGGACGTCGTCGAGGTGCACCAGATCCGGCAGCATCGCGACCGGGGCGAACGACGGGCCGGTCCACGCGTCGGCGACAGCGGCCACGAGACCGCCCGTGTCACCGCCTGTGTCTCCGCCGCCGACCGCCTCGGTACCGCCGGTCGACAGCCACGGGGCAGCCAGCACCATCGGTGCTCCGTCCGCCGCCAGGCCGTGTCCCGGTCGTGCGGGGACCGCACTCGCCCGGCGGCGGTCCACCTCGGACTCGGCCGGCTCGCCCAACCGCAGCTCGAGGCGACTACCGAGGGCGTCCTTGAGCGCAGGCCGCAGCTCGCTCCAGCGGTTCGCCGTGACCACCAGGTGCAGACCGTACGAGAGGCCCTGCGCGGCGAGCGGCAGCAGGCGGGCCTCCAGGTCGTCGAACTCCCCGCGCAGCACGAGGTAGCCGTCGATCACGAGCAGGACGTCCGTGGCGGCCTCTGCGGGAAACTCGCCCGCCGTTCTGCGGGCCCGGAACTCCTCGACGGACCCGACACCCGCCGTGCGGAACAGCCGCTCCCGCCGGTCCAGCACGGCCGCCGCCTCGGCGACGACCCGGCGTACGACGTCCGGGTGCTGCCGGTCCGTGACCGTGCCGACGTGAGGCAGGCCCGCCAGCACCGACAGCCCACCGCCGCCGAAGTCGATGACATGCACGCCGAGCTCGTCCGGGCGGTGGGTGAGGGCGAGGGCCAGCACGACCGTTCGGACCGCCCCGGACTTGCCCGCCCGGGGCCCGCCGACCACGACGAGATGGCCGGCGGCGGTCGCCAGGTCGAGCGTCAGCCGCTCCCGGCGCTGCAGAAGCGGCCGGTCGAGCACGCCGACGGGCACCTGCAGCGTCCCGCCGGACAGTGGTGCCGCGAGGCCCCGTCCCGGCCGGACCGCGGGCATGCCGAGCAGTTGGTCGAGGGGCGGCGCCGCATCCAGTGGAGGCAGCCACACCCGGTGTGCCGCCGGTCCCCGCCCGACCATCGCCGCGATCATCGTGTCGAGCACCGTGGGACCGTCCGGCTCCGCTCCGGGTGGCACCCCCGTTCCGTCCGGCCCCACCGGCCCGACGCGGAAGCGCCGGGCCCGGCGCTGGGCCTGCGAGCCCGGCGCCGTCCGGACCGACGGGCCGGTGATCGGGCCGGAGACGTACGCGGCCCGGAACCGGACCAGCTCGCCCGTCCCCGTGGCGAGGAACGCCGAGCCGGGCGCGGGCGGCAACCGGTGGGCGTCGGGCACCCCCAGCACCGCGCGCGACTCGGCAGCGGAGAAGGTGCGCAGCGCGATCCGGTAGGAGAGGTGCGAGTCGAGCCCGCGCAGCCGGCCCTCGTCGAGCCGCTGCGACGCGAGCAGCAGGTGGATTCCGAGCGATCGGCCGAGCCGCCCGATCGTCCCGAGGAGATCGACGAGCTCCGGGCGCTGGGCGAGCAGCTCGGAGAACTCGTCGACGACGACCAGCAGCGCCGGCAGCGGGGGCAGGTCACGCCCGACGGTGCGGCGCGCAGCGGCGTACTCGGCCACCCCGGTGAGGTTGCCCGCGGCCCGCAGCAGCTCCTGGCGCCGGGTGAGCTCGCCCTCCAGCGCGTCCGCCATCCGATCGACCAGATGCAGCTCGTCCGCCAGGTTGGTGATCACGGCGGAGACGTGCGGGAGGCCCCCGAGGCCGAGGAACGTGGCACCGCCCTTGAAGTCGACGAGCACGAGGTTCAGCTCGGCCGACGAGTGGGTGGCGACCAGCCCCAGGACCAGGGTCCGGAGCAGCTCGCTCTTCCCCGATCCCGTGGCGCCGATGCACAGGCCGTGCGGGCCGCTGCCGCCCTGGGCGGACTCCTTGAGGTCCAGCGCCACCGGCGCCCCCGCGTCGTCCGCCCCGACCGGCACGCACAACCGGTCCGTCGCCCGGCGGTGGCGGTGGACGCGCAGCGCTTCGACGGCCTCCGCGGTGACCGTGCCGAGCCCACCCCGCACGAGGCCGAGCAGCTCGGGCAGGCCCGCCGCCGACTCCGGGCCGGCGTGGGGACCGGCGCCCGCGGGCCGATACCGGGCGAGCCTGCGGGCCAGCGCCGTGGCCTCGGCGACCGGGAACGCGTCCGGCCACCCGACCGCACCGACGCCGCCGGCCCCGTCCGTCCAGGAGAGCTCGCTCGGCCCGACGAGCAGGCGCACCACGGCGGCAGTCGGCCGCCGGCCGGGTGGCGCCCCCACGCGCAGCACCGTCGTGCCCGCGACCGCGGCCCACGAGCCGGGGCCGGCCGCGTCGTCGACGACCACGAGCAGGTGCGGCTCCGCCGCTTCGGTACCCGGGGCACGGCCCGCGAGCTCGGCCTCCCACCACTGCCGGACGTCGTCAGCCCGGGCCGTGACCATCCGCACCGGCCCGACGGCGTCGCGGAGCCGCGGATGCCCGGCGTGCGGCAGCCACTTGACCCACTCCCACTCCGGCGCCAGGTACGCGGGGGCGACCACCGCGAGCAGCGCGTCCGTGGGGCCGTGCCACAGCACGTACTGCGCGACCAGAGCCCGCGCCAGTGCGCGGGCGTGCTCGGGCCCGGCGCCCGGTGCCGCCTCGAGCCAGATCGCCGCCGTCCCGTGCAGCGACAGGGCGACCGGCAGGTCGGGGACGACCGCGTGCGTCCGCAGGAACCGGCGCAGGGCGAGCGCCGTCACCGGCTCGAGCCCGTCCACCGGACCGGTCTGCGGCGCGATCAGTGCTGTGGCCAGCCGCTGCGCGCCGGTCCCCGTGCGCAGCAGGCCGAAATCGGCGTCGGAGCTGCGACGTTCCCACAGCCGCCCGGCCGCGAGCACCGCGGGCCAGGCGGCGGGATCAGGATGCACGTGCTCCAGGGCCGCCCGCTGCTCCGCGACGACGACCCGGACCCGCCTGCGCGTCGCCGCGAGGTAGCGCAGGTAGTCGCGCCGCTCCTCGTCCATCGCCGCCTGCCGCTGACCAGCGCTCCGTCCCCCGCCTCCGACGAGCAGCATCCCGACCGTCGACAGCGCGAACATGCCGCCGAACAGCAGCGACGACGGATCGCGCGGACCCAGCGCGACGAAACCGACCGAACCCAGCAGCATCACTCCGGGCAGCAACCGGGCGAGGAGCGCAGGCGGGACGGGCCGCTCGGGCTCGGGTGGCGGCTCGATCGCGAGCTCGCCCCCGGGCATCCGCGGGACAGTGCGTGGCGGCCGCGGCACCTCGACCGTGGGCATCGCGCCTCCGTTCCTTCGGTGCGGGCCCGATACCGGGCCGGGCCGTGCCTGCGACTTCTGCGAAACCGCCCCGCGAGGGACCGCAGCGCGGCGATAGTAGGCAGCCGCACCGACAGTTCGTGGCCGTTCCGCAGAACCGGTGACGGCCCGGGTCATCACCCGCTCAGGAGGTTCCGTGCGCGCCCCGCTCGTCTACTGCCGGCTGACCGTGCTCACCCCCGGCAACCACGCCGACATCGCCCTGCCGGTCGACGTTCCGGTCGCCGACCTGGTTCCGATGCTGATGGAGCTGCTCGGCGAGCAGGGCGACCCCGCTCGGCCGGTGCCGTGGCGCCTTACGGGCCCGATCGGCGGCGCGCTGGCGTCGAACGCGACGCTGGACGACCTCGGCGTCGTCGACGGCGAGCTGCTGCGCCTCGGCCCGGCAGCCCCGCCTCCGCCACCCCCGGTGTTCGACGATCCCGTCGACGCACTGGCGGCTCTCACCGCACCCCCTGTCGACGCCGGTCGACCGGGTCGGCTACGCGTGCCCGTGATCGTGCCGGCCGTCGCCGTCCCGATCGGCGCCCTGCTCCTGGCCGGCGCGGGACCCACCGGCTACGCCTGGGCGGCCGCTGCGCTCAGTGGGGCCGCAGCGGTGGCGGCGATCGCCTGGACGGCGATGCTCCACCGGCGGGCGAACGCGCCGGGCGGCGATCCCCCGACGCCCGGGGCACTCGTTCCCGCCCTGTGCGCGGTACCGCTCGCGACCGCAGCCGGCTGGGCCGCCCTGCCCGGCCCACCGGGCCCCGCCCCACTGCTGGCGGCTGCGGTGGCGGCCGGCGCCGCGGCCGCGCTCGCCCAGGTCGCCGCCGGGACGGTGGTCCCCGCGCTCGTCGGCGCCGTCGTGGCCGCCGTGCTGACCGCTGCGGCGGCGGTCGCCCGCCTGCAGTTCGACCTCACCGTCCCCGTGCTCGCTGCCCTCGTCGCTGCCGCCACGCTCTCCGCCGGTCCGCTGCTGCCCCGCCTCACGCTGCGGTTGTCCGGCCTGCCCCGGCCCGTGGTCGCCACGGACGCACCTGGGCTGGTCGCTGCGGACACCGGTCCGGACGTGCTGCCCCCCGCCGAGCTCGCGACCCGCGCCCGGCTGGCCCGTGCCGAGCTCACCGGCCTGTCCGGCGGCTGCGCCGTGGTCGCCGCCACCGCCGCGCCACTCGCGGCCACAGGCGGGTGGGCGGGCTGGACGGGCCCCGCGCTCGCCGCCGCCGTCGCTGCGGTGCTGGTGCTGCGTGCCCGCGGGTTCGCCGATCCGGCGATCGCCCGGGTCCACCTGTCGGCGGGCTCGGCGGCCGGAGCCGTCCTGGTCGGTCTCGGTGCGGTCGCCGCCGGTCCGGCCGGCCGGCTGGGTGGTGCGCTGGTCCTTTTCGGCGCAGCGGGGATCACGATCGCGACGGCGCGGACGACGACCACCGGCTCGCCCGTGGCCCGCCGGGCCGTGGATCTGGTCGAAGGTGTCCTCGCCGCGGCCGTCGTGCCGCTCGCCCTCGCGGCGGCGGGTGTGTTCGCACTGGCGCGCGAGCTGTGAGTGCGGGAACCGCGGTCGTCGCGGTGCTGGCGCTGCTCGCCCCGTTCCCTGCGCCCACTGCGCCACCCGTCCGCTGCACCCCTCCGGCGGCGGCGGCCGGGCCCATCGAGCCCACGCTGGCCGAGCGCTTGCGTCTGCCCGCGGTACACGCGCTGGCGACCGGGCGCGGTCAGCGCGTCGCGGTGATTGACACCGGGGTGGCCCCGCATCCCCGGCTCGCCGGCCGGCTGGTCGGGCTGGACGACCTGCTCGCGGGCGGTGACGGGCTCGACGACTGCGACGGACACGGCACCGCCGTGGCCGGGCTGATCGGCGCGGCTCCGGACCCGCGCGACGGCTCGGCCGGGGTCGCTCCTGGGGCCCGGATCCTCGCGCTGCGCCAGTTCAGCCCGACGGTCGCCGGACCGGACGGACGCCCCGCGGGTGACCTGCGCTCGCTGGCGGCAGCGCTGCGGGAGGCCGTCGGCGCCGGAGCCACGGTTGTCAACATCTCCGGTGCGGTGTGCCTGCCCGTCGAGCAGGCCGCCGTCGAGGGCGCACCGCTGCGCTCCGCGCTCCGGGCGGCGGCCGCCGCGGACGTCGTGGTCGTGGCGGCGGCCGGCAACGTCGACAGCGGCGGGTGCGCCGCGGACCGCCCGGACCTGGTGTCGCTGCCCGGATGGGAGGACGACGTGCTCACCGTGGGCGCGGTCGGCCCGGACGACCGGCCCGCGCGGTTCACCGTCCGGGGGCCGTGGGTCGACGTAGCCGCCCCCGGGACGGGCGTGCGGTCGTTGAGCGTGGACGGGGGAACCGGGCCGCTGCTGGACGGCACCAGCTTCGCCGCCCCGCTCGTCGCCGGCCTCGCGGCGCTGATCCGCGAGCGCAGTCCCGGCCTGACCGCCCGCGAGGTCGGGGACCGCATCACCGGGACGGCCCGCCGCCCGGCCGCCGGGCGCGACGAGGCGGTCGGCTCCGGGGTCGTCGACCCCGTCGCCGCGCTGACCGTCGAACCCGCGGCACTCGGCGTACCCGGCAGCGGAGCGACCGGGGTGCTCGCCGTACCCGCACCCGCGAGACGGGCTGCCTGGTGGCCGCTCACGGCGCTCGCCGTCCTGCTGGCGGTCACGGCCGCGGCGGCCGCCGCACTGCGTCCCCGGCCCGCCTCCCGCAGATGAGCGGCACGGTCGGCGCGGCCTCGGCCCCGACCGTTCCGCTCGTCATCGAGCCGGGACGTCCACGGCCCCGGTTGCGGCGCCGACGTCCAGCACCGGGCCGGTGGGCAGGAGCCGCAGCGCCGCCTCCGGGGCCGGTGCGGGGTCGGTGATCCCGAGTGCGGCCGCCGACGGCTCGTCCGCGACCCCGTGAGCCACGCCGCTCGCCGACACGAGCCACACCGTGCCCGCTCCGGCCGCAACGCCCGGCGCGGTCGCGCGGACCGCTCCACCGGCGCCCACGGCGACCGCGTCCACCCGCGCGCCTGCGCCGTCCGCTCCGGCGAGCACGACGGTCGGCTCCGCCGCGGGCATCCGGCCCAGATGCACGCCGCCCGCCGGGTCCGCCCCCGGCTCGCCGGACCAGGTCCAGCAGGTCACGGGAGCCTCGGCCGGCTCCCGAAGCGGCGGCGCGACGGCGGGCCAGCCGACCACCTCCAGCCGGTGGGCCTGGGGAAGGTCGGCGACCACCTCGGGGCCGATCCCGGTCACCGCGTGCCCGGACGCCGCGGCCAGCACGTCCGCCACCAGCGGCGGGACCTCCTGCAGGCCCCCGTCGAGCACCACGTGATAGCGCGGAGCCGCACCCGCGGGACGGCTCGACACCACGTCACCGACCGGTGCGCGCAGGCCGCGCGGCCCGGCTGCGCCCGCGCCGGGCACGACCGGCCTGACCAGCGGCGGCCCCTCGGGCAGGGCCGAGACCAGGCCGGGGGACGCGGGCCTGGGGACGCGGCCGGTGAGCCCGAGAGCGGTCCGGACCGCGGCGTCGCCGAGGTCGACCCGGTACCGTTGGCCGCCGGTGACCAGCCACGTCGCGCCGCCCGGCACGGCGAGCAGGACGCCGGCCGGCTCCTCCGACCCCGCAGCGACCCCGGCGAGCACGGTCGTGCCAAGCAGCCGGCCGGCGGCGGTGACCTCGTCGCACACCGCCCAGCGCGGCCCGACGCGCCGCTGCGGATCCGCGCCCACCGCCCCGGCGAGGGCGGCCGCCGCGGTCCGCGGCGCCCCCGCGAGCGTCCCGTCGTCGACGAGCACCGGCTCGGTGAGCACCGGCGCCGACCGCAGCGCGGCGAGCACGAGCCGGCCCGCGACGGCGTTCGCGACGGGCACCAGCCGGTCCGGGTCGTGCGCGACGACGTACAGCGCGCCTGACGGCGTGCCGACCACCAGGTCCTGCAGCCGCCACGCCGGACGGGGCGCGACGACCGCCGACACCAGCGCCACGGCGAGGCCGAGCACACCCAGGACGACCCCGGCCGCGACGGCCCGGCGCTGCGCGCGGACCTGCTCGTGCAGCGGCACCGGATCACCCCGCACCAGGGCGGCCTCCCACCGGCGCAGACCAAAGCGGAAGGCGTCGATCTGGTCGCGGGTGGCCGGGCTGGGAGGAGCCACGCCCGGCACGCTAGCCGGGCGGGCGCGACCCCCGAGGTCGTTTCGGAAAACGCCCGCGGGAACCGGCGCAGTCGGCGGACGGCTGCGCCGTGGTCGGGTCGGGTCAGCTCACCGAGATCGCGTCGAGGCGCTCGCGGATGAACGGAGCGGTCACCACCGGCTCGAGCCCCTCCCGCCGGCCCACCGGCGGCGCCAGCGGGGTGACGACGGCGTCGTGGTCGAGTTCGTAGAAGAACACGAGCGACATCAGCTCCTCGTCGGGATGCGCGGCCTGCGGCGGCAGCATGCGATGGCGGCCCGAGCTCCACCGCAGCCCGGTCCAGTGAGCGAGCGAACCACTGTCACAGCGCGTTCGCGAAGCGTCGACCGGGCGCAGCGAGGGAGTGCGAAGAGCGAGCAGGTCGCCGATGTTGACCGTCAGCGCGTCCGGGTCGTACGGGGCGTCCTGCCAGACGCCCGGCCCATCAGGGTGATCTTGCCCGGAATCCTGCAGGGCGGTGACGAACACCTGCAGCCCGCCGGCCCCCAACTCCCGGTCCAGCACGGTGAACGTGCCGAAGTCGGTGTGCGGCCCGATCCGGTACTGGCCGTCGGCGGCTGCCCGACCTCCGTCAACGGTGGGTAGCGGTTGACGTTGAACGTCCACGTCGGATTCGTGGCCGGCGACGTCAACGTGGCGACCGGGAGGCCCAGCGCGGTCGCGCAGAGCTCGAGCAGGTCGTCCGCGACGCGGCGCATCGCCGAGGTGTAGCGGGTCACGACCGCACGCAGCTCCGGTACCTCGTCCGGCCAGACGTTCGGCGGGAACCACACCGCGTCCACGGCTGCGTCCCCGGTCGGCGTGTCCGGCCCGACAGCGAACGACTCCTTGAGGTCCGGCGGGGTCTCCATGCCCTCGACGAGCGCGTTCGCCTCGACGCCCGGGGCCAGCCAGCCGCGCCCGCCGATGCGCACCGCGTACCGCTGCTTGACCTCGTCGGGCAGGGCGAAGAACCGCCGCGCCGCCGCCCGCACGCCGGCCCGCAGGGCGGCGTCGACGCCGTGCCCGGTGACCAGCAGGAAGCCGGCCCGCTGCAGCGCGGTGTCGACCTGGGCCGCGGCGGCCGTTCGTGGTCGGCCGCATCAGGGCGCCTCTCCGATGTCCTCGTGCCACAGCTCCGGCCGGGCTGCGATGAAGTCCTCCATCAGCGCGACGCAGCGCTCGTCGTCGAGCAGCGTGACCTCGACCCCGTGCTCGGCCAGCCAGTCGTGACCGCCCGTGAACGTGCGCGACTCCCCGATCACCAGGGCACCGATGCCGAACTGCCGCACCAGCCCGCTGCAGTACCAGCAGGGCGACAGGGTCGTCACCATGACGGTCTTGCGGTAGTCGCGTTGCCGCCCGGCCGCGCGGAAGGCGGCCGTCTCGGCGTGCATCGACGGGTCGCCGTCCTGGACACGCCGGTTGTGGCCACGGCCCAGGAGCGTTCCGTCGGCGGCGAACAGGGCGGCCCCGATCGGGATGCCGCCCTCCGCGTGCCCGGTGCGGGCCTCGTCGAGGGCGACGTCGAGCAGCGCGGTGAGGTCGGTGTCCGGCACGACCGCCACTCTGCGGGCCGGCGCCGATCCCGGCAACCGACCCGCCGTTGCGAACAGGGTTTCCGAGCCCGCTACTACGTGCTGCCCGCTACTACGTGCTGCCGGGCACCCGCAGCCGGCGGGTCACCCCTGCCCGGGGGGCCAGCTCATGGTCCTGCGGGTAGTCGACGCCGACGAGGGTCAGTCCGTGGGCGGGCGCCACCCCGACGTCCGACGCGCGCTCGGCGCGCCCGAGCAGGGCTGCAGGCCACTCGACGGCACGTCGGCCGCGGCCGACGTCGAGCAGCGCCCCGACGAGACTGCGCACCATCGAGTGACAGAAGGCGTCGGCCGACACGGCGACCTCGACGACCCCGTCCGGCCCGCGGGTCCACTCCAGGCGCTGCAGCGCCCGCACCGTCGTCGCACCCTCCCGGCGCTTGCAGAACGCGGCGAAGTCGTGCTCGCCGAGCAGCCGTGCGGAGGCGGCGGTGACGGCGTCGAGATCCAGCGGATGCGGCCAGGCCAGCGTGTCGCGGGCACGCAGCGGGTCCGCGCCCCAGGGTGCGGTGGCGATCCGGTAGCGGTAGTGACGGCACAGCGCCGCGAACCGGGCGTCGAACTCCACCGGCACGGGCGTGACGGCCGTGACCCGCACGTCGGCGGGCAGCAGCCGGGCCAACCGGCGCACGGCCCATGCCGGGTCGAGGTCTGCGGGCAGATCCGCGGAGGCGACCTGTCCGGTGGCGTGCACCCCGGCGTCGGTCCGCCCGGCCACCGTCAGCGCGACGGGCATCCGCAGGACCACGGCCAGCGCGTCCGTGAGCACCCCGGCCACGGTGCGCCGCCCCGGCTGGGCGGCCCAGCCGGAGAAGTCGGTGCCGTCGTAGGCGATGTCGAGCCGAAACCGAGCGGTCCGGCGTGGCTCGGGCCTGGGGGCCCCGGGGAACGCGGCCGGAAGGGCGACGAGCCCGCCGTCCCCTACCCCACCGAGAAGCCCCCGCCTGGCGGCGTCGGCCTCTCGGACATGCGTTGGGGGGACGGCGGGCTCGTTCACGTGCGGATGGTTCAGGACCGCGGTGCGGGCGGCTCGAACCCGGCGGCCTCGGCGGCCTGCGGCGTCGCGAACCAGACCTCGGCCACGGTCCGCCCGTAGTGCGGCGACTCGGGGACGTGGTAGATCTTCGAGTCCTCGTTGCCCTTGATCGGGAAGCCCTCGGGCGCCTCGGACGGGTCGGCCAGCGGGGCGTGGCTGCCCTCGCCGTACGGCGCGTCCGCGGTCGAGGTGCTCTCCTCGGCCCGTGCCTCGGCAACCGGGCCATCTGAATCAGAGGCATCGGCCGCCGTCTCGGCCGCGGTCGCCGACGCGCCCTCGGCCTCGTCGACGGCGTTCTCCCCGGCGGTCGGGCCCGCCTCCTCGACGGCCGGGGCCGCCTCCTCGGCAGCCGGAGCCGCCTCCTCGGCAGCCGGGGCCGTCGCGGCGGCCGGCTGGCGGCGCTGGGACCCGGCAACACGCCGGGCCCGGTCCGCCTCGTCCGTGACGGTCTTCTGCGCCACCAGCTCGATCACGGCCATGGGGGCGTTGTCGCCCTGGCGCGGCAGCGTCTTGGTGATACGCGTGTAGCCGCCGTTGCGGTCGGCGAAGAACGGGCCGATCTCGTGCATCAGCCGGTGCACGGTCTCCCGGTCCCGGATCACCTTCTGGATCTCGCGGCGGTTGTGCAGGTCGCCGCGCTTGGCCTTGGTGATCAGGCGCTCGGCGTACGGACGGAGCCGCTTCGCCTTGGCCTCGGTCGTGGTGATCTTGCCGTGCTGGAACAGCGAAGTTGCCAGGTTGGCCAGGATCAGCCGCTGGTGCGCGGGCGAGCCGCCGAGGCGGGCGCCCTTGGTGGGCTGAGGCATCGCTACAGCTGCTCCGTTTCTGCGTAGTCCTGGCCGTCGTCACCGAACGGCTGGTCCGGGTCGAACGTGTCCGTGGTGTAGTCCGTGGCCGCCACGGTCGGGTCGAACCCGGGCGGGCTGTCCTTGAGCGCGAGGCCGAGCCCGACGAGCTTCATCTTGACCTCGTCGATCGACTTCGCACCGAAGTTGCGGATGTCGAGCAGGTCGGCCTCGCTGCGGCCAACCAGCTCGCCGACGGTGTGGATGCCCTCGCGCTTGAGGCAGTTGTAGGAACGGACGGTGAGATCCAGCTCCTCGATCGGCATCGCGAAGGCGGCGATGGTGTCGGCCTCCTGCGGCGACGGGCCGATCTCGATACCCTCTGCGTCGACGTTCAGCTCGCGAGCCAGGCCGAACAGTTCCACGAGGGTCTTGCCGGCCGAGGCCAGCGCGTCCCGCGGGGTGATCGACGGCTTGGTCTCGACGTCCAGCACGAGCCGGTCGAAGTCGGTGCGCTGCTCGACGCGGGTGGCCTCGACCTTGTAGGTCACCTTCAGCACCGGCGAGTAGATCGAGTCGACCGGGATGCGGCCGATCTCGGCGCCGGTGGCCTTGTTCTGCTGTGCCGGCACGTAACCGCGGCCCCGCTCGACGACGAGCTCGACCTCGAGGCGGCCCTTGTCGTTCAGGGTGGCGATGTGCAGGTCCGGGTTGTGCACGGTGACGCCCGCGGGCGGCACGATGTCGCCTGCCGTCACCGGGCCGGGGCCCTGCTTGCGCAGGTACATGGTCACCGGCTCGTCCTCCTCGGAGCTCACGACGAGCTCCTTGAGATTGAGGATGATGTCGGTGACGTCCTCCTTGACACCCGGGACGGTGGTGAACTCGTGCAGCACGCCGTCGATGCGGATGCTGGTCACGGCCGCGCCGGGGATGGACGACAGGAGGGTGCGCCGGAGCGAGTTGCCCAGCGTGTAGCCGAAGCCCGGCTCGAGGGGCTCGATGACGAACCGCGACCGGGTGTCGGCGACGGAGTCCTCGTTCAGAGCTGGGCGCTGTGAGATCAGCACGGATGGTTCTCCTTCGGTTTGCTGCGGCAACCACCATTTGATGCCGCAGTGAGCCCCCCGCCCCACTGCAGGGCGGGGGGACCGAGCTCTCACTGCAAGAGTGCTACTTGGAGTAGAGCTCGACGATCAGCTGCTCGGTGACCTGCGTGTCGATCTGCGCCCGCTCCGGGAGCTGGTGCACGAGGATGCGCAGGCTGCTGGGTACGACCTGCAGCCAGGCCGGGATCGGCCGGTCGCCGACCAGTTCCTTGGCGATGATGAACGGATCCGTCGCCAGCGACTTCGGCCTCACGTCGATGACGTCCCACTGCGAGACGCGGTAGCTGGGGATGTTCACCTTCTTGCCGTTCACCATGAAGTGGCCGTGGTTCACGAGCTGACGGGCCATGCGCCGGGTGCGGGCGAGGCCCGCGCGGTACACGACGTTGTCCAGGCGCGACTCGAGGATCTGCAGCAGGTTGTCGCCGGTCTTGCCCTGGCGACGGTTGGCCTCCTCGTAGTAGCGGCGGAACTGACGCTCCAACACGCCGTACCCGAAGCGGGCCTTCTGCTTCTCCTGCATCTGCAGGAGGTACTCGGTCTCCTTGATGCGGATTCGGCCGTGCTGGCCGGGCGGGTACGGGCGACGCTCGAACGCCTGGTCGCCGCCGACGAGGTCGACCTTGAGCCGGCGGGACTTGCGGGTCATGGGGCCGGTGTAGCGAGCCATGTCTGGTTGCTCCTCTCCCCTAGACCCGGCGCCGCTTGGGCGGGCGGCAGCCGTTGTGCGGCTGCGGGGTGACGTCGGAAATGGTGCCCACCTCGAGGCCGGCGGCCTGCAGGGACCGGATTGCGGTCTCCCGCCCGGAGCCGGGACCCTTGACGAACACGTCGACCTTCTTCATGCCGTGCTCGGCGGCCTTGCGGGCGGCACTCTCGGCGGCCATCTGCGCGGCGAACGGCGTCGACTTGCGCGAGCCCTTGAACCCGACGTGGCCCGCCGAGGCCCATGCGATCACCGCACCGGTCGGGTCCGTGATGGACACGATGGTGTTGTTGAAGGTGCTCTTGATATGCGCATGGCCGTGCGCGACGTTCTTCTTCTCCTTGCGGCGGACCTTCTTCGGTCCGGCCGCCGTACGGCTGCGGGGCGGCATTACTTCTTACCTGCCTTCTTCTTGCCGGCGACGGTCTTCTTCGGACCCTTGCGGCTGCGGGCGTTGGTCTTGGTCCGCTGGCCGCGCACCGGCAGGCCCCGGCGATGCCGGATCCCCTGGTAGCAGCCGATCTCGATCTTCCGGCGAATGTCGGCCTGCACCTCACGGCGCAGGTCGCCCTCGACCCGGAAGTTGGTCTCGATGTACTCGCGCAGTGCGACGAGGTCTTCGTCGGTGAGGTCTTTCGTCCGCAGGTCGTAGCCGATCCCCGTGGCGTTGAGGATCTCCTTCGACCGGGTGCGTCCGATCCCGTAGATGTAGGTGAGCGCGACCTCCATCCGCTTGTCGCGGGGGAGGTCGACGCCGGCGAGACGTGCCATGCGGCGGGGTGCTCCTGTCGTGTGCCGGGTACTCCCGACGACCGTCCCGGCCGCAGCAGCGGCCGGGCCCCGGCCCGGTTCCGGGGGCGGACCGCGCCCCGATGGCGCGGCAGGTTCGTCGGGTTCCTCTGTGGTGCTGCGGTCAGACGACCGCGACGTGCAGGGAGATGCTGAGTGAGAGTCATGAAGAGACCGGGTCCCGCGCCTTCGGCGCGCCTACCGGTTCTTCAGCACCCTCATCCCTGGCGCTGCTTGTGGCGCAGGTTCTCGCAGATCACCATGACCCGCCCGTGACGGCGGATCACCTTGCACTTGTCGCAGATCTTCTTGACGCTCGGGTTGACCTTCACGTCGTCGATCCTGTTCTCGGTGGTCCTCCCCGGCGGTCGCCGGGAGGAGGCGTCACTTGTAGCGGTAGACGATGCGGCCGCGGGTCAGGTCGTACGGCGACAGCTCGACCACCACCCGGTCCTCGGGGAGGATCCGGATGTAGTGCTGCCGCATCTTCCCGCTGATGTGGGCCAGAACCCGGTGCCCGTTCTCCAGCTCCACGCGGAACATCGCGTTCGGCAGGGGTTCGACGACCCGGCCCTCGACCTCGATCGCCCCGTCCTTCTTGGCCATGTCCTCCGCGTTCCGTGACAGATGTGTGTCGGTCCTCGCTTGCGGGCACGCCGCGACCCAGAACCGTGGAGTGCGGGAGGCACGACGGGACGGGCCCTGCGGGCACGCGCGAAACACAAGTGTACGTCGCCTGCCTGGCCTGCCGCGCGTGGGGTGGACGCGCCTGGCGGTACGGGACGGAGCCGAGCCCTCAGCACCCGGGTGAGCCGCAGGAGGGCATGTCGGGAGCCCACGTCGCGCTCACCTCGACCCTACGCTGCGGGAATGGCCCAGCGTCGCCTGCCCCGGCCCTCCGAGCTCGCACCGCTCCTGCGGCCCGCCCCGTTCGTGCGCGACGCCACCGCTCGGCGGCTGCGCCGCGCGGCCGCCGTCGCCGACCTGCGGAAGATCGCCCGGCGACGCACCCCGCGCGCGGTGTTCGACTACTGCGACGGGGCCGCCGACGGTGAGCAGTCGCTCCGCCGGGCCCGGGAGGCGTTCGAGAGCATCGAGTTCCGCCCGTCGGTGCTGCGCGACGTGTCCACCGTCGACACCGGCCGGGACATCCTCGGCCGACGTTCAGCCCTCCCGTTCGCGTTCGCCCCCACCGGCTTCACGCGGATGCTGCACACCGAGGGCGAGCGCGCGGTGGCGTCGGTGGCGCAGGAGATCGGCGTCCCCTATGCCCTGTCGACCGTGGGCACCACCACCATCGAGGACCTGGCCGCCTCCGCACCGTCGGCTCGGCTGTGGTTCCAGCTCTACCTGTGGCGCGACCGCTCGTTCGGTAAGGACCTCGTCCAGCGCGCTGCCGCCGCCGGCTACGACACGGTCATGCTCACCGTCGACACGCCAGCCGGCGGGGCACGGCTGCGCGACGTCCGCAACGGCCTGTCGATCCCGCCCGCGCTTTCGCTGCGCACGTTCCTCGACGGCGCGCTGCACCCGCAATGGTGGTTCGACCTGTTGACCACCGAGCCCCTGAGGTTCGCGACGCTCGCCGCCGGAGGCACCCCCGAGCAGCTGATCAACCGGGTCTTCGACCCCGCCCTGACCATGGCCGATGTCGAGTGGCTCCGCGACACGTGGCCCGGCAAGCTCGTGATCAAGGGAGTGCAGAGCGTCGACGACGCCGTCCGCGTGGTGGACGCGGGGGCGGACGGCGTCCTGCTGTCCAACCATGGCGGCCGGCAGCTCGACCGCGCACCCGTGCCACTGGAGCTGGTGGAGCCCACCGCCCAGGCGTTGGGTGGGCGGGCCGAGGTGCTCGTGGACACCGGCATCACCAATGGCGGCGACGTCGTCGCGGCCGTGGCGCTGGGGGCTACGGCCGCGCTCGTCGGACGGGCCTACCTGTACGGGCTGATGGCAGGCGGGCGCGCCGGTGTGGCGAAGGCGGCCGAGATCCTCCGGACAGACATCGTCCGCACACTCCAGCTGCTGGGCGTGCCGAGCGTGGACGAACTCGGCCCCCACCACGTGCGGCTGCGGTAGGCCGCAACGCGGATCGTGCGCCTCGCACGCGCCGCCCGCTCTCGGAAAATGCAGGCGAAAACTGTCGGGGGTCACGCCTACCGTCGTCGTACCGGGGACGAGAGGAGCGGCGGTGTCCAAGGGCGTCGGCCACGCGAAAGCCGGCACCGGTGTGCTGCCCGGGCCGGCTGAGCCGCGGCGCCTCCCCCGGGCGCTGCAGCCGTTCCGCCGACGGGAGTACCGGCTGCTGATCGCGTCGGGGTCGGTCTCGCTGCTCGCGGACGGGCTCTGGCTCGTCGCCCTCGTGTGGCAGGTCATCGCGTCGGGCGGCGGCCCGTCCGACCTGTCGGTGGTGGCTGCGGCGACGAGCCTCGGGTTGGTCGCCGCCGTGCTCATGGGTGGCGTGGCGGCGGACCGCTTCCCGAAGCGGGCCGTGCTGCTGTGCGTCGAGGCGGTGCGCACGGCCGTCCCCCTGGCAACCGGCGTCCTCGCCCTCACCGGCGTACTGGAGGTGTGGTCACTCGCAGCGCTGGCGTTCCTCGTCGGCGCGGCAGGCGGCTTCTACTACCCGACGTGGTCGGCGGTGGTTCCGGCCCTGCTTCCCGCGGACGAGCTGCTCGCCGCGAACGGCATCGAGGGGATGCTGCGTCCGCTCGCCCAGCAGGCGGCCGGGCCCGCGCTGGCCGGGCTGCTGGTCGCAGCCTTCTCCCCGCAGGTCGCGCTGCTCGGGGCCGGGGTCGCGTACCTGGGCGCCGTGGCGCCGCTGATGGCGATGCGACCCGTCAGGCCCCTCACCGCGGAGACCCGGGACGCGGCCGAACCCTCGGTGCGCCGCCAGCTCGCCGAGGGCTTCGCCTACCTGTTCCGAACCGGGTGGCTGTTCGCCACTCTCGCCTTCGCCATCCTCTACGTCCTCGTCGTCATGGGCCCCATCGAGGTGCTGCTGCCGTTCGCGGTCCGCGACCAGGTCGGTGCCGGCCCCGCCGCCCTCTCCCTGGTGCTGGCGGCCTACGGCGTGGGTAGCGCGGTGGGGGCGCTGCTCGTGTCGTCGATGCGCCTACCGCGCCGGTATCTCACGGTGATGCTGCTGTGCTGGGGTCTGGGCGCGCTGCCGATGCTCGCGTTCGGCTTGTCGACGCTGCTCTGGATCATGGTCGTGGCGAGCCTCGTCGTGGGCGTCACGGACGCCGCCGCGATGGTCATCTGGGGCACGCTGCTACAGCGCCGCGTGCCGACGCACCTGCTCGGGCGCGTGTCGAGCCTCGACTTCTTCGTGTCGCTCGCGCTCATGCCGGTATCGATGGCACTGGCAGGCCCCGTCGGCGAGCGGATCGGGATCCCCGCGACGTTCGTGGTCGCCGCGCTGGTGCCCCCGGTGCTCGCGGTGACGGCGCTGCTGGCCTGGCGCCTGCCCCGCGACGAGCTGGCCCATCCGCTGGACCGGGCCGCGGCGGCCCACGCGGTTGGACAGGCTAGAGCGCCTTCAGCTCCTCGGTCACCTCCATGACCGAGGTCTTGGCGTCGCCGAAGAGCATCGCGGTGTGCGGCGCGTAGAAGAGCGGGTTGTCGATGCCGGCGAAGCCGCTGTTCATCGAGCGCTTGAGCACGATCACCGAGCGGCTGCGGTCGACGTCCAGGATCGGCATGCCGTAGATCGGCGACCCGGGATCGGTGCGCGCGGCGGGGTTGGTGACGTCGTTGGCACCGATCACCAGAGCGACGTCCGTGCGCGGGAACTCGTCGTTGATCTCGTCCATCTCGCGGAGTGCGTCGTAGGGCACGTCGGCCTCGGCGAGCAGCACGTTCATGTGCCCCGGCATCCGGCCGGCCACGGGGTGGATCGCGTACTTGACCTCGACACCGCGCTTCTCCAGCAGATCGGCCATGTCCTTGACGGCGTGCTGGGCCTGCGCGACGGCCATCCCATACCCGGGCACGACGATCACCTGCGAGGCGTAGGCCATGCGGATCGCCGCGTCGGCGGCCGTGGTGGCGGTGACGTGGTGGTCCGCCCCGCCGTCCGCGCCCGGCGCCGTCGGCGTGCTGCCGAAACCACCACCGACGATCGCCGGGATGGAGCGGTTCATGGCGGTCGCCATGAGTTTGGTGAGGATCGTGCCGGACGCCCCCACGATCATCCCGGCGACGATCATCGCCGTGTTGCCCAACGCCAGACCGGTCGCGGCGGCCGAGAGCCCCGTCAACGCGTTGAGCAGGGAGATCACCACGGGTATGTCGGCGCCGCCGACGGGCAGCACGACCATCACCCCGAGCGCCGCGGCGAAGACGAGGAGCCCGACCATCCACGGCTCCGCACCGCCGATCGCCGCCGACGCCGCGCAGGCCGCGGCTCCGGCAAGCAGCAGCAGGTTCACCGCCTGCTGCGCGCGGCCCAACCCCAGCGGGCGGCCGGGAAGGATCTCCTGGAGCTTGCCGAACGCCATGAGCGAACCCCAGAACGACACCGATCCGACGACCGCGCCGAACAGGAAGGCGATCACGATGTACAGCGGCTCGCCGGCGAACGCGTCCGTGGTGCGGAACTCCGACCAGGCGATCAGGGCGACCGCACCGCCACCGACGCCGTTGAACAGCGCGACCATCTGCGGGATCGCCGTCATCCGCACCCGCCGCGCCGACGGCACGCCCAGCGCCGCGCCGACCACCAGCCCGACGAGGATCAGCAGCCAGTTGTGGCGCACGGTGAGCAGCGTCGCGAGCACCGCGACGAGCATGCCGAGCGCAGCGATCTTGTTGCCGCGCACCGCCGTCCGCGGCCCGGTGAGTCCGGACAGGCCGAGGATGAGCAGCGCGAACGCGACGATGTAGAGCAGCGGGACGGCGACGGTCACGTCGCCTCCTCGCTGACGCTCGTCGACGCCGTGCCCCGAGGTGCTGTGTTCAACGGTGACCTCGCAAGCTCGGTCACGTCTGGCCGTCCTCGGGGCCCGCCCGGTCGTTCTGCAGCGCCCTCTTGGGCTTGAACATGCGCAGCATCCGGTCGGTGACGAGGAACCCGCCCACGACGTTGATCATGCCGAAGACGATCGCCACCACGAGGACGACCGCATCGAGCAGCGACGGGTTCTCCAGCCGTCCGAGCACGACGATCCCGCCGAGCAGCACGATCCCGTGGATCGCGTTCGTGCCCGACACCAGCGGCGTGTGCAACGTGTTGGGCACCTTGGAGATCACCGCGAACCCGACGAACCCGGCCAGCACGAGGATCGCGAGATCCGCCAGCAGGTCCCCGGACGTTCCGCCGGTCATGAGCCCCGACGCCATCAGGTCCGCTCCTCCCGGGTCACGCACGACCCCGTCAGCACCTCGTCGCCCCGACCGGCAACCCGGTCCGGCACGAGCGCGCCCGTGTCGTCGAGCATCAGTTCCAGCAGGGCGACGACGTTGTGCGCGTACAGCTCCGAGGCGTGCTCGGGCATGGACGCCGGCAGGTTCAGCGGTGCGGTCACCGTCACCTCCTGGTGCACCACGGTGGCCCCCGGGGTGGTCAGCGCACAGTTGCCGCCGCTCTCCCCCGCGAGGTCGACGACGACGCTGCCCGGTCGCATCCCCGCGACCGCCGCCGCGGTCACCAGCGTCGGTGCCGGCCGCCCCGGAACGTTCGCCGTGGTGATCACGACGTCGAACCCGGTGATCGCCTCCTCCAGGCGCTTCTGCTGCTCCGCCCGCTCGTCCTCGATCAGCTCGCGGGCGTAACCGCCCTCCCCTGCGGCCTCGATACCCAGGTCCAGCCACTGCGCACCCAACGAGCGGACCTGCTCGGCGACCTCGGGACGCACGTCGTAGCCGGTGGTGCGGGCTCCGAGACGCTTGGCCGTCGCCAGCGCCTGCAGGCCGGCGACCCCGACCCCGAGTACGAGCACCGTCGCCGGCTTCACCGTCCCCGCAGCGGTCGTGAGCATCGGGAAGTAGCGGGTGAGGTGCTCGGCGGCGACCAGCACCGAGCGGTAGCCAGTGACGTTGGCCTGCGACGACAGTGCGTCCATGCTCTGGGCCCGGGAGATCCGCGGCACGGCCTCCATCGCGAAGCCGTGCGCGCCGGCCGCCCGCAGGGCGGTGACGGTCCCCGGTGCGGTGAGCGGGGCGAGGAAGCCGATCAGCACCGCGCCGCGCCGCAGCCTCCGCACCTGCTCGACTGTCGGCGGCGTGACCGTGAGGACGACGTCCGCGGTCCACGGGTCGCCCAGCACGGCACCGGCGGTGGTGAACCGCTCGTCCGGGATGAGCGCGCCGAGCCCCGCCCCGGGCTCCACCACCACCGTCAGCCCGCGCGCCCGCAGCCGCGCCACCACCTGGGGCACGAGGGCGACGCGACGCTCTCCCTCGGCGGTCTGGCGCGGCACGCCGACGGTGACGGGCCGTCGCTCCTCGTCCGGGCCGCCCCCTGCCCCGACATCTGCGCCCACGGGCCGAAACCTAGCCCAGATCAGCACAGGTAGGACGCTGGCTAGTCTGCCGGGAGGGTCAGGATTCGCGGCCCGTCGTCGGTCACCGCGACGGAGTGTTCCCAGTGCGCGGCTCGGCTTGCGTCCGCCGTGATGACCGTCCATCCGTCGTCGAGCTCACGGGTCTCCGGAACCCCGGCCGTCAGCATCGGTTCGACGGCCAGAGCCATGCCCACGACCAGCCGCGGGCCTTGCCCGGGGACGCCGTGGTTGGCCAGGAACGGGTCCATGTGCATGGCCGTGCCGATGCCGTGCCCGCCGTACTCCTCGACGATGCCGTAGGTGACGCCGTCCCGACGGCCGGCGGCCTCCGTCGCGGTCTGCACGGCGTGCGAGACGTCGCTGAGCCGCGCACCGGGGCGGACAGCCGCGATCCCGGCCTCCAGGGCCTCCCGGCACGCGGCCGACAGGGCGAGGTCGGCCGGTGCGCCGGTACCGACCGCGACGGTGACGGCGGCGTCGCCGTGCCAGCCGTCGACGACCGCCCCGCAGTCGACCGACAGCAGGTCGCAGTTCGCGAGGACCTGCGCGGCCGAGGGGATGCCGTGCACGATCTGCTCGTTCACCGAAGCGCAGATCGACGCCGGGTAGCCGTGGTAGCCGAGGAACGACGGCACGCCGCCGCCGTCCCGGATGACGTGCTCGGCGATCGCGTCGAGCTCACCGGTGCTCACCCCGGGCCGCGCTGCCGCGGTCACGGCGGTCAGGGCGCGGGCGACGAGGGCGCCGGCGACCCGCATGGCGTCGATCTCGCTCGGGGTCTTGAGCTCGATGTCGCGGCCACGCCAGCGGGCGAGCACCGCCCGCACCCCGCCACGCGTTCCTCGGGTCACCGCGCTCCCTCGCTCCGGTCGCTTAGCGCCGCGGCAGCGCGCCCGCGAGCCGCTCCGTGATCTCCTCCACGGACCCGACGGCGTCGACGCTCACGAGCTTGGCGTGGTAGTGGTCGAGCAGCGGGGCGGTCTCGTCACGGTAGACCTTCTGCCGGTTGCGGATGACCTCTTCGGTGTCGTCGCTGCGACCGCGGCCGAGCAGTCGCTCGACCACGATGTCGTCCTGCACCGCGAGCTCGACAATGGCGTCGAGGTCGACTCCCAGCTCGTCGAGCATGATGTCCAGCGCGTCGGCCTGCGGCAGCGTGCGCGGGAAGCCGTCGAGGATGAAGCCCCTCGCGGCGTCCGGCTCGGCCAGGCGGGCGCGGACCATCCCGCAGGTCACCTCGTCCGGCACCAGGTCGCCCGCGTCCATGTAGCGCTTGGCCTCGACGCCCAGCCGGGTCATCTGCTTGAGGTTCGCGCGAAAGAGGTCGCCGGTGGAGATGTGGGGCACGTCGAGCCGCTCCGCCAACCGTTCCGCCTGCGTGCCCTTGCCCGCCCCCGGCGGACCCACCAGAACCAACCGCACGTTTCCTCCACACCTCGACGCGACAGGACCCTCGACACGATCCGACGGCCTGACGCCGACGGTGGACGCCCTGACGTTAGCGCAGGAATCCCTCGTAATTGCGCTGCATGAGCTGGCTCTCGATCTGCTTGACCGTGTCCAGGCCAACCCCGACCATGATCAGCACCGCAGTACCGCCGAAGGGGAAGTTCTGGTTCCGGCCGCTGCCGGTGATGCCGAGGAAGAAGTTGGGCAGCACCGCGATGATGCCCAGGTAGAGCGATCCGGGCAGCGTGATGCGCGACAGCACGTAGTTCAGGTACTCCGCCGTCGGCCTGCCGGGCCGGATGCCCGGGATGAACCCGCCGAACTTCTTCATCTCGTCCGCACGCTCATCGGGATTGAACGTGATCCCGACGTAGAAGTACGTGAAGAAGATGATCAGCGCGATGTAGAGGATGATGTGCAGCCAGTTCGACTGGTCGACCAGATAGGTCTGTACGAACCGCTGGAACGCCCCGCCCTCCGAACCGGCCAGCCGGGAGATCAGGTCGGGCAGGTACAGCAGCGACGACCCGAAGATCACCGGGATGACACCGGCCTGGTTGACCTTGAGCGGCAGGTAGGTCGACGTGCCGCCGTACATACGCCGCCCGACCATGCGCTTGGCGTACTGGACGGGAATGCGCCGCTGGCCCTGCTCGACGAAGACGACGCTCGCAATGATCGCCAGGCCGAACACGCAGACGCCGGCGAAGACCAGCCCGCCAGAGTTCGACAGGATGTTGCGACCCTCCGCGAGGATCCGGGCGGCGATCGAGGAGAAGATCAGCAGGGACATGCCGTTGCCGATCCCGCGCTCGGTGACCTGCTCGCCCAGCCACATGATCACCGCGGTGCCCGCGGTCATCGTGACGACGATGATCGAGAGCGTGAAGATGCCGGACGCCGGGATGACCGGCTGGGTGCAGTTGCCGAACAGCTGCCCGCGGTCGGCCAGCGCCACGATGCCGGTCGATTGCAGGATCGCCAGCGCGACCGTCAGGTAGCGGGTGTACTGGGTCAGCTTGTTCTGACCCGACTGCCCTTCCTTCTTCAGCTGCTCGAACCGCGGGATGACCACCGTCAGAAGCTGCACGATGATGCTGGCCGTGATGTAGGGCATGATGCCCAAAGCGAAGATCGACAGCTGGAGCAGAGCTCCGCCGGAGAACAGGTTGATCAGCGAGTAGACGCTGGAGTTCTCGCCGCCCTCGACCTGCCGGATGCACTCCTGCACGTTCGGGTACGACACCCCGGGCGCCGGGATCGCGGCGCCCAGACGGTAGACCGCGACCATCGCGAGCGTGAAGAGAATCTTCTTCCGGAGGTCCGGCGTGGTCAGGGCCGACCGGAAAGCGCTGAGCACCGACATCCTCCTGTACTGACTCCGGGCGCAGGGGCCCGACGACCGGCGAGACCGCCGTCGCCCACCGCCGGCCCGACGACCCGACCGGCGATAGCGACTCTAACAGCGGCTCCATCGCCGATACGGCACGGACCGGCGCCCCTGACGGAGTGCCGGTCCGCGCCGTCGACTGGACTGCCACCCGCCTGCTCCGCGACGGCGGGCAGACGGGACGAAACGTGCTGGGCCAGGCCTACAGCTCGGTGACCGAGCCGCCCGCACCCGCGATCTTGTCGCGGGCGCTGCCCGAGAACGCGTGCGCACTGACCGTCAGCGCAACGCCGAGGTCCCCGTTGCCGAGGACCTTGACCGGCTTGTTGCGCCGGACGGCACCGGCCTCGGCCAGCTCCACCGGGCCCACCGTGCCACCATCCGGGAACAGCGTGCCGAGGTCGCCCACGTTGACGACCTGGTACTCCACCCGGAACCGGTTGCGGAAGCCCTTGAGCTTGGGCAGCCGCATGTGAATCGGCATCTGCCCGCCCTCGAAGCCGACCGGGACGTTCTTGCGAGCGCCCGTGCCCTTGGTACCGCGGCCGGCGGTCTTGCCGCCCTTGCCGCCCTCACCTCGACCGACGCGGGTCTTGGCGGTCTTGGCGCCCGCGGCGGGACGCAGGTCGTGGATCTTGATCGTCATCAGGACACCTCCTCCACGGTCACGAGGTGGCGGACCGTGCGGATCATGCCGCGGATCTGCGGCGTGTCGTCGCGCACCACGGACTGGCTGATCTTGCGCAGCCCGAGCGAGAGCAGTGTGGCCCGCTGGTTCTGCTTGCCACCGATCGTGCTGCGCACCTGGGTGATCTTCAACCGCGCAGGATCATTCTGGGCCAACGGGGTCACCTCGCAGCCTGCGCGGCCGCAGCCCGGTCGCGCAGCATCTTGGCGGGAGCGACGTCCTCAAGCGGCAGGCCGCGGCGGGCCGCGACCTCCTCGGGGCGCTGGATCTGCTTCAGCGCGGCCACCGTGGCGTGCACGACGTTGATCGCGTTGTCGCTGCCGAGCGACTTGCTGAGGATGTCATGGATGCCGGCGCACTCCAGCACGGCACGCACCGGGCCACCGGCGATGACACCGGTACCGGGGCTGGCCGGACGCAGCATGACCACGCCTGCGGCCGCCTCACCCTGCACGCGGTGGACGATCGTGCCGCCGATGCGCGGGACGCGGAAGAAGTTCTTCTTCGCCTCCTCGACACCCTTGGCGATCGCCGCCGGCACCTCCTTGGCCTTGCCGTAACCGACGCCCACCAGGCCGTCGCCGTCGCCGACGATCATCAGCGCGGTGAAGCTGAAGCGCCGGCCGCCCTTGACCACCTTGGCGACACGGTTGATCGTCACCAGGCGCTCGATGTACGGGGTCTTGTCCTGGGCCGCCCCGCCACGGCCCCCGTCGCGGCGGTCCCGGCGGTCGCGGTTGTCGCCGCTGCCACCCCCGGGGCCCCCGCCGTCACGCCGTGCACGTCCCGGCATCAGGCGTTCCCTTCCCTCATCTTGATCTTATACTGGAACATCATCTAGAACTCCAGGCCGCCCTCACGGGCGGCGTCGGCGAGGGCGGCGATCCGGCCGTGGTAGAGGTAGCCACCCCGGTCGAACACCACCGCGGTCACCCCGGCCTCGCGGGCGCGGGCGGCGAGCAGCTCCCCGACCTTCGCGGCCTTCGCCTTCTTGTCGCCGTCGAGCGCCCGGACGTCGACCTCGAGCGTGGACGCCGCGGCCAGCGTGTGGCCGGCCAGGTCGTCGATCAGCTGGGCAACCACGTGCCGCGAGCTGCGGTTGACCACCAGACGCGGACGCGCCGGGGTGCCGCTGACCTTCTTGCGCAGGCGGGCGTGCCGACGGGTGCGCGAGCGGCGCCGCTCCAGCGAGACGCGGGGCGCGGTGCGCTTCTTCGCGTTGGCAGAAAGCGTTCCCGAAGAGGAATCAGACACAGCCATGATCACTTACCCGTCTTTCCGACCTTGCGCCGGACGACCTCGCCGGCGTACCGCACGCCCTTGCCCTTGTACGGCTCCGGCTTGCGGATCTTGCGGATGTTCGCGGCGGTCTCGCCGACCAGCTGCTTGTCGATGCCCGACACGGAGAACCGCGTGGGGGCCTCGACGGCGAAGGTGACGCCGGCAGGCGGCTCGACCACGACCGGGTGGCTGAAGCCGAGCGCGAACTCGAGGTTCGCCCCGCGCAGCGCGACGCGGTAGCCGACGCCGACGATCTCCAGCTTCTTCTCGTAGCCGGCGGTCACGCCGGTGACGAGGTTCTGGACGAGCGAGCGCGACAGGCCGTGCATGGCCTTGCTGCGCCGCTCGTCGTCCGGCCGCTTGAGCTGCACGGTGCCGTCGTCGGCACGCTCGATGCTGATGGGCTCGACCACCGTGTGCGACAGGGTGCCCTTCGGCCCCTTGACCGTCACCGTGCGGCCGTCGATGGCCACGTCCACCCCGGACGGCACGGTGATCGGAAGCTTCCCGATGCGGGACATTGTTCTAACCCCTCACCAGACGTAGGCGAGGACTTCGCCGCCCACGCCGTTCTTGTGCGCCTGCCGCTCGGTCTGGAGACCGTTCGACGTCGAGATGATCGCGACGCCCAGGCCCCCGAGGACCCGGGGCAGGTTGGTCGACTTCGCATAGACCCGCAGGCCGGGCTTGGATACCCGGCGCAGACCTGCGATGCTGCGCTCGCGGTTGCGCCCGTACTTGAGCTCGATCACCAGGGTCTTGCCGACCTCGGCGTCCTCGGTGCGGTGCGACGCGATGTAGCCCTCGCGCTGCAGGATCTCGGCGATCGCCACCTTCAGCTTCGAGTGCGGCATCACGACCTGGTCGTGGTAGGCCGAGTTCGCGTTGCGCAGACGCGTGAGCATGTCTGCGATCGGATCGGTCATCGTCATGGTGACGTGGTCACTTTCCCGCTGCGGTTCCCCGCTCCCCCGGATCCGGGTGTCCCGGACGGGTGGAGCAGGGCCTACGGCGATTCGGGGGTGTTACCAGCTGCTCTTGCTGACGCCGGGCAGTTCGCCGCGGTGCGCCATCTGCCGGACGCAGATGCGGCACAGCCCGAACTTGCGCAGCACCGCGCGGGGTCGCCCGCACTTCTGGCAGCGGGTGTAGCCGCGGACCTTGAACTTCGGCTTGGCCGCGGCCTTGATGACGAGGGCCTTCTTGGCCATCTCACGCCTCCCTGAACGGGAAGCCCAGACGGCGCAGCAGCGCCCGGCCCTCCTCGTCCGTTGTCGCCGTCGTGACGACGGTGATGTCCATGCCGCGCGGGCGGTCGATGCTGTCCGGGTTGATCTCGTGGAACATCGACTGCTCCGTGAGACCGAACGTGTAGTTGCCCCGGCCGTCGAACTGGGTCGGCGACAGGCCGCGGAAGTCGCGGATACGCGGCAGCGCGATCGTGAGCAGCCGGTCCAGGAACTCCCACATCCGGTCGCCGCGCAGCGTGACCTTCGCGCCGATCGGCATGCCCTCACGCAGCTTGAACTGCGCGATGGACTTGGTCGCCCGGCGGACCTGCGGCTTCTGACCGGTGATCGTGGCCAGGTCGCGAACCGCGCCGTCGATCAGCTTCGCGTCGCGGGCGGCGTCGCCGACACCCATGTTGACGACGACCTTGACGACGCCCGGGATCTGCATGACGTTGCCGTAGCTGAACTGCTCCTGCAGCCCGTCACGGATCTCGTCGCGGTAGCGCTGCTTGAGCCGCGGTGCGACGCGCTCTGCCGTGGCCATCTCCCTCGTGGAGGTCATCACAGCTCCTTCCCGTTGCGCCGGGAGATCCGGACCCGCTTGCCGTCGTCCGTGGTCTTCTTGCCCAGGCGTGCCGGCTTGCCGTCGGAGTCGATCACCATCACGTTCGAGACGTGGATCGGCGCCTCCTGGGTGACGATCCCGCCCGACTGCGCGCCGCGCTGGTTCTGGCTCACCCGGGTGTGCTTCTTGATCCGGTTGACGCCCTCGACGAGCACCCGGTCACGCGTCGGGTAGGCCTGGATGACCTTGCCCTTGGCGCCCTTGTCCTTGCCGGCGATCACGAGAACCGTGTCGCCCTTCTTGACCTTCATTCTTACAACACCTCCGGCGCGAGGGAGATGATCTTCATGAACCGCTTGTCGCGGAGCTCGCGACCGACCGGGCCGAAGATGCGGGTCCCCCGCGGCTCGCCGTCCTGCTTGATCAGGACCGCGGCGTTCTCGTCGAACCGGATGTAGGAGCCGTCCGGCCGGCGCTTCTCCTTGACGGTGCGCACGATGACGGCCTTGACGACGTCACCGCGTTTCACCCCGGCGCCCGGGATGGCCTCCTTCACCGTGGCGACGATGATGTCGCCGATGCCGGCGTAGCGCCGCGCCGAGCCGCCCAGCACCCGGATGCAGAGGATCTCCTTGGCACCGGTGTTGTCCGCGACACGCAGCCGCGACTCCTGCTGGATCACTTCGCCTTCTCCAAGATCTCGACCAGCCGCCAGCGCTTCGTCGCCGACAACGGCCGCGTCTCCATCAGACGGACCCGGTCACCGACGCCAGCCGTGTTGGCCTCGTCATGCGCCTTGACCTTGCTGGTCCGCCGGATGACCTTGCCGTACAGCGGGTGCTTCACCCGGTCCTCGAGGCTGACGACGATCGTCTTGTCCATCTTGTCGGACACGACCAGTCCCTCACGGACCTTTCGCTCCCCGCGCGGCTTCGAACTCGAGTCGAGTCGCTCGGTCATGACACTTCACCCATCTCCTGAGGCGCGCTGGACAACCCGAGCTCGCGCTCCCGCATCACGGTGTAGATCCGCGCGATGTCCTGCCGGACGGTGCGCAGCCGCCGGTTGTTGTCCAACTGCCCGGTGGCCATCTGGAATCGGAGGTTGAACAGCTCCTCCTTGGCCTCCCGGACCCGCAGCACGAGCTCCTCGTCGGTCAGCTCGCGCAGGTCGGCGGCCGTCGTCGCGGTACCGCGCGCCATCAGATGTCACCACCCTCACGGGTCACGATCCGGCACTTCATCGGCAGCTTGTGGATCGCACGGCGCAGCGCCTCGCGCGCGGTCTGCTCGTTCGGGTAGCTCATCTCGAACAGCACACGGCCCGGCTTGACGTTGGCGATCCAGAACTCCGGCGAGCCCTTACCGGAACCCATGCGGGTCTCCGCAGGCTTCTTGGTCAGCGGCCGGTCCGGGAAGATGTTGATCCAGACCTTGCCACCACGGCGGATGTGCCGGTTGATAGCGATACGCGCCGACTCGATCTGCCGGTTCGTCACGTACGCGGGC